>JAEZXX010000080.1 GCA_023419535.1 Pseudomonadota bacterium | reverse complement strand
CCAGAGGGCCGATCGGGGCCGGCAGCGGCTGGACGGGCGCCGGGGCGGCGGCGGCGACGGGCTGCGGTTCAGGCGCCGGCCGGGCCGGGGTCCCGGGGCGCCGCGGCGGGGCGCTTCTCTGGACGGGCGCGGGCGCAGGCGCAGCCAAGACGCCCGTCACCGGCTCGAAGCCGCGAGCGCCGACGGGCATGACCGGCTGGTTCACGCCCCCGAAGCGCGGGTCCGCCATGTTCGGGTCGCCGTAGGGGTTCCAGGTGATGTTCGAGAAGAAGGCCCGGATCGTCAGACCGTACATCGAGTAGAGGAGCCGTTCCTCGCCGGCGGCCCTGTCGCACAGACGCAGCCGGATCTGGATCGTGCCCCGGTCGCGCAGGAGGAGCGTGCGGCGGTCGACACCGGCGATCCGCTGCCAGGCGTAGACACACACATCCCCGTTCGCGGTGCGTCCCGCCGCATAGCCGAAGGGGCCGTAGCGGTTCTGGACGAAGAGCGGCGACTGGACCATCTGGACGCCCGGCACCGCGGCGCGAATCTCGCCGGCGAGGTCGGCGGTCGCCAAGCGCGAGTTCGGCAGCGGCGTGCGGCCCGTCCCGCTGTTGCCGACGGGGCCGAAATACTGGACCTGCAGATAGTTCGAGCCGGACTGGAGCGAGCGGTTGGCGAGATAGATGCGCTGCTCGGTCGCGTTCGGGTAGCGCTCCTGCACCACGCTCGTCACCTCGGGCCCGCCGACCGGCGCCGACACGAACGCGTCCTCGAGCGGAATGCTGCGCGAGCGGGAGGGCAGTTCGGGCTGTCCGCCCTGGATGCATCCGGAGAGGAGGAGGGCGGCAGAGACGCCGAAGGCGGCGCGGAGCCGTCCGGCGGAGCGCGTCAGGAAACTCAACGCAGACCTCGTGCTTGCATGACCGGTCACCTGCCTTCGCAGCCGATCCTTTCGCCAATCCTACGCATCGCGATACGCTCAAGGCATTGTGGCTCCCTCGGATTTTCCGAAGGTGAAGCCGTTCCGCCAACCTTTAAGCAAAGCCGTCCTGACGCATCGTCACCTTGATCCGGCCGTCGGCGCTGTCAATGAACTGCTGTATATGTTTGCCTGAATCCGGGCGTCTGTGGCCCGCGTGTAACAAGGGCCGTGCCGGTCGAGCCCCCTTGTGAATCGTCGCTGGGGAGGTTAATGAAGACCCACCAGAGATAAAGGACGCGCGGGGCAGGCCTCTTGCCCTGGACGCGTCTTCATGCCATGGGCGGTGTATGGCTTCCAAGACCAACCCTTTCACGTTCCTGCAGCAGGTGCGCACCGAGACCTCGAAGGTCACGTGGCCGACGCGCAAGGAGACGCTGATCTCCACCGCCATGGTGCTCGTGATGGTCGCTTTCGCGGCCACCTTTTTCTTCGTGGCCGACCAGGTTCTCGGCTACGTCGTCGGCCTGGTGATGAACGTCGGCTGACAACGGGAGTTCGCATTCTTTCATGACCGCGCGCTGGTACATCGTCCACGCCTACTCGAATTTCGAGAAGAAGGTGGCCGAATCGATCGAGGAGCAGGCCCGCCAGAAGGGACTGTCCGACAAGTTCGAGAAGATCCTCGTCCCGACCGAGAAGGTGGTCGAGGTGCGCCGCGGCCGGAAGGTCGACGCGGAGCGCAAGTTCTTCCCCGGCTACGTGCTGGTGAAGGCCGAGCTGACGGACGCCGTGTTCTCGATGATCAAGAACACGCCGAAGGTGACGGGCTTCCTCGGGCCGGACAACCGCCCCGTTCCGATCTCGGAGGCCGAGGCGACGCAGATCCTGACGCAGGTCCAGGACGGCGTCGAGCGGCCCAAGCCGACGATCTCGTTCGACATCGGCGAAAGCGTGCGAGTCTCCGACGGCCCGTTCGCCTCGTTCAACGGCATCGTCCAGGAAGTCGACCACGAGCGCACGCGCCTCAAGGTCGAGGTTTCGATCTTCGGGCGCGCGACGCCCGTCGATCTCGAATTCGGTCAGGTCGAGAAGGTCTGACCGGAGGGGCGCGTCGCGCCCCGAACGGTGCGGGAGGCGAGGGGGCTCTAAGCCGGCCCCGGGATCCGGACCGCGCCACTGCACGGGGCCCCGCGGGGCTCGATAGGAAAAGGCAGAGATATGGCTAAGAAGATTGCAGGCCAGCTCAAGCTGCAGGTGAAGGCTGGTTCGGCGACCCCGTCGCCCCCGATCGGTCCGGCCCTCGGCCAGCGCGGCATCAACATCATGGAGTTCTGCAAGGCGTTCAACGCGCAGACCCAGGAGATGGAGAAGGGGTCCCCGGTCCCCGTCGTCATCACCTACTACCAGGACAAGTCCTTCACCTTCACGATGAAGACGGCTCCGGTGAGCTTCTTCCTCAAGAAGGCGGCGAACCTGACCAGCGGCTCCAAGGAGCCGGGCAAGGTCAAGGCCGGTTCGGTGACGCGCGCCCAGGTGCGCGAGATCGCCGAGGCCAAGCTCAAGGACCTGAACGCGAACGACGTCGATGCGGCGATGCTGATGGTCGAGGGCTCCGCCCGCTCCATGGGCCTGGAAGTGGTGGGCTGAACCGATGGCTAAGATGGGCAAGCGCATCACCAAGGCTCGCGAGGGCATCGACCGCGAGAAGCTCTACGACCTGAACGAGGCCGTCGGCCTCCTGAAGGACCGGGCGAGCGCCAAGTTCGACGAGACGATCGAGGTCGCGATGAACCTCGGCGTCGATCCGCGTCACGCCGACCAGATGGTCCGCGGCGTCGTCAACCTGCCGAACGGCACGGGCCGCAACGTCCGCGTCGCCGTGTTCGCCCGCGGCGACAAGGCCGACGAGGCGCGCGCCGCCGGTGCCGACATCGTCGGTGCGGAAGACCTCGTCGAGCAGGTCCAGGGCGGCACGATCGACTTCGACCGCGCCATCGCGACGCCCGACATGATGGGCCTCGTCGGCCGCCTCGGTAAGGTGCTGGGCCCGCGCGGCCTGATGCCGAACCCGCGCGTCGGCACGGTCACGCCGGACGTCACCGCCGCCGTCAAGGCGTCGAAGGGCGGCGCCGTCGAGTTCCGGGTCGAGAAGGCGGGCATCGTCCACGCCGGCGTCGGCAAGGCGAGCTTCGAGGTCTCGGCGCTGGTCGAGAACATCAAGGCCTTCGCCGATGCGGTGACCAAGGCGAAGCCCTCGGGCGCCAAGGGCAACTACGTCCAGCGTGTCGCGGTCTCCTCGACCATGGGTCCGGGCATCAAGCTCGACCCCGCGAGCGTGCGCGCCGAGGCGTAAGCCCTTCAAATCGGAAAGCGCCGTTCCCATATGCGGCGCTTTCGACACGTGTTCCGCGGTTTCGATCGCGGTACGGGCGGCGAGGCTTCGGCCTCGTCGCTTCTCCTGTCCGAGATTGCGGGCGACAGATCCGGCTTGCCGGTCCGTCTTAATCGCCAAGCCCGCATGAGACGGGTGAGAACCGGATCCCGGTTCGAACCTCTGAATGCCTTGTGCCAGCCGCCGGTTCCGTCCTTCGGATCCAGTCATGCGCCAGGGGGACAGGATCCTCGTGCTCCCGGCCTTCGCCGGTCGGGGGCGAACGGCAACCGGAGTTCTCCCGCAAGGGCGGGCTCCAACTGGAGAGTGGCAGTGGACAGAGCGGAAAAGCGCGAGTTCGTCACGGAGCTGAACGAGACCTTCAAGGACTCGGGCGCGATCGTGGTGGCCCGCTACGCCGGTCTCACCGTCGCGCAGCTGAACGACCTGCGGGTCAAGATGCGCGCCGCCGGTGGTACCGTCAAAGTCGCGAAGAACCGCCTCGCCAAAATCGCTCTTCAAGGCACCGACGCCGAGGGCATCTCGAACCTGTTCGAGGGCCAGACTCTGATCGCCTATTCGGGTGATCCGATCGCGGCGCCGAAGGTGGCCAACGACTTCGCCAAGGGCAACGACAAGCTCGTGATCCTGGGCGGCGCGATGGGCTCCACCTCGCTCGACGCGGAAGGCGTGAAGGCTCTGGCCTCCCTGCCTTCGCTGGACGAACTGCGCGGCAAGCTTCTGGGCATGATCCAGACGCCGGCCACCCGCATCGCGGGCGTCGTCGCAGCACCGGCCGCGCAGCTTGCGCGCGTCTTCGCAGCGTATGCCAAGAAGGACGAAGCGGCCTGAGGTACACGGTTCCTCGCTGCATTCAGAACATTCGAACACGAAGGAAGAACTACAATGGCTGATCTCGCCAAGATCGTTGAAGACCTGTCGAGCCTGACCGTCCTCGAGGCGGCCGAGCTCTCGAAGCTCCTCGAAGAGAAGTGGGGCGTCTCCGCCGCCGCTCCGGTCGCCGTCGCCGCTGCCGGCGGTGCGGGCGCCGCGGCTCCGGCCGAGGAAGAGAAGACCGAGTTCGACGTCATCCTCGCGGACGCCGGTTCGCAGAAGATCAACGTCATCAAGGAAGTCCGTGCGATCACGGGCCTCGGCCTCAAGGAAGCCAAGGACCTCGTCGACGGCGCTCCGAAGCCGGTCAAGGAAGCCGTCTCGAAGGACGAGGCGGCCAAGATCAAGGACCAGCTCGAGAAGGCTGGCGCCAAGGTCGACGTCAAGTAAGCGGTTCCGGCGTCTCGCCGGAACGACGACAGGCGGGCGGGACGGCGAAACGCCGTTCCGCCGTCCGTGCTCGCCGGGGACCTTCGCGTCTTCGGCGGGCATTCCCGTTTCTCCAGAACGCCGTGCGCCGGCCTTCTGGAGACACGGGTCCGACCGGAAGGGAAGGTCGGCCTGACGACCCGCAGACACATGCGGGGGCGCTTCTGAAGTCAGGAAGCGCTGGATGAGCCCCCTGGTCCGGGGCGATGTCGAATGAAGGAGCGACGATGTCGAAAGTCACGACGTTCAGCGGTCGCAGGCGGGTGCGCAAGTTCTTCGGGTCGATCCCCGAAGTCGCCGAAATGCCGAACCTGATCGAGGTCCAGAAGGCCTCCTACGATCAGTTCCTGATGGTCGAGGAGCCCGAGGGCGGCCGCGGCGACGAGGGCCTGCAGGCCGTCTTCCGCTCCGTCTTCCCGATCTCCGACTTCTCCGGCCAGTCCATGCTGGAGTTCGTGAAGTACGAGTTCGAGGCGCCGAAGTTCGACGTCGACGAGTGCCGGCAGCGCGACCTGACCTTCGCCGCGCCGCTGAAGGTGACCCTGCGCCTCATCGTGTTCGATATCGACGAGGACACCGGCTCCAAGTCCATCAAGGACATCAAGGAGCAGGACGTCTACATGGGCGACATGCCGCTCATGACGTCGAACGGCACCTTCATCGTCAACGGCACCGAGCGCGTCATCGTCTCGCAGATGCACCGCTCGCCGGGCGTGTTCTTCGACCACGACAAGGGCAAGACCCATTCGTCGGGCAAGCTGTTGTTCGCCGCCCGCGTCATCCCCTATCGCGGCTCATGGCTCGACATCGAGTTCGACGCCAAGGACATCGTGTTCGCGCGCATCGACCGCCGCCGCAAGATTCCGGTGACGTCGCTGATGTTCGCCCTCGGCCTGGACGGCGAGGAGATCCTGTCGACCTTCTACAAGAAGCTGACCTACAAGCGCACCAAGGACGGCTGGCGCGTGCCGTATGACCCGGCGCGCTTCCGCGGCTATTCGACCATGAACGACCTGATCGACGCCGACACCGGCAAGGTCGTGCTCGAGGCCGGCAAGAAGCTGACCGTGCGCGCCGCCCGCCAGTTGCAGGAGAAGGGCCTCAAGGCGCTGCGCATGACCGACGACGAACTCGTCGGCATGTATCTCGCCGAGGAT
>JAEZXX010000108.1 GCA_023419535.1 Pseudomonadota bacterium | reverse complement strand
ACGCCTCGTGGTCGGCCTCGACCGACTGCATGCGAAGCTTCGAGGCGCGCTCGTTGGCGTCCGTGTCGAGGGCGCGGGCCGGATATTCGTAGAGCTCGTAGGCGCCGTTCTTCGGCAGCTGCACCGTGGAGGGCGTCTCGGCGCCCGGCACGGTCGTCGGCGTCTCGAAGTTCCAGTCGCGGCCCGCCCGCTTGCCCGGCGTGAAGGCGAAGCGCCGGCGCCAGAAGGTGATTTGGTTCTCGTCCGTCGAGCCGAAGGAGAAGCGCCTATTCGAAGGTCAGCCAGGAGACGCCCTGAACCAGCTTGCCCCCGTGCTCGCAGGCGTCGCCCTGCCGGGCGATCTTGCGGCCCTCGATCGTGGCGATCGCGGAGCCGCCGGTGATACCCGCCGTCGTCGGTACGCCCGAGCAGAGCGTCTTGTCGCCGACGGTCGCGATGGGTACGCCCTCGACCGTTACGAAGCTCTGCTGCGTCGAGACGACGGGCCCGCCGACATGGGGCCTGGGGCCAGGGTCGATCATCGGGCAGACATGCGCATGGCCGCGAAGGGAAACGGAACTACCCATGGCGAATCGACCCCTTCCAATGTTTTGCTGTCAGAGTCCGAGCGGTCCTGAAGCAGGCAACCCGTGTGGCGCCCCGATCAGCGGGGGGCGACCCGTCCCACAAGCATTCAGCGCCCATCGTCATTCTGTCCTGTCGCCGGCAGGAACCGGGAGCGTGCGTGCCGTGTCGGGAGGGTTGACGGTCGGCAGGATCAGGAATGATCGCTCGCCGAATTCCTCCTGCCCGTCGAGTGGAGTGAGCTCGCCGTCCCGCAGTCTCAGGAAGCCTTCCATAATGAGGCCGGCCGAAGGGAACCATGCCGTCGTCTCCTCGAAAAAGCCAGCCTGTCCGCTCAGCGCTTCGACCGCTCGTGCGACCGTCAGCGCGGGAGCCGAGCCAGCCGTGCGGTGAGGGCCGAACCAGATCGGCACGTTCTCGGGCGATACTAGGATCTCGACGAGCCTGTCGGCCTCGTACCGCAAAACAAGGCCGCCCGAGCGGCGCACCTCCGTGGTGCTCGTGTCCGCCGGGCCGAGTTCCGAATAGAGCGCCAGGATTTCGGCGCGTTCCTCTTCTGTCAGGTCGCCTTCCCGCAGTGTCTCCTGAAGAATCCGGTCGGGTATCCGGTCCTGTCTGCTAGTTTCCACTGCGCCGTACACTTCGCTCAGGGCATCGACCTCGGCACGCCTGGACCCAAACAAGAGGCCCCCCATTCCCCTTTGCGGACGGAACTCCCAATAATCAACGATGCCCGACATAATGGCTTCCTACGTAATAAGACCATGCTTCTTCAGGCACTCCGCATATGCGGTTGCCTGTTGGATCGCACCTTCATATCGCAACGGATCGCCCTGTTGAGCAGCGATGCGCCGTGCATCGGCCACGTCGAGTTTGAACGCCGCGTAGACCTTGCCTTGTCGAAGCAGTGCTCTTTGGGTTGCGTATGTGCCCCCATGAACCCTCGAACCATACGAAGCTGTGTCGTAGTGGTCTTCCCTCTTCATCTGGATTGCCGGCCCCAACGGCCTTGCCAAGGGTGAATATCGATCGGCCGGCATGTGATGGCTGTGGATCGATCCGTCGGCGGGCACCTTGTTCGCGGCTAGCCCAACGCAGCCATGCGCTCCGCCGCGATAGGTGGAGCCCGGCACCCCACATGCCAAGTGGGCACACGGATTTTCACAGTCGTCACACGGCTCTTCGCGCGCTTTGCTCTGCGACAGCGCCTGCGCCTGAGCAGTGGCACGAGCGATCTGTGCTGCGGCACGTGCGGCCCGAGCGACTTGGAACGCGCGCCAACCCCATGCCGCGCCGTTAATAACCGCCGGGACTGCGAGGAGCGGGACCATGTCAGGACACCCTTGCCGCTGGCAACGCGGCCTGCTCGTTGGCCAATCTCGTCATCTCCCGCATCATCGCACCGACCGCTGCGTCGGGGTCCGAGGCCTCCGAGATCGCCTGTCGGACGGGCGGGCCCTTCTCGATCTCGCCGTCCGTCGTCAGCATGAGGAAGGCCCACTGGGCCTGGGCGGCCTCCGAGCGGAGCCCGAGACGGCTCCCAGAGCGCTCGCAGGCGAGGACCGCGTCGAAAAGCTCGTCGTCGCCCATGTCCGCCGTCTCGTCCGGCGCGCAGTCGCGTAAGTACTGCGCGACGGTCAGCCGCGAGCGGTGCAGGCGGGCGTTGCGCATCTGCGAGTACGGACCGGCCTCGATGCGCAGCATGCCAGGTAAGGGCCTCGGCCAACTGGGATCGCTGCGGACCGACTTCGGCCGTGCTTCGCCTTCGGGAAGGAAGACGAGCCGTTCTGCCGGGCCCATCATCCGCGCCATCTCGACCGCGCCGAGCGCCGGGACAACCTGATCGAGCGCGTTCGCGTCCGCATGACGGAAGAGGACGGCCTCATGCGTTTGAAGCTCGCCGTCCTTGCCGGCTGCGGGCATCTTCGGCACGTCGAGGGGAACGAGCACGCGGTTCAGGCCGCGCAGGTGCCGGTAGAGCGCATCGTCCCCGGCCGGGCATCGCCAGAGGGCGAGCTGGCGCGGAGAGACGACGATCGAGAGCAGGCGCTCGACGCCGCCGGCCTGAGAAAGGTCGACCATGTAGGGTGCGGTGACGAGGCGCTCGGGATGGTTGTCGCCGCGGTCGAGATAGAGGCAGCGGGCCTCGATCCCGGCGAACATCAGCGTCTCGGGGAGGTTCTCGAACTGGGCGCCGTCGAGGACGGCGAAGACCGGGCCGTCGAGCGACAGGATGGCGGTGCGAAGGTCGTCGAGCTGGCTCATCGGTTCACATCCGAACGAAGGGCGTCGCCGACTGGGCCATCTGGCGCAGGCACGTCGCGCCTTCGCCGGGGCCGCCCTTCTTGAAGGCGATCCTGTTGCCCTCGATGTCGACCTTCAGGCCGCGGATGCGGATGCCGGTCTTGTCGATCTCGATGTAGCCGCCCGGCGCCGAGATCAGCAGCCGGTCCTCGGCGCGGATCTCCCAGACCTTGGCCTCGCCCTCGTACTTCTCCTGCGCGATCAGCTTGTAGAGCTTGCCGCTCTGCACATAGACCGTCTCGCCGACCGTCGTGCGCTGCTCCTTGCCGACGTTGGTGATCTGCGCCTGGCCGACATTCGTGACCTTGCTCATGCCGATCTGCTCGGTGCGGGCGACGCCGACCGTGTCGGATTTGAAC
>JAEZXX010000038.1 GCA_023419535.1 Pseudomonadota bacterium | reverse complement strand
GTCCTGGCGCCCTTCGCCTGGACGAGCCCGGACGCGGGCGGACTCGCCGCGCTCTGCCTGCTCGGCCTCGTCTCCATGGTCGCCCATGTCTGCGTGAACCGTTCGCTCGCCGTCGCGGAGGCCTCTGCGGTCGTGCCCTTCCAGTACACGCTGATCGTCTGGGCGATCGTCTACGGCGTCCTCATCTTCGGCGACCGTCCGACCGTGCCGCTCTTCATCGGCGCCGGGCTTATCATCGCCTCGGGTCTGTTCATCTTGATGCGCGAGCGGGCCCGGGGCCTGCCGGTGACGGCCGCCGTCGCGCCGGAGGTCGTCGCGGGGGAGGGCGGGGACATCGACGGCGAGGGCCGCCCCGCTAGTTGAGCGGCAAAGACGACCCCGCGACCCCCGTCGCCGGTGCCGTCGGCCGCATGAAAGGTTGCAGGGCATGTTCAGATTTCTCGCCAGCACGATCGGTGTGATCTTCGTCATCGGGCTTCTCGTCGTCATCGGCCTCCTGGCCCTCATCTTCTGAGAATGGAGGCGCAAGCCATGGACGAGGACGAGAAGATCCGCCGCAAGGCCCATCAGCTCTGGGAGGCCGAAGGGCGCCCCGAGGGGCGGCACGAGAGCCATTGGACCGAAGCCCGCGAGATCGTGGCGCTCGAGGAGGGTGCCGGGCAGGCGGCCCTCAAGCCGGTCGAGGAGACGGTCTCCGAGCCGATCGAGCCGGCGATCGCGGCCACCAGCCACGGCGAGGTGCCGGGTCTCACCGATCTCGGGGAGGAGGGCGGCGCGCCCTCGCGGGCGAAGGCCGCCGACATCGCCAAGGAGACGCCTCCGGGTCAGGAAGGGCCCGGCGGAGCGCCGCGCCGACGCCGGTGAGCGCGATCGCTTGACCGCCTCGACCGCGTCCCTCTAGCGTGGGTCGCGCCCCGACCGGGCGCGGCCCCTGCGAGGAGACGGACGGATGAACGAGATGTCGAGGCCCCCGGCGGGCGGTGCGGTCGCGCCGAACAATCTCGAAGCCTTCTGGATGCCGTTCTCGGCGAACCGGCAGTTCAAGAAGGATCCCCGGCTCTTCGTCGGCGCGAAAGACATGCACTACACGACCGCCGACGGCCGGCAGGTGCTGGACGGCACGGCGGGGCTCTGGTGCGTCAACGCCGGACATTGCCGACCGAAGATCACCGAGGCGATCGCGAGGCAGGCGGGTGAGCTGGACTACGCCCCGGCCTTCCAGATGGGCCATCCCAAGGCCTTCGAGTTCGCCTCGCGGCTGACGGCGCTGGCGCCGTCCCCGCTCGACCACGTCTTCTTCACCAATTCGGGCTCCGAATCCGTCGAGACGGCGCTGAAGATCGCGCTCGCCTATCACCGGGCGCGCGGCGAAGGCTCGCGCTTCCGCCTGATCGGCCGCGAGCGCGGCTATCACGGCGTCAATTTCGGCGGCATCTCGGTCGGCGGCATCGTCGGCAACCGCAAGATGTTCGGCACGCTGCTGACCGGCGTCGACCACATGCGCCACACGCACGACCCCGTCCGCAACCCCTATTCGCGCGAGGAGCCCGAGCACGGGGCCGAGCTCGCCGACGACCTCCTGCGCATCGCCCAGCTGCACGATCCGTCCACCATCGCCGCGGTGATCGTGGAGCCGGTCGCGGGCTCCACCGGCGTTCTGCCGCCGCCCGCCGGCTATCTGAAACGCCTTCGCGAGCATTGCGACGCGCACGGCATCCTCCTCATCTTCGACGAGGTCATCACCGGCTTCGGCCGTCTCGGCGAGCCCTTCGCGGCCGACCGCTTCGGCGTCGTGCCGGACCTGATGACGACGGCCAAGGGCCTGACCAACGGCGTCATCCCGATGGGCGCGGTCTTCGTGCGCGGCGAGATACACGACGCCTTCATGAACGGGGCCGAGAACCTCATCGAGTTCGCCCACGGCTACACCTATTCCGGCAATCCGATCGCCGCCGCCGCCGGCCTCGCGACGCTCGACACCTATGCCGAGGAGGGCCTGTTCGAGCGCGCCAAGGCCATGACGCCCGTCTTCGCCGACGCGCTGCACACCTTGAAGGGCGAGCCGTACGTCACCGACATCCGCACCGTCGGCCTGATCGGGGCGGTGGAGCTCGCGCCGATCGCGGGCCACCCGACCAAGCGCGCCTTCTCCGCCTTCCTCGACGCCTACGAGCGCGGGCTCCTGATCCGCACCACGGGCGACATCATTGCGCTCTCGCCGCCGCTGATGATCTCCGAAAGCCAGGTCGGCGAGATCGTCGACACGCTGCGCGACGTGCTGCGCGCGCTGAACTGAGCGCCTCGAAGGGAGAATGGGGATGACCTTCGCGACCCTGACGAGCTTCGCCTTCGTCGCGATGCTCTTCGTGATGACCCCGGGTCCGAACGGCGTCCTCATCCTCAAGACCGTCCCGACCTCCGGCCGGCTGGCCGGCTTCGCCAACATCGCCGGCTTCGCGGCGGCCTTCTATCTGCACGCGACGCTGGCGATCTTCGGCCTTTCGGCGCTTCTCGTGCGCTCGGCCGAGGCCTTCCTCGTCGTGAAGATGCTGGGCGCGGCCTATCTCGTTTACATCGGTCTCAAGGCGCTTTTCGAAGCCTGGCGCGGCGGGCTGAAACCCGCCGTCACGGCGCCTGCCCGTCCGAGGCGGCTTCGCATCGCCGCGCTCGAGGGTTTCGTCACCAACGCGCTGAACCCGAAGGTCGCGCTGTTCTACCTTTCCGTCTTCCCGCAGTTTGCCGGCTCGGGCGCCGGCATCGCGGAGGTCGGCTATGCGCTGACGACGATCCACGCCCTGGCCAACGTCATCTGGTTCTCCGCGATCGTCCTCCTGCTGAACCGGACGGGGAGCCTGATGCGGAGCCATCGTTTCGTGCGGACCCTCAAGGCCTCCGCCGGCTTGGTCTTCCTCTGGTTCGGCTGGCGCACCGCGACGTTCCGTCCTTGAGGCGCGGGCCGAGGCCGGGCGCTTGACAGGCCCGCGCCGCGCCTTCATGGATCGATGCATCCGAGGGGTGCGCCTTTTTCCGTTCGCGGAACCGGCGCTGAGATGGCCGATGCCGAACCCTTGAACCTGATCCGGGTCATGCCGGCGTAGGAACGGGCCAAGGTGAGCATTACTTCCAGCCAGACGAGCGCGTTTGCGCCGGCGTCCCACGGGCCGGGCGAAACGCTTCGGCCATCGCGTCGCGGTCGATCCGTCGAATCGTCGAGGCCCCTTCAGGTCGTGCTCAGCGTCGTCGTCGGCTTCGGGGCGGTGCTCGCGCTCTGGCAGCTCTGGGTCTCCGTCTTCGCGCCCCCGCCCTTCATCCTGCCGGCCCCGGTGACCGTCTTCGAGACGCTGGTCGCGCGATACGACTACTTTCTCGGCCATGCGGGGGTGACGCTGGCCGAGATCGTGCTCGGCCTCGCGCTCGGGTCCGCCGCCGGCATCGCGATCGCGCTTCTCGTCGCCGCGATCCCCGGTGCCATGCAGTTCGCCTGGCCCGTCATCCTCGTCATTCAGGCCCTGCCCGTCTTTGCCGTCGCGCCGCTCCTCGTCCTCTGGTTCGGCTTCGGCATGGCCTCCAAGGTCGTGATGGCCGCCCTCATCATCTTCTTTCCCGTCGCCTCCGCCTTCGCCGACGGGCTGCGCCGGACGGAGAAGGAGATCCTGGAATCGGCCGAGCTTCTCGGCGCCTCACGCTGGCGGGTGCTCTGGCGCATCCGCGTGCCGCTCGGCCTGCCAGGCCTCGTCTCCGGCCTTCGCGTCGCCGCGCCCGTCGCTCCGCTCGGCGCCGTCATCGGCGAGTGGGTCGGAGCCTCGGCCGGGCTCGGCTTCGTGATGCTGCAGGCGAACGCGCGGGTCCAGACGGACGTGCTCTTCGCCGTCATCATCATCCTCGCGGTCCTGACGCTGCTCCTGCGCTTTGCCGTCGACCAGCTCGCCGACCTCCTCGTCCCCTGGGCGAAGGAGGGCTGACCCCATGATCCGCTTCGAAGGACCCGCCATGCTCCGCACCGCTCTCGCCGCGACCACGCTTCTCTTCGCCGCGCCCGTGGCCGCGCAGGAGACGGACGAGCTCACCGTCCTTCTCGAATGGTTCGTGAACCCGGACCACGCGCCGCTCGTCGTCGCCGATCAGCTCGGCTACTTCGCGGACGAGGGGCTGGAGGTGACGCTCATTCCGCCGACCGACCCCTCCGCACCGCCGCGTCTCGTCGCCGCCCGTCAGGCGGACGTCGCGATCCACTACCAGCCCAATCTCTACCTCGACCATCAGGCCGCGCTGCCGCTGAAATGGTTCGGCACTCTGGTGGAGACGCCGTTGAACACGGTCACGGTCCTGAAGGACGGGCCGGTGCAGACTCTCGCGGACCTGAAGGGCCGACGGATCGGCTATTCCGTCGCCGGCTTCGAGGATGGACTTCTTCTGCGCATGCTGGACTCGGTCGGCCTCACCCGCGACGACGTCGAGATGATCAACGTCAATTTCGCGCTGACCACCTCCCTGATGACGGGGCAGGTGGACGCGTCCGTCGGCGCCTACCGCAATTTCGAGCTCACCCAGATTCGTCTGGCGGGCGGTGAGGGGCGCGCCTTCTTCGTCGAGGAGCACGGCGTGCCGGCCTATGACGAGCTGATCTACGTCACGCATGACGATTTGATCGGCGACGACCGCCTGCCGCGCTTCCTCTCGGCGGTGGAGCGCGCGACGCTCTACCTCACCAACCATCCGGACGAGGCGTTCGATCTCTACACCCAGGCCTATCCGGACCTCGACGACGAACTCAACCGTCAGGCCTGGATCGACACGCTGCCGCGCTTCGCCAAGCGCCCCGCCGCGCTTGACCGCGGGCGCTACGAACGCTTCGGCGCGTTCATGGCGACGAGCGGACTGATCGACGCCGCTCCGGACGTCGACGACATCGCGGCGGTGGTGCGGTGAGCGAACTCGCAGACCATGCTGGCATGCTCCTGGAGCGCGTCCGCGAGCGGCGCCCGCGCGTCCACTGCCTGACGAACTCGGTGGTCCAGAAGTTCACCGCCGACGGGCTGACCGCGCTCGGGTGCATCCCCTCGATGACGCAGAGCCCGGACGAAGTCGCGGATTTCGCCGGAGGCGCGGACGCGCTCCTCGTCAATCTCGGGACGCTGGATCCCGCCCGCCGCGACGCGATCGAGCTTGCGCTCGACGCCTTTCAGCCGACCGGCCGCCCCTGGGCGCTCGATCCGGTCCATTGCGAGGTGTCGACCCTTCGGCTCGCCTTCGCGCGCTCGCTGCTGGCCCGCGGGCCTTCGGTCGTGCGCGGCAACGCGGCGGAGATGGCGGTGATCGGCAAGGCGCCGGCGGGCACCGTGCGCGTTACCACGGGTGCGGTCGATCGGCTCCATTGCGGCGCGCGGGCCCTCGACGTCGGCAACGGCCATCCGACCATGGCGAAGGTGACGGGCACCGGCTGTCTGGCCGGCGCCTTCGTCGCGAGCGTCCTCGTCGTCGGCGACGATCCGCTCACGAGCGCCGCGGCGGCGCTGACCGTCTACGGCGTCTGCGCCGAGATCGCCGCTCAGACGGCGCGGGGGCCGGGCAGTTTCGCCGTGGCGCTCCTCGACGCCATCGCCAACGTGACCCCGGACGAGGTCGGGGAGCGGGGAAGGGTCGCCGATGCGCAAGGTTGATTACCGGCTGAACGCCATCGTCGACGCCGGCGTCCTGTCCGGCCGCGACCTGCCCGGGCTCGCCCGCGCGGCGGCGGAGGGCGGCGCGACGCTGATTCAGTACCGCGACAAGACCGGTTCCACGCGCGCCATGATCGAGACCGCCTTCGCGATCCGCGCCAGGCTGAAGGGCACCGGCGTGCCCTTCGTCGTCAACGATCGCGTCGACGTCGCGCTCGCCTCCGGCGCGGCCGGCGTGCATCTCGGCCGCGACGACATGGACACCGAGACCGCGCGCCGCCTGCTGGGACCCGACGCCATCATCGGCTCGACGGTGAAGAACGCGGAGGACGCGGCCCGCGCCGCCGGCGCGCCGATCGACTATGCCTGCGTCGGCGGGGTCTTCGAGACGTTGTCGAAGGACAATCCCGATCCGCCCGTGGGGCTCGACGGTTTGGCGAGCCTCGTGCAGGAGACGCGGGCGCGGCGCCCCGACCTGCCGGTCGGCGCCATCGCCGGCATCACGCTGGAGCGCGTGCCGCAGGTGATCGCGGCGCGCGCGGCCGGCATCGCCGCGATCTCGGCGATCTTCAAGGCGGACGATCCCGCAGAGGCCGCCCGGCGCTTCCGCGCCGCCATCGACGCCGCGCTTTCCAAGGAGCTGCCATGACGGCCATCGCCCTGACCATCGCGGGCTCGGATTCGGGCGGCGGGGCCGGTATCCAGGCCGACCTCAAGACGTTCTCGGCGCTCGGCGTCTTCGGCGCCAGCGCGCTGACGGCGATCACCGCGCAGAACACGCGCGGGGTGACGGCGGTCGAGATCCTGTCGCCGGGCATCGTCACGGCACAGATCGAAGCGGTGCTCGCCGATCTCGACGTCGCCGCCATCAAGATCGGCATGGCCGCGGACGCCCCGATCATCGCCGCGATCGCGGCGTGCCTGGAGGGGCTCCACCAGCCGATCGTCCTCGATCCGGTGATGGTCGCGACCTCCGGCGACCGGCTGCTCGCCGAGGAGGCCGTCGCGGCCTTGCGCGAGGGGCTCGTGCCGCTCGCCGACCTCGTGACGCCGAACCTGCCGGAGGCCGCGCTCCTGTCCGGCACGGAACTGGCGGGGGACGAGGCCGGCATGCGCGCGCAGGCGGAGGCCATCATGGGCTTCGGCGCGCGCGCGGTGCTGATGAAGGGCGGGCACCTGAAGGGCGGCGAGGCCGTCGACCTGCTGTTCGACGGCGAGGCGGTGCACCGCTTCGCGGGCCCGCGCATCGATACGACGCACGATCACGGAACGGGCTGCACGCTCGCCGCCGCGATCACCGCGCGCCTCGCCCTCGGCGACGCGATGCCGGAGGCCGTGCGCGCGGCGAAAAATTACCTCACCGAGGCTCTCGCCCGCGCGGACGAGCTGAAGGTCGGTTCGGGCCGCGGGCCGGTGCATCATTTCCACGCCTGGTGGCGCCGCGCGACGTGACGGGCGCGGCACTCACGGACGGGCGGGGCATGGCCCCCGCGGCCCGGCTCGCAGGCGTCATCGAGCGCGCCCTGTCGGTCCTGTGCGCGCTGCTTCTCGCGTCCCTCTTTGCCGCAGTCCTCGTCGCCGTCGCCGCGCGATATCTGTTCGCGTCCTCGATCCTGGGCGCGGACGAGGCCGCGCTCTGGCTTTTCGCCGGCCTCGTCTTTCTCGGCCTGCCGCTCGTCTCCTCCAGCGTCCTCGCCATGCGCCTCGACCTCATCCCCTCGCTTCTGGGCGAGCGCGGCAAGGCGGTGCTGGACGTCTTGAGCGAGGCGGTCGTGGCGCATGCCGCTCTCGTCCTCCTGTTCGGCGGGTGGGCGGTTATGGCGGCCATCGGTGGCGTCTCGCCCACGCTGGGGCTGCCGGAAGGCTGGCGCTTCGTTCCCGTGGTGCTCGGCGCCGGCGCGACCCTCCTGCTGGCGCTCCTCAAAGGCCTTGGGGGAGGGCGGGGAACCGCGACCCTTCTCGGCCTTGGCTTCGGGCTGGCACTCTACCTCGCCTCCTCGCAGATCGTCCTCGAGCCGCTCGCCCGCCCGAGCCTGCTGGCGGCGGCCGTCGCCTTCGGGGCGCTCCTCCTCGGCGCGCCGCTGCCGCATGCCATGATCTCGGGCGCCGCACTCTCGCTGCCCTTCGGCGGGCTCCTGCCGGAGCCGGCCATCGTTCAGACGACCGTCTCGGGGCTCGGCCGCTTCCTGCTCCTGGCGATCCCCTTCTTCCTTCTCGCCGGCGCGCTGATGACGGCGGGCGGCCTCGCGCACCGTCTCGTGTCGCTGGCCCGCTCCCTCGTCGGCCACTGGCGCGGCGGCATGGCGCAGACGGTGCTCGGCACCAATCTGATGATCTCCGGCATCTCCGGCTCGTCCATCGCGGACGCGGCCTTCGGTGCCAAGGTGCTGGTGCCGGCGCTGGTGAGGCAGGGGGAAACGCCGGAGCGCGCGGCCGCCATCGTCGCCGCCACCGCGATCCTTCCCAACGTCGCCCCGCCCTCGATCGCGCTGCTGCTGCTGGCCACCGCCACGGATCTCTCGGTCGGTCGGCTCTTCGTCGGCGGGCTCGTCGCCGCGGTGGTTCTCGCGGCCGCGATGGCGTTGGCCTTGCGCTGGTCCGCCGCGCCCGGACCCGGGCTGCCCCGCGCGAGCGCAGCGGAGCTGTGGGCGGCGGCGGCGGGCGCGCTGCCCGTCCTCGGGCTCGTCCTCGTCATCCTGTTCGGCCTGCGCTTCGGCATCGTCACGACGACGGAGGCGGCGGCCCTCGCGGCGCTCTATGCGCTTCTCGCCACGCTCCTTGTCACGCGGAGCGCGGGGACCGTCGCCTCCGTCTTCGCGCGCACCGGCGTCGAGACCGCCGCCGTCGGCCTGCTCGTCGCCACCGCCGCGCCCTTCGTCTTCCTCCTCGCCGTCGACGGGCTTCCCGGCCTCGTCCGTGACCTCCTCTCCGGCGTCGACGGTGCGCTCGCCGTGCTCCTGATCGCCAATCTCGTGCTTCTGGCCGCCGGAACCGTACTGGACGTCGGCGCCGGCATTCTCCTTCTCGGGCCGCTGCTCATGCCCGTCGCCGTCGCGGCGGGGGTGGATCCGGTCCAGTTCGGGGTGATCGTCGTCGTCAACTTGGTGATCGGCGGGCTGACGCCGCCGGTCGGCATCCTGGTCTTCGTCGCCTCGCGGCTGTCGGGTGTCTCGCCCTCGAAGGTCTTCGTCTCCGTCCTGCCGCTGATGGCGGTGCAGATCGCGGCCCTCGCCCTTCTCTCGCTCTATGCCGCCTACGCCGCCCGCTGAAAGGACGTTTCTCATGCCGAACCTTACGCGCCGCTCCTTCACGACCCTCGCGCTCGCCGGTCTCGCGATGCCCTCTGTGCGCACGGCCCGCGCCGCGCCGCAGGTGGTGACGACGGCCTCCCTGCTCGGCGAGGACAAGCCGGAGACGCGGGTCTGGCATCATATCGCCGAGCGGCTGGAGGCGCGTCTGCCGGGCCGCTTCTCCTTCCGCATCGTTCCGAACGCGGCGCTCGGCGGCGAGCGGGAGGTCGCAGAAGGCGTGCGCCTCGGCTCCATCCAGGCGAGCCTGTCGACGCTGTCGGCGATGTCCGGATGGGTGCCGGAGGCGCAGGCGCTCGACCTGCCCTTCCTCTTCGACGACGCCGCGCACTTACGCCGCGCGCTCGACGGCGCGGCGGGCGAGGATCTGCGCGCCAGGCTCGTGGCGCAGCGCTTCATCGCACCGGCCTTCATCAACTACGGCGCCCGCCATCTCCTCGCCAAGGAACCGACGACGCGTGTGGAGCAACTGGACGGTCTGCGGATCCGCGTGATCCAGAGCCCGCTGCACACGGGCCTGTGGAGCGCCTACGGCGCCCAGCCGACCGCGATCCCGATCCCGGAGACCTACAACGCGCTGCAAACGGGCGTCGTCGACGCCATGGACCTGACGAAGTCCGCCTATGCCGGCTTCCGGCTCTACGAGGTCGTGCCGCAGGTGACGGAGACCGCGCACATCTGGGCCGCCGGGGTCGTCTACTTTTCCGCACCGTTCTGGAACGGCCTCAGCGAGGAGGAGCGCGACGCGGTCGCCGAGGCGAGCGTGGAGGGCGCTCGCTTCTTCGACGAGGCGATCGCCGAGGACGAGGCGCGCTCGATGGAGGAGGCCGTGGCCGCCGGCGCCGAACTCCACCAGCCGGAGGAGCGCGACCAATGGGCCGAGATCGCGCGCGGCATCTGGCCGGACTTCGCCGATCAGGTCGGCGGAATGGAGCGGATCGAGGCGATCCAGGCCGCCTGACCTCAAGGCTGAAATTTCATTCCCGCTAAGCCCCCTTTCGAAGAACGATCGTCCGGCTGCGACCGCTCTGCGGGCGCGGCGAACCTCGCACGGCTGCCCTGCGGTCGCCATATTCAGGGCCAACCGCGACAAGGACTTCCCCGTACAATGCTGCGTCCGCTTCTTCTCGGCACCGCTCTGGCCGCCCTCGTCTCCGTTCCGGCGTCCGCGCAGGGGGCGACGAGCATCCTGAACGCCTCCTACGACATCTCTCGCGAGCTGTTCGAGGCGATCAACCCGGCCTTCGTCGAGGCCTATCAGGCCGAGACCGGCACGGCGGTAACCGTGGACCAGAGCCATGCGGGGTCCTCGCGCCAGGCGCGCGCCATCGCCGAGGGCCTGCAGGCGGACGTCGTCACCTTCAACCAGGTGACGGACGTCGACTTCCTCGAAGAGAACGGCTTCGTGGAGGCCGGCTGGCAGGAGGAGTTCCCGAACAACGCCTCGCCCTACTATTCGCTGCCCGCGTTCCTGGTCCGCGAAGGCAACCCCAAGGAGATCACGAACTGGGACGACCTCGTGCGCGAGGACGTCCAGGTCGTGTTCCCCAATCCGCGTACTTCCGGCAACGCCCGCTACACCTACCTCGCCGCGCGCGCCTATGCCGAGGAGGCCTTCGGCGGCGACGAGGCGCAGGTCGACGACTTCATCACCAAGCTCTTCGACAACGTGCCGGTCTTCGACACGGGCGGGCGGGCGTCCACGACCACCTTCGTGGAGCGCGAGATCGGCGACGTCCTCATCACCTTCGAGGCCGAGACCTACGGCATCGCCCGCGAGTTCGGCGAGGACCGGTTCGACGTGGTGACGCCCGAGGTCAGCCTTCTCGCCGAATTCCCGGTCGCGGTCGTCGACCGCGTCGCGGAGAGCCGCGGCACGGCCGAGCTTGCCACCGCCTATCTGGAGTTCCTC
Organism: Pseudomonadota bacterium; assembly: GCA_023419535.1. Lineage (GTDB taxonomy): Bacteria > Pseudomonadota > Alphaproteobacteria > Rhizobiales > Rhizobiaceae > Aureimonas. The sequence continues at coordinate 37,349 of JAEZXX010000038.1, read as the reverse complement.
TACACCGAGGCCGGCCAGCGCATCATCGCCGAGAACGGCAACCGCGTGCGCAACGAGACCGTCGCGGCCGAGTTCGCCGACCGCTTCCCCGAGGTGCGCCTCGTGACGGTCGAGGACGTCTTCGGCGGCTGGGACCAGGCGCAGGAGGAGCACTTCGCGTCCGGCGCCAAGCTCGATCAGCTTTACGGCTCGCGCTGAACGCTTTAGTTCGGCGAACAGGGAGGCCGGCCGAAAGGGCCGGCCTTTTTCGCGTTTGAAGGAAGGGGTGCCGTCCGTGTCGCGCCGTGTCCTCCCGGGGCTGCCGCTCACGCTCGGCATCACCCTCGTCTATCTCTGCGTCATCGTGCTCCTGCCGCTTGGTGCGCTCGTCTGGCAGGCCGCGAGCCTGGGGCCCGAGGGCTGGTGGCGGATCGTCTCCTCGGAGCGGGCGGTGGCGAGCTACCGCGTCACCGTGACGGCGGCGTTCTTCGCCACCCTCGTCAACGTCGTCTTCGGGCTCGCGCTCGCCTGGGTCCTGACGCGCTACCGCTTCCCCGGACGGCGCCTTCTCGACGCCGTCGTCGATCTTCCCTTCGCGCTGCCGACGGCGGTGGCCGGCATCGCGCTGACCTCGCTCTTCGCCGCCAACGGCTGGCTCGGCGGGCCGCTCGCCGCGATCGGGATCCCGGTCGCCTACACGCCTCTCGGCATCATGGTGGCGATGACCTTCACCAGCGTGCCCTTCGTCGTGCGCACCGTGCAGCCGGTCCTGGAGGACCTCGACCCGGCGCTGGAGGAGGCGGCCCTCTCGCTCGGCGCGGGGGAGGGGCGCATCTTCGCCAAGGTGATCTTCCCGCTGCTTCTTCCCGCGATCCTTGCCGGGACCTCGCTTTCCTTCGCGCGCTCGCTCGGCGAGTTCGGCGCCGTCATCTTCATCGCGGGCAACCGGCCCTTCTCCACCGAGATCACCGCGCTCCTCGCCTATATCCGGCTGGAGGAGTACGACTACGCAGCCGCCGCCGCGATCGCCTCCGTCATCCTCATCGCCGCCTTCGTCATGCTGGCGCTGACCAACGCCGCGCAGGCCTATGCCCTGCGCTACAAGGGAGGCGCCTGATGGACGCTCATGCCGGCTCCCGCCTCCCGCGCATCGGCGACGGTCCGCTCGTCCGCCGGGCGCTGATCGGCTTCGTGCTGATCCTCGGCTCCATCCTCATCTTGATGCCGCTGATCGTCATCTTCACCTCGGCCTTCTCGATGGGGGTCGGGCACTTCGCGGCGACGATCGCGGCGCCCGACACGCGGCACGCGATCATGCTGACCGTGATCACGGCCCTGATCGCGGTGCCGGTGAACACGGTCTTCGGCGTCGCGGCCGCCTGGGCCGTCACCAAGCACGATTTTCCCGGCAAGCGCCTCCTGATCGTCCTCATCGAGATTCCCTTTTCCATCTCGCCGATCGTGGCGGGCGTCGCCTATCTCTTCGTCTACGGCCTCCAGGGCCTGTTCGGGCAGGCTCTGCAGGACGCGGAGATCCGCATCCTCTTCGCGCTGCCGGGCATCGTGCTCGCCTCCATGTTCGTGACCGCACCCTTCGTCGCACGCGAGCTGATGCCGCTGATGCAGGCGCAGGGGCGGGAGCTGGAGGAGGCGGCGACCTCGCTCGGCGCCAGCGGCCTTCGCACCTTCATGACCGTGACGCTGCCGAACATCAGATGGGCGCTGCTCTACGGCGTCGTCCTCTGCAACGCCCGCGTCATGGGCGAGTTCGGCGCGGTCTCGGTCGTCTCGGGCAACATCCGCGGCCAGACCAACACGCTGCCGCTGCAGATCGAGCTCCTCTACAACGACTATAACACGGTCGGCGCCTTCGCCGCCGCCTCCATTCTGACGGTGCTGGCGCTCGTCACCCTCGTCGCCAAGGTCTGGCTCGAAGGGCGGCGCACGCAGGCCGCTTCGACCGACACCATCCTGCCGCCCGGAGGGCTCGCCCGATGAAGATCACGCTCCAGAACGTCTCCAAGACCTTCGAGACTTTTCGCGCGGTCCACGACGTGTCCACGGAGATCGGGTCGGGCAGCCTGGTCGCGCTGCTCGGGCCGTCCGGCTCGGGCAAGACCACGATCCTGCGCATGGTGGCCGGGCTCGAGTTCCCGGACGAGGGCCGGATCTTCTTCGGGGAGGAGGACGCGACCGCGATCCCCGTGCGCGACCGCGGCGTCGGCTTCGTCTTCCAGCACTACGCGCTGTTCCCGCACATGACGCTGGCCAGGAACATCGCCTTCGGGATGGAGAGCGCGCGAAAGCCTCGCCCGAAGGCTGAGATCGCCGCGCGCGTCGAGGAGCTTCTCTCGCTGGTGAAGCTCGACGGGCTCGGGGGGCGCTTCCCGAACCAGATCTCCGGCGGGCAGCGCCAGCGCGTGGCGCTCGCCCGCGCGCTCGCCGTGAACCCAAGCGTGCTCCTCCTCGACGAGCCCTTCGGCGCGCTCGACGCGGGCGTCAGGCGCGGGCTTCGCCGCTGGCTGCGCGAGCTCCACGAGGAGATGCCGATCACGACGCTCTTCGTGACGCACGACCAGGAGGAGGCGCTGGACCTTGCCGACGAGGTCGTGATCCTCGATCAGGGGCGCATCGTCCAGCGCGGCACGCCGGAGGAGGTGACGCGCCGTCCGGCCTCGCGCTTCGTCGTGGAGTTTCTCGGCGACACCAACCGGTTTCCCGCGACCGTGCGAAGCGGGGAGGCGCATGTCGGCCCCTTCCGCTGGCCGGCGCCGGGGGTCGCGGACGGGCCGGCCGATCTCTTCGCGCGGCCCCGGGATCTCGCCTGGGCGGGCGAAGGGCAGGGCATTCCGGCGCGCATCGTTCGGGTTCTCGACCGCCCCGATTCGCGGCGCGTGGTCGCCGCGACCGAGGCGGGCGAGACGGTGGAGTTCGACGGCGCGACGGATCTGACGGTGGCGCCCGGCCAGAAGGGCTCGATCGCGGTCTCGCGCGCGGAGGTCTTCGCCCGGGACTGAGCCCGCTCAGCTCGCCTGGAGCAGCCGCAGGCGGGCGCGGAGCGCGTTGCGGATATGGGCGCGCGCCCGCTCCTCCGCGCCCGCCCGGTCGCGTCCGGCGATCGCCTCGATGATTCCCGCATGCCTCACCACCGCGGCCTCCGGGCGCGCGGGAATGGCGAAGGTCGTGGAGCGCAGCGTGCCGATGGCGTCCTGGATCTCGCCGAGCGTCAGGTCGAGATAGCCGTTGCGCGCGGCGCGGTAGATGCTCTCGTGGAACAGCCGGTTCAGCCGCGCCATCTCCTGCGGGGCTTCGAAACTCTGCGCGAGCGCCGCGTTGAGGTCCTGCAGCGACTGGATTTCCGGCTCCGAGGCATGGTCGGCCGCGAGCCGTGCCGCCGCGCCCTCGATGATCTCGCGCATGGCGTAGAGGTCCATGACGTCGCGCAGCTCCAGCTGGCGCACCACCAGGCCCCGTCCACCGGCATTCTCCACCAGGCGTCGAGCCTGCAGTCGGCCGAGAGCCTCGCGCACCGGGGTGCGGCTGACGTTCAGGCGCTGGGCGATCTCCTCCTCGCGAAGCCGGTCGCCGGGGCGGTACTCGCCGTTGCGCAGGGCCTCCCGCATCGCCTCGTAGACGGCGGTGCCGAGGAACTGGCCGGACCGCTTCTCGCGCTTCTCCACACGTCGCTCCGAATGGCGGATTCTGCAGACGGGTCGCCCGCTCCGGGCCCTGCCGATCTTTGAATGCGATCGTATGCGGCAAGCGGTCGATCCGGCAACAGCGCTCCGACGATGATGTCCGGGGCGCCCTCGCGTAGAGGTCGAGGTTTTCGCGTTCGCGAAACCGGTCGCGCAGGTCGCGGCGAGTTCCGCAAGGACCGCCGTGGAGATCGCACGCCGCCCGTCGAAGATCGGCCCGGCCATCGTCGAAGACCTGCGCGCACGATGCCTGTCGAACGTCTCGCCGTGCATGCGGCCCGATATGCCGATGATGTGAACCCGAACCTTTTCATCTTGAACTTGAGACCGGATGCCCGGTATGGCGCCTGTCATCCTTGCCGGCGGACCCGCTGCCGGCCCATGGTGGACGCACGAAGGGATCGTGAACTTTACTTTCGCGCCGTTCGAAGATCGTATCGCCGCCTTACCGTCTCTCGTCGCGCCGCGGCGGGGGAACACCCACCTCTCAAGGAGTGACTCGATGACACGTCTTCCGGTTCTCGGAATCCTTGCTGCCGCGCTTCTCTCGACGACGACCTTGGCCGACGCCCAGGTCCTCCACCGCGGCAATGGCGGCGAGCCGCAGACGCTCGACCAAGCCCAGACCTCGATCAATGTCGAGGCCTTCATCCTCAAGGATCTCTACGAGGGGCTGGTCATCTATTCCGCGTCGGGGGAGGTGATCCCCGGAACGGCCGAGAGCTGGGAAGTCTCCGAGGACGGGACGGTCTACACCTTCAAGATCCGCGACGACGCCAACTGGTCGAACGGCGATCCGGTGGTGGCGGAGGATTTCGTCTACTCCATGCGCCGCCTGCAGGACCCTGAGACGGCGGCGGGCTACGCCAACCTTCTGTACCCGATCAAGAACGCCGAGGCCGTGAACGGCGGCGACATGCTGGTCGACCAGCTCGGCGTGCGCGCGGTGGACGACAAGACGCTCGAGATCACGCTGGAGCGCCCGACCCCGTTCTTCATCGAGCTCCTGACGCATCAGACCGGCCTGCCGGTCCACCCGGCGACCGTGGAGGCTGAGGGGTCGAACTTCGTGCGCCCCGGCACGATGGTCTCCAACGGCGCCTTCACGCTGGCCGCGCAGGTCGCCAACGACCACATCCGCGTCGAGAAGAACGAAGAATACTGGGACGCCGAGAACGTCCAGCTCGAAGCGGTGATGTTCTATCCGATCGACGACGAGGCCGCCTCGCAGCGCCGTTTCCAGGCCGGCGAGCTCGACGTCGTCCTCAACTTCTCGCCCGACCAGCTGGAGTTCCTCCGCGGCCAGTTCGGGGAGGAGCAGGTCCGCGTCGCCCCCCGCCTCTCGACGGAATACTACGCCTTCGACACTCGCACCGCGCCCTTCGACAATCCGGACGTGCGCCGCGCGCTCTCCATGGCGATCGACCGCGACTTCCTCAGCCGGGAAATCTTCCAGGGCGCGCGCCTGCCGCAGTACACGATGGTGCCTCCGGGCGTGGGCGACTACGGCGATCCGTCCGAGCCGGACTTCGCCGCCATGGACCAGCTCGACCGCGAGGACGAGGCGCTGCGCCTGATGGAGGAGGCCGGCTTCGGCGAGGGCGGCCAGCCGCTGACCATCGAGATCCGCTACAACACCAACACGGCGCACGAGCAGGTCGCCACCGCCATCGCGGACATGTGGCGCACGCTCTTCGGCGCGACGGTGACGCTGACCAACCAGGACGTCGCCTCCCACTACGCCTATCTGCAGGAGGGCGGGGCGTTCAACGTCGCACGGGCCGGCTGGATCGGCGACTACGCGGATCCAGAGAACTTCCTGGCGCTCGCCACGACCGCGAACGGCACGTTCAACTACTCCAAGTGGTCGAATTCCGACTACGACCGCCTGATGGCCGACAGCTACAACGAACAGGACGTCGCGGCCCGCATGGCGATCATGCACGAGGCCGAGGCGATCCTCTCGGCCGAGCAGCCGGTGGCGCCGCTCCTCAACTCGGCCTCGCTGTGGCTCGTCTCCGACCGCGTGTCGGGCTGGGAGGACAACGCCAAGGACGACCACCTCTCCAAGTGGCTGACGGTCAACCGCTAGCGCATTGGGGCGGCCCGGCCACGGGTCGGGCCGCTCCGTCCGCGCCCTTGCCCGGCGCCGATCGCCGTCTTCCAAGCGAGGACGAAGCGACTGAATCGACCGGCCGAACCGCCCGAAATGGTGATGCGCGTCCTCCCATGGATGCTGTAGGCCTCGCCCGATCGTCCAGAGCCGGCACCCACCGGCCGCCCGCCTCCCGTCGTGGAAGGCGCCCGCCCGAAGCTCGAGGAATTCGATGCTGCGCTTCGTACTGAACCGCCTTTTGAGCGCGGTGCCGACGATCTTCATCGTCGTGACCATCTCGTTCTTCCTGATGCGAATGGCGCCCGGCGGCCCGTTCAACCTGGAGCGGCCGCTGCCGCCGCAGACCATGGCCAACCTCATGGCCACGTTCCAGCTCGATCAGCCGCTCTACGTCCAGTACTGGACCTACATCACGAACGCGCTGCGCGGCGATTTCGGGCCGTCCTTCATCTACCGCGACTACGACGTCGCCGAGCTGATCCTCCAGGCGCTGCCCTTCTCCATCACGCTCGGGCTGTGGGCGCTGCTCTTCGCGGTCGTCGGCGGGGTGGCGGCCGGCGTCACGGCGGCGCTGCGCCAGAACGGCTGGGTCGACTATCTTGTGATGGGCGTCGCGACCATCGGCATCACCATCCCGAACTTCGTCGTCGGCCCGGTGCTGACGCTGATCTTCGCCATCATCCTGTCGCTGGTGCCCGCCGGCGGCTGGGGGCAGGGCGGGTTCTCCAACCTGATCCTTCCCGTCATCGCGCTCGGCCTGCCGCAACTGGCGGTCTTCGCGCGGCTCACGCGCGGCTCGATGATCGAGGCGATGCGCACCGACCATGTGAGGACCGCCAAGGCCTACGGCCTGCCCTGGCGCTCGGTCGTGGTCACCCACGCCATGCGCGGCGCCATGCTGCCGGCCGTCACCTATCTGGCGCCCTGCTGCGCGGCGCTGCTGACGGGCTCCACCGTCGTCGAGACGATCTTCACCATCCCCGGCGTCGGCCGCTACTTCGTCGAAGGGGCGCTCAACCGCGACTACACGCTGGTGATGGGCACGGTCATCCTGATCTCGATCTTCATCATCGTCTTCAATCTGGTGGTCGACATCCTCTACGCCCTGCTCGACCCGAGGATCCGCCATGACTGACCTGTCCTCGACGACGCCCAATCCCGGACCGCTGCCGGGCGACCTGCCGGTTGCCGCACGCGAGGTCCGCGGCCGCTCGCTGTTCCAGCTCGCGCTCCTGCGCCTGCGACGCAACCGCGCGGCGATGACGGGCTTCGTGATCCTGGCCCTCGTCACGATCTTCTGCTTCGCGGGGCCCCATTTCGTCACGCAGCGCTACGACCAGGTCTTCACCTCCTATGTCGGCGTCGCGCCGAGCCTGGAGGCGCGTCCGGCCGAATCGGCGCTCCAGGGCGTCGCCGAGAGCGTCGCGTCCCGAGCGCGCCTGGAGCTCGTCGAGTTCGACGTCGAGGGCCAGACCTACCGCGCGACCGTCCGTGGCGAGGAGGAGGTGGACCCGCGCGTCACCCGCTTCTTCGACCGCGTGAACGAGTTCGGAGCGGGGTCGCAGATCGTCGAGACCGCCGAGGAGGGGCGCGTCGCCGTGGTCGAGGGCTCGGTCCAGCGGCAGTACTTCTTTTTCGGCACCGACCGGAACGGGCGCGACCTGATGGTGCGCGTCATGGTGGGCGGGCAGATCTCGCTCATCATCGGCATCCTCGCCTCGCTCGTCGCCCTCGTCATCGGCGTCACCTACGGCGCGATCGCGGGCTATCTCGGCGGGCGCGTCGACAATCTGATGATGCGGCTGATCGAGATCCTCTATTCGCTGCCCTTCGTCTTCCTCGTCATCATGCTCGTCGTGTTCTTCGGACGGTCCTTCATCCTGATCTTCCTCGTGATCGGCATGGTGGAGTGGCTGGACATGGCGCGTATCGTGCGCGGCCAGACGCTGTCCCTGAAGCGCCGCGAGTTCGTGGCCGCCGCCGAGGCGATGGGCGTCACCGACGGGCAGATCATCCGCCGCCACATCGTGCCGAACACGATCGGGCCGGTGGTCGTCTTCGTCACCATCGTGGTGCCGAAGGTCATCCTTTTGGAAAGCTTCCTGTCCTTCCTCGGCCTCGGCGTGCAGGCGCCGTTGACGAGCTGGGGCGCGCTGATCTCGGACGGCGCGCAGACCATGCAGGCCGCGCCCTGGCTCCTGATCTTCCCCGCCATCTTCTTCTGCGTCACGCTCTTCGCGCTGAACTACATCGGCGACGGCCTGCGCGACGCCTTCGACCCTAAGGACCGCTGACGATGACCGACACGAACCAGCCGGTCCTCTCGCTCCACGACCTCAAGGTCTCCTTCGACACCGAGGACGGCGTGCTCGAGGCTGTGAAGGGCGTCTCCTTCGACGTCCACCAGGGAGAGACGCTCGCCGTCGTCGGGGAATCGGGCTCGGGCAAGAGCCAGACCATGATGGCGGTGATGGGCCTTCTGGCCCAGAACGGACGCGCGAGCGGCTCGGCGCGCTATCGCGGCGACGAGCTGATCGGGCTGCCGGCCTCGCAGCTGAACCGCTATCGCGGCGCCAAGATCTCGATGATCTTCCAGGAGCCGATGACCTCGCTCGACCCGCTCTACACGGTCGGCCGGCAGATCGGCGAGGTGATCGCCCATCACTCCGCCAAGCGCGGCAAGGCCGTCCGCCAGCGCGTGATGGAGCTCCTGAACCTCGTCGGGATCCCGAGCCCCGAGCGCCGGATCGATTCCTATCCGCACGAATTGTCCGGCGGGCAGCGCCAGCGCGTCATGATCGCGATGGCGCTCGCCAACGACCCCGAACTCCTGATCGCCGACGAGCCGACGACCGCGCTCGACGTGACCGTGCAGGCGCAGATTCTCGACCTCCTCGCCAGCCTCCAGAAGCGGCTCGGCATGGCGATCCTGCTCATCACGCACGATCTCGGCGTCGTCCGGCACTTCGCCGGCCGCGTCGTCGTCATGCGACGTGGCGAGGTGGTGGAGACCGGCACGACCGAGGAGATCTTCGGCTCGCCCCGCCACGACTACACCAGGATGCTGCTTGCGGCCGAGCCGGAGGGCGAGAAGGCGCCGGTGCCCGAAGGCAACCCGGAGATCCTCCTCGCCTCGAACGTCGTCGTCGACTACGATCTGCGCGGCTCGGGCGGGCTCCTGTCCAAGGGCCCGAAGACCTTCCGCGCGGTGGACGACGTGTCGGTGCAGCTGAAGGCCGGACAGACGATCGGGATCGTCGGCGAGTCCGGCTCGGGCAAGTCGACGCTCGGCCGCGCCGTGCTGCGGCTCCTGCCGTCCGGCGGACGATATGCCTTCGCCGGCCGCGACATCACGAGCCTCGACCGGTCCGCCATGCGGCCGCTGCGGCGCGAGTTGCAGCTGATGTTCCAGGACCCCTACGGTTCGCTCTCGCCGCGCCTGACGGTCGGCGAGATCATCACCGAGGGCCTCCTCGTCCACGAGCCGGAGCTGTCGAAGGCCGATCGCGACCGGCGCGCGGCGGCGGCGCTGGAGGAGGTCGGCCTGCCGGCCGCCTCGCGCAACCGCTACCCGCACGAGTTCTCCGGCGGCCAGCGCCAGCGCGTCGCGATCGCCCGCGCCATGATCCTCAAGCCCAAGGTCGTCGTCCTCGACGAGCCGACCTCCGCGCTCGACCGATCGGTGCAGGTGCAGATCGTGGAGCTCCTGCGGCGCCTGCAGAGGGACCACGACCTCTCCTACCTCTTCATCAGCCACGATCTGGCGGTGGTGCGCGCCATCTCCGACCACATCCTCGTCATGAAGGACGGCAGGCTGGTGGAGGAGGGGTCGACGCGCGCGATCTTCGAGGAGGCGCGCGACCCCTACACCAAGGCGCTGATCGCCGCGGCCTTCGACGCCAAGCGCCCCCGGGCGGCCGCCGCCTGATCCCGGCGCCGCCGGCGCTCAGCCGTTCGGCAGCGTCGGCCAGCGATGGTGGAAGACGCCGTCGCGGTCGAGCCGGCGGAAGGTGTGGGCCCCGAAGAAGTCGCGCTGGCCCTGCGTCAGGTTCGTGGTGCCGCGCGCCCGGCGGTAGTCGTCGAAATAGGAAAGCGCCGCCGCCAGCGCCGGGACGGGAATGCCGGCGAGCGCGGCCTTTGCGACGACGCGCCGGAGCGCGCCTTCGCCCGCGGCCACCCGCTCGGCGAAGCGCGAGGAGAGGAGGAGGTTCGGCGTGTCGCCCTCCTCGTAGACGGCGGCGATGTCGTTCAGGAAACGCGAGCGGATGATGCAGCCGGCGCGCCAGATCCGCGCGATGTCGCCGAGCGGCAGGCTCCAGCCGTGCTCGTTCGAGGCGGCCGCCATGACGACGAACCCTTGCGCGTAGGCGATGATCTTGGCCGTCGTCAGCGCGGCCTCCAGCTCCGCGATGCCGGCCTCGTCGCCCTCGAATTCGCCCGGCGTGGACACGAGCCCGCGATAGGCTTGCGACGCCCGTTCCCGTTCGCCGCGCCGCGAGGACACGCCGCGCGCCGAGACCGCGGCCTCCAGCGTCGTCGCGCCGACCCCGAGCTTCTGCGCCTCGATCACCGACCAGCGGCCGGTGCCCTTCTGGCCCGCCTCGTCGACGATGGCATCCACCAGCGCGTCGCCCGTCTCTGGATCGCGCTCGGCGAGCACCAGTGCGGTGATCTCGATCAGATACGAGTGGAGCGGCCCGTCGTTCCAGCGTCGGAAGATCTCGGCCATCCGCTCGGCGGGCAGTCCGAGGCCGTCGCGCAGGATGCCGTAGATCTCGGCGATCATCTGCATGTCGGCATATTCGATGCCGTTGTGGATCGTCTTGACGAAATGGCCGGCGCCGTCCGGCCCCATGCGTGCGACGCAGGGGCTGCCCTCGTAGCGCGCCGCGATCGCCTCGACGATCGGGCGGAGCAGCTCGTAGGCCTCCTCGCTTCCGCCCACCATCAAGGACGGGCCGTAGCGCGCGCCGTCCTCGCCGCCCGAGACGCCCGTGCCGGAGTAGAGGATGCCGCTCTCCTCCAGCGATCTCGACCGCCGGACCGTGTCCTCGAAATTGGTGTTGCCGCCGTCGACGATGAGGTCGCCGGGCTCCAGCAGCCCGCGCAGAGCCTCGATCTGCTGCTCCACGATCGGCCCCGCCGGCACCATCATCAGGACGATGCGCGGGCGCTGGAGGCTCGCGACCATGTCGGCCAGCCGGTCGACCCGCAGGAAGGTGCCGCCGATGCGGTTCACCTCGGCCTGAAGCCCTGCGACCTTCTCGGGAACCGGGTCGAAGCCCGTCGTCGGGAAGCCGCGGCTCGCGACGTTCAGGACGAGGTTGGCGCCCATGGTGCCGAGGCCGATGACCCCGATGCGGGCCGAGTTGTTCGTCATGCGCTGTCGATGCTCTGTCAGTCTCGCAGCCGGCTCGCGTGGTAGGCGACGTGATCGGCCATGAAGGTGGAGATGAAATTGTAGGAGTGGTCGTAGCCCTCGCGCATGTGCAGCGTAAGGGGGATGCCGGCCTTCTCGCAGGCCGCCTGAAGGAGCTCAGGTCGCAGGCCGTCGTTCAGGAACTGGTCCGCCGTTCCCTGGTCGACGTAGAATTCGGGGAAGCGCTTGCCGTCCTCGATGAGGGCCGTCGCGTCGTAGGCGCGGTGGGCGCGCCCGTCCGGCCCGAGATAGCGGTCGAAGGCGGGCCGCGACCAGTCGGCGGTGCGCGGCTGCACGATCGGCGCCAGCGCCGAGGCGGAACGATAGCGGTCCGGATTCTTGAGCGCGATCGTCAGGGCGCCGTGGCCGCCCATGGAATGGCCCATGATCGACATGCGGTTCGAATCCGCCGGGAAATTGACGGCGAGATAGGCCGGCAGTTCCTCCGCGATGTAGGAATACATGCGGTAGTTCGCCGAATAGGGCGCGCGCGTCGCGTCGAGATAGAAGCCGGCGCCCGAGCCGAACTTCCAGTCGTCCTTATCGTCCGGCACGTCGGCCCCGCGCGGGCTCGTGTCCGGCAGGACGACGATCAGGCCGTGCTCGGCGGCCGCGCGTCGGTACTCGCCCTTGTCCATCGCGTTCTGGTGGGTGCAGGTGAGGCCGGAGAGGAACCACAGGACCGGCAGCTTCGCGCCGGGCGCATGCTCGGGGACGAACACGGCGAAGGTCATGTCGCAGTCGGTCGAGTGCGAGCGATGGCGGTAGACGCCCTGGACGCCGCCATGGGCCTTTGCGGTCGAAATCGTCTCCATGCGTCTCCTCGTCCGGTCTCGCGTCTAGGCTGCCCGCCGCATGTCCACATGCGGGATGTCGTCCTCCAGATAGGCGGGCGAGACGACGATGAAACCGTGGCCGGCGTAGAAGTTCTGGAGATGGGCCTGCGCGGAGAGCAGAACGGGCCGGCGGGGCGCGACCTCGGCGCAGCGGGCGAGCGCCGCCCGCATCAGGCGGTGGCCGAGACCGGTGCCTCGCGCCGAGGGGCCGACGACGACGCGCCCGATCCGCATTGCCTCGTCCTCTTCGAACAGTCGCAGACAGCCGACGAGACGGCCGTCGATCCGCGCGAGAAGATGCAGGGCTTCCGGGTCGCGTCCGTCGATCTCGGGAAAGGCGCAGGCCTGTTCCACCACGAACACGTCCTGGCGCAGGCGCAGAAGGTCGTGCATCTCGAGGCCCGACAGCGCCTCGAAGTGCGCCCAGTCCAGCGTCTCCCTCACGATTTCGCCGCCGCCTCGTCCTGGCGCCGCATCCAGTCGCGCAGGATGGCGTTGGCGCGGGTCTGCCAGCCGGGTCCGGCGGCGCGAAGGGCGCTCACCACGTCGTCGTCGAGCCGGATGGTCACGCGCTGCTTGGGGTTGGCCAGGCGTGGGCGCCCGCGGCTGACGAGACGACCGTTCTCGTGGACGTCGGCGTTCTCGAACCACTCGTCCGTGAGTTCGGGTGCGTCGTCAGGATCGATCCAGGCGCCCGGAGTATCGTGCTCGTTCGCGATCATTGGCCTTCCTCATCGAAATGACGTGCCGGGCGTCTTCCCGTTCGGTCCAGACCACCACCATCCGGTCACGGAGATGGCCGATGGTCACCATTCGCGCCGCGCCATAGTCCCGGCGCGCGCCTTCGCTGTCGATCGTGACACCTTCGAAGACCCGCGCGGCGTCGAGGAAGTCGAGGCCGCGCTCGTCCAGCGAACGTTGGCGCTTCGCGGGATCGAAGGTAATGCGATATGTCATTTTCGTACAGACATTAAATCGCTGATCCGAGAGGAAGCGGGCGCCGGGCGCCCGCCGGCCTCCTCAGTACACGACGACGCTTCGGATCGACTTGCCCTCGTGCATGAGGTCGAAGGCGGTGTTGATCTCCTCCAGCGGCATGGTGTGGGTGATCAGGTCGTCGATGTTGATCTTGCCGTCCATGTACCAGTCGACGATCTTCGGCACGTCGGTGCGCCCGCGCGCGCCGCCGAAGGCCGTCCCCTTCCAGACGCGGCCGGTGACGAGCTGGAACGGACGCGTCGAGATCTCCTTGCCCGCCTCCGCCACGCCGATGACGATCGACTCGCCCCAGCCGCGGTGGCAGCATTCCAGCGCCTGGCGCATCACGTTGACGTTGCCGGTGGCGTCGAAGGAGAAGTCGGCGCCGCCGCCGGTGAGATCCACGAGCGCCTGCACGACCTTGTCGTTGCCGATCTCGCTGGGATTGACGAAGTCGGTCATGCCGAACTTCCGGGCCATCTCGGCCTTGGCCGGGTTCAGGTCGACGCCGATGATCCTGTCGGCGCCCACCATCTTGGCGCCCTGGATGACGTTGAGGCCGATGCCGCCGAGGCCGAAAACCACGACGTTGGCGCCGGGCCAGACCTTGGCGGTGTAGATCACCGCGCCGATGCCGGTCGTCACGCCGCAGCCGATGTAGCAGATCTTGTCGAAGGGGGCGTCCTCGCGCACCTTCGCCACCGCGATCTCGGGCAGCACGGTGAAGTTGGAGAAGGTCGAGCAGCCCATGTAGTGGAACACCTCGCCGCCCTCGCAGGAGAAGCGCGAGGTGCCGTCCGGCATCAGGCCCTGGCCTTGCGTCGAGCGGATCGCGGTGCACAGGTTCGTGCGCTGCGACAGGCAGCTTTTGCACTGGCGGCATTCGGGCGTGTAGAGCGGGATGACGTGGTCGCCCGGCCTCACCGAGGTGACGCCCGGGCCGACCTCGCGCACGATGCCGGCGCCCTCGTGGCCGAGGATCGCCGGGAACTTGCCCTCGGAATCGAGGCCGGAGAGCGTGTAGGCGTCGGTGTGGCAGACGCCGGTCGCCATGATCTCGACCAGCACCTCGCCGGCGCGGGGCCCCCCGATCTCGACGGTCTCGATGGTGAGCGGCTTGCCGGCCTCCCAGGCGACGGCGGCACGTGTCTGCATGGGTTCGGGTTCCTTGCTTGGCGTTGTCTTCGCACCGATCGATCGGCGCGCGGGTTCGCGACGCTTCTAGCCGATCGCGGGCGCAGGCGCGACGAGGACGGCGACGCGGCATCGATGCGTCACGTCGCCCGGCTCCCTTCCTCCATCGCCAGAGCGGTGATGTAGGCGGCGAAATCGGGGTCCTCGCCGAGGAGGAGGTCCGGCAGGTGGGCGCGAAAATCCTCACGCCGGCACCATTGGCGCATGAAGTCCTCCCAGGAGCGCCAGCGCCGCAGCTTGTTGCCGGTCATGTTCGCCTCGTGCGTGAGGAGGTAGGCGCGCTCGAAGATGGAGACGAGAATCTCCAGCATCGCGGCCATCCGGTTCTGCTGCTCCTCGTCGAGGTCGGGCGTCGCCTGCGCGGTGCGAAGGCGCAGGTCCGGGTTCTCGATGACGAGCTTGAGGAAATCCGTATAGGAATCGGCGAGGATGGCGTGGACCTCCTCCTCCTCGTTCTCCCTCTCCTTCCGCTGCTCGTGGAAGAAGAGGAAGATCGCGAAGGGGAGCCCCAGAACGGTGACCATGTAGGAGAGAAGCTCCCAGGTCTCGGTGTGGAACATGCCCGGCCTTCCTCTTCTTCGGACATCGCCGCGCGCCGCGTCGCGCCGCTGCAGGGGCTCGATCGGCGGGACGGAGTCGCCTTCGTCGCCTCGCGGGGTTCATCCCGTCGCGGGGGAATGTGCCGCACGGGCCCGGCGGATCGAGGGGCGACGGGGCGGTCAATGGAAGTTGCGCCCCTTCGGCATCACCTCCTCGGCGTCCCGGCTCATGATGCCGACGAGATGGGCGTTGGCGACCGCGCGGGGCCGGGACGCCTCGTTCCGGCCGTCTCCGTATCGTCCACCGTCGCGCAGGAGGCGCGGCTGGCGGTCGAGGAAGCGCCGCGTCCGGTCGGCCTCGTCGATCGGCCGGCGCACCTCGTCGGCGTTCGCGAGCGCGGAGGCGAGCGCGGCGGCCGCTTCCGCGATCTCCTCGCTCGGGCCGGGCGCCACGCTTCGCTCGCGTCCGTGGTAGCGCAGCGGGCTCTTCACATGGTCCGTCGGCTGCAGCGTGTTCGCCCCGATCAGCCCTCCGCTGGCGATCCGCCCCAGCACCGGCGTCATGTCCTCCATCGTCTCGGCGACGACGTGGATGACGCCGTGGTCGCTCTGCATGCGCCCCTTCACCCGCACGAAGCGCGCGCCGAGCACCACCGGCCGGAAACGCTCGAACACGCCCGTCCAGACGATGATGTTGGCGACGCCCGTCTCGTCCTCGATCGTCATGAAGATGATGCCCTTGGCCGAGCCCGGCCGCTGGCGGATGAGGACGAGGCCGGCGACGTCCACGCGCCGCCCGGAGCGCATCGTCTCCATCGCCCGGTTCGGCAGGATGCGCAGTGCGTCGAGCTCGGCCCGGATGAAGGAGACGGGGTGCGCCTTCAGGGACAGCGAGAGGAAGCGGTAGTCGTTGATGACCTCCTCGCCGGGCGGCATCGGCGGCAGGAGGGCCTCGGCCTCCCGCTCCGCGTCCCGCCCCCCGACCGCTTCGAAGAGCGGCAGACGCTCGGCCGCCCCGCCCTCCGAGAGCGCACGCGCCGCCCAGAGCGCCTCGCGGCGCGACAGGCCGAGACAGGCGAAGGCGTCTGCGTCGGCGAGGCGTTCGATCGTGCGGCGCGGCAACCCCGTGCGCAGCCAGAGGTCGCGCACCGAATCGAAGGGAACGCCGGTGTCGCGGATCCAGACGAGCCGGCGCATCTCCTTCTCGGGCAGGCCCTTGACCTGCCGGAAGCCGAGCCGGACCGCACGTTTGGTTTCGATCGCCGGGACCATCCCGCGGTGCCGCGGCACGATGCTGGACCGATCGAAGGGCGCCTCCTCGAGCGTCTGGTCGAAGCGCGAATGGTTGACCGAGACGGGGCGAACCTCGACGCCGTGCTCGCGCGCGTCGCGCACCAGCTGGGCCGGCGCGTAGAAGCCCATGGGCTGCGAGTTGAGGATCGCGGCCAGGAACACGTCCGGATAATGGCATTTCAGCCAGCAGGAGGCGTAGACGAGGAGCGCGAAGGAGGCGGCGTGGCTCTCCGGGAAGCCGTATTCGCCGAAGCCCTCGATCTGGCTGAAGCAGTTCTCGGCGAACTCCCGCTCGTAGCCCCGCGCGACCATCCGCTCGACCATCTTCTCGCGGAAGGTGTGGATGGTGCCGGCGCGCCGGAAGGTCGCCATGGCGCGGCGCAGCCCGTCCGCCTCGTCGGGCGTGAACTTCGCTGCCACCATGGCGATGCGCATCGCCTGCTCCTGGAACAGCGGCACGCCGAGCGTGCGGTGCAGCACCTCCTCCAGCTCCTTGCTCGGATAGGTGGCCTTCTCGATCCCCATCTTCCGCTTCAGATAGGGGTGGACCATGTTGCCCTGGATGGGCCCCGGCCGAACGATCGCGACCTCGATCACGAGGTCGTAGAAGCAGTTCGGTCTGAGCTTGGGCAGCATCGTCATCTGCGCCCTGGACTCGATCTGGAAGACGCCGAGCGTGTCGGCCCGGCTCGCCATCTCGTAGAGGTCGGGATCGTCGTCCGGGATGGTCGCCAGCGACAGCCGCTCGTCGTAGTCGTAGTGCTCGCGCAGGAGGTCGAGCCCGCGCCGAAGGCAGGAGAGCATGCCGAGCGCGAGGATGTCGATCTTCAGGATGCCCAGCTCGTCGAGGTCGTCCTTGTCCCATTCGACGATGGTGCGTCCCTCGGACGCCGCGTTGAGGATCGGCACGGTCTCGTCGACGCGCCCGCGCGTCAGCACGAAGCCCCCGACATGCTGGGAGAGATGGCGCGGCATGCCGGAGAGCTCGGCGCAGAAGTCCAGCACGTGGCGCGTCGTGGCGTCTTCCGCCGCCAGCCCCGCCGCTCGCGCCTCCCGTTCGCCGAGGTCCGAGGAGGAATAGCCCCAGACCGAGCCCGACAGGGCCGAGACAGCGTCGTCCGACAGCCCGAACGCCTTGCCGACCTCGCGCGCGGCGGACCGGGCGCGATATGTGATGACGGTGGCGGCGAGCGCCGCCTGGTCGCGGCCGTACTCCTCGTAGATCCAGTCGATGATCTCGCCCCGCCGCTCGTGCTCGAAATCGATGTCGATGTCGGGCGGCTCGTCGCGGTTGGAGGAGATGAAGCGCTCGAAGAGGAGCCCGGCGCGCTCGGGATGCACTTCGGTGACGCCGATGCAGTAGCAGACGAGCGAGTTGGCCGCCGAGCCGCGCCCCTGGCAGAGGATGCCCATGCGCCGCGCCGCGCCGACGATCCGCTCCACGGTCAGGAAGTAGGGCTCGTATTTCATGTGCGCGATGACGGAGAGTTCGTGCTCGATGGTCGTTCTGTTGGCCTCCGACAGGCCCTCCGGGAACCGCCATTCGGCACCCCGGTAGGCGAGGGCGCGCAGCTCCTCGCTCGGCGTTCCGGCAAGGCGCAGCTTCTCCTCCGGATAGACGTATCGAAGGCTCTTCAGGTCGAAGCGCAGTTCGGCGAAGAAGCGCCGCGCCTCCTCGATGGCGGCCGGGTGCAGCCGGAAGAGCCGGGCCATCTCGTCCGAGCCCTTCAGGCGCCGCTCGGCGTTCTTGGACAGGTGGAAACCGGCCTCGACCAGCGGCACGTGCTCGCGGATCGCGGTCAGGACGTCCTGCATCCGGCGACGCCCTTCCGCGTGGTAGAAGACGTCGTTGGTCGCCATCATCGGGGTGCCGCACTCGGCTGCGAGCTGCGAGGCGCGAGCGAGGCGCCGCGCGTCGAGCCCGTCGTGGCGCGGACTGACGGCGAGGCGCACGGCCCGTCCGAAGCGCTTCTCCAGACGCGTGAGGACGCGGCGGCAGAGCGTCTGCGCGGTCTCCAGCGCCGGGCCCTGCGCCCCCAATGTCTCGGGCGCGAGAAGGGCGAGGTTGATCCCCGTCCCGTGGCCGAGGAGATCGGCGAGGAAGAGCCGGCATCCGCCCTTCTCGGCGCGCAGGTTTCCTGCCGTCAGGAGGCGGCAGAGCCGGCCCCATCCGTCCCGGTCGCGCGGGTAGGCGAGGATGTCGGGCGTGTCGTCACCGAAGACGAGCCGGGCCCCGGGGCGGAAGGGATAGCGCTCCTCGCGCGCCTGCTGGTAGGCGCGAACGACCCCGGCCACCGTGTTGCGGTCGGCAAGACCCAGGCCGCCGAGCCCGAGAAGCTTGGCGGTGACGACGAGTTCGCGCGGATGCGAGGCGCCGCGAAGGAACGAGAAGTTCGAGGCGGTTCCGATCTCGCAGAACCCCGTCCCGGCCTCGAAGAAGCCCGTCTTGTCCGCCGCGCCCATCAGGCGAAGAGCCCGTGCATGAACCAGGCCGGCGCGCCGCTGGGCGCCAGCCGCCCTTCGCGGAACAGCCAGAAGCGCCGGCCCTCCATGTCCTCGACGCGGAAGTAGTCGCGCGTCTCGCCGGCATCCTCGCGCCACCATTCGGGGGCGATGCGCTCGGGACCCTCGACGCGCACGACCCGGTGATGGGCGCGCCGCCAGCGGAACTGCTCGGGCGCGCCCTCCGGCACGCCCGCCGTCGCTTCGACGGGCTCGGGCGGGGCCAGCAGCCGCAGGGGCCGGGGCACGTCCGGCCGGGCGAACGCTTCGGCATGGAGCGTGGCGTTCAGTTCGCGTCGCAGGGCCGCCGCGAAGGCTTCGGCGCGCTCGGGCCGGTGGCTCTCGATCTCGTCGAGCCCGAGAACGGCCGCCTCGCCGAGGCGTGCGGCGAGGCGGTCGAGCAGCACCTCCACCGGCTCGCCCCCGTCCCTGGCCGAGCCGAGATCGCCCTGGCGCTCGGCCAGGGGATCGCAGGCTTCGACCCCGAGGCGCACGAGATCGTAGCCGAACCCGGCGTCGAGATCGTCGCCGAGGCCCTTCAGTCTCTCGGCGAACAGGCGGACCAGACGGATGGGGTCGCGGGTCGGCGCCGCGGTTCCGACGTCGAGGCGCTCGATGCGCCCGTCGACCCGGAAGAGCGTCAGGGCCAGCCGGCGCGCGCCTTCGCCCCGCCGTTCGAGGTCGAGGGCAAGGCGCGGCGCCAGCGTCTCCAGAAGGCCGAGAATGTCCTCCGTCCGGCTGATCGGCTCGAACAGGCGGCGCTCGTGGATGATCAGCGGCACGGGGCGGCGCGGGACTATGGGCACGGGCGCGTCGCCCAGCGCCTCGTCGAGCCGGTCGCCGAGGGCCTGGCCGAAGCGGCGCGCGAGACCCGCACGCGGCAGCTCGAACATCTCGCCCAATCGCTTGAGGCCGAGGCGGGCCAGCATGGCGGCGACCTGCGGCTCGAGGCGCAGGGCCGCGATCGGCAGAGGGGCGAGCGCCTCGCGCTCCTCGCCCGCTTCCAGCCGGGCACCGGAGGCATGGTCGACGAGAGCCTGCGCCGTGCCGGCCGCGCCGGCCACGGCGGTGCGCACGGCGAGCCCCTGCGCGGTCAGGCGGGCGCTCAGGTCGGCCACCAACGCCGCCTCCCCACCGAAGAGGTGGGCGCAGCCGGAGATGTCGAGGATCAGCCGCGAGGGGCCGTCGAGGGCGACGAGCGGGGTGTAGCGGTCGCACCAGTCCGCGACCGCCTCCAGAAGCCGGGCGTCCCCCGGCCGGTCGGCCTCGGCGAGCTCCAGGCGGGGGAAGCGGGCGCGCGCCTCCGCGACGCCGAGGCGGGGGGCGAGGCCGAGACGCGCCGCCGCCTCGCAGAGCGCGACGAGGCGCTGGGCGCCGCCGATCTTCTCGTAAAGCGCGAGCGGCGCACGGCCCTGCGGGACCGGGCCCGGTGCGAAGGCGAGTGCGGCCCGGCTGCGATGGGCGCTGCCCGCCGCGTCCCGGAAGACGGACGAGACGGGGCCGGCGGCCGGCGCGGTCTGCCCTTCAGGATGCGCGTCTGAGAGCCACGAGCGCCCCAGCCTCTCGCGCAGGATGCGGTCGGTGGACAGTCTCGGGAGCGACACCGCCAGATAGCGCGACGGCGCGGTGGAGGAGGGCGAAGCGCTGCTCATGGGGGTTCCATTCCAGAAGGAATTGGCGGGCGCGTCCGTCCCGCGATTTCTCGATCGTGACCCGGAAGGCCGGCGCGCCAAGGAAGCGGCCGGGCCCGAGCTCGCCGGGCGGGGCGCCGGGATGGGCCGAGACGGCGAGCCGCAGGGGCGCCGCGCTCGTCTCCGGCGCGCCCGCCTGCCGCAGCATCAGAAAGGGTCGCCCGGCGTCCCGGGCGCGAACGTGCAGGCGGCGGGTGCCTTCCAGGCCGAGGCGCTTGGGGTTGCCGCGCGTCTCCAGGACGACGAGGGCGGGGGCATGGGAGCGCGCCGCCTCCTCGCCGGCCCAGATCGCCTCCTCCAGGCGCCTCGGCGCGACGAGGAGGAGGGCGGCGGGGTCGAGCCCGAGGGTGCGAAGACCCGCCGCCGAGGCGTGGCCGCCTTCGGAAAAGACGTGCCGTTCGCCGATCCAGATCAGCGGCCGGCGGGCACTGGCGCCGGCGAGGATGGCGAGCGCCAGCGCAAAGCCCGCGCCTGCGCCCGCGTCGCGCGTCTCGGCGAGGCGCAGTTCGGTGAGGCCGGAGGGAATGCCGCCCGAAAGCAGGGCGTCGAAGGGCGCGACGCCCGTCGCGATCGCGCCATCGGCACCCGGTCCTGTCTCGTCGAGACGCTCGGCGAGCCGTCCCTCGATCCGTGCGACCGTGCCGCGCAGGCTTGCCAGAACCGGCGGCGCGGCGCGGGGCTCGACCCGTTCGGCGCGGGTGCCGGCAGGAGCACCGGCGAACGCCATCGTCGCGGCGACCGTCGGCCATCGCCTTTCGGTGAGTTCGGACATAGGCTCTCCATCGGCCGCGACGTCAGATGTCGCGCCCGGTCTCCAACGCCTCGACGAAGAGGCTATCGTTCCTGTTATGTTCCAATGGATTCCAGAGCGGCCCGAAGGAGTCAAGCAGTCCTATCGGAGGAATATTTTCTTCAGGCCTCCGGAACTTTCCGCGAAGGTCCGCTCACCCCTTTGGCAGACGGGGTTCGGGCACGATATGGGACCCCTCGAAGACGAACGGCGAGGGACGACGATGGCCATCCTGGATCAGAGCGGCGACTGGGCGGGGCGCCTCGCGCCGAGCCTGGAGGAGTTCGAGAGTCTGGCGGTGGCGGCCTATGCCGGTCTGCCGCCGGAGTTCCGGGCACTTTCGGGGGACATCCGCTTTCTCGTCGCCGATTTCCCCGACGACGACGTGGTCGAGGAGATGAACCTCGAAAGTCCCTTCGACATCCTGGGTCTGTTCGAGGGACGGCCGATCGGCGAATCCGACGTGCCGGGCACCTTCGAGATGCCGAACCGCATCCTCCTCTACCGCCGGCCGATCCTCGACTATTGGGCCGAGCACGAGGAGACGCTGGGCACGCTCGTCGCCCACGTCCTGATCCACGAGATCGGCCACCATTTCGGGCTGTCGGACGACGACATGGAAGCCATCGAGGAGAGCGTGGGATGATCGGTCGTCTCGACCCGGCGCGCACCGCGCTTCTGGCGATCGACGTGCAGGAGGCGTTCGCCGAGAAGGAGGCGGCGGGCGAGCGGCGCAACAATCCGGGCGCGCTTCGCGCCATGGCCGGGCTCATCGCCGCCTTCCGGCGGGCGGGCGCGCCGGTGGTTCATGTCCGCCACCGCAATATGAGCCCCGGCTCGCGCTTCCACCCGGACGCTTCCGGCTTCCGGCCGATGGAGGCCGCGCGCCCCATCGCCGGCGAGACGGTGATCGTGAAGGACGTCAACAGCGCCTTCATCGGCACCCCGCTCGACGCGCATCTGCGGGCGAACGGGATCGAGGCGCTGGTCGTCGTCGGCATCACCACCAACCATTGCGTGGAGACGACGACGCGCATGGCCGGCAATCTCGGCTACGAGACCGTTCTCGTCGGCGATGCCACCTACACCTTCGACCGGAAGGGGCCCGACGGACGTCTGCATGCAGCCGAGGACATCCAGGCGATGACGCTCGCCAATCTCCACGGCGAGTTCTGCACGGTGATGGACGCGGCCGAAGTCGAACGCGCGCTCTTCGCCTGAGGCCCGTTCAGCCCCCGTGCCAGCGGATCGAGGCGAGAAGGGTCTGGGGCAGGGGCGTCCACAGACCCGTGGCGATGCCGGCGCGGGCGAGCGCCGCGCTCGTCCAGACGTTGCAGCCGACGGCGATGTTGAACCAGCCCTCCGCCTCGTAGAAGAGGTCGAAGGAAGAATAGGCCGCACCCTCCACCAGCATGCGGCGCCCGGTGTCGTCGCGCTGCAGCGTCTCCTCGACGAAGGACAGGAGCGCGTCGAGCTGCGCGTCCGAGAGTTCGAGCCGCCGCGTGCCCGGAAGGTCCGCGGGAAGGACGGGCGCCAGCGCGAAGCGCAGGACGGAATCGTCGAGCGTGACCGAGGCGAAGGCCGCGCCCGGCGTCAGGTCGCCCCAGGTGGGCGTTCGCGTGTAGAACTCGCGCCCGCCCCAGCCGACGAGGATGGCGCCGAGTTCGGGGTGGTCGAGCGGCAGGCCATCCTCGGCGAGGAAGCGCAGGCGCTCCAGCACCTGCGGCGTCGCGGGCAGGGCGATGTCGGTGTGAATGGCGTTGGCGACGAGCACGATCTCGTGCCGTCCCGGTCCGGTCGCGACGTCCGCCGTACCACGCGGCACCAGCATGCCGACGAGAAGCGCGAGCGCGATCGCCAGTGCCAGCCCCGCGAAGGCCTGGGCCGAACGCTTCGCGCCGCGACGCAAGGAATTACTGCTCGCCGAGCTTCATCGAGGGGTCGTAATCCTTGCCCTCGACGGTCTTCGTCACCGGCTGCGCGCACTTCATCACGCCTTCCGCCGCGTCGAAGGCGTAGGCCGGGCTGCCGGCCAGCTCCCAACCCTTGGAGAGGGCGAGCGAGACCTTGTGGCAGAAAGCGGAATCATCGATCCCGGTGAGGAGGCGGTAGAGCTTCATGAAGGGGGCTCCGGACAGAAGGGTCCGGCATCCCTCGCAAAGCCCGCTCCGGCGCGCAAGTGCGGTGGCTCCGTCACTGCGCGGGGGAGAAAGACCGAAGCTTTGACCCCCGAGCGCGGGCGATGCTATCGGAACCGGCGACGAGAGCGGCTTGCGGACCGGGAACGCGCCCCGCGACCGGAACCCGCCGCGCAAGGAGGATCGACATGCAGAAGTTCGACAGGCTGACCGGGGTGGCCGCACCGCTGCCGATCGTCAACATCGACACCGACATGATCATCCCGAAGGACTATCTGAAGACGATCAAGCGCACCGGGCTCGGGGTCGGCCTCTTCGCGGGCCTGCGCTACAACGACGACGGCTCGGACAATCCCGACTTCGTCCTCAACAAGCCGGCCTATCGCGACGCCGAGATCCTGATCGCGGGCGACAATTTCGGCTGCGGCTCGAGCCGCGAGCACGCGCCCTGGGCGCTGCTCGACTTCGGCATCCGCTGCGTGATCTCGACCGACTTCGCCGACATCTTCTACAACAACTGCTTCCAGAACGGCATCCTGCCGATCCGCGTCACCCAGGACGAGCTCGACCAGCTCATGGACGACGCGCGGAAAGGGGCGAACGCGAAGATCTCGGTCGATCTCGCGGCCCAGGAGATCGTGCGGCCCGACGGCGAGCGGATCGCCTTCGACATCGATCCGGCCCGCAAGCACCGTCTCCTGAACGGCCTCGACGACATCGGCCTGACGCTCCAGAAGGACGGCGACATCGCCGCCTTCGAGGGCAAGCTGTCCGAGGGGCGCCCCTGGGCATGAGCGGGTAGGGGGCCGAGCTTCCCCGACACGTTTTCAAATAGAACGACAGACCGGAGCTGCCCGTAGATGACGACCCGCAAACTCCTGCTCCTGCCCGGCGACGGCATCGGCCCCGAGGCGATGGCCGAGGTGGAGAAGTTCATCCCCGTCCTCAACGAGGCGGGCGCGGGCTTCGAGGCGGAAACGGGCCTCGTCGGCGGCGCGGCGCTCGACGCGCATGGCGTCCCGATCTCGGAAGAGGACATGGCGCTCGCCATGGTGGCGGACGCGGTGCTCTTCGGTGCGGTGGGCGGCCCGAAATGGGACGCGGTCCCCTACGAGAAGCGGCCCGAGGCGGGGCTCCTGCGGCTTCGCAAGGACATGGAACTCTTCGCCAATCTGAGGCCGGCGATCTGCTATCCGGCGCTCGCCGACGCCTCCTCGCTGAAGCGCGAGCTCGTCGACGGGCTCGACATCCTGATCCTGCGCGAGCTGACGGGCGGGGTCTATTTCGGCGAGCCGAAGGAGATCGTCGATCTGGGGAACGGCCAGAAGCGCGGGGTCGACACGCAGGTCTACCAGACCTACGAGATCGAGCGCATCGCCAGGGCCGCCTTCGAGCTGGCGCGCACACGCCGCGGCAAGGTGACCTCGATGGAGAAGCGCAACGTCATGAAGACGGGCGTGCTCTGGAACGAGGTCGTCACCGCGACGCACAAGGCGGGATACGAGGACGTCGCCCTCGACCACATGCTGGCGGACGCCGGCGGCATGAAGCTCGTCCAGAACCCCAAGCAGTTCGACGTCATCGTCACCGACAACCTCTTCGGCGACATGCTGTCGGACATCGCGGCCATGCTGACGGGCTCGCTCGGCATGCTGCCCTCGGCCTCGCTCGGCACGCCCGACGAGGCGACGGGAAAGCGCCGCGCGCTCTACGAGCCGGTGCACGGATCGGCGCCGGACATCGCGGGGCGGGGAGTCGCCAACCCGATCGCGATGATCGCCTCGCTGGCGATGATGCTGCGCTATTCCTTCCAGATGACGGCCGAGGCCGACGCGCTGGAAGGCGCGATCGCCAAGGTGCTGGAAGATGGCATTCGCACCGGCGACATCATGGCGCCGGGCGCGCGGCAGGTCGGGACCGCCGAGATGGGCGGCGCGATCCTCGCCGCGTTCCGGGAGCGGCTCGCCGCCTGAGCGGACAGGCGGGATCGAATTAGGAAGGGCGCCGCGCGCGCCCTTTGTCTCCGCCGTCGGCCTCAGTCGCCCGAGGCGACCGCGGGCGGCCCCTTCAACTCGCGCTCGCCCCTGTAGGCGTCGGGCTGGTTGGCGTCGGCCTCCTTCTCCGTCAGGTACCATTGCTTGGTGCGGTGGAGGACGAGCCGGTCGCGCCCGAAGCCGCGCAGCAGCCCCACCATCATCAGGAGGATGACGAAGGTGAAGGGGAAGCCTGCCACCACGGCCGCCGCCTGCAGCGCCTCCAGCCCGCCCGCCACGACGAGGACGGCCGCGATGGCCCCGGACGAGACGGCCCAGAACAGGCGCTGGATGCGCGGCGGGTCGTCGTGTCCCCCCGCCGTCAGCATGTCGACGACGAGGCTCGCCGAATCGGCCGAGGTCACGAACCAGATGACGATCATGAAGACGACGAGCGCGTTCAGGACCGTCGTGAACGGGTAGAATTCCATCAGCGCGAAGATGGCCGAGCCGTAGCTCGCCTGTGCCGCTGCGGCGAGGCCGGGTTCGGCGCCCGACAGTTCCATCTGCACCGCGACGCCGCCGAAGGCGGTGAACCAGAAGAACAGGATTCCGCAGGGGATGAACAGGACGCCGAGCGCGAACTCGCGCACGGTGCGTCCGCGCGAGATGCGCGCGATGAAGATGCCGACGAAGGGCGACCAGGAGATCCACCAGGTCCAGTAGAAGATCGTCCAATCGACCTGCCAGTCGGTGCCCGAATAGGATTCGTTCCAGAAGGACAGGCGCGGTAGGGCTTCCAGATAGAGGCCGATGTTCTCGATGAAGGAATCGAAGACGTAGAGCGTCGGCCCGAAGAGGACGATGAAGGCGAGGAAGGCGATCGACAGGCCGACATTGAAGTTCGACAGGCGCTTGATGCCTGAATTCAGGCCCGCCATCACCGAGCCCGTCGCCATGGCCGTGATGATGGCGATGAGGCCGAGCTGCAGCGGGATGGAGCTTTGGATCCCGGTCAGCACCTCGATCCCGTCGCCGATCTGCATGACGCCGAGGCCGAGCGAGGTGACGACGCCGAAGATGGTGCCGAAGACCGCGAGAATGTCGACCGTGTGGCCGATCGGCCCGTAGATGCGATCGCCGATCAGCGGATAGAGCGCCGAGCGGATCGACAGCGGCAGGCCGTGACGGAAGTGGAAATAGGCGAGGCTGAGGCCGACGAGGGCATAGATCGCCCAGCCGTGGATGCCCCAGTGGAGGAAGGAGAGGACCATGGCCTCCTGCGCCGCCTCCACCGAGTAGGGCTCGCCGACCGGCGGCTGTGCGAAATGCTGCAGCGGCTCGGCGACGCCCCAGTAGAGAAGGCCGATGCCGATGCCGGCCGAGAACAGCATCGAGACCCAGGAGAAGAAGCCGTATTGCGGCTCCTCGGTCTGGGCGCCGAGGCGGATGTCGCCGTAGCGGCTCATCGCGGCATAGAGGACGAAGCCGATCGCCGACGTCGTCGTCAGCGTCAGGAGCCATCCGAACCGCTCGCCGATCTCGGCCTGCAGCCCGGGAAAGAGCGCCCCGGCAAGGTCCGGGAAGACGATGCCGAAGGCGAGGAAGCCGAGGATGAGCGCGGCCGAGATGGAGAAGACGGGGCGGCTGACATGGGGGAACGGACCGAGGCGGCCCGTCCGGACTTCTGTACGCAACGCTGAACCTTTCGATCGCCGGCCGAACGGGCCGACGCCATTCCTTCGCCGGCTATATGTCCCCGTCGCGCCGTTGGGCGAGGCCGGGGCAGGCTCTTCGCCCTCGGCCTTGGCCGGAACGAAGAAGGGCCCCGGCGATGCCGGAGCCCTTCCAGGCGTGCGATCCGAAGCGGATCAGTGGGTCAGATCGGCGTCGCGCCGGTCGGTCACGAAGATCGCGCCGATGATGAGCGTCAGCACCGCGAAGCCGATCGGGTACCAGAGGCCGGCATAGATGTTGCCGGTCGAGGCGACGATGGCGAAGGAGGTTGCCGGCAGGAGCCCGCCGAACCAGCCGTTGCCGATGTGATAGGGCAGGGACATCGCCGTATAGCGGATGCGCGCGGGGAAGAACTCCACGAGCGCGGCCGCGATCGGGCCGTAGACGATGGTGACGTAGAGCACCATCACCCAGAGCAGGAAGATCGCCTGCAGGGCCTGCCAGTTGCCGAGCGCGGAGAAGAAGCCGGTGACGCGCACCTTCTCCGGGTCGTCCACCGCCGGGTAGCCCGCCGCGATCGTGGCCGGGCCGAGGCGTTGGGCGAAGGTCTCGTTGGTGCCGTCGGGCTGGGCGACCGGGGCGACCTCGACCGGCGTTCCGTTGATCGTCACCGTCGTCGGCGAACCGGCGGGCTGAGCGATCAGGTCGTAGTCGAACGCCTGCTGCGACAGGGTGCGGCGGGCCACGTCGCAGGGCTCGGTGAAGGTGCGGATGCCGACCGGGTCGAACAGGTTTCCGCAGGTCGCGGGGTCGGCGAGCACCTGGATCTCGACCTCGTCGAGAGCCTGCGCGTAGTTCGGGTTCGTGACCGCCGTCAGCCCCTGGTAGATCGGGAAATAGGTCAGCGCGGCGATGGCGCAGCCCGACAGGATCACCCATTTGCGGCCGACCCGGTCCGAGAGCGAGCCGAAGACCAGGAAGAACGGCGTTCCGAAGATCAGCGCCCAGGCGATGAGGACGTTGGCCGTCAGAAGGTCGATGCGCAGGATGCTCTGCAGGAAGAACAGCGCGTAGAACTGGCCGGTGTACCAGACGACGGCCTGGCCGACGACGAGACCGAACAGGGCGATCAGCACGATCCTGCCGTTCTTCCAGGTGCCGAAGGCTTCCTTGAGCGGCGCCTTGGAGCGCGTGCCCTCCTCCTTCATCTTCTGGAAGACGGGGCTCTCGTTCATCGACAGGCGGATGTAGAGGGAGATCGCCAGAAGGATGATCGAGCCCAGGAACGGAAGGCGCCAGCCGCCCGTGAGGCCCCAGAAGAGCTCGTAGGTCGAGGCGAAGGCTTCTTCGCCCATGTTGATGCGCAGCGTCACGATGACGAAGAGCGACAGGAGCAGGCCCAGCGTCGCGGTCGTCTGGATCCAGGCGGTGTAGAAGCCCCGGCGGTTTCGCGGCGAATGCTCGGCCACGTAGACCACCGCGCCGCCGTACTCGCCGCCGAGCGCCAGGCCCTGGAGCATGCGCAGGATGATGAGGATGATGGGGGCGGCCCAGCCGATCTGGTCGTAGGAGGGCAGGAGGCCGACGAGGAACGTCGAGATGCCCATGATCAGGATGGTGATGAGGAAGGTGTATTTGCGCCCGACGAGGTCGCCGAGCCGGCCGAAGACGAGCGCGCCGAACGGGCGAACGAGGAAGCCGGCGGCGAAGGCGAGCAGCGCGAAGATCGCCTGCGTGGAGGGTTCGAAGGCCGAGAAGAACTGCCGGCCGATGATCACGGCGAGCGTGCCGTAGAGATAGAAGTCGTACCACTCGAACACGGTGCCGAGCGAGGAGGCGATGATGACCTTCCGCTCCTCCTTCGTCACCGGTCGCTTCACGGTCTCGTCGACCGGAGTTCCATGTGTCGCCAACGTTTCGCCCTCCCAGACAGAACTGCGCGGTCCCGGCAATATCCCCCTGCCGGTCCGGCCAGTCGCGGACGGTATCGTAAACTGATGATTCTGGAAGTCCCCCTACACAAAAACATCGCGAGGATCGTCCGGATCGGCGCAACTATCCACGATCATCGACCGTTCAGGATGAGGAATTTTCGGAACCGAGAGGAAGAGCAATGATCCGGAGCATCTTGAAGGCCGTCGTTCTCGGCTGGATCACGAAGCGCATCGCGGGCGGCGGACGCCGCGACCCCCGCGCGCCGCGCCGTCCGTAGGCGGGCGTTCCCGCCGCGACGCACGGGACCCGCTCCGATCGCGAGGACTCCTCGGGTTCTCGCGATTGACAGCCGGTGGGTCGCGGCGCATAGACGCCTCCATGATCCCGCGCTCCACGACCAAAACCGCGATTATCTGACCGCCTCGTCCCGCACTCCCCCGGGACGGGGTTCGAGTGCTGGATAAACCTTGCGGGGAGCGGACAGGACTTCACAATCATGGGCTACAAGGTCGCCGTCGTCGGCGCGACCGGCAATGTCGGGCGCGAGATCCTTTCCATCCTCGACGAGCGCGGCTTTCCCGCCGACGAGGTCGTGGCGCTGGCCTCGCGCCGAAGCCAGGGCACCGAGGTCTCCTTCGGCGACAAGACGCTGAAGGTGAAGGCGCTCGAATCCTACGATTTCGCCGGAACCGACATCTGCCTCATGTCCGCGGGCGGCTCGGTCGCCAAGGAATGGGCGCCGAAGATCGGCGCGGCGGGCTGTGTCGTGATCGATAACTCGTCCGCCTTCCGCTACGAGGCCGACGTGCCGCTGATCGTGCCGGAGGTGAACGCCGACGCCGTTTCCGGCTTCTCCAAGCGCAACATCATCGCCAACCCGAACTGCTCGACCGCGCAGCTCGTCGTGGCGCTGAAGCCGCTGCACGAGAAGGCCAGGATCCGCCGCGTCGTCGTCTCGACCTACCAGTCGGTCTCGGGCGCCGGCAAGGACGGCATGGACGAGCTCTTCACCCAGTCGCGCGCGGTCTTCGTGTCCGACCCGGTCGAGGCGAAGAAGTTCACCAAGCGCATCGCCTTCAACGTCATCCCCCACATCGACGTCTTCATGGAGGACGGCTCCACGAAGGAGGAGTGGAAGGTGATGGCCGAGACCAAGAAGATGCTCGACCCGAAGATCAAGGTCACCTGCACGGCGGTGCGGGTGCCGGTCTTCATCGGCCATTCCGAGGCGGTCAACATCGAGTTCGTGGAGCCGATCACGGCGGACGAGGCGCGCGCCATCCTGCGCGAGGCGCCGGGCTGCCTCGTCATCGATAAGCGCGAGGACGGCGGCTACGTCACCCCGATCGACACGGCCGGCGAGGACGCGACCTACATCAGCCGCATCCGCGAGGACCAGACGCTGGAGAACGGTCTCAACATGTGGGTCGTGGCCGACAATCTGCGGAAGGGGGCGGCGCTGAACGCGGTCCAGATCGCCGAGCTCCTCGTCAACCGCAAGCTCCTTCGTCAGACGGCCGCCGCCGCCTGACGAAGCCCCGGTAGGCTTGCCGGAACGAGAACCGTTCCAAACTCCTTCCCTTCGCGTCCTTGGATGAGAAGGGAAGGAGAGCCCATGGCCGACGACGACAAGCCCGACCTGAAGAGCGCCGGGATCGCGCTGTCCGACCTTCGCGACGGCGGCATGGTCGAGGGAATTTTCGAGGACGCGCCGGTCCTCCTCCTGCGCGAGGGTGAGACGGTTCGCGCCTTCTCGGCCCGCTGCACCCATCTCGGCGCGCCCCTCGCCAAGGGTCTCCTCCACGACGGGACCATCCGTTGTCCGTGGCACCATGCGCGCTTCGACGCCGGAACGGGCGAGGCCGCCGGCGCGCCGGCGCTCGCCCCGCTCTCCTGCTACGACGTCGAGCATCGCGGCGACCGCGTCCATGTCATCGGCAGGCGTCGCGCCGCACGGCCGACCCCCGCGGCCGTGCCGGGCCGGATCGTCATCCTCGGCACCGGCGCTGCGGGCTACGCCTGCGCCGCCGAACTCGTGCGCCTCGGCGCGGGCCCGACGGTCACGCTCCTGACGGCCGAGAGCGAGGCGCCCTACGACCGCACCTTCTGTTCCAAGCAGTATCTCGCCGGCAAGGCGCCGCGGGCCAAGACCGCGCTCGGCCGCGACGACGCCCTTCGCGAGGCGGGCGTCGCCATCCGGCTCGGCGCCAGGGTCGAGGCGATCGACCGTGCCGGCCAGCATGTCATGATCGAGGGCGGCGAGCGCATCGCCTACGACACCCTGGTGCTGGCGCCCGGCGGCGAGCCGAACCGGGCCGACACGCCGGGGCTCGAGACCGCCCATGTCCTGCGCTCGATCGCGGACGCCGATCGGCTGATCGAAGCGGCGGCGGGGGCCAAGAGCGCCGCGGTCCTCGGCTCCTCCTTCATCGGGCTGGAGGTCGCCGCCGCCCTGACGCAGCGCGGGCTCGCCGTGACCGTCGTCGCGCCGGGACAGGTGCCGCTGGCCAAGGTGCTGGGCGAGGAGATCGGCGCGCAAGTCCGCGCCGTACACGAGGGCAAGGGCGTGTCCTTCCGCCTCGGCCGCAAGGCGGCGTCCTATGCCGACGGCCGGCTCGTCCTCGACGACGGCTCGGCGGTGGAGGCCGACCTCGTCGTCGCCGGCCTCGGCGTCTCGCCGCGAACCGAGCTGGCGGCGGCGGCCGGGCTCAACCTCGCGTCGAAGGCGGAGGGCGGCGGCATCCGCGTCGACGGCGCGCTGCGCACCTCCGACCGGGCGATCTTCGCGGCGGGCGACGTCGCCTCCTATCCCGACGTCCACTCCGGGCGACGCCAGCGTGTCGAGCACTGGGTCCACGCCGGGCGGCAGGGCGAGCACGTCGCGCGCGTCATCCTCGGCCAGGAGGCGCCGTTCGCCGATCTTCCCTTCTTCTGGACGGCGCATTTCGATTTCGGCCTGCGCTATGTCGGACACGCGGCGAGCGTCGAAACGGTGAGCGTCGAAGGCGCCGTCGCCGAGCGCAACTTCGCGGCCACGATCGAGGACGGGGACGGCGCCAAGGCGCTCGTCACCGCCAAGCGGGACCCTCTGGCGCTGGAACGCGAGGCCGAGTGGGAGACGCGGTGAGACGAAGGGTCGGGCGCTCCGACGACACCCATCCCGACACGGGAATTTGATCGACACACCTGGATGTTGTATCGAGCGCGCGGGAACACCCGCCGCCTGAGGCTCGGCGACGCCGTTCGCCGGCCGCGGCCTGTCGAAGAGGTTGTCGAATGCATCTTCTCGCGATCCTCGTCACGGTCCTGGCCGGCGCCGCCTTCTGGTTCTGGCGCGTGCGTCAGGCGGCCGGCTTCGTCGGCGAACTCGGCGACGCGGCCGGGCGGCTGAAGGGGCGGGTGAAGCGCTCTCTCTTCCGCCGCAAGGTCGAGGGCTCGACCCTGACGGGGATCGCCGATCCCGCGACGGCGGCCTGCGTCCTCCTCGTCTCCGTCGTCGAGAGCGGCCGGCGCCTGACGCCGCAGGACGAGGCTTCGATCGCCCGCTGGCTGCGCGAGGTCGCCGAGGAGGAGAAGCCGGAAGAGGCCTTGGTCTTCGCCCGCTGGGCCGTGCGCGAGGTCGTCGATCCGAACGAGGTCATCCGGCGCTTGGCGCCTCTCTTCAACGAGAAGCTCTCGCCGTCGGAGCGGAGCGATCTGGTCGCCAAGGCGGACGAACTGGCGAGCGACCGGGACGAGGCTCCCGCTCAGGCGCTGGCCCTGCGCCGGCTGCGCGAGCGTCTCCTGCCCGTCGAGCGGTAGGGCCCTCAGAGCGATGCCGGACGGCAACAGTCCGGCCCGGCCGACGACCGAGTTCGTACGGCGCCGCGCCGCCGCCCCATTCGCCTGTCTCTAGCCGAAAGGTCGGATTTTAAGCGAATGTGAACCATGCGGGCGGAGAATCGCGCGCGAACGGCTCTGCCCTTACGGAGAACTCCATGAAGAAGATCGTCGCCGCCGCGGCCTCCCTCGCCATCCTCGCCGGTTGCACCACCAATCCCTACACGGGCGAGCAGCAGATCTCCCGCACCGCGGGCGGGGCCGGCATCGGCGCGGGCGTCGGCGCGCTCGGCGGCCTGATCGTGGGCGAGATCGCGGGCGTCGACCGTGGCAACGCCGCGCTTCTGGGCGCGGGCATCGGCACGCTCGCGGGCGGCTCGATCGGCGTCTACATGGACCGCCAGGAGGCCGATCTTCGCGCCCAGCTCCAGGGCACCGGCGTCTCGGTCACGCGTGTCGGCGACCGCATCATCCTGAACATGCCCTCCGCCATCACGTTCGCCACCGATCAGGACCAGGTCCGCTCGGACTTCTATCCGACGCTGAACTCGGTCGCGATCGTCCTGAACCGCTACGAGCGCTCGCTGGTCGAAGTCGCCGGCCACACCGACAATGTCGGTTCCGCCCAGTACAATCTCGGCCTCTCGCAGCGCCGTGCCTCGAGCGTCGCGAGCTATCTGCAGAGCCAGGGCGTCTCCGGCCAGCGGCTGGCCGTACAGGGCTTCGGTCTGACCCAGCCGGTCGCCTCGAACGCGTCGGAGCAGGGCCGGGCGCAGAACCGCCGCGTCGAGATCCAGATCATGGCGCTCGAATCGCGCTGAGCCGACATCCCGGTTTTGAACGCAAGACGGGCCGCCAAGTGCGGCCCGTCTGTCGTCCGGGCCGCCGCGTCGTCGCGCGGACCGTGCGTCGGATCGCTTGGCGGGCGCGTCGGTGATCTCGCCGTCGCTGTCACCGATCCGTCATCGGCGCGTCACACCGCTGTATCGCAGTCTTGGCTAAACGCCCTCGTCTTCCCCGAACGGAACCGCACGAGGGCTCCCGATGACCGCTCTGTCCAAGCTTCTTCTCGGCACCGCCGCCCTGGCGGTCGCCCTGTCCGCGGCTCCGGCGCGCGCCGAATTCGCGCTCGACCCGCGCTTCACCGATTCCGACGGCGACATGGTCGCGGACATCCCGACCGACGCGAGCCAGCTCGTCGACCCCGACACGCTCGTCTTCGCCTACACGCCCGTCGAGGACCCGGCCATCTACGCCGACGTCTGGGCCGAGTTCATCGAGCATCTCAGCGAAGCGACCGGCAAGGACGTTCAGTTCTTCCCCGTCCAGTCGAACGCCGCGCAGCTCGAGGCCATGCGCGCCGGCCGCCTGCACATCGCGGGCGTCAACACGGGCGGCAATCCGCTGGCCGTCGCCTGCGCGGGCTTCCGTCCCTTCGCCATGATGGCGGCGAACGACGGCTCCTACGGCTACGAGATGGAGATCATCGCCCATCCCGAAGCCGGCATCGAGGAGGTCGCCGACCTCGCCGGCAAGACCGTCGCGTTCACCTCGGAAACCTCGAACTCGGGCTTCAAGGCGCCGTCCGCGCTCCTCGCCTCGCAGTTCGACCTGACGGCGGGCGAGGACTTCGAATCCGCCTTCTCGGGCGCGCACGACAA
Source organism: Pseudomonadota bacterium (assembly GCA_023419535.1). Lineage (GTDB taxonomy): Bacteria > Pseudomonadota > Alphaproteobacteria > Rhizobiales > Rhizobiaceae > Aureimonas. The sequence continues at coordinate 3,111 of JAEZXX010000038.1, read as the reverse complement.
TTCGATCCTGGGCGTCGCCAACCGCGACTACGACGCGGCCGCGATCGCCAACTCGGTGAAGGGGCGCATGATCGAGCGCGGCGTCGTCTCCGAAGACGACCTGAAGGTCATCTACACCTCCGACACCTTCCCGACGACCGGCTACGGCGTCGTCCACAATCTGACGCCGGAGCTGCAGCAGCAGATCCAGGACGCCTTCTTCTCCTTCGACTGGGAAGGCACGGGCCTCGCCGAAGAGTTCGGTCCGCAGGGCGAGGAGCAGTTCATCCCCATCACCTTCCAGGAGAACTGGGGCGTCATCCGCGAGATCGATGCCGCGATGAACGTCTCCTACGACTGCAACTGACCGTTCGCTCGCGACGAGGGCGGAGACGGCCTCGCGGCCGTCTCCGCCCTTTTTCCGCATTCTCAAGACGGAAGGGCCGCGACATGCTTCGGATCGAAAAGCTCGAGAAGCGCTACAGGACGGGGGACAAGGCGCTCGCCGGCGTCTCGCTGACGCTCCAGCCCGGACAGGTGATGGGTCTCATCGGCCCGTCCGGCGCCGGCAAGTCGACCCTGATCCGATGCGTCAACCGCCTCGTCGAACCGACGGCCGGCTCGATCTACCTGCGCGACACGAACGTGGCGAGGCTCGGCCGACGCGACCTGGCGCGCACCCGCCGCCGCATCGGCATGATCTTCCAGGAGTACGCGCTGGTGGAGCGCCTGACGGTGATGGAGAACGTCCTGTCGGGCCGGCTCGGCACCGTGCCCTTCTGGCGCTCGTTCCTGCGCCGCTTTCCCGCCCGCGACGTCGAGGCGGCCTTCGCGCTCCTCGACCGCGTCGGGCTGCTCGCCCATGCCGACAAGCGCGCCGACGCCCTGTCGGGCGGGCAGCGCCAGCGCGTCGGCATCGCCCGCGCGCTCGCGCAGGAGCCCGAGCTCCTGCTGGTCGACGAGCCCACCGCCTCGCTCGACCCGAAGACCTCCCGCCAGATCATGCGGCTGATCCGCGAGGTCTGCGCCGAGCGCAGACTGCCGGCGATCATCAACATCCACGATGTGCCGCTGGCGCGGGACTTCGTCGACCGCATCGTCGGCCTCAAGGCCGGAAGCGTCGTCTTCGACGGCAAGCCCGGCGATCTCGACGAAGGTGCGCTCACCCGCATCTACGGCGAGGAGGACTGGAACGCGCTCCGCGCCAAGGCGCAGGAGGAGGCGGTGATGGAGGAGAACGAGGCGCCCGAGCCGAGCTTCGTGCGGGCCGTCGCCTGACATGGGCGCCGCGACCTATCCGAGCCGCTGGTCCCGCCCGCCGGTCCTGATCCGCACGAACTGGCTGCGATGGGCGCTCTACGGCGGTTTCGCGCTCTACCTCGTCCTCGCCGTCGGATCGCTGGAGATCAATTGGACCCGCGTCGCCGAAGGGCTCGCGCGGGGTCAGCGCTTCGTCGAAGGCTTCCTCCAGCCGGACTTCGCCTCGCGCTGGCGCGACATTTCCCGCGGGCTCGTCGAAAGCCTGACGATGACGCTGACCTCCACGATCGTCGGCATCGCGATCTCGATCCCGATCGGCATCGGTGCGGCGAAGAACGTCGCGCCCCTCTGGCTCTACGGGATCTGCCGCTCGATCATCGCGGTCTCGCGCGCCTTCCAGGAGGTGGTGATCGCGATCCTCTTCGTCGCCATGGTCGGCTTCGGGCCGCTCGCCGGCTTCCTGACCCTGGCCTTCGCGACGGTCGGCTTCATCGCCAAGCTCCTCGCCGAAGACATCGAGGACATCGACGAGGCCCAGGCCGAGGCGATCCGGGCGACCGGCGCCTCCTGGTTCCAACTCCTGAACTACGGCATCCAGCCGCAGGTCATGCCGCGCCTCATCGGCCTGTCGATGTACCGCTTCGACATCAATTTCCGCGAATCGGCGGTGATCGGCATCGTCGGGGCCGGCGGCATCGGCGGCACGCTGAACACGGCGATGGAGCGCTACGACTACGACACGGCGGGCGCCATCCTGATCGTCATCATCCTCATCGTGATGGCCTGCGAATACGCCTCGTCCTTCGTGCGCGCAAAGGTGCAGTGATGGCCGACACGACCCCCGTCTGGAAGAAGCGCACGAGCGCTGAGGAATGGGCCATGTTCGCCGGCTGGGCCGGCCTCGCCATCCTCTTCGTCTGGTGCTGGCAGGTGATGACCCAGAACACGATCTGGGCCTTCGTCTGGGACGCGCCGCAACAGGGGCGCGACCTCATCGCCCGGGGCTTTCCGCCCCGCTGGGACTACGCCTCGCAGCTCTGGAAGCCGCTGTGGGACACGATCAACATGGCGACGCTCGGCACGCTTCTCGGAACCGTCATCGCCGTACCGGTCGCCTTCCTCGCCGCCCGCAACACGACGCCGAGCGCGCTGGTCGCCCGGCCCCTCGCGCTCCTGATCATCGTCGCCTCGCGCTCCATCAACTCGCTGATCTGGGCGCTGGTGCTGGTCATCATCTTCGGTCCCGGCATCCTGGCGGGCATCCTCGCCATCGCGTTGCGCTCGATCGGCTTCGTCGGGAAGCTCCTCTACGAGGCGATCGAGGAGATCGACGGGACCCAGGTCGAGGCGGTCCGCGCGACGGGCGCCGGCTCGCTCCAGGTCCTCGACTACGCCATCTGGCCGCAGGTGCTGCCGGCCTTCGCGGGCATCACCGTCTTCCGCTGGGACATCAACATCCGCGAGGCGACCATCCTCGGGCTCGTCGGGGCCGGCGGCATCGGCCTGCCCCTCCAGTCCTCGCTGAACACGCTCGCCTGGTCCCAGGTCTCGGTGATCTTCGCGCTGATCCTCGTGACCGTCGTCGTCTCCGAATGGGTCTCGGCGAAGGTCCGCCACGCGATCATCTGATCGTTCTGGACGCGAAGAGGGGCGGACGCCCTTCGCGCGACGACGGGAGAAGGGCAGGCCCTTGCGCGCAGCGCGCGCGAGAGCCGCCCTTGCCGCGCGATCAGATGATGGCGTGGCGGATCCTGGCCGAGACCCACTCGGAGACGACGACGGTCACGAGGATCATCGCGAAGATCACCGAGACCTGGCTCCAGGCGAGCGTGTTCAGCGAGGACTGGAGCGGCAGGCCGATGCCCCCCGCTC
>JAEZXX010000032.1 GCA_023419535.1 Pseudomonadota bacterium | reverse complement strand
CCCATATGGGGCTTACGGCTTCGGGCCGGCACCGGGGCGGCCCGTCGAAAGTCGCCCCGCCTCAGCGGACCCGCGGGAGCTGCTCCCACTGGTGGTAGGGCGGCGGCGAGGACAGGTGCCATTCGAGCGTGGTCGCGCCCTCGCCCCAGGGATTGGCGCCGGCGATGCGCTTCTTGGAGAACGCCTCCCAGACACCGTAGAGGAAGACGAAGACGGCGAGCGCGGAGAGGTAGGAGCCCATCGAGGAGACGAAGTTCCAGCCGGCGAAGGCGTCCGGATAGTCGACGTAGCGGCGCGGCATGCCGGCGGCGCCGAGGAAGTGCTGCGGGAAGAAGATGATGTTCACCGCGACGAACGTCATCCAGAAGTGAATCTTGCCGATCGTCTCGTTGTACATGTAGCCGGACATCTTCGGGAACCAGTAGTACCAGCCCGCGAAGATCGCGAAGACCGCGCCGAGTGAGAGCACGTAATGGAAGTGCGCGACGACGTAGTAGGTGTCGTGCAGCACGCGGTCCATGCCGGCATTGGCGAGCTTGACGCCCGTGACGCCGCCGACCGTGAAGAGGAAGATGAAGCCGATCGCCCAGAGCATCGGCGTCGTGAAGCGCAAGCTGCCGCCCCACATCGTCGCGATCCAGGAGAAGATCTTGATGCCCGTCGGCACCGCGATCACCATCGTGGCGAAGACGAAGTAGCGCTGCGTGTTGAGCGAAATGCCGGTCGTGTACATGTGGTGCGCCCACACGACGAAGCCGACGACGCCGATGGCGACCATGGCGTAGGCCATGCCGAGATAGCCGAAGACGGGCTTTCTCGAGAAGGTCGAGACGATGTGGCTGACGATCCCGAAGGCCGGCAGGATCAGGATGTAGACCTCCGGATGGCCGAAGAACCAGAACAGATGCTGGTAGAGGATCGGGTCGCCGCCGCCCTCCGGCGCGAAGAAGGTCGTGCCGAAATTGCGGTCGGTCAGGAGCATGGTGATCGCGCCGGCGAGGACCGGGAGCGAGAGCAGCAGCAGGAAGGCCGTGACCAGCACCGACCAGGCGAAGAGCGGCATCTTGTGCAGCGTCATGCCCGGGGCGCGCATGTTCAGGATGGTGGTGATGAAGTTGATCGCGCCCAGGATCGAGGACGCGCCGGCGATGTGCAGCGCGAAGATCGCCAGATCGACGGCCGGGCCGGGGTGACCGGAGGTCGAGAGCGGCGGATACATCGTCCATCCCGCGCCGACGCCGGCCGAACCGGGGGCACCCTCCACGAACATCGACATGACGAGCAGCAGGAGCGCCGGGGGCAGCAGCCAGAACGAGATGTTGTTCAGCCGCGGGAAGGCCATGTCCGGCGCGCCGATCATGATCGGCACCATCCAGTTGGCGAAGCCGCCGATCAGCGCCGGCATGACCATGAAGAAGATCATGATCAGGCCGTGGGCCGTGGTGAACACGTTGAAGATCTGCGGATCGGAGAAGATCTGCAGGCCCGGCTCCTGGAGCTCCATGCGGATGCCGACCGACAGCGCGCCGCCCAGGATGCCCGAGAAGATCGCGAAGATCAGGTAGAGCGTCCCGATGTCCTTGTGATTGGTCGAATAGACCCAGCGCACCCAGCCGGTCGGCTTGTGATCGTGATGGGCGTCGTGTTCGGCGGCGTGAGCCATTGGGGTCTCCGTGGGACGCTTAAAGACAGACGGGCTCAGCGCGAGGCGACGACCGCGCCCGCGGCCTCGATCTCTGCGGTCAGCTGGGCGTTGGCGTTCTCGATGCTTTCGCCGGCGGCGGCGTACCAGTTGTCGTACTGCTCCTGGCTGACGACGCGGATGGCGAGCGGCATGAAGGCGTGGTCGCGGCCGCAGAGCTCCGAGCACTGGCCGTAGAAGATGCCCTCGCGGTTCGCCTCGAACCAGTATTCGTTGATGCGGCCGGGAACCGAGTCGACCTTCACGCCGAGCGAGGGCATCGCGTAGGCATGAATCACGTCACCGGCCGTGGTGAGGAGGCGGACCACGGTGTTCACCGGGATGACCATCTCGTTGTCGACCGCCAGGAGGCGCGGATAGACGTTGCGGTCCTCCTTGCCGGCGGCCGCGCGATCCTCGTCGTTCAGCATGTAGGAGAGGAACGACACCGGCTGCGCTTCGGCGCCCGCCTCATCGGCCAGCGCGCCGTCGGCGGCCGCGTCCGTCTCGTTCGGCTGGTACTCGTAGCCCCAGTACCACTGGTAGCCGGTCGCCTTGACCGTCAGTTCGGGCTCGCGCGGCGGATTGTACTGCGCGGTCAGAAGCTGGAAGGACGGGATCGCCAGCGCGACGAGGATCAGCACCGGCGCGATGGTCCACACCACCTCGATCGCGGTGTTGTGGCTCGTGCGCGACGGGGTCGCGTTCTTCGATTCGCGGTAGCGGACGGCGACCCAGGCGAGCAGCGCGGCCACGAAGACCGTGATCGGGATCATGAACCAGAGCGTATAGTTGGAGAACCAGTCGATCTGGGCCTTCATCCCGCCCATGGCCTCCTGCAGGCCCATCTGCCAGGGATGCGGCTGCCCGGGGAGAAGCCCGCCCGCGTCCTGCGCGCGCGCCGCCGACAGGGTCGCCAGGAACGTCGCGGCGGCCAGGATCGATCGTTTCACGAATGCTCTCCCGTAAAGGACTTCTCTTTGTCCGACCGAAACCCGCTTCGGTCATCGTGTCGCCACGCTCCTCCGCAGTTTCGAATGCAGCCAATGTGCATCTGGCGTCGCATCAATCACGAAACCCACGGCTTCGCAACACGATGGGGGCGCCTCTCCAACGTCATTCATAACGCCGCGACGGCTTCGGCGAAAGCGTCGCGAGCCGTCATCTTGTCGCGGATCGCCCGGGGTCCCGAGGCGGCCGCCGGGACGCAGCCCCGGCGACGGTAACCAATTCTTTCCCATGTTCGCCGGAAGATCGCCCCAATTCTGAGACGGATTGCATCCTGATGAGCCTGCCCTTCGCCCGCTTCGCCGCCTGTTTCGCCCTGGCCGCGCTCGCCATCTCTCCGGCCCTCGCCCAGGGGCAGACCGGGGCGGTGCGCTCCCAGCACGGGTCCTGGTCCGTCGTGTGCGACCAGCCGGCGGGCGCCGCCGGCGAACAATGCGCCCTTCTCCAGAACGTCATCGCCGACGACCGCCCCGAGATCGGCCTTTCGGTGCTCGCCCTGAAGACGGCCGACGGGCAGGCGCAGATCCTGCGCATTCTCGCCCCGCTCGGCATCCTCCTTCCGAACGGGCTCGGCCTCTACGTCGACGGCAACGACATCGGCCGCGCCCAGTTCGTGCGCTGCTTCGAGGACGGCTGCTATGCCGAGGTGATCCTGGAGGAAACGCTGCGGCGCACGCTGTCGGACGGGCAGTCGGCGACCTTCATCGTCTTCCAGACGCCCGAGCAGGGGATCGGCATCCCGGTCGACCTCAACGGCTTCGACGAGGGGTTCGCCGCACTTCCCTGAGCGCCGCGCCCCTGACAGGGGCGGCGCGATCGCCTATCTGCGGATGTGCCCGAGCGAGGATTTCCGCATCCATGACCCAATCTCTGATCGAGCGCTTCGACATTCCGGCCGAAGCCGTCCGGGCACGGCTCGGACAGGCCCTCTCAGGGGCCGACGACGGCGAACTCTTCCTCGAACACCGCGAGCAGGAATCGCTCCTCTTCGACAACGGTCGGCTGAAGGCGGGCAATTTCTCCGTCGATTCGGGCTTCGGCCTGCGGGCCGTCTCCGGCGAGGCGACGGGTTTCGCCCATTCCGGGGAGTTCACGGCATCCGCGCTGGCCCGGGCCGCGGACGCGGTCACGGCGGTGACCGCCGGGCGATCCGGCACGATGGCCGGCGCACCGTCGGGCACCAACGCCCGGCTCTACTCCGAGGAGAACCCGATCCCCTCCCCGTCCTTCGAGGAGAAGGTGAGGCTCCTGCAGGAGATCGACGCCTATCTGCGCGGCCGCGACGAAGCGGTGCGGCAGGTCTCGGTCTCGCTCGCCGCACAGTGGCAGGTGGTCGAGATCCTCCACGCCGACGGGCGGCTGGTGCGCGACGTGCGGCCGATGACGCGGCTGAACGTCTCGGTCGTGGGGGGCAAGGGGGACCGGCAGGAAACGGGCTCTTTCGGCGGCGGCGGCCGCCACGGGCTCGCCGAACTGATCGCGCCCGAAAGCTGGCGCCACGTCGCCGACGAGGCGCTGCGGCAGGCGCACGTGAATTTGTCCGCGGTTCCCGCGCCCGCCGGCACGTTCGACGTCGTCCTCGGCGCCGGCTGGCCCGGCGTGATGCTGCACGAGGCGGTCGGCCACGGGCTGGAGGGCGACTTCAACCGCATGGGAACGTCGGTCTTCTCGGGCCGCATCGGCGAACAGGTGGCCGCACGCGGCGTCACCGTCGTCGACGACGGCACCGTCTCGGAACGGCGCGGCTCGCTGACCGTCGACGACGAGGGCACCCCCACCGCGACCAACGTCCTCATCGAGGACGGGCGTCTCGTCGGCTACATGCAGGACCGGCTGAACGCGCGCCTGATGGGCGTCTCGCCGACGGGCAACGGACGGCGCGAATCCTTCGCCCACGCGCCCATGCCGCGGATGACGAACACCTCCATGCTGTCGGGCTCCTCCACGCCGGAGGAGATCGTCGCCTCCCTCGACGACGGCATCTACGCCGTCTCCTTCGGCGGCGGGCAGGTCGACATCACCAGCGGCAAGTTCGTCTTCTCCTGCACCGAGGCGTACCGGGTGCGGCGCGGCGTGATCCAGGAGCCGATCCGCGGGGCGATGCTGATCGGCAACGGTCCGGAGGCCATGCAGCGCATCTCCATGGTCGGCAACGATTCCAGGCTCGACACGGGCATCGGGAACTGCGGCAAGGGCGGGCAGTGGGTGCCGGTCGGCGTCGGCCAGCCGCATCTGCGGATGAACCAGCTGACGGTCGGCGGCACGCAGACGTGAGCCTCCGCGCCGTCGCGGCGCGCGACCCGCTCTTGGCGCTTGGCGCCGGCGCGCCATGTACGTCATCCTTGCGCCTTCACGGGCAGGCTGCGGCGGGATGCGCCGGGGAGCGGGGGAGATGACGGAGTTCTTCGACTGGTTGACCGCGGTAGATTCGGGCCTCGGCACCGATCGGCTGCGCGAGCGCTTCCGGCTCAGCGAGGAGGAGATGCGCCGCACGACCGAGGCGCTCGCCCCGGCCTTCGTCCTCGGGCTCCAGCGACTGATGTCCGACACCGCCGCCTGGGCGGACTTCAACCGCCGCCTCGCCGCCTTCGCGCCGTCCGGCACCGACCCCGCCTCGGCGATGACGGCCAGGCCCGCGGCCTTCATGACCGACCTCTTCGGCACGCGCGCCCTCGCCGATTCGGTGTCCCGTCAGGCCTCGCTGATGGCGGGCGTCTCGCCCGACACCATCGCCAAGATGATGCCGGAACTCGGCCTGATGACGCTGCGCGCCATGATGACCATGGTCGCGAGCGGGCCGATGTCGTCGGCCGCCGCGCCGGGCGACGCTGCGGGCCGCGCCACGGCCGAATGGATGCGCCGGTCGGCCAACGCCATCGAGGCCTTCAGCCGCCCCTCCTCCGAGGCGTCCCCGCCGCCCCGCGCCGACCTTCAGTCCCTGTTCTCCGACGCCCTGGCCGGCGGCTTCGCCTGGATGATGCCGCAGCCGCGCGGCGGGGGTCGGCAACCGGCGCCGCCGCGCGAGAGCGGCTCGGCGCCGTCCGCGCCCTTTCCCTTCTTCGGCTTCCCGTCCTTCCTCCCCCCGGTTCCCGAAAACACGTCCCCGGCGCAGCCCCCGAAGGCCGCGACTGCTGAAACCCGAAGCCCGGGCGGCGCCGAGGCGAGCGCGGGCGGCCCGTTCGACGGGATGGCCAAGGCCGCGGAGGCCGGCCGCTCGATGCAGGAAACCTATGCCCGCGAGATGATGGCGCTCTTCGATCGTCATCGCAGGAGCGATTGACCGCGGGCCCGCGAAGCCCGATGGATGAGATCCGCCGTCCGCCCGACGGCGACGACGCAACGCCATACGGTGCGAACGGGCGCGCATCGCAGATCAACATGGAGACCCGAAGTCGGACGATCGCTCGTCTGATGGAGAAAAGATGCTTTTCACCAACGCACTGATCGTTCTCTTCCTGATCTTCCTCAACGGCTTCTTCGCCATGTCGGAACTGGCGGTGGTCTCGTCCCGCCGCGGTCGGCTGCAGCAGATGGCCGCCGAAGGTTCCAAGGGTGCCGAGCGCGCGCTCAAGCTGGTCGACGACCCGACGAGCTTTCTCTCCACCGTCCAGATCGGCATCACCCTCGTCGGCATCTTCGCCGGCGCCTTCGGCGCGAACGCCTTCGCCGGCCCGCTGGCCGAGGTGCTCGACCCGCTGCCGGTCATCGGCGCCTACGCGCAGGGAACGGCGATCGCGCTGGTCGTCATCACCATCACCTATCTCTCGCTGATCCTCGGCGAGCTCGTCCCCAAGCGCTTCGCGCTGACCCATTCGGAGCGGATCGCCTCCTTCGTCGCGCCCTTCATGCTGCTTCTGGCCAAGGTCGGCGCGCCGATCGTCTGGTTCCTGCGCATCTCGACGGAGACGGTCGTGCGGCTCCTCGGCGGCAGCAAGGTCGCCGAAAGCACGGTGACGGAGGAGGAGGTCAAGGCGATGATCGCCGAGGGGACGCAGAGCGGCGTCTTCGAGGAGAAGGAGCGCGAGCTCATCGAGGGCGTGCTGCGCATCGCGGACCGGACCGCCCGCTCCATCATGGTGCCGCGTCCGGACGTGTTCTGGATCGGCATCGACGACGATCCGGGGCGCATCCTCGACGAGATCAACGAGAGCGGCCATTCGCGCTTCCCGGTCTCGGGCGGAGAAGACGACGACATCCTCGGCGTGGTGCAGGCCAAGGATCTCCTGGAGCAGTTCCGCAAGACCGGCGCGATCGACGTTCGGGCCGCGCTTCGCGAGCCTCTCTACGTCAACGAATCGATGCCGGCGCTCAAGCTGCTCGACCGCTTCCAGACCGCCTCGACCCATATCGCCATCGTCCTCGACGAGTACGGCTCCTTCGAGGGCCTCGTCACGCCGACCGACATCCTCGCCGCGATCGCCGGCGCCCTTCCCGAGGGGCTGGAGGAGGACCATGCGGTCGTGCGCCGGGCGGACGGCTCCTTCCTGATCGACGCCGGAATGCCGGTGCACGACGTGGAGCGCGGGCTGGACGGGCTGACCTTCCCCAGGGAGCGCGACTACGAGACCTTCGCGGGCTTCATCCTGGAGCAGTTCGGGCACATTCCCGAGGTCGGCGAGATCGTTCTCTACGAGGGGTGGCGCTTCGAGGTCGTCGATCTGGACGGGCGGCGCGTCGACAAGATTCTGGCCTCGCGGATCGGCGAGGAGACGCCGGCCGACACGCCCGCTCCCTGAACGCCGTCCCGGAACGAAAAAGCCGCCGCGGATCTCGGATCGGCGGCGGCTTTCTTTCGTACGGAGCAGTCGGATATCAGCGCTTGCATCGATTCTCCCGCGCCGAACGGGCCATCAGATAGGTCGGGTCCGAGCGCCACGAACTCTGCAGGGCAGCGTGAACGTCGTCCCGCCTCAGGCCGACATCGGCGAGAAGGTGGTCGGGCAGATCGGACACGCGCAGCGCGGCCTGCCGGTTGGCGTAGGTGCGGGCGATCGCGCCGAGCGCCGCGAAGGCCAGTGCGATGCTCTCGCGAAGCCGGGGAAGAACTCCCGCTCCGCTCCGGGGTATGGTCAGACTCATGGTCGTTTCGTCCTCGATGGGGTTCGTCTTCCTCTCGCTCCGAGGGCGCGTCTCGTCCGTCGCGCCGCCGGGCAGGCAGCGCGTCCGGTTCGCGATCCGGAAGCGATGATCGGAAGGTAGAGAGACGCGATTGATCAATCCAACGAATGTTCGTAATCTCTGGCATCAGTCGATGTGATGGTTCGAACCATGGCCGCTCCTCTCGATCTCGATCAGCTCCGCACCTTCGCCGCCGTGGTCGACACCGGCAGCTTCACCCGGGCCGCCGAAGACGTCTTCAAGACGCAGTCGGCCGTCTCTATGCAGATCCGGCGGCTGGAGGAGCGGCTCGGCGCCGAGCTCTTCGAGCGCGGTGGGCGTGCGGTTCGGTTGACGGAGGAGGGAGCGCGGCTCCTCGGCTACGCGCGACGCATGCTGGCGCTCAGCCAGGAGACGCTGACCGCCTTCGACGAGACTCACATTGCGGGCCACGTGCGCATCGGCCTGCCCGACGACTACGCCGAACGCTTCCTGCCCGAGATCATGGCGCGCTTCGCGCGCTCCAATCCCCGCGTGGAGATGCAGATCGCCTGCGAGACGACGTCGAGCCTCATCGAGCATGTCGAGAAGGGCCATCTCGACGTCGCTCTGGTCTGTCCGCCCAAGGCTCCGGCCTGGGCGGAAGTCGTGCGCCGGGAGCCGCTTCACTTCGTGACCTCCGCGGCCCATTCGGCGCATGAGGAGTCGATCGTGCCGCTCGCGATCGGCCGCAGCGACTGCGACTGGCGGCGTCAGGGCCTGGAGGCCTTGGACTCCGTCGGGCGTCCCTATCGCGTTCTCTTCACCTCCTGGTCGGCCCAGATCGTGACCTCGGCCGTGCTGGCGGGACTGGCCGTCAGCGTCCTCCCCGAATGCGCGCTGAGGCCTGGGATGCGGGTTCTCGACGAGCCGGACGGCTTTCCGCGCCTGGGCGATTCCAAGATCAGCATCCTGCGCGGCCGCAACAGCGATACGCCCGCGGTCGTCGCCCTCGTCGACCACATCCGCGAAAGTCTGCGCAACCTCGTGCCGGCCATGCAGATGGAGGCCGATTCGGACCTTCCCGAAACGCGCTGCATCCGCCCTGCGCGGCCGACCCGCTCCCTGGCGCTGGCGACGTGACCGCCGCGCCCATGCCGGACCTTTCCGAAATCGCGACCAACGCGGCCGAATACTCCGTCTCCGAACTGTCCGGCGCCCTCAAGCGGACCGTGGAGGACGCGTTCGGGCACGTGCGCGTGCGCGGCGAGATTTCCGGCTACCGGGGGCCGCACTCCTCCGGCCACGCCTACTTCGCGCTGAAGGACGAGCGCTCGCGGCTGGAAGCCGTGATCTGGCGCACCTCCTTCGCCAAACTCGCCTTCAGGCCCGAGGAAGGGCTCGAGGTGGTCGCGACGGGGAAGCTGACGACCTATCCCGGATCGTCGAAGTACCAGATCGTCATCGAGGATCTGAAGCCGGCCGGCGCCGGCGCGCTGATGGCGCTCCTCAACGAGCGGCGGATCAAGCTCGAGGCCGAAGGGCTCTTTGCGCCCGAGCGGAAACGCCCCCTTCCCTTCATTCCGAGGACGATCGGCATCGTCACCTCGCCGACGGGGGCGGTGATCCGCGACATCTGCCATCGGATCGAGGACCGCTTCCCCGTCCGTCTCCTCGTCTGGCCGGTGCGCGTGCAGGGCGAGACGAGCGCGGGCGAAGTCGCCGCGGCGATCGAGGGATTCAACGCGCTTCCCGACGACGGCAAGGTTCCCCGCCCCGACCTCCTGATCGTGGCGCGCGGCGGCGGCAGCCTGGAAGACCTCTGGGGCTTCAACGACGAGGCGGTGGTGCGGGCGGCCGCCGCTTCCGAGATCCCGCTGATCTCGGCCGTCGGCCACGAGACCGACTGGACGCTTCTCGACCACGTCGCCGACCGACGCGCCCCGACGCCGACGGGCGCGGCGGAAATGGCGGTTCCGGTGCGCGCCGACCTCTTCGCCGCGCTCGGCGCCTGCCATGCCCGGCACGCGCACGCGGTGACGCGCAAGCTTTCGCGCGAGCGCAGCGCGGCGCAGGCGCTGGCTCGCGCCCTCCCCGCACCCGACATGCTGCTGGCGCTCCCGCGACGGCGGCTCGACGAGGCCGCCGTCGCCCTCGACAGGACGACCCGGGCCTCGGCGACGGACCGGCGCCATGCCGTCGGGCGCCTCGCCGGCGGCCTGCAGCTCGGCCGGCTCGATGCCCTGCTCGGGGCCAAGCGCGCCGATCTGCGGCATGCCGAGTTCGTGGCCGTCCAGCGCCTGTCCGCGATCGTGGCAGCGCGGCGCCAGCGCCTGACCCGGGCCGTCTCCGGCCTTCATCCTCAGACGATCGCGGGCGCAAACCGCGAGGCGCGCCGCCATCTCGTCTTCCTGGAACGCCGCCTCGTCGAGGCCGTGGAGCGCGCAGGCGCGCGGCGCCGCGAGCGCCTGTCGACGGCCGAGCGCATGGCGGCGAGCTTCGATCCGAAGAACGTGCTCGAGCGCGGCTACGCGATCGTGCGCGACACGGACGGCCTTCCGATCCCGAGGGCCGAAGGGCTCCAGCCGGGGCAGCCCTTCGAGATCGAGTTCGCGGGCGACCAGCGTCGCGCGGCCATCGCGGCCGGCACGGGCGCGACGCCCCGGCGCCGTCGGCGGACCGACGAGGACGGACCGCGCGTCCAGCACGACCTGTTCGTCGGCCAGGGCTGATCGACGCGCAGCGCCCGCCGCGGCGATTCGGCCGCTGCCCTGCGAAGAGCGCCCGAGACCCGTCCCCCGCGCTCGGTCGCCCGTTCCAAGCGGCTTGTTCCAGCGCCGGAGGGGCCGCTCCGGCGTGCTGCTCGGACGGCCGTCACCGAACCGACATTCGAAGCGCGACAGAGGCTTGCATTCACCGGTTCGAGCGGCTAGGAAGCTCTCGCGACGCCGTCACAGACGGCCTCGCCAGGCGCCCGTAGCTCAGCTGGATAGAGCACCAGACTACGAATCTGGGGGTCAGAGGTTCGAATCCTTTCGGGCGCGCCAACTAAAACATTGAAAAGGCGAAGCTTTTCCGCCCGGACCGGATCCGGCGCCGAACGGCGTTTTGCCCGTTTCCAGCGTTTGTACCTACTCCGTACCTACCCCCGATGCCGCACGTCCCTCCGAATCGAGGCTGACGTCCCTCTCTCATGTCGATCGACGTCCCTCTCAAAGCTCACGTCCCTCTCACGGACGGATCGGCGCGCCGCAGGTGCGTCGATCCGGACGAACCGAGATCGCCCCTGCGAGGCGGCGTGAGCCCCTGGGGGCGGAGCCGTATCACTATCCCCCGTGGTGGCCGGCTGTCCCGCTGCGAACGACGCCGAGGGACAATGCACCGTTCGGTGTGTAGATAAAAAGCAGGGATCTCCAACGCCCATACTCAAGGCTGTAGCAGCACCAACCGTGGCGACCGAGGCGAGCCCGGCAGATCGATCCGCTGACGGCACTCAACTCCCGACCAAGCCGAGCAGCGGCTTCGTCCGGACAATCTTCCTACTCGATCGGCGGAAGGGCTCGGCTTCCAGGTGCTGGCCTACCGAGGCCCACCGTCCGCCGGCATGGGCAGGCCGTCCGGATCGTCGGCGTACGCCAGCAGCCACACCGGCCACCGGCCACCGGCCACCGGCCACCGGCCAGACGGGTACGCCCTCACGGACCCCTCTGCCAAGCAGCCATGGCAGACCCTAGCCACGTAATCGATCGCTGAGCCGTCAGTGAGGTCTCCTGTACGGTGCAGGGCATTCATACCGGCGCGGATGAGGCGCCTCCTCGGGCAGGCGTTGCACGTGTCGAGTTCAAGCACGCTAATGTCGATAGTCATCATTCCCCTCGTGTTCCCCGAGGTCCCCCGACCTCTCGGGGCAAGGGCGTCGCACGCTGGAATCTCCTTGTCCGGGGCAGACCGAGTCACGCTTTCGTGATGCCGTAAGTGCCTGGCGTCCCCCCCGACGTCCCTTTCAGGAACGCGCTTTCGAGAGGATGGGACGTGCGCTGGCCGGCCGTCAAGGCCATGCTGGAAACGGCACTCCTTCGGCTCCGCTATGCGCGGCTCCGCCTGCAGAGCGCCTGCCGACCGTACCCAGCCGCATCCCCTCGAAGAGGAACGACATGACCGCACTGACCGGCTCGAGCCGACTCCTCACCATCGCCGCAGGTTACGTCGGCGGCTTGGTTTGCCCGTCGAGGGGACGGCCGGCGCTCCCTTCGAGGCCTCTAGCGTTCGCTCTCGTGCGTCGTTTTTCCGGGCGACCTCTGTATCAGGTAAGGTCGCTGGACGCGCTGTACGGCCATCCTAGGAGGCGTTTTCAGCGCTGTCGCGTCCTCCGGCAGGGTTTCGGTCGCCTAGACTGGCCCGCGCGGGGATTCCCTCGCCTTCTCCCGGGACGACGCCCGGAGCGCCAGTCGGATTACTGGCCCCGCCCCTGGACGCGTAACGAACTCCTTCGGGACGGGCTTGGGTGGAGGCCGTGTGGAAACGGGTCTGCGCTGAGACTGACGGTTGAGTTGCAAAGTCGATCCGCGTTCACCCCCGCATTGCGGCTATGAGCCCCGGCGTTCCGAGCACGGCTATGGCCCGTTTCATGTTGTAGGCGAGGACGTGGAGGCTCATCTCCGTTCCCACGTTCCGTAGCCTTCGCGTCTTGAAGTGGCTGCGGCCCATCCAGTCCCTGATCGTCCCGAACACGTGCTCGACGGTTCGCCGACGGATGCGCATGGCGTCAGGCATGCGGTCCAAGCGAGCCTGCATGGCCTCCACCATCCCACCCCTCCAAGGCTACCGAAAAAGTAGCATGGAACGGCGTTTCCACACAGCCTCGGTGGTGAGCCGACTGTCCGCTTGCGACGAGCCAATGCGGATTGCCGCCGTTCTGTTGACCAGCTTCCGGAAGGTATCCTAAGCATGGTCGCATGCGACCCATCTTCGGCATCGTATCGGTAGGAAAGCGCGTGGGCAGGGTGTCTTAGTCACCCGGCGTCAGCACCCACGTGCGTCACTCGGGTGAACCGTGCCGGGTTTGCTGGAGGCTCCAACTCTTGAGAGGATGGAGCCATGAGGAAGAAGGTACCGCCGTTTAGTCCCGAGGTGCGCGCCCGTGCGGTTCGGATGGTTTTGGATCACCGCGCGGA
>JAEZXX010000018.1 GCA_023419535.1 Pseudomonadota bacterium | reverse complement strand
CCGCCGGCACCGCCCGGCGCGCCCGCGGCCGCCGCGCGCGGCCGGGCCCGGGCGCGCCGGTGCGACCTACAGAATGAAGCGCGATAGGTCCGTGTTGCCGGCGATGCCGTCGAGCGCCTTGTGCACGTAGGCGGCGTCGACGCGGTAGGCCTGGCCGCCCTTGTCCGGCGCCTCGAAGGAGATGTCGTCGAGAACGCGCTCCATCACCGTCTGGAGCCGACGGGCACCGATGTTCTCCACCGAGCCGTTGAGCGCCACCGCGACGTCGGCAAGCGCGTCGATCGCGTCCTCGGTGATCTCCAGATCGACGTTCTCGGTCTTCAGAAGCGCCACATACTGCTTGATCAGCGAAGCCTCGGTCTCGGTGAGGATGCGGCGGAAATCCTCCTTGGTCAGCGCCTGCAGCTCGACCCGGATCGGCAGGCGGCCCTGCAGCTCCGGCAGGAGGTCGGAGGGCTTGGCGACGTGGAACGCGCCGCTCGCGATGAAGAGGATGTGGTCGGTCTTCACCGGCCCGTGCTTGGTCGCCACCGTCGTGCCCTCGACCAGCGGCAGAAGGTCGCGCTGCACGCCCTCGCGGGACACGCCCGCGCCGCCGCGGCCGTCGCCGTTGTTGGCGACCTTGTCGATCTCGTCGAGGAAGACGATGCCGTTGTTCTCCACCGAGGCGATCGCGTCCGCGACCAGCGCCTCGTTGTCGAGGAGCTTGTCGGATTCCTCGCCGATCAAGAGCTCGTAGCTCTCCTTCACGGTCGTGCGCCGCGTCTTGGTGCGCCCGCCCATGGCCTTGCCGAACATCTCCGACAGGTTGATCATGCCGACATTGGCCCCCGGCATTCCGGGAATGTCCATGCCGCCGAAGGGGGAGGCGGTGTCGGCGACCTCGACGTCGATCTCCTTGTCGTCGAGCTCGCCCTCGCGCAGGCGCTTGCGGAACGAGTCGCGCGTCGCGGGGGAGGCGTTCTTGCCGACCAGCGCGTCGAGCACGCGATCCTCGGCGCCGGCATGGGCCTTGGCGCGCACGGCCTCGCGCTTCTTCTCGCGCACGAGCCCGATGCCGACCTCGACGAGGTCGCGCACGATCTGTTCGACGTCGCGGCCGACATAGCCGACCTCGGTGAACTTCGTGGCCTCGACCTTGATGAAGGGAGCGCCGGCGAGCTTGGCGAGGCGGCGGGAGATCTCCGTCTTGCCGACGCCCGTCGGACCGATCATCAGGATGTTCTTCGGCATCACCTCCTCGCGGAGCGAGCCCTCCAGCTGCTGGCGGCGCCAGCGGTTGCGCAGGGCCACGGCCACCGCGCGCTTGGCGTCCCGCTGCCCGATGATGTGTCGGTCGAGTTCGGAGACGATTTCGCGGGGAGAGAAGTCGGACATGGAGGGGCACTTCGGATCGGGAGCGGGAGCCGGTGCCTTGCGGCGCCGGCGGGGCGGGCGGCGCTCTCGGCGCCGGCTCCCAAGATGGGGAGCGTTGCCGCGATGCGCCAGAGAGGATGCGGCGGCGCCTGCGACGGTCATCTCCCGGTTCACGGCGGCGCCCACCGTGCGCTATCAAGGAAGTCCTCCTGATTCGCATGGGTTCGCGCCTGATCGATGTCCGTCGCACACGACATACTCGGCCGGATGGAGCGCCCCTGGTGCGAGACCGACCTCGTCGCTTGCCTTCGGGCGATCGCGGACGGCTACCGCTTCTCCCACGTCTCGATCGTCACCATCCCCTCCTCCGACGATGCGGGCGCCGAACTCAAACTTGTTCTGTCGAACTGGAGCCGTGAATTCCGCCACGCCTGGGAGCGCTCGGGTCTCTCGCGCTTCTCGCCGGTCCTTCGCGCGCTCAAGGCCGATCCGGCGCCGCTCGTCTGGGACATCGAGACGCTGCACGGCTACGACCCGGACGAGCCCGACGAAACCGACGCGCAGGTGCGGCTCCTTCTCGCCTCTCGTTGCCTGTCGGGCGGCTATTTCCCCGTCCACGGACTGACCACCTTCAACGGCGCCCTGTCGCTGGCCGGCGACCGTCCGGCCCTATCCGACGGGGAGGCGCACGAGCTGCATCTGGCCGCCTTCGCCGTCTTCGGCATCCTCGCCGCCTCGCGCTTCGAGGAGAACAAGCGCAAGAACCCCCTGTCGCAGCGCGAGCGCGACTGTCTGAAGCTCGCCATGCTGGGCAAGACCTCCTCGGAGGTCGGCACCATCCTGTCGATCTCGGAATACACCGTCTCGCAATATCTCGCCTCGGCGACCAAGAAGCTGAACGCCTCGAACCGGACGCACGCCGTCGCGCTCGCGGCGCAGCTCGGCTACCTGTCGTGACGATGCCGACGAACGAGCAGGGGTCGCGGCGTGTCCCGCCGCCCGCTCCGGCCGCGATCGACCTCGGTCTCGACGCCTCGGGCCGCGACCGCGAGACGCGCCGCGAATTGGCGAAACTGACGGCGACGTTCCTGAACGGCCTGGCGACCGCCATCGTCGCGATCGGCGGACTGACGCCGGTCGTCGCCTTCCTGACATCGGGCCTCATCCCGCCCGGTTTGAGTGTTGTGATCGCAGCGACCGTGCTTATGTCGTTCCTGTTGGGTTCGATCCTGCATCTGGCAGCGCGAGCTATCCTGCGCCGGGAGTATCGACGATGAACGAGTGGGAGTTCTTCTGGCTCTCCATGATCATGCCTGTCGGGGCGATCGTCATGGCAGCGTTCCTCTACGTGGGAACGACCCGCGACCGCCCCTGGTTCTGAGCCCTCAGCGTCCATCCATGTCGGTCGATCACGACGTGAACGTCCTGCCCAAAGGCGTCCGGCACATTCCGGGCTATCTCTCCACCGACGCGCAGGCCGACCTCGTCGAGGCGATCCGCGCTGTCGTCGAGCGCGCCCCTCTCTTCCGGCCCGAAATGCCGCGCACGGGAAAACCGTTCTCCGTGCGCATGACCAATTGCGGCTCGCTCGGCTGGGTGTCCGACAAGGCCGGCTACCGCTATCAGCCGCTCCACCCGATCACCGGCGAGCCCTGGCCGCCGATTCCCGACGCGCTCCTCCAGCTCTGGCGCGAGGTCTCGGCCTGGCCGGCCGCCGAGCCGGAGGCCTGCCTCGTCAACTTCTACGAGGAGAAGGCGAAGATGGGGCTGCACCAGGACCGGGACGAGGACGACCTCTCGGCCCCGGTCGTCTCCGTCTCGCTCGGCGACGAGTGTCTGTTCCGCATCGGCGAGACGAACCGGGGCGGACGCACCACCTCGATCCGCCTGAAGTCGGGCGACGTCGTCGTGCTGGGCGGCGAGGGCCGCCTCGCCTATCACGGCGTCGACCGGATCTATCCCGCCACCTCCGCGCTCCTGAAGCGCGGCGGGCGCATCAATCTGACTCTTCGCCGGGTGACCCGGCCCTCCTGATCAGGCGCCGCGGGCGGGGTCGGCCGGGTGGAACTGGTAGAGCCAGGTCTCGGTCAGAACCTCGTCCCCGCGCTTGAGATAGAGGCGCAGATCCACCGGCTCGTCGTCCTCCGGCTCGATGTCGAAGGTCGCGCGCCACCCGGTTCCGACCTTGATCGAATGGGCGTTCACGAGGCTGATCGCGCCGCGCGAGGCGGTCACCTCGACCTCGACGTCGTCCACCTCGCGGGGAAGTTCGGCGATCCTGCCGCCGTCGAAGTCGACGATGATCTTGGTCACGCCCTCCGGCCGCGGCTGGCCTGTGATGCCGCCGCGCCCGAGGCGCGTGGCGACCACATGGCCGACGGCCGGCAGATGCGGCTCGACGCTCGACCAGGTGAGGCGGTAGTCGATCGCGATCGCGTCGCCCTTCTTCACCGGCGTCTCGGCGAGCCAATAGGCCGCGATGTTGTCGTGGATCTCGTCGTCCGTCGGGATCTCCACGAGCTGCACCGCCCCGCGTCCCCAGTCCCCCTTCGGCTCGACCCAGACGCCGGCCCGCTTCTCGTAGAAGACCCCGTCGTCCTGGAAGTTCTCGAAGTCGCGGTCGCGCTGGAGAAGGCCGAAGCCCTTCGGCGTCTCGTCGGCGAAGGTCGAGGTCATCACGCGCGAGGGGTTGTTCAGCGGGCGCCAGATGCGCTCGCCGGTGCCGGTCCACATCGCCAGCCCGTCGGAATCGTGCACCTGCGGACGCCAGTCCTCGCGCGGCAGCCGGTCGCTCTTGGAGAACCAGTACATGGAGACGAGCGGCGCGAGGCCGACCCGCTCGATAGGCTCGCGGGCGAAGAAGCGCGCCTCGATGTCCATGACAACCGGCCCGTCCTTGGCCATATCCATGCGCAGCGCCCCGGCGATGCGGGCGCTCTCCAGCTTGGCGTGGACGAGGATGCGACCGCCGGTCGGAGACGGGGCGAGATAGAAGTCGGTGAAGCGCGGGAACTCCTCCGGCGTCGGCATGGCGACGTCGATGGCGAGCGCGCGGCAGGACATGCCGAACTGTCCCTCCTCGCCGGAGGTGCGGAAGTAGGAGGCGCCGAGGAAGGCCAGCCAGTCGTTGTCGCGGCCCGGCTCGAGCACCCTGAAGCCGGCAAAGCCGATGTCGCGGGGCAATCGCCGCGCCGGGCTGTCTTCGGGGATGCGGAAGAGCGCGGGATCGTAGAGGAGCGTCCGCGCCGCGTCGCCGTCGACGACATGGATGCCGACGGGTTCCTGGAAATAGCGGCCGAGATGGAAGAACCGGATCGGGGCCGCGCCGTCGGCGATGTCGAGCGTGTTCGCCCGCTGGTACTCGATCTTCCAGTGCGCGTCGTAGTCGATGTCGGTCAGCGTCTCGCCCGCCCGGATCGGCCGCGGGACGAAGGGGTGTGCGGCGCGCTCGCGCGCATCCTCGACGAGGGCGTCGAAGCTGAAGGGTTCCGGCGCCTCGAAGCGCAGCGCCTCCCTCGCGGAGGCGGGAAGCGTTGCCGCGGGATAGAGGCCCGCGGCCGCCAGGCCCGCCAGAAGCTGGCGGCGGTTGATGTCGATCATGCCGAACGTCCCTGATGGCATCTTCGAATGGTGGATCACTCGCTCGTGATGGGACCCTGACCCAACGAAGGCGGCGATGTTTTGGCGGGCGGATCGCCCCGCCCCGGGCTTCGCGCCTCAGAGCTTGCGCAGCGCGACCTGCTCCACGCGGTGGCTCGCCCCCTTGCGCAGGATCAGGTCCGCGCGCGGCCGGGTCGGCAG
Organism: Pseudomonadota bacterium; assembly: GCA_023419535.1. Lineage (GTDB taxonomy): Bacteria > Pseudomonadota > Alphaproteobacteria > Rhizobiales > Rhizobiaceae > Aureimonas. Next base: position 5,646 of record JAEZXX010000018.1, on the reverse strand, counting down.
GATGTTGTCGTAGAGGTTCCGGGCGTTGATCTCGCGCCAGAGCCATTCGGCGCGCTCCAGAGCCTCGGCTTCCGAGATCTGCGAATAGCGGTGGAAGAAGGAGTCGCGCTCCCGGAAGGCGGTCTCGCGCAGGCGCATGAAGCGCGCGATGTACCAGCGGCGCAGATCGGCCTCCTCGGCGTCCAGATAGATCGAATAGTCGAAGAAGTCCGAGACGAAGGGCACGGCCTTGCCGTCCTTGGGCATCTCCCGCACCTGCAGGACGTTCAGCCCCTCGAAGATGAGGATGTCCGGCCGGTCCACCGTCTGCTCCCGGTCGGGCAGGACGTCGTAGGAGAAGTGCGAGTAGACGGGCGCGCGCACCGCCGGTGCGCCCGCCTTGATGTCGGAGAGGAAGCGCAGGATGGCGCCGACGTCGTAGCTCTCCGGGAACCCCTTGCGCTGCATGCGGCCCTCGGCCTCCAGCACCGCGTTCGGGTAGAGGAAGCCGTCGGTGGTGACGAGATCGACCTTGGGGCTCGTCGGCCAGCGGGCCAGAAGCTCCTTCAGGATGCGCGCCGTGGTCGACTTGCCCACCGAGACCGAGCCCGCGAGCCCGATGACGAAGGGCGACTTCGTCGCGTCCGGCCGGCGCAGGAAGCGCTGGCGCATGGCGAAGAGCGCCTGGCTGGATTCCACATGCGCCGAGAGGAGGCGCGAGATCGGTAGGTAGATGCGCGCGACCTCGTCGAGATCGACCGGATCGTCGAGCGAGCGCAGGCGGTTCACCTCGTCCTCGCGCAGCGTCAGTTCCGCGCCGCCGCGGAAGGTCGCCCACTCCTGCGCGGAAAAGAAGCGATAGGGCGAGAGGTCCGACGGGATCATCTGGTCCATCGGCTCAGATCCCGGACCCCTTTGGCCGGGAGGCCTTTTCCTCGAGACCCGTCTGGACGGTGCGGGAGCGGAGCTCGTCCATGACCGCCTCGAGCGGCACGCCGCGAAGGCGGAGCACGACGAGGAGATGGTAGAGGAGATCGGCCGCCTCGCCGGTCAGGGACGCCTCGTCTTCGGCGACGGCGGCGATGACGGTCTCGGTCGCCTCCTCGCCGAGCTTCTTGGCCGCCTTGGCGACGCCCGCCGCAGCGAGCCTGGCGGTATAGGACGAGCCGTCGGTGGACGCCGCGCGCGCCGCGACGATCGCCTCAAGGCTTGCCAGATCGAAGCCGCTCATCGCTGCGTCCCGCCCCAAGACCCCGGCCCCTCCGGCCTCAGCCGACATTCAATCGCATGGCGAGGCCCGCCGCCGCCATATGATTCTTGGCCTCCGCGATCGTGTGGGTGCCGAAATGGAAGATCGAGGCGGCGAGCACCGCGCTCGCGCCGCCCTCGCGAACGCCTTCGACGAGATGGTCGAGCGTTCCGACGCCGCCGCTGGCGATGACGGGCACCGGCACGGCGTCGCAGACCGCGCGCGTCAGCTCGATGTCGAAGCCGGCCTTGGTGCCGTCCCGGTCCATGGAGGTCAGCAGGATCTCGCCGGCCCCGAGCGCCACGACGCGGCGGGCGAACTCGACGGCGTCGATGCCGGTCTCACGCCGGCCGCCATGAGTGAATATCTCCCAGCGCGCGTTCTCGCCTGCGCCCGACACGCGGCGCGCGTCGATGGCGACGACGATGCACTGGTTGCCGAACTTGTCGGCGGCCTCGGCCACGAACTCGGGACGCGCCACCGCGGCGGTGTTGATCGAGACCTTGTCGGCCCCGGCCAGAAGAAGGTTCCGGATGTCGAGGGTCGTGCGCACCCCCCCGCCCACCGTGACCGGCATGAAGCACTCGGCCGCGGTGCGCTCGACGATGTCGAGGATCGTCCCGCGCCCGTCGGAAGAGGCGGTGATGTCGAGGAAGCAGAGCTCGTCCGCGCCGGCCGCGTCGTAGGCCTTCGCCGCCTCGACCGGGTCGCCGGCGTCGATCAGGTCGACGAAGTTGACGCCCTTGACCACGCGGCCGTTGGCGACGTCGAGGCAGGGAATGATGCGGGACTTCAGGGACACGAGGGAAGCCGGCCTTCGCGGCAGGAGGTCAGGACGGCGCCTCTATGCGACGCCGCGATAGAGTTCCGCAAGCGGGATGGTCAGCCCGAGACCGTCGAGCGCCAGGGTCTCGTCCCGTCCGGCGATCATCTCGGGCGCCTCGAACACTCCGCCCTCGCTGCGCTTCCACAGCCATACGCGCGGCTCGTCCTGCGACAGGACGAGGTAGTGGAGAAGGGATGCGATGCCCGTGTACTCTTCCGCCTTCGGGCCGAAATCGACCGCCATCGTCGACGGACACAGGATTTCCGCCACGAAAACGGGTTCGCGTGCGGCAAGATCCCGTGCTTCGCCTTCCGCTCCATCGACGAAGACATCCGGGTATCGAATGCCGACAGGGGTTCGAATACCGAAATCCGCAGAGCCGACCAGGAAACGCTCCAGGTCGAGGCGCGCCGCGAGAGCGAGGGTCAGCCGACTGGCGACGTGCACATGCGATCGTGTCACGCGCACCATCATGTCGACGATCCTCCCGCGCACGAACTCGTATCGTCCCTCGCGCCCCTCGTTCCAGCGCAGGAAATCGTCGGCATCCCGAATTGGAGGCGCCTGGATGTTCATAAGACGGAATGTAGCATCGAGACCCGGCCCGTCCAAGCGACGGTCGCCTCAGCCCGCAAGCCGCGCCAGCGCCGCCTTCGCCTCGATCCGTCCGTCGTAGAGCGCGCGGCCGGTGATGGCGCCCTCCAGCTTCGCCGCCTGCGGCGAGGCGAGGCGCTCGATGTCCTCCATCGAGGCGAGGCCGCCGCTCGCGATCACGGGGATCGAGATCGCCTCGGCCAGCGCGATGGTGGATTCCCAGTTGATCCCCGCCAGGATCCCGTCGCGGTCGATGTCGGTGTAGATGATGGCCGAGACGCCCGCGTCCTCGTAGGCGCGCGACAGGTCGAGCACGGTCAGCTCCGAGGTCTCGGCCCAGCCCTCGACCGCGACCCTGCCGCCCTTGGCGTCGATGCCGACGGCAACGCGTCCCGGGAAGGCCTTCGCGGCGTGCCGGACCAGCGCCGGGTCGCGCAGCGCCACCGTGCCGAGGATGACGCGCGAGAGCCCCGCCCCCAGCCAGCGTTCGATGTCCGCCATCGATCGGATGCCGCCGCCGAGCTGCACCTTCATCGTGGTCCCGACCGAGGCGACGATCGCCTCGACCGCCTCCGCGTTCACGGCGCGGCCCTCGAAGGCGCCGTTCAGATCGACGACGTGAAGATGCGTAAAGCCGGCGTCCCGGAACGATCCCGCCTGCGCGGCCGGCTCCTCGCTGTAGACGGTCGCCTGGTCCATCAGCCCGAGCTTCAGGCGCACGCAGGCACCATCCTTCAGGTCGATCGCGGGAAAGAGAAGGGGCATTCAGGGCGTCCAGGTCAGGAAGTTGCCGATCAGCTCCAGCCCGAGGCGTTGGCTCTTCTCGGGATGGAACTGCGCGCCGGCCGTGTTGCCGTCGGCGACGAAGGCGGTGACGGGGCCGCCGTAGTCGGTCGTCGCGACCACCTGCTCGGGTCTGGCCGAGACGAGGTGGTAGGAGTGGACGAAATAGGCGTGCAGCCCGTCCTCGCCCGTCTCGAGGCCTTCGAACAGCGCGTGGTCGCGCTCCAGCCGGATGGTGTTCCAGCCGATCTGCGGGATCTTCAGCGCCGGATCGGCGGGCACGATCGGCTCGACGTCGCCCTCGATCCAGTTCAGGCCCTGCGTGATCGTCTTCTCCAGCCCGCGCGAGGACATCAGCTGCATGCCGACGCAGATGCCGAGGAAGGGCTTGGCCTGCCGCTCCACCGCCTCGCGCAGCGCCTCCTCCAGCCCGGGCGCGGCGGCGAGCCCCGCCCGGCAGTCGGCATAGGCGCCGACGCCCGGCAGGACGATGCGCTCGGCGGCGCGTATCGCCTCCGGGTCGTCGGTCACGACGATATCGGTGGAAAGGCCCCGCTCGCCGGCCATGCGGCGGAACGCCTTTTCCGCGGAGCGCAAATTGCCCGAGCCGTAGTCGATGATGGCGAGCGTTCCCATCAGCGCCGGCCTCCCGCGTCGAGAAGGGTGCGCGCGCTGCGCCAGCCGAAGACGGGAAGCGCCTCGCGCGGCGGACCGGGCACGGAAGCGTCCACCGGGTCGACGGCGGGCGCAGCCAGGTCCGGCGCGCGTTCGGCCGAGCCGTAGTAGATCATCTCCGCCTCTTCGCGGTCGGCGGCGTTGACGATGCCGGCCTCGCGATAGCCCCTGCGCCGCAGCGACCAGGCGACGAGGCGCGGCCCTTCCAGCGCCACCGCCATGCCGAAGAGCACCGGCAGGACCGCTCCGGCGAGACCGAAGCCCTGCATCTGCCCGAGCGCCCAGAGCCCCGCCTGGACGAGGAGGGCGAGCGCCGCGAGGAGATAGAGCCGGTGCGCCGCGAGCCACACGAAGGGCAGGAGGAAGGCGACGAGGTGGAACCGGTCGCGCAGGAACACCGCATCCGCGCTCGTCCCCTCGCCCCGTTCGAGGACGATGGTGCGCGTCACGCGATCGTCCCCTTGGTCGAAGGGATCGCGCCCTTCTGGCGCGGATCGAGCGCGACGGCCTCACCGATGACGCGCGCCACCGCCTTGAAGCAGGTTTCGGCGATGTGGTGCGAGTTCTGCCCGTAGAGGTTCTGGACGTGCAGGGTGATCCCCGCGTTCATGGCGAGCGCCTGGAAGAACTCGAGCACCAGTTCGGTGTCGAAGGTGCCGATCTTCGGCGTCGCGAACTCCGCCTTGAAGACGAGGAAGGCGCGGCCGGAGACGTCGACCGCCGCGCGCGTCAGGCATTCGTCCATGGCCAGATCCAGCGAGGCGTAGCGGGTGATGCCGGCGCGGTTCCCCAGGGCCTGCCGGATCGCCTGCCCGATCGCGATGCCGGTGTCCTCCACCGTGTGGTGGTCGTCGATGTGCAGGTCGCCCTTCGCCTCGATCTGCATGTCGATCAACGAGTGGCGCGAAAGCTGCTCCAGCATGTGGTCGAAGAACCCGACGCCGGTCGAGATCGTCGAGGCCCCCGTGCCGTCGAGATCGACGCGGACCTTGATCGCGGTCTCCTTGGTGGCGCGCTCAACGCTCCCAGTTCTCAACTCAGCGCCCATCGGTTCCGTCCGTGCGTCTTGGCCTCGTCTGCGGTTCATACAGGCTCGGGCCCGGCCCGCCAACGCTTTGCAACGGGCGGCCCGCTCCCCCATATCAGCGCCGCACAGCGCAGCGACGAGGCGACACAATGTTCGAGAAACACGATCCCGCGACGATCTACGGCACGACGATCGTGACGGTGCGAAAGGGCGGCAAGGTCGTGGTGGCCGGTGACGGGCAGGTCTCGCTCGGCAACACGGTGATGAAGGGCAATGCGCGCAAGGTGCGCCGGCTCGGCAAGGGCGGTAACGTCATCGCCGGCTTCGCGGGCGCGACGGCCGACGCGTTCACGCTTCTCGAGCGGCTGGAGGCCAAGCTCGAACAGTATCCCGACCAGCTGATGCGCGCCTGCGTGGAACTCGCCAAGGACTGGCGCACGGACCGCTATCTGCGCCGCCTGGAGGCGATGATGATCGTCGCCGACAAGTCGGTGACGCTGACGCTGACCGGCA
>JAEZXX010000006.1 GCA_023419535.1 Pseudomonadota bacterium | reverse complement strand
CGTACAGATATCAAATCGATCCTGATTATCGGCGCGGGCCCCATTGTCATCGGCCAGGCTTGTGAATTCGACTATTCGGGCACGCAGGCCTGTAAGGCGTTGAAAGAGGAAGGCTACCGTATCATCCTCGTCAACTCCAATCCGGCCACGATCATGACCGATCCCGATCTGGCGGATGCAACCTATATCGAACCGATCACGCCGGAAGTGGTCGCCAAGATCATCGCCAAGGAACGCCCGGACGCGTTGCTGCCGACCATGGGCGGCCAGACCGCGCTGAACACCGCGCTCTCCCTCAAGCGCATGGGCGTCCTCGACAAGTTCGGCGTCGAGATGATCGGCGCGGACGCCCAAGCCATCGACAAGGCCGAAGACCGCGCCCTCTTCCGCGAGGCGATGGCCAAGATCGGCCTCGCGACCCCGAAGAGCTTCCTCGCCAACGCGACGGAGGCCAAGCACGCCGACAAGCTCGTCCACGAGGAGCGCCGCGCCGCCCTCATCCGCGAGATCGCGCCGGGGCCCGAGCGCGAGGCGAAGCTCGAGACGATGGAGCGCGAGTGGAACCTCGGCGAAAGCGACCGCAAGCAGCGCTACATGACGCGCGCGCTCGCCGCCGCCGCGGAAGGGCTGGAGCATGTCGGCCTGCCGGCGATCATCCGCCCCTCCTTCACCATGGGCGGCACGGGGGGCGGCATCGCCTACAACCGCTCGGAGTTCTTCGAGATCGTCGAGGGCGGGCTCGACGCCTCGCCGACGACCGAGGTGCTGATCGAGGAATCGGTGCTCGGCTGGAAGGAGTACGAGATGGAGGTGGTCCGCGACCGCGCGGACAACTGCATCATCGTCTGCTCCATCGAGAACGTCGACCCGATGGGCGTCCACACCGGCGATTCCATCACGGTGGCGCCGGCGCTGACGCTCACCGACAAGGAATATCAGGTGATGCGCAACGCCTCGATCGCGGTGCTGCGCGAGATCGGGGTGGAGACGGGCGGCTCGAACGTGCAGTTCGCGGTCAACCCGGCCGACGGGCGCCTCGTCGTGATCGAGATGAACCCGCGCGTCTCGCGCTCCTCCGCGCTCGCCTCCAAGGCCACCGGCTTCCCGATCGCCAAGGTCGCGGCCAAGCTCGCGGTCGGCTACACGCTGGACGAACTGAAGAACGACATCACCGGCGGCGCGACGCCGGCCTCCTTCGAGCCGACGATCGACTACGTCGTCACCAAGATCCCGCGCTTCGCCTTCGAGAAGTTCCCCGGCTCGGAGCCCAACCTCACCACCGCCATGAAGTCGGTCGGCGAGGTGATGGCGATCGGGCGCACCTTCGAGGAATCCCTCCAGAAGGCACTGCGGGGCCTGGAGACCGGGCTCGACGGGCTCGACGAGATCGAGATCGCGGGTCTCGGCGAGGGCGAGGACCGCAACGCCATCCTGGAGGTCCTGGGCCGAGCCACGCCCGACCGGCTGCGCCAGGTGGTGCAGGCCCTGCGGCTCGGCCTGACCAAGGCCGAGGTGCACAACGCCTGCAAGATCGATCCCTGGTTCCTCGACCGTCTCCAGGCGATCGTCGACATGGAAGCGCGCGTGCGGGAACACGGCCTGCCGCAGGACGCGGCGAACCTGCGCTTCCTGAAAAGCATGGGCTTTTCCGACGCGCGCCTCGCCAAGCTCTCGGGCGGCACGGAAGCCGACGTGAAGGCCCTGCGCGACCGCCTGGACGTGCGCCCCGCCTTCAAGCGCATCGACACCTGCGCGGCCGAGTTCGCCTCGCCCACCCCTTACATGTACTCGACCTACGAGAAGCCCTTTGCGGGCGCGCTCCGCTCCGAGGCCGAGGTCTCGGCGGCCCGCAAGGTCGTGATCCTCGGCGGCGGCCCGAACCGGATCGGCCAGGGAATCGAGTTCGACTATTGCTGCTGCCACGCGGCCTTCGCGCTGAAGGATGCGGGCTTCGAGGCCATCATGGTCAACTGCAACCCGGAGACGGTCTCGACCGACTACGACACCTCCGACCGCCTCTATTTCGAGCCGCTGACGGCCGAGGACGTGCTGGAGATCCTCTCCGCCGAGCAGGCGAGCGGGGAGCTCGTCGGCGTCATCGTGCAGTTCGGCGGCCAGACGCCGCTGAAGCTCGCCGAGGCGCTGGAGAAGGCCGGCATCCCGATCCTCGGCACCTCGCCGGACGCGATCGATCTGGCGGAAGACCGCGACCGGTTCCAGAAGCTCCTGCACGATCTGAACCTTCGCCAGCCGAACAACGGCATCGCCCGCTCGGTGGAGGAGGCCCGCACCATCGTCGAGCGCATCGGCTACCCGGTCGTGGTGCGGCCGTCCTACGTCCTCGGCGGTCGCGCGATGGAGATCGTGCGCCAGGACGCGCAGTTCGAGCGCTACATGAAGGAGGCCGTCGTCGTCTCGGGCAAGTCGCCGGTGCTGATCGACTCCTACCTCTCCGACGCGATCGAGGTCGACGTCGATTGTCTCAGCGACGGGCGGGACACCTTCGTCGCCGGCATCATGGAGCACATCGAGGAGGCCGGCATCCATTCGGGTGATTCGGCCTGCTCGCTGCCGGTCCACTCGCTCTCTCCCGCCATCGTCGCCGAACTGGAGCGCCAGACGCGCGAAATGGCGCTGGCGCTCAAGGTCGGCGGGCTGATGAACGTCCAGTTCGCCATCAAGGGCGAGGACATATACGTGCTGGAGGTTAACCCGCGCGCCTCGCGCACGGTGCCCTTCGTCGCCAAGACGGTCGGCTCGCCGATCGCCAAGGTCGCCGCGCGCATCATGGCGGGCGAGATGCTGGAGGCCGCCTTCGCGGCCTATGGCGGCAAGCCGGACGTGAAGGGCCTCAAGCACATCGCGGTGAAGGAGGCCGTCTTCCCCTTCGCGCGCTTCCCCGGCGTCGACACGCTGCTCGGCCCGGAGATGCGCTCCACCGGCGAGGTGATGGGCCTCGACCGCGACTATGCGCTCGCCTTCGCCAAGGCCCAGCTCGGCGCGGGCGTCGACCTGCCGCGCGAGGGCTGCGTCTTCGTCTCGGTGAAGGACGGCGACAAGGCCGGCATGCTCGGCGCGGTGCGCCGTCTCGTCTCGCTCGGCTTCCGCGTCATGGCGACCGAGGGCACGCAGCGGTTCCTCAGCCAGAACGGCATCGAGGCCGAGAAGGTCAACAAGGTGCTGGAAGGCCGCCCGCACATCGAGGACGCCATCCGCAACCGCCAGGTCCAGCTCGTGCTGAACACCACGGAAGGGGCGAAGGCCGTGTCCGATTCGCGCTCGCTGCGGCGCGCGGCGCTGATGCACAAGGTGCCCTACTTCACCACCCTCGCCGGCATGGTCGCGGCCTCCGAAGCGGTGGCGGCGCTCAAGGCCGGCAATCTTGAAGTGCGGCCTCTGCAATCCTACTTCGAAGCCGCTTGAACTTAGGCTGGCGCGGGTGTTTGATCCTGCGCGAAGTTCGATCGTGACATGGGCCGGTTCGCTTCCGCGGGCCGGTCCGAACTGTATTCGGCGGGTCGCCGATCAAGACATGAGGACGAGGCTTCGACCCCGGAACGGGGCCGGAGCCGCGCAGAAGGGGTGGACATGGAAAAGGTCCCGATGACCGTGAGCGGGTTCGAGGCGCTCAAGGAGGAACTGCGTCGCCGTCAGCAGGAGGAGCGTCCGCGGATCATCACCGCGATCTCCGAGGCGCGCGCCCATGGCGACCTGTCCGAGAACGCCGAGTACCACTCCGCCAAGGAGGCGCAGAGCCTGAACGAGGGCCGCATCTCCGAGCTCGAGGATCTGACGGCCCGCGCCGAGGTGATCGACGTCGCCAAGCTTTCCGGCGACCGGATCAAGTTCGGCGCGACGGTGAAGCTGGTCGACGAGGACACCGAGGAGGAGAAGACCTACCAGATCGTCGGCGAGCAGGAAGCCGACGTGAAGCAGGGCCGCATCTCCGTCACCTCCCCGATCGCGCGCGCCCTCATCGGCAAGGGCGAGGGCGACACGGTCGAGGTCGCCGCGCCCGGCGGCGCCCGCTCCTACGAAGTGCTCGCCGTCCGCTGGGCCTGAGGCACGCGCCGGCGCTTGGATGCTCTTCGAGTTCGGTCCGGCCAAGAGCGCATCAAATCCGGACAAGCACGGCGTCGACTTCGTCGAGGCACAGAAGGCCTTCGACGACTCGCGGCTCGTCTCGCTGAGGGCCCGCGACAGTGGAGAGGCGAGGCGCATGGCGATCGCCATGACCGGTGACCTTCACCGGGCGGTGATCTACACTCTGCGAGACGACATCGTTCGGATCATTTCCGTCAGGAGAGCGCGACGTGACGAAAATGCCGGATATGACGGCCGATGAGCTGGAACGCCGCTTCGACGCGGGCGAGGACATGAGCGCCTACTTCGACTGGGACAGTCTGGAGCGCCCCAACCTCGGCACGAAGCGGGTGGCACTCGAACTCCCGGTGTCGGTCGTGGAGGATCTCGACCGTCAGGCACGGGAACTGGGTGTGACACGTCATGCGCTGATCAGACGCTGGGTCACCGAGCACGCGCGCTGAGCGGAAAGCGATCGCATGAGCGAACCCTCCCGGCGCATCTTCTCGCTCGATGAGTTCCTAAGCTGGGAGGACCGGCAGGAGCAAAAGTTCGAGCTCGTCGATGGGCAGACCGTGATGATGGCTGGCGGGACGCAGGCGCATGCGCTGATCGCCGCGAACATCGTATCCGCCTTAAGGGCCGCCCTGCGCGGCGGGCCGTGCCGCCCGTCCGGCTCCGACCTCCGCCTGCCGATCCCCGCGACGGGAAACTCGCGCTATCCGGACGTGACGGTGGACTGCGGGCGCTTCGATCCCGCGGCTCGCGATGCGACCGAGCCGCGGATCGTCTTCGAGGTCCTGTCCGATTCCACCGGCTGGTACGACCAGACGCGCAAGCTGCGCGACTATGATGCAGTCCCCTCGATCCGCCAGTATGTCTGCGTCTCTCAGTCGGAGGCGCGCGTCCTGATCTGGCGCCGCGACGCGGCCGGCCGTCTCGTCCCGGAAGCCGCGATCCTCGACGGGGACGCGACGCTCGACACCGGCGAGGGCGGCGTTTCGCTCCGGCTGGCCGACATCTACGAAGGCACCGGCCTCGCCGCTTCGTCGGCAGGGTCGTCCTGACGGGTGAGCCGCCTCGACCCCAGCCCCGAAAACGTCCTCGTCGTCGCGCCGAACTTCAAGCGGCGGCTGTCGGGCGTCACCTCGACGATCATCCAGCTCGTGCCCGTCCAGGCGCGAATGCTCCCCATCGCGACGCTCGGACCGGGCCTGCCGGACGATCTGCCCAAGCTCTCCTGGCGTGACCTTCCGGCCTTATGGCGCTCTCCCAAAGGGCGCCCCTTCCGCATCTGGCATGCCCGCCGAAACGTCGAGATGCTGCCCGGCATCGTGATGCGGGACCTTCTGCGCATGCCGCTGAAGCTCGTTTTCACCTCGGCCTCGCAGCGCCGCCACACCCGCTACACGCGATGGCTGATCCGCCGCATGGACGCCGTCGTCGCCACCAGTGGGCGCACCGGCGCCTATCTCCATGTGCCGCACGACATCGTCCTGCACGGCATCGACACGCAGCGCTTCCGGCCCGCGGCGGATCCGGCAGCGGCGAAATCGAGCCTCGGGCTCGATCCGGCGCAGCGCTTCGTCGGCTGCTTCGGCCGCGTCCGGCGCCAGAAGGGCACCGACCTCTTCGTCGACGCGATGATCGCGCTCCTGCCGGGGCGCCCCGGCTGGTCCGCGCTCGTCGCGGGACGCACGACGGCCGAGCACGGGTCCTTCGAAGCGGGCTTGCGCGCCAAGGTCGACGCGGCCGGACTGTCGGAGCGCATCCTGTTCGTCGGCGAGCACACCAACATCCCCGACTGGTACCGCGCGCTCGACCTCTTCGTCGCCCCGCAGCGCTGGGAGGGTTTCGGCCTGACGCCGCTGGAGGCGATGGCGAGCGGCGTTCCGGTGGTCGCGAGCGATGTCGGCGCCTTCCCCGAGCTGATCGACAGGGCGGAGATCGGGACGGTCGTCCCCGCCGGCAGCGCCGAGGCTCTCGCCGAAGCCTGCAGACCCTTCATGGACGAGGAGGCGCGGCGGGCGGCGGCGGGCGCGGCGGCGCTCGACCATGTGCGCACGCGCTTCTCGATCGAGCGGGAGGCCGAGGCGCTCGACCGGATCTACGCCCGTCTCTGGAGCGCCTGAGCCTCGCCTATCGGAAGTCCGAAACGACGGTCCCGACCCGGCGATAGACGACGTCCGCCAGGCGCCGGGCATGAAAGGGCATCAGCGCGAGCTGCGTCGCCAGGCGCCTGAGGGCTTGCGATGGCGTCCGAGCACGCGGTTTGCGCGGCTCGCCCGCGGCCGGCTGGACGAAGCTCGACGTCGCCGGACCGCTCGTTCCCCCGAGCGCGTCCAAGACGAAGGCCTGAAGGACCAGCGAAGGCTCGGCGACGAAGGCGACGAGCGCCGCTCCATGGAGGGCGGCGTCCGCCGGGGCGGCACGCCCCTCCACGATCCGGAGCAGCCGTTCCGCGCCGCTCGGCCAGAGGACGTAGCCCGCCGCCCCGGCCTTGTCGCGCAGGCACCGCACGCGGCGCACGCCTCCGGCCAGGTCCTCCCCCTTCCCCTTCGCCAGGAAGCGCCGGCGGCCGAAATCCTCGAGGTTCAAAAGATCGACCCCGTCCAGCGCCTCGATCGCCGGCAGAATCTGCGGAAGCCGCCGCGAAAGGACCGCGTCGTCCTCCAGGATCAGCGCCGCGCGCCCCTCCCGGGCGACCCGCTCCCACTGCAAGCGATGCGACAGGAAGCAGGCGACCTCCGCGCCCGAAAGGTCGCGCTCCCAGCTCCGCGACAGCCGCTCCATCTCGTCTGCCGGAACGTCTCCCGCCTCCACCGCCCGCACGCGCTCGATCGTCAGGCCGAGCGCGTCCGCCCGCGCCTCCAGCACCGTCCGACGCTCGCCCGCCCGGTCGAGATTGATGAAGCGGATCGGCAGCATCAGTCCCTCCAGAAGCCGGGCGTCAGGATGACGAGGACGGTCACGATCTCCAGCCGGCCGACGAGCATCAGGAAGGAGAGGATCCAGAGCGCGCCTTCGGGGAGCGCTGCGAAATTGCCGGCCGGGCCGATCAGCGGGCCGAAGCCCGGGCCGACATTGCCGACCGCCGAGAGCGAGGCGGAAAAGGCGGAGATGAAGTCGAGGCCGAACAGGGTCAGCCCGATCGTGCCGAGGATCGTCAGCGTGAAGTAGAGGACGATGAAGATGACGAGCGTCTCCACCGCCAGCGCGGAGACGTCGAGCCGGCCGTATTTCAGCGGCTGCACCGCGTTCGGGCGCACCAGCCGCCGGAAGTTGGCGCGCACCAGCGAGAACAGGATGACGACGCGGCTGACCTTGATGCCGCCCGCCGTCGAGCCGGCGCAGCCGCCGATGAAGAGCGCCGGCAGAAGGATGCCGAGCGCCGCGTTCGGCCAGAGCATGTAGTCCTCGGTGGCGAATCCGGTCGTCGTGATGAGGGAGACGAGGTTGAAGACACCGGTCAGGAGCGCCTCGCCCGCCGGCACCCCTTCGAGGAAATAGCGCACGCCCGACAGCGCCAGCCCGAGGACGAGGCAGATGCCGAGGAAGACGGCCACCTGCGGGTCGCGGAAGCGGATCAGCGAACCGGGCAGGAAGATGCGGATGTAGAGGACGGCGGGCAGCGCGCCGAGCAGCATGAAGACGATCGCGGTGATCAGGATCCCCGGCGTCCCGTAATGGCCGAGCGAGGCGTCGTGGGTGGAGAAGCCCGCCGTCGTCACCGTCGTCATCGCATGGTTCACGGCGTCGAACAGGCCCATGCCGGCCAGGTAGTAGGCGCTGGTGCAGGCGAGCGTCAGCGTGCCGTAGATCCAGAACAGGGCGGTGGCGAGCTGGGAGAAGCGCGGCAGAAGCTTCTCGGAGCGGTCGGAGCTTTCGAGCCGCAAGAGGGAAAGGCCGCCGGTGCGCAGCTGCGGCAGGATCAGCACCATCATGGCGACAAGGCCGATGCCGCCGAGCCATTGCAGGAGGGAGCGCCAGAGGAGAATGCCGCGCGGCAGGTCGTCGAGGCCGACGAGGGCCGTGCCCCCGGTCGTGGTGATGCCGGACACCGCCTCGTAGAGGGCGACCTCGAAGCTGCCGGTCAGGCCGGAGAGATAGAGCGGCAACGAGGCGACGACGCTCGCCGTCAGCCAGACGCAGGTGACGAGCAGGAAGCCGGTGCGCTGCGACATGTGCAGGCGACGCCCCCGCGTGGCGACGGCCACCAGCGTCGCGATGGCCGCCACCATCGCGGCCGTTCCGGCGAAGACGATCCAGTCGTCGTTGCCGTCCACGTGGTCGACCAGCGCGGGCAGGAGCATCGCGGCCGCCAGCGCGATGGCGAAAAGCGAGGCGACATGGGCGACGGTGCGGAAGATCGGAGCGCTCCCCTTTTCGTCCCGCCGGGCGTCCATCCTTGCGCCGCCGGCCGGGCGACGAGGCTTCTACCCCATCGCCCGGCGGACCGGTATCGGTTTCCGGCGCACGGAACGGACCGTCTTACCGCGTCGACCCGTCGGCCAGAAGGCCGCCGTCCTGGATCGCGGACAGGCGCGCATAGGGACCGCCCATCTCGAGAAGGTCCCCGTGCGTCCCCTCCTCCACGATCCGCCCCCGGTCGAAGACCAGGATGCGGTCGAGCGAGCGCACCGTGGACAGCCGGTGCGCGATGACGAGCGAGGTGCGTCCCGCCATCAGCCGCTCCATCGCCGCCTGGATCAGCGCCTCCGATTCCGAATCGAGGCTCGACGTCGCCTCGTCGAGGATCAGGATGGGCGCGTCGGCGAGGAAGGCCCTCGCCAACGCCACGCGCTGGCGCTCGCCGCCCGACAGCTTCACGCCCCGTTCGCCCACCATCGTCTCGTAGCCGCGCGGCAGGCGGCTGATGAAGCCGTGTGCGCTCGCCTGGCTTGCCGCCTCCTCGATCTGCCGCCGGCTGGCGCCGGGCCGACCGTAGGCGATGTTCTCGGCGAGCGAGCGGTGGAACAGGATCGGCTCCTGCGGCACGATGGCGATCTGCCGCCGCAGCGAGCCGAGCTGCGCCTGCGCGATGTCCTGACCGTCGATCAGGATGCACCCGCCCGTCACGTCGTAGAGCCGCTGCACGAGCTTGATGAAGGTCGTCTTGCCCGAGCCCGAATGCCCCACGAGCCCGACGCGTTCGCCCGCGCGGATCGTCACGTCGAGTCCGTCGTAGAGCGGCGTCGCGTGCCGCCCGTAGCGGAAGTCCACGGCCTCGAAGCGGATTTCGCCGCGCGTCACGGCGATCGCTTCCGCGCCCGGCCGGTCGGTCACGCCCGGCGCCTCCTCGAAGAGATCGACCAGCTCCTCCATCTCGTTCACCGAGCGCTGGAGGTTCTGCACGTGCATGCCGATCTCGCGCAGATAGCCGTGGACGACGAAGTAGGTCGTCAGAACGTAGGTGACGTCGCCGGGCGTCGCCTGACCGTTGGCCCAGAGCCAGAGCGCGACGGCCGCGATGGCGATGCGCAGCGTCCAGAGAAGCGAGTTCTGGAAGAGCCCGGCATAGGTCGCGCGCGTCCAGGTGTGGCGCGTCATGCGCCGCCAGCGCGAGATCGCACCCGACAGGCGTGTCTCCTCGCGCTCCTCGGCCCCGAACGCCTTCACGACGGCGTTGCAGCCGAGCGCGTCGGCCAGCACCCCGCCGGTGCGGGTGTCGAGCGCGTTGGAGACGCGGGCCAGCGGCGCCACCCAGCGCGTGGCCAGAAGGACGGTCGTCGCGATATAGGCGAGCGACCCGACCGCCATCGTCGCCCCCATCACCGGCCAGTGCCAGCCGAGCAGCGCGACGGTGCCGATCAGGACGACGAGCGAGGGCAGGAGCGCGAGCAGGAGCGTGTCGTGCAGGAGGTCGAGCGACCACATGCCCCGCGTGATCTGGCGCACGGTCGAGCCCGCGAAGGCGTTGGCGTGCCAGTCGGTCGAGAAGCGCTGGACGTGCGCGAAGCCGCGCTGCGCCACGCTCGACATGATGCGCAGCGTCATCGGGATGACCAGCATCCAGGCCATGTGCCGGGCGGCAAGGAAGACGCAGCCGAGGACGACCATGGCGAGCAGCGCCGGGATGGCGGCCGAGAGCCCCGCCTCCACGTCGTCCGCATTCGTGGCGATCGCGTCGACGAGGCGCCCGGCGAAGAGCGGCACGAGGATGTCGGCGATCGTCGCCACGGTCATGCCGAGCGCGATCGCCCCGACGAGACCGGGGGTCTGCCGCCAGTTGGCGAAGGTGAAGGCGAGAACGCGTGGGAAAGCGCTGGTGCGCCGGCTTTTCTTCGAGATCATGTCGTGCTGCGGCGCTGAGCGATGCGCCGTCCCGGAAAAGACGCTTCGAGCCGACGCCTTTCGACGGTGCCGGTTCAGCCGTGTCGGATCGAGAGGGTCCCGCGAGGGCGGGAGGGGCGAGGGGCCGATGGACGCCGCTCGCGCGGCGGGATCAGCTGCGCGAGCCTTCGCGCGAGGGGAGATTGCCGGATGTCGATGCCATGCGCCTCCCCTTCTCTCGTGCCGCGGGACGGGAGCCTTCCTACCCCACGCCTTGCGGGTGCCGCAACCCCTCGCCGAAAGGGGTCCCCAGCCTGTTGCAGGCGCGCACCCCTCATTGTCTCGCCTCCGCCCCTCCCCTATGGAAGAAGGAAGGGCGCCACCATCTGTGGCCGGACGAGACGAGCGAGCGAGCGCGCCATGACCGAACGCCATGCGGAACTCCTGATCGTGGGCTCGGGCCCGGCCGGCTACACGGCCGCAATCTACGCCGCGCGCGCCATGCTCAAGCCCCTGCTCGTCGCCGGCCTGCAGGAAGGCGGCCAGCTCACCATCACCACCGACGTCGAGAACTATCCGGGCTTCAGCTCACCCATCCAGGGCCCCTGGCTGATGGAGGAGATGAAGGCCCAGGCGCTGCATGTCGGCACCGAGATGGTCTCCGATCTCATCGTCGAGGCCGACCTGTCGCGCCGCCCCTTCCGCCTGACCGGCGACGGCGGCACCGTCTACACCTGCGACGCGCTGGTCATCGCCACGGGCGCGCAGGCCAAGTGGCTCGGCCTCGATTCGGAGAACGCGTTCCAGGGCTTCGGTGTCTCGGCCTGCGCCACCTGCGACGGCTTCTTCTATCGGGGCAAGGACGTCGTGGTCGTCGGCGGCGGCAACACGGCGGTCGAGGAGGCGCTCTACCTCGCCAACATCGCGAAGTCGGTGACCGTCGTCCACCGGCGCGACGAGTTCCGGGCCGAGCGCATCCTTCAGAACCGCCTGATGGCGCTTCCGAACGTTTCGGTGATCTGGGACAGCGAGGTCGCCGAGATCGTCGGCGCGCACAAGCCGATGAAGTCGGTGACGGGCGTGAAGCTGAAGCATCGCGTCTCGGGCGAGATCCGCGAGATCGCCGCCGACGGCGTCTTCGTCGCCATCGGCCACGCGCCGGCGACGGAGGTCTTCGCAGGCAAGCTCAGGCAGAAGCCGGGCGGCTATCTCTGGGTGGAGCCGGGCACCACCAAGACCTCGGTCGAGGGCGTCTTCGCGGCGGGCGACGTCGCCGACGACGTCTACCGGCAGGCGGTCACGGCGGCGGGCCTCGGCTGCATGGCCGCGCTGGAGGCGGAGCGCTGGCTGCAGGCGAACCAGATCGCCGAGCGGGCGCAGGCGGCCGAGTAAGGAACCGGAACGGGGAACGGCGGGGAGACGATGGCGCTCGACTGGGACAAGCTGCGCATCTTCCATGCGGCCGCCGAGGCCGGCTCGTTCACGCACGCGGCGAGCGCGCTCAACCTCTCGCAGTCGGCGATCTCGCGTCAGGTCGCGGCCCTGGAACAGGAGATCGGAGCGCCGCTCTTCCACCGGCACGCGCGCGGCCTCGTTCTCTCCGAGCCCGGCGAGCTCCTCTACCAGACGACGACGGACGTCCTGAAGCGCCTCGAGGCGGTGCGCATGCAGCTGACGGAGACGCGCGAGAAGCCGCAGGGCAAGCTGCGCGTCACGACGACGGTGGGTCTCGGCTCCGGCTGGCTGACGCAGCGCGCGCAGGAGTTCCTGGAGCTCTATCCCGAGCTCGAACTCCAGCTCGTCTTCGACAACGAGGAGATCGACCTGACGATGCGCAAGGCGGACTGCGCCATCCGCCTGCGCCAGCCACAGCAGCCGGACCTCATCCAGCGCCGGCTCTTCACCGTGCATCTCCACGTCTATGCCGCGCCCTCCTACATCCAGCGCTACGGTCGGCCCGAGACGATCGAGGACCTCGACCAGCACCGCATCATCACCTTCGGCGAGCCCGCGCCCGACTATCTTCGCAACCTCAACACGCTGGAGACGGTCGGCCTGCCCGAAGGCCAGTCGCGCCGCCCGATCCTGGAGATCAACAATCTGATGGCGGTGAAGTCGGCCATCGAACGCGGCATCGGCATCGCGCTCCTGCCCGACTACATGATCGACAAGGATTCCAAGCTCGTGCAGCTCCTGCCCGAGATGGAGATGCCGACCTTCAACACCTATCTCTGCTACCCCGAGCAGCTGCGCGACGCCGCCAAGCTGAAGGTGTTCCGCGACTTCCTCATCTCCAAGGCCCGCACCTGGGCCTTCTGAGGCGGCCGGTCGCTCCATGCCTGAAAGCAAAGCCATGCTGAAAAACATGGCACCCCTGCACGAACGGCTCTGGATGAGCCCACCCGTTCGTCTATTCTGATCCGCAGTCCGGTGCCGGAACATCCTCCTCCCGTCCTGCACCGGTGCTTTCCTCCCAAGGGTTTCGACCCTTCCTGCCGGGCCTTCGGGTCCGGCTTTTTTTCGTCGCAGGATCGGGCGAGAAGACGGTGCCGGCGGGGCTCGCGCCTTCGACGCGCATTTCCGCCGCAGACCGGCTACATCGGCGGTTCGAGATCATCTTCGCTCTCGCTCGAACCCGGCCGCATCGACGGCCACATGGTAGAGAGCCCATCCAGTCGCGTCCGATGGGACGTGCGGCGCGGGTCCCGCGCCACCCTTCCAAAGGACGTATCGAAGTGCCCTTTCCCGAACTGCCCGCCCCGCTCGCAGCCGCCCTTTCCGCGCGCGGCTACGCCGAGCCGACCCCGGTCCAAGCCGCGGTCACGGAGCCTTCCGCCGACCGCCGCGATCTCCTCGTCTCGGCCCAGACGGGTTCGGGCAAGACCGTCGCCTACGGTCTGGCGCTCCACGGCGAGCTTCTCGACGAGGCCGGCGCCCTGCCGCCCGCGGGAGAGCCGCTGGCGCTCGTCGTCGCGCCGACGCGCGAGCTGGCCCTCCAGGTCCAGCGCGAACTCGAATGGCTGTATGCCGATGTGGGCGCACAGATCGCGCCTTGCGTCGGCGGCATGGACCCCCGGTCCGAGCGCCGCCGCCTGGAGCGCGGCGCACACATCGTCGTCGGCACGCCCGGCCGCCTGCGCGACCATCTGGAGCGCGGCGCGCTCGTGATCGGCAATCTGCGCGCGCTCGTCCTCGACGAGGCGGACGAGATGCTGAATCTGGGCTTCCGCGAGGATCTGGAGTTCATTCTGGAGGCGACGCCGGCGCAGCGCCGCACGCTTCTCTTCTCCGCCACGCTCCCAAAGGCCATCGCCACGATGGCCAAGCGCTACCAGCGCGACGCGCTGCGCATCGAGGCGACGCGCTCCTCGGAAACCCATGCCGACATCGCCTACAAGGCGGTGCGCATCGCGCCGACCGAGACCGAGCACGCGGTCGTCAACCTCCTGCGCTTCCACGAGGCGCCGAGCGCCATCGTCTTCTGCAACACGCGCGAGAGCGTGCGGCATCTCCATTCCGGGCTCGTGGAGCGCGGCTTCTCCGCCGTGTCGCTGTCCGGCGAACTCGGCCAGGCCGAGCGCAACCAGGCCATGCAGGCGCTGCGCGACGGGCGTGCCCGGGTGTGCGTGGCGACCGACGTGGCGGCGCGCGGCCTCGACCTTCCCAGCCTCGGCCTCGTCATCCATGCCGAGCTGCCGAACGACTGGGAGACGCTGAAGCACCGCTCGGGCCGCACGGGCCGCGCGGGGCGCAAGGGCATCTCCGTCCTCCTCATCCCCATCTCGCGCCGCAAGAAGGCCGAGCGTCTGATGGCCGAGGCGAGCATCAAGCCCGAATGGGGCGGCGCGCCGACGGCCGACGACATCCGCCGGCTCGACGAGGAGCGCATGCTCGCCGATCCGATGCTCTCCGAGGACCTCGCCGAGGAGGATCTGGCGGCCGGGCGCCGCCTGCTCGAAGGCCGCTCGCCGGAGGCGCTGGCCGGGCTTCTCGCCCGCACCTGGCGCCTGCGCCTGCCGGCGCCCGAGGACGTCTACGATCCGGGCTTCAGCCGGGAGGCCAAGCCCGACCGCGGCGAGCGCACCCGCGAGCGCGGCGGCAAGGATCCGCGCGAGGCCGGCGACTTCGTCTGGTTTCGTCTCGACATCGGACGGCGCAACTCCGCCGACCCGAAATGGCTGCTGCCGCTCCTCTGCCGCCGCGGCAAGACGACGAAGCAGGAGATCGGCGCGATCAAGATCTTCGACCGGGAGACGAAGTTCGAGGTCGTGGCGAGCGGCGCCGCCAAATTCGCCAAGGCCGCGCTCGGCACGCTCGACGACATCGAGATCTCCTATGCCGACGGCGCACCCGCCGAGGCCGAAGGGCGTTCGGCGGACCGGCCGAAGGGCGGCAAGCCGCCCTTCGCCAAACCGCGGGGACCCAAGCCCGACTTCAAGCCGCGCGAGAGCGAGCGCCCGGCGCGCGCCGAAGGCGAACGCCCGTTCCGCCCTCGCGAAGGCGACCGCCCCCAGGGCGAAGCCAAGCCGCGCGGCCCCTTCCAGAAGAAGACGTTCGCCAAAAGCGAGGGCGGCTACAAGCGCGACGGAGGCGCTCCGAAGCGCCGCCCGAAGGACTGAGCGTCGGCTCCTTCGATCCTTCGGCTCGGACCCGTGCCTTTCGCGCCGTCCGGTCGGGTCGCGCATCTCGCGCATTCGGCCGGCCGATGGCAGACGCCGGTCGACGGTCCGAGGATGACGACCACCCTGTTTCGCAGACGGCCGCATGACCGCGCGCTCCGACGAAAAAGGCCCGGCTCATCGCCGGGCCTTCGCATGTCGGGCGGGCCGGAACGCGCCTACCGCTGCAGGCTATTGCAGAAGCGCTGGATGCGGGCGCAGGCGTCCTCCAGGACGTCGTCCGCCGCCGCGTAGGACAGGCGGAAGTTCGGGCCGAGGCCGAAGGCCGAGCCGTGGACCACCGCGACGCCCTCGGCCTCCAGCAGCTCCGAGACGAAGTCCTCGTCGGTCTCGATGACCTTGCCGGCCGGCGTCTTCGCGCCGATCAGATCGGCGACCGACGGGTAGACGTAGAACGCGCCCTCCGGCGTCGGGCACTTCAGGCCCTTCGACTGGTTGAGCATGGACACGACGAGGTCGCGCCGGCGCTCGAAGGCGACGCGGCTTTCCGCGACGTAGTCCTGCGGCCCGTTCAGCGCCTCGACCGCCGCCCATTGCGCGATCGAACAGGCGCCGGAGGTCTGCTGGCCCTGGATCATGTCCATCGCCTTGATCAGCGCCAGCGGGCCGGCCGCGTAGCCGATGCGCCAGCCGGTCATGGCGTAGGCCTTGGAGACGCCGTTCATGGTCAGCGTGCGGTCGTAGAGCTTCGGCTCCACCTCGACCGGGGTGGCGAACTTGAAGTCGCCGTAGACGAGATGCTCGTACATGTCGTCGGTCAGCACCCAGACGTGCTCGTGGCGCAAAAGCACGTCCGTCAGCGCCTTCAGCTCGTCATGGGTGTAGGCCGCGCCCGAGGGGTTGGAGGGCGAATTGAACAGGAACCACTTGGTCTTCGGCGTGATCGCCGCCTCCAGCGCCTCCGGCGTCAGCTTGAAATCGGTCTCGAGCTTGGCTTCCACGAAGACCGGCGTGCCGCCGCAGATCGCCACCATCTCCGGGTAGCTCACCCAGTAGGGCGCCGGCACGATCACCTCGTCGCCCGGGTTCAGCGTCGCCATGAAGGCGTTGAACAGGATCTGCTTGCCGCCCGTGCCGACGATCGTCTGCTCCGGCTTGTAGTCGAGCCCGTTCTCGCGCTTGAACTTCGCGGCGATCGCCTCGCGCAGCGGCACGATGCCCGAGACCGGCGTGTACTTGGTCTCGCCGCGGCGGATGGCGTCGATCGCCGCGTCCTTGATGTTGTCGGGCGTATCGAAATCCGGCTCGCCGGCACCGAGGGAGATGACGTTGCGGCCCTTCGCCTTCAGCTCGCGCGCCTTCTGGGTGACGGCGATGGTCGCGGAGGGCTTCACGCGGTCGAGGGCGCTGGCGAGGAAGGCCATGGGTCGGCTCCGGGTTTTCTTCGGGCGGGCTCTCGCGGGCGGACCCCGCAAAAATCGGCCATGCATAGGTCCGTGGGCCGCGGCGTGCAAGAAGCGCCGCGGCGGGCCCTCATGAATTCTCCTGATGGCTGTCTTCGCGATTGCGAATTGGCGCGAGGCTCCGAGCTTCTGCACTCTGCCCGTCCGGCAACCGGACGAGGCGAGCGCGCGATGATCACGATCCACGGCATGACGGACAGCGGCAACTGCTACAAGCCGCGTCTCCTGATGGCGCTCACCGGCCGCCGGTTCCGGCACGTCGAGGTCTCGATGCTCGACGGCGGCACGAAGCAGCCCGCCTTCCTCGCCCTCAACCCGGCCGGGCAGGTGCCGCTCCTCGTCCTCGACGACGGGCGCACGCTCGCCGAATCCAACGCCATCCTCGTCTTTCTCGGCGAAGGGACGGATTTCGTCCCCACCGACGTCTTCGGCCGCGCCCAGATGCTGCGCTGGATGTTCTTCGAGCAGAACGCGCACGAGGCCTCCATCGCCGTGCGCCGCTCGCTGAGCGTCTATGCGCAGCGTCGCGGTGCGGCGACGCCGGAGCGGATGGCTCTGACGCTGGAGAAGGGCACGAACGCCCTGCGCGTGATGGAGGAGCGTCTGTCGGCGAGCCCCTTCATCGCCGGCAGGGCTCCGACGCTGGCCGACATCGCGCTCTATCCGTACACGGCGACGGCGCCGGAGGGCGGGTTCGACCTCGCCCCCTTCCCCGCGATCCGCCAATGGCTGGCGCGCATCGAAGCCCTGCCCGGCTGGCGCCCGCGCGACTGGATCCCCGAGGCGTGACGCGCGACAGGGCCGCCCCGGTCTCCCGGAGCGGCCCTGTCCTTCGATCCGCGCAGGATCAGTCGCGGCCGATCAGCAGCGTGTCGAGGTCGACACCCTCGGCCTGCTCGAGCATCTCGCGGGTCAGGGTCGGGGCGAGAATGCGCAGGTCGTCGTCGCCTTCCGAGACGATCTCGACCGCGTTCCAGTCGACCAGCACGTCCTTCTGGCCGATGCCGAGGAAGCCGCCGACCTCGATCACGATCGCGGCTACCGTGCCGTCGGCCGCCAGCACGATGTCGGAGACGTCGCCGATCTCCTCGTTCATCGAGCCGTAGACGTCCTCGCCTTCGAGGTCGTCGGCGAGGAAGTGCGCGGCCGCCGCGCCCGCCTGCACCTCGGGCAGGGTCACGATGGGCGAGCCGCCCTCGACGCCCATCGCCTCGGGCGCCGCGGCCTCCGAGCCCGGGGTCACCGGCGCCGAGCCCGCCGGGGCCTCGGGGGCCGGCGTCGTGCCCTCGGGCGCCAGGCCCTCGGCCGGCGAGGGCTCGGGCGTCGTCGGATTGGTGTTGACCGCCGGGTCGCTGCCGGGCGCCGGTGCCGCGGGCGTCGTCTGGGCGAAGGCCGCCCCGCTCATGAGGACGGCGAAGGCGGAGGCGAGGACGATGGGCTTCATGAATTTCTCTCGGTCGGTCGATCAAAAAGGGGTGCGACATTGCGCACCGGTCGAGCGCTAAGCGCCTTGTCGCGCGTTTGGTTCCGTCCCGTGCGTCCCGCACCGCAGCCATGCGGCGCCGAAGGATTGCCGCCGGCGGGGCGCCGGGCGATCATGGCCGAAGCCGACGGGAGCGGGACCGCTAAGGAGAGCGCATGGACGAGACGGAACGGCCGAACGGCGAGCTGACGATGCGGGTGCCGGCGATGCCCAAGGACGCCAATTCCGCCGGCGACATCTTCGGCGGCTGGGTGATGTCGCAGATGGATCTGGCGGCCGGCATCCGGGGCGCCGAACGCGCCAAGGGCCGCGTCGTCACCATGGCGGTCAACACCCTGGTCTTCCGCCGGCCCGTCCATGTCGGCGATGCGCTCAGCGTCTACTCCCGCATCGAGAAGATCGGCCGGTCCTCCATCACGCTGTTCATCGAAGCCTGGGCGCAGCGCTACCTGACCCATGAGATGGAGAAGGTGACGGAGGGCGTCTTCGTCATGGTCGCGCTCGACGAGGCGGGCCGGCCGAAGGCCGTCCCGCCTCTGGATTGACGGGGCAAGGGCGCCGCCTTTGGCGCGATGCCCTTGCCCCGTCGTGCTTCAGTTCGCCGGGGCCGGCTCGGGGCCGCCCTCGAGCCCGTCGATCACGGGCGTCTCCTCGTTCGGCCCGGGCAGGCCCTCCGGCAGGGTCTGGATCGGCGGACCGCCCGCGGTCTCGCCCGCGTCGCCGTCCAGCGATTCGGGGAGCGGCGGGGTTGCGCCGGCCGCCGCGTCGTCGGGCAGCGGCACGTCGGGCGCGCCCTCCGCGGCCGGAGGAACGGGAGGCAGCGGCACGATGTCGGGCGCCGCGAGCGGCTCCGGAGCCGGCATGGCCGCGCCCGTCGCCGCGTCGATCAGAGGCCGGGCGGCCTCGACGCAGCCGCGGAGCGGCTCGGCGCCGCAGGTGACGGTCAGGGTGCCCATCGGGCCCATCTCGATCCGGAAGCTCGCACCTTCGTGCATCGGCGGGGGTCCGCGGCGCTCGCCCGGCCCGCGGGGCCCCTCCCGTCCGGGGCCGCGCCGCGCCTCCCAGTCGCGGCGATCGTCCCGGTCCGCGCGGTCGCGATCCCCACCCTCGTCGCGGGCTTCGTCCCGGTCGCGGTCCTCATCCCGGTCCCGGTCGCGATCCCGGTCGCCGTCTTCGTCGCGATCCCGGTCACGGTCACGGTCACGATCTTCATCCCGATCCCGATCGCGGTCCCGGTCGTCGTCGCGATCGCGATCCTCGCCGCGGTCGCGGTCCCTGTCTTCGGCCCGCGGACCGTCCGGCGGCGGCACGGGCTGTGCGAGGGCGATCGGCGCGGCCGCGAGCATCAGCGCGGCGGCGAGCAATGGGGTGCGCATCATCGAAGGGTTCTCCGGGCCCGCGGGGCAGTCCTCTGCCCCGACATGTCCGGTGAAACGCCGCGATCCGGCTCAAGAGTTCCCGCCTACTTGCAGACGGGCCGCATTCTCGACTTCACATCGAAATGGAAGTGATCGTCGTGCGCCCGGTTGTAGCCGGGACCGAGCACCGTGCCGAAATACTGGCAGCCGGCCGTCCGGATCTGGTTCTGGAACGAGCGCTCGCGCGGAGAGAACGCCCCCTTCGGCTCGACGAGGAAGGTCGAGCCGTCGGTGAAGCGCAGGCCCCGGATGTCGAGCGCGTTGCCGAGCGCGTGTTCGGAGATGGTGCGCGTGCCGGCGATCCGCGAGACGCGGTAGGAGGAGGCGTTGATCACCGCCGCCGGGCGCTTCCAGAGCGTCCAGCGCGCGGCCGAGCGCACCTCGTCGTCGAGCCAGCGCGCCGTCTGAAGCGCCGTCGCGCAGTTGAGCAGCGCCGGCGGCTGCATGGCGATGTCCTTGGCGGCCATGGTCACGCGCACCGGGTGCTGGATGCCGTGGGTGCGCCCGTCGCCCACCGAGCGGGCGTCGGTGAACTGGACCCCGCGCCGCTGTAATTCACGCCGGCAGGCGGCCTCCTGGCGCGGCAGCGCCCGGTAGCCGGAGGGCGTGCGGTCCTCGTGCGCGCCGCGGCCCCAGCGGAACGGGTTCCAGCTCCAGCCGCGCTTCTCGGGCTCGGCCGGCTCCACGCGCTCCAGCGCGGCGTAGGAGGGCACGGGTGTCTGCACGGGTGCGGGGGCCGCCGGGGCAACGGGCTCGGCGGGGCGCGGCACCGGGGCGGGCTCGGCGCCGGGCGTCACCTCGGTCAGACCCTCCCAGGGATCGAAATCGGCCTCGGGCACCGAGCCGTAGAGCCCGCCGGGGCTCGAATCGTCGATCGAGACGCCCGGCGTCAGCGGCGGCAGCGCCGCCTCGCGCACGGGCTCGGGCGCGGGCGCGGTCTCCTGGACGGGGTAGGTCCGGCCGTAGTCGCCGGGCCCAGCCGGCGGAGAATGCGAGATTTGGGTCTCCAGCGGCGCTGGCGGAAGCGGCACCGAAGCGGTGACCGCCGGCTCCACCGGCGGCGGCAGGAATTGCGGCGGCGTCGGCTGGACGTGGCTGAAGTTCGACTGGTGCGGCGTCGAGCCGTCGGAGGAATAGGCCGGGCTCGGCACGTAGACCGGCGCCTCGCCGGGGGCGGGGGGCGGCGGCACGTGCCCGCCCCAGACCAGAGTCCCCTGCGCGCTCGAAGCGCCCGGCAGGGCGCTCGCCGTCGCGATACCGGCGACGGCGAGCGTGACGATGCGCCATCCGTTGTTACGCAATACCATCGGGATGGCCTTTCATCCTCCGCGAAACTCGAGCGGATGGCGGGGAGGGTAGTCCGGTTTGGTAAGCGAAAGCTGAACGCGGCGCCGGCGGCGCTCCGCCGGTCGCGAGCAGCCTCGATTTCGGCCTCTTTCCTTCGTTCAACTCCGCGTCAGCCGAGGTCCGTTACAAGCCCGGCCGACGGACGCCGCGCCGTCCTCGTCGAAGGAATTTCGCCATGACCACCGCCCGCCTGCCCCGAGCCCTCCTCGCCATCGCGCTCGCCCTTCCGGTCCTGCCCGCCGCCGTGGCGCCCGCGCAGGCGCAGGTCGCCGCGATGTGCTCCTCCGTCTGGGTCGTGCGGCCCGGCGACACGCTGTCGCGGATCGCGCGCGCCTGCGGCATGTCGACGGGCGAGATCCAGCGGGCCAACCCGCGAATCGACTGGAACCGGCTGCCGGTCGGCGCCCGCATCTCGCTCGACGGCCGGGGTGCCGGCGCGGCCCCCGCCCCCTCCGGGCGCTACGTCGTCCGGCGCGGCGACACGCTCTCCTCCGTCGCCCGCGCCTTCGGCGTGTCGGTGCAGGCGCTGCTTGCCGCCAATCCGGGTCTGTCGGAGCGCGACCTGCAGGTCGGGCGCGAGCTGGTCTTCGGCGGCGCAGGAGGCGCCCAGCCGCCCCGCCCGCCCCGTCCGGGCCCCGAGCAGCGCCGCGTGCAGGTGTCCGTCGACGACCGCGCAGCGGTCCCCGGCGGCACCGTCGCCTTCCAGGTCACCGGCCTCCGGCCCGGCGAGCGCATCGTCGTCGCCACCAATCCGGGCCAGGGCCTTGCGGGCACCGACCGAGGCGTGCGCGCCGGCAATCGCGGCATCGCGACCGCCGAGCTGGAGCTGCCCGGCTCCGCGCGCCCCGGCCAGCGCTGGTCTTACGAGGTGCTGGACGAGCGCATGCGCCCGCTCGCCTCGGGCGCCTACCGCATCGGCGAGGCGCGGGGCCGTCCCGGCAATCCCGGCCGGCCCGGCGGCGAGCTCGTGCGCGTGATCGGCGTCCTCTCCAACGAGGGCGCCACCTGCCCGACGCTGCGCGGCGAGGATGGCCGCCTCTACTCCGTCGACGGCGGACTCCAGGGCTATCGCGGCGGCGACCGGGTTGAGATCATCGGCGAGATCGCCGAGATGTCGGTCTGCATGCAGGGCACGACGATCTCGCCGGCCTCGATCCGCCCGGCCCGCTGACGGCGCGTCGAGCGCCGCCGGCTCTTGAAACCGGCAGGGCGGGGCGCACGCATGATCCTCGGGCGGGACGCCTGCGCTTCGCCCGGACGTGCTCTAGCTATCGCGGCGTGCCGCCGACCCTGACCGCTCTCCTGCGTTCGCTGCGTGCGAACTTCTCCACGCCCGGGCTCCTCCTCGGCGCGCTCTTCTACGCCGCCTCGCTGACCCCCAGCCTTCTGCCGCGCGAGCCGTTCATGCAGGGGCCGCTGACCGGCGCCTCGCTCGCGGCCGGCTACGCCATCGGCGTCCTTCTCTCCTGGATCTGGCGCCAGCTCGAACTGCCCCTCCCCGAGCGCCGCCTCGAAGGCTGGCTCAAGCTGACCGCCGGCCTCGTCTGCCTCGCGGCCGTCGTCGCCTTCGCCTGGCGCGCGGCCGAGTGGCAGAATTCGGTCCGTCGGCTGATGGACCTGCCGCCGGCCGAGACGGCCTATCCGCTGCAGGTGGCGCTCATCGCGATCCTCGTCTTCCTGGTCCTGAAATCGCTCGGCCTCCTCTTTGCGCGCATCTGGTTGTTCCTGTCGCGCCGGATGAAGCGTCTGATGCCGCGTCCCGTCGCCCGGCTCGTCGGCTTCGCCCTCACCGCGTTCCTGTTCTGGTGGGTGGCGAGCGGCGTCCTGTTCGAACAGGCGCTGCGCGTGGCCGACTCGTCCTTCCAGGAGCTCGACCAGCGGATCGACCCGGAGACGCAGCGTCCCGCGAACCCCTTGAAGACCGGCAGCGACGCCTCCCTCGTCGATTGGGAACTTCTCGGCTCGCGCGGGCGCCAATTCGTCGTGTCGGGGCCGGGCGCGGCGGAGATCGGCGCCTTCTTCGGCACCCCCGCGCTGGAGCCGCTGCGGATCTATGTCGGCCTCAACTCGCGCGAGACGGCGGAGCAACGCGCCGAGCTCGCCTTCGAGGAGATGCTGCGCGTCGGCGCCTTCGAGCGCTCCGCCCTCGTCGTCGTGGTCCCGACCGGGACCGGCTGGATCGACCCGGCCGCGCTCGACACGCTCGACTATCTCCACCGCGGCGACGTCGCCTCGGTCGCCCTGCAATACTCCTATCTGTCCAGCTGGCTTTCGCTCCTCGCCGAGCCCGGCTACGGCGCGGAGGCCGGGCGCGCGCTCTTCCGCGTCGTCTACGACCACTGGACGGCCCTGCCGCAGGACGCGCGGCCGCGCCTCTATCTCCACGGCCTCTCGCTCGGGGCGATGAACTCCGAATCCTCCACCGACCTCTACGACGTCGTCGCCGACCCGTTCGACGGCGCGCTCTGGGCCGGGCCGCCCTTCTCCACCAGCCAGTGGCGCCGCGTCACCGCCGAGAGGCAGCCGGATTCGCCCGCATGGCTGCCGCGCTTCCGCGACGGCTCCATCATCCGCTTCGCCAACCAGGAAACGACGCTTGGGCAGCAGGGCGGGGACTGGGGCCCGATGCGGATCGGCTACCTGCAATATGCCAGCGACCCGGTGACCTTCTTCGACCCCTACGCCTTCCTGCGCGAGCCGGCCTGGATGCGCGGGGAGCCGGGGCCGGACGTCTCGCCGGACCTTCGCTGGTTCCCGGTGGTCACCATGCTCCAGCTCGCCTTCGACATGGCGGTGGCGACGACCTCGCCGATCGGCCACGGCCACGTCTACGCGCCCGACCACTACATCGACGCCTGGATCGAGATCACCGAGCCGCCCGCGATCGACGCCGCCACGCTGGAGCGGCTGAAGGACCACTTTCGCTCGCGGTTCTAGAGCCGTCCGTCCGTTCGGACACGCAGAGGCCGCTTCATCCTCAAGATTCCAAGGATCGACCTTTCGAAGATCGATTCGGATTTTCGAAGGGCCGATGCTGTTGCCGGCCGCCCCGGCATGAAAGAGGGCGCGTCCTGTCTCTCGATCGAGCGTCTCGCACGGACTCGTCTTCATATCCGATCTTCGAACCCGCCTCTCGACTGATCGATGGACCATGTCGCCGCCTTGATCGACGACACGACGGCGTCATATCGCAACGGCAATAGATTCTCCGAGAAATCCAAATCCGATCCACGAACTCTAGATAATATAGTCAGGGTTGCAATTGAGCTACGTCGTCAGTGTCGGCTGCCTTGCACAGATTTTCAGCGCCCTCTGCCTTGTCTTCTACTTCTACGTGAGGAACGATCGAGCTATCATCGCCCTTCTCGTCTTTTCACTCGGCTGCGCCCTTGCGGTTCCGTTGTTTTGGAGCGATTTCGATCCGGCGATCGTGGCCGTTCTGTCTCTCGCTCTCGTCGTCGCATGGGCCTTTTGCGCGATCCTCCCCGCGGTCAGGTCGCACACGGTGTTCCACCTGGCGTTCCGGATGATGCTGCTTCTGGGCGCGGCCCTGGGCGTGGCGAGCTGGGTCGATCTCGGCTCCGCCGATGCGCTGGTTCTGGCGGCGCTCGCCGCGATGGCTTCCCTCTCCGCTCTCAGCCTCGTCCGGACCTTCACCTTCGGCGGATTGAGCGAACTCCTCTTCTCGCATCCGAGGCGGGACGCGGCCCGAAAGCTCGTCGAAGCGGGGCTCGCCGGCCCGCAGCCGCGCGTCACGATCCATGTGCCCTGCTACAACGAGCCGCCGGATCTGGTGCACCGCACCCTCTCCTCGCTCGCCCGGCTGGACTACGAGAACTACGACGTCCTCGTGATCGACAACAACACGAAGGACCCGCGCATCTGGACCGCGATCGAGCGCAGCTGCCGCGAACTCGGCCCCCGCTTCCGTTTCCATCATGTGGACGATCTTCCGGGCGCCAAGGCCGGGGCCCTGAACTACGCTTTGGACCGCACGCCGAGCGCGACGCAGATCGTGGCGCTGGTGGATGCCGACTACGTCGCGGAGAAGGACTTCCTTCGCTTCGTCCCGTTGTTCGACGATCCGGCGGTGGGATACGTCCAGACGAGCCACGATTACCGCAATTGGCGCGGGACGCGGTTCCTGCGCGGTGCCTATTACGAGTACATCTCGTATCACAAGGTCACCCTCCCGGTTCTGAACGAGTTCGCGGCCGGCTTCACGGTCGGAACCATGTGCCTCTTCCGAAAGGAGGCGATCGAGAAGGCGGGGCGCTGGTGCGAGACCTGCCTGACCGAGGATTCGGAGATCGCGATCCGCCTGCATGCGGCGGGCTATGCCGGTCACGTCTTCTCGGACACGGTCGGCCGCGGACTGATCCCGGGGAACATCGCGGATATGAAGCGGCAGCAGTTCCGCTGGACGGCCGGCCCCGTCCAGCAACTGCTGATGCACTGGCGCCTGCTCACCGGCCTCGACCGGTCGGCGCGCCTCTCGCTTCCCCAGCGGCTCCTCGAGCTTCACCACTCCACGACGAGGCTCGGCGGGGCGATCGGCAATCTGTTCGACCTCGTGCTGATGTTCGTGCTCGCTCTCGTCGCCCTCGCCGCGCCCGTCATCGAGGTTCCGGCCTGGGTGGTCCTGGCGGTCGGGGCCGGAATGCTCTCCACCCTGATCGACAATGCCGTCATCGTTCGCCTCAGCGGCGGCTCGGACTGGAAGGACCAGGTCTACTCGACGCTGGTGCGCAACGCGCTGGACTGGACCTACGTCTCGGCGTCCCTCGCTCCTCTGCTGCGCAAGGAGCTCGAATGGATGCGGACGGACAAGTTCCCGGACAGCGCCACGCTGTCGCGCGCTTGGCAGGCCAGCCGGCTGGAGACCTTGATCGGCGTCGTACAGCTGGCAACGGCCGGCGTCCTCCTGGCGTCGCAGACCATCGGGTGGAACATGGCCACCCTCGTTGCCGCCACCCTTCTGATGCGCGGTATCGGCTATCTCTGCACGCCCCTTATGGGCGCCGTGGCGGAGGCCGATCTCACGCGGCAGGAGGAGGTCAGACCGGCGGTGGGGCCCGCGGCACGGCCTGAACCGGTGGCGGGATCAGCGAGGGCCGGTCCTTGCCCGGGCGTCGCGCGGCCCGCCGCCGCAGAGATGCCGCTCGCAGAAGTCGACGAGAGCCTTCGGACCGAGGATCTCTTCGGCCGCGAGCGGCAGTTCGACGAGCGGCAGCGCGTGTCGTCCCAAGGCCGTGCGCAGATGGCGCAGATGACCCTCCTCCCCGTCCGCCCGCCGGTCGAGGAGCGCGCTCTCGCCGCGCGGGGAGCGGCGGTTGACGAGCAGGCCGCCGACCGGCACGCGCAGTTGCACGAGCCGGCCGTGGAGCTCGATCGTCTCCAGGACCGGCAGCCGCTCGGCCGTGAGGACGATGAGGAAGGCGGTGCGCGCCGCGTCGGTCAGCGTCTCGCGCAACCGCCGGAAGCGGTCCTGGCGGCGCATCAACGTCGCGCGCATATCGTGCTCGCGTCCCGGCTCGCCGCCGAAGAGCTTGGAGCCCGGACCGTCGTCCGTCTCCGCTGCGCGGAACTGCCCGAGCGCAGCGGCGAAGCGGTCGGAGCGCTCGCGCGCCTTCAGGAGCCCGCTCGTCCACGCGCCCATCAGCTCGGGCAGTTCGAGCAGCCGCGTCGTGTGGCCCGTCGGCGCGGTGTCGAAGACGACGAGGTCGTGCGCTTCGAGCCCCTCCTCCAGCGTCGCCGCGATGCGCTCCAGAAGCGCGGCCTCCATCATGCCCGGTGCCTCGCGGGCCTGCGCCAGATGCCGGCGCACCTCGCCGCCGAGCCGCTCGGGCATCAGCCTGCGGAGCTGCCGCTCGACGCCGTCCAGATGCTCGTCCACCGTTCGCGCCGGATCCAGCTCGATGCCGTCGAGACCGGCTGCCAGGCGCACCGGCTCCGGGCCGATCTCGCGGCCCCAGAGATGGCCGAGATTGTGGGCGGGGTCGGTGGAGACGACGAGGACGCGCCGGCCGCGCGCCGCATATCCGGCCGCCAGCGACGAGGCGAGCGTCGTCTTGCCGACCCCGCCCTTGCCGCCGAAGAAGAGGACGCGTCGCTTGCCGAGCGCCTCTAGCAGCATCGGAACCCGTCGAGCGGCGAGCGCTCCAGGCCCATGCGCCGGTGCCAGTCGTGGAACCGGTCGTAGAGCTCGGGCATGAGTTCGAGCGTGTAGTAGGTCGCCGGGTTCGGCACGCCGAGGCTCTCGGAGAAGACGAGCATCATGAAGAGGTCGTCCTCCTCGCGCCGCGCCCGCGCGAAGGTGCGCCGGTAGGGCGCGGCGTAGAATTCGCCGAGCCGGTCGCCGACCGCCGCAAAGAGCGCGGCGGTCCGGGAGGCGGGCTTGCCCGCCACGCTATTCGGCCGCGACCATCTGGTCGCGCTCGCGCCGCATCGCCGTCACCGCCTCGAAGGCGACGAAGAGCGAGGCGACCAGGACGACGACGTTGAGCGAGCCGAGCAGCCAGTCGCCCGCCGCGATGAAGGCGCCGAGCTGGATGAACAGCGCGACGATGGACATCACGAGGAGGAAGGCGAGCGGCACCAGCACGTAGATGGCTGGCTTGCGGTTGCGCATCAGCATGACCGCGATGACCGAGAGCGTCAGCCCGGCGAGCAGCTGGTTGGTCGTCCCGAAGAGCGGCCAGATCAGCATGCCGCCGTCGCCGCCCGAACCGGCGCCGAACGCCAGCGCGAGGCACGAGCCGAGCGCGACGAGAACGGCGACGTAGCCGTTCTGCAGCGGCTTGATGCCGGCCACTTCCCCC
This sequence comes from Pseudomonadota bacterium, assembly GCA_023419535.1. Lineage (GTDB taxonomy): Bacteria > Pseudomonadota > Alphaproteobacteria > Rhizobiales > Rhizobiaceae > Aureimonas. The sequence goes on along the minus strand of JAEZXX010000006.1, from coordinate 3,100 downwards.
GCCTCCTGGATCACGTAGCGCTGCAGGCGCAGGCCGGTGTCCATGGTCGTGCCGGCGAAGAGTGCGGCGAGCAGCGCCAGGAGCGTCGCCGCGACGGTGGTGTCGAGCCCGGTGCCCGCCGCCACGATGTTGGCCCCGCCTTCGACGAAGGCGTTGACGCCGCCCGCCGAGAACTCGGTGTAGACCGACCGCCATTCCTCCAGCGAAGCGAATCCCGCGGCGACGCAGACGATCGCGGCCACCGCCAGCATGCCCTCCCCCACCGCGCCGAAATAGCCGACGAAGCGCGCGTCCGTCTCCCGGTTCAGCTGCTTGGACGACGTGCCCGAGGCCACCAGCCCATGGAAGCCGGAAATGGCGCCGCAGGCGACGGTGACGAAGAGAAGCGGGATGAAGGAGGGCGTGCCCTCCGGAACGTCCGGGTTGAAGGCCGGCACCACGATCTCCGGCTGGGCGAGGAAGGTCGCGCCGTAGAGGAGGATCAGCCCCGCGAAGAGCTGCAGCCCGTTGATGTAGTCGCGCGGCTGGAGCAGCACCCAGACCGGTAGGATGGAGGCGATGCCCGCATAGGCGAACATGATCACGATCCACTGCGTGGTCTGGTTCATGCCGAGGACGCTTTCGGGGAGCACCACGGGCACCCACTGGCCGACGAAGACCAGCGCATAGAGGACGGCGAGGCCGATGATGGACGGCCAGAACAGCTTCACGCCCCGCCGGTAGATCAGCTGCCCGATCACCAGCGCCACGACGATGGCGCCCCAGATCGGGATCACCGCCGTCGGGAAGGCGACGAGAAGGCCCGCCGTCACCACCGCGAAGACCGCGTTGACCATCAGGAGCAGGAGGAAGATCACCATCATGAAGAGGTTGCGTGCGCGGGCGCCGAGCACGTTGCCTGTCAGCGCGCCGATCGACAGACCGCGGTTGCGCGCCGACGCCCAGAGCGCCCCGAAATCGTGGACCCCTGCGAAGAAGACGGTGCCCACCACGACCCAGGCGAAGGCCGGCCCCCAGCCCCAGATGATGGCGATGGCCGGGCCGACGATGGGCGCCGCGCCGGCGACCGAGGTGAAATGGTGGCCCCACAGGACGAACTTGTCGGTGGGCACGAAGTCCACCCCATCCCTCATCGTGTGCGCCGGTGTTCGGAAGGTCGGATCGAGGGCGTAGACGTGCCGCCCGATGAAACGCGAATAGACGAAATAGCCGGCGGCGAACGCCACCAGGCTGATGGCGATCATCAGCGTCGCACTCATGAAACGTCCTCCCGTCGAGCGCCCGGCCCAGAGCCCGGTTCTGCGCATTCTCTCCCGTCGGCCCGATCGGCCGCCCTCTTCCATAGGCCGAGCGGGAAGGAAATGGCCACCGTTCGGCCGCAATTTGTCATCCTTCGCCGGTCACGATGCCGCGTTCGACGGGCTCCGTCCGCTCTTCCCCGTTCACGGTTCGGCCCCCATATTGGCGGCATGGCCGACACCCCGCGCAAATCTCCACGCCGCTCGCCCATCCTCGACTATTCGGACGCCTCGGAGCGGCTGGCGGAGGGGTTCGGCGAGGCCCCCCAGCCCGATTTCGCCGGCACCCCGATGGCCGGCCCCGTCTCCGGCTGGGCCGACGAGATCGCTCAGGGGCTGGAGGAGGAGGCGACCCGCAAGGCGGCCGAGCCTGCGCGCAAGGCGAAGAAGCCCTCCGCGCCCGCCAAGGCGCCCAAACCGGAAAAGGCGGCCAAATCCGCGCGCGGCACCTCCATGGGCGCCACCACGGACCCGAAGAAGCGCGCCGCCGCCGGCCTCAACCCCGTCGCCGGCATGGACGTGAGCCTCGAGGACGCGGCGGCGCTGCCCGCCGGCGGCGTCACCGCCACGGTCGACGCGCTCACCAAGCTCATCTCCGAGGGCAACCCGCTCCTGAAGAACGGCGAGATCTGGCTGCCGCACCGGCCGGCCCGGCCGCAGAAGTCGGAAGGCGGCATCGCCTTCCGCATCGCATCCGACTACGAGCCGAAGGGCGACCAGCCGACCGCCATCCGCGACCTCGTCTCCGGCATCACCGAGAGCCACGACCAGACGCAGGTGCTCCTCGGCGTCACCGGTTCGGGCAAGACCTTCACGGTCGCCAACGTCATCGAGCGCACGCAGCGCCCGGCGCTGATCCTCGCGCCCAACAAGACGCTGGCCGCCCAGCTCTACGGCGAGTTCAAGAACTTCTTCCCCGACAACGCGGTGGAGTATTTCGTCTCCTACTACGACTACTACCAGCCCGAGGCCTACGTGCCGCGCTCGGACACCTTCATCGAGAAGGAGTCCTCGATCAACGAGCAGATCGACCGCATGCGCCACGCCGCGACGCGTGCGCTGCTGGAGCGCGACGACTGCATCATCGTCGCCTCGGTCTCCTGAATCTACGGCATCGGCTCGGTCGAGACCTACACGGCGATGACCTTCCAGATGTCGGTCGGCGACCGGCTCGACCAGCGCCAGCTCCTCGCCGACCTCGTCGCCCAGCAGTACAAGCGCCGCGACATGGATTTCACCCGCGGGAGCTTCCGGGTCAGAGGTGACACGATCGAGCTCTTCCCCGCTCACCTCGAAGACCGCGCCTGGCGCATCTCGCTCTTCGGCGACGAGATCGAGTCGATCCACGAGTTCGACCCGCTCACCGGCGCCAAGACCGACGACCTGAAGTCCGTCAAGATCTACGCCAACTCGCACTACGTGACGCCGCGCCCGACGCTGCAGCAGGCGGTCAAGTCCATCCGCGCCGAGCTGAAGGACCGTCTCGTCGAGCTGAACGCCGCGGGCCGCCTTCTGGAGGCGCAGCGGCTGGAGCAGCGCGTTGGCTTCGACATCGAGATGATCGAGGCCACCGGCTCCTGCAACGGCATCGAGAACTATTCGCGCTACCTCACCGGCCGCCTGCCCGGCCACCCGCCGCCGACGCTCTTCGAATACCTGCCCGACAACGCGCTGGTCTTCATCGACGAGAGCCACGTCACCATCCCGCAGATCGGCGCCATGTATCGCGGCGACTTCCGCCGCAAGGCGACGCTCGCCGAATACGGCTTCCGCCTGCCCTCCTGCATGGACAACCGCCCGCT
>JAEZXX010000004.1 GCA_023419535.1 Pseudomonadota bacterium | reverse complement strand
ATCGCGGCCAACACCCGATGCCGAAGATCAATCGACAAAGCTCGTGCCATCGCTGCTTCCCTTCCGGTCGATAGCTTGAATCATGAACCGCGCCGAGACTCTACCCAGTCGGAAAACGCTCTAGAGCGACGCCCCTATTTGCCTGGTCACTGTGAGACCGCCCGGTCGCGAGGCCATGAAACGCCTTGGCGCCGGGCGCGTTTCACCTCGTACCGTCGTCGGCTTTCCCTTCGAGGGCGGCCACAGCAAAGGACGTCGCTCATGACCTACACGCCTCCGCCTCCCGGCAGCACACCGCCGCCGCACGACCCCATCCCCCCGCGCGACACGCACGTGCGCGAATCGACCCACACCACGACGACGACCGGCGGCAGCAGCGGCCCGAGCGCGATCTGGTTCATCCTGGGCGGCCTGATCGTCGCCGTCGTCCTCTATTTCCTGTTCTTCACGGGCACGCCCGACCCGGCCACGACGACCACGGGCGCCGATACGCCGGCCGTCGAGGAGACGACTCCGCCGGCCGCCGAGACGCCCGCCGCGCCCGAGCCTGCCGCGCCGGCCGCTCCGGAGCCGGCTGCGCCCGCCTCGCCCGCTCCGGCCGAGCCCGCGCCCGCTTCGCCGGCGCCCGCCAACAACTGATCGCAGACCCTGCGACGTCACGAAGGCCCCGTCATCCGGCGGGGCCTTCGTCGTTTCGGCAGCAGTGTCAGGCGGCCTTCGATCCGGTCTCGGCCGATCCGTCGCCGGCCAGATCGATGTCGATGCACAGCATGTCGTGGTCCGAGAAGGGCTGCGGGACCATCTGCAGGCGGGCCCGCTCGGCGATCTCGCCGGAGACGAGGCAGGTGTCGAGATTGGCGCGATAGGGTCCGAACCGGAAGGTCGGCCCATGCGCTTCGTTCAGATGCCGAAAGCGCTTGTCGGCCAGAAGCGGGCGCAGCTCGTGGCCACCCCGGAAGATGTTCAGGTCGCCGACGACGACGGTCGGCCCGTCGCGCTCGCGCGTCCATTCGGCGAGCTGCTCGAACTGCCGCTCGCGGACGCGGTGGAGCAGCGAGCAATGCGCGACGAGCACGCGGATTCCGGCGAGGTCGATGTCGTAGACGAGGCGCTTCTTTCCGAAGTCGAGATAGCGCGCGCGGAACTCCAGCGGCGTCGAGGCGAGGAAGGCGTTGGACTTGCCGCGCGAGATCGAGAAGCGCCGGAACTTGCGCTCCCGGGCGTATTTGGAGTCGATCTGGACCATCGTGTGATGGTCCTCCCGCAGGACCGGGAGCTGATCGAAGAACCCGTTGGTCAACGAGCCCCGGTCGATCTCCACGAAGCAGGACAGGTCCGGCTTCAGCTCGCGCAGCGCCTCCTTCACGAAGTTCAGGCTGCGCAGCTGGGCGTCCCGCGGCGTGTAGATGTGGTGGTGCGCGCGCCGGACATGGTGCCCGATCGACCCGTCGATATCGCGCGAATAGCCGAGATTGGCGTAGACGATACGCGGCATCGACGGCAGGCCTCCGGTTTGCGCTCCGGCGCGCTACCTACAGCATCGGACGGGGAAGCGGAATCGGTTTCCCGGACGACGACGACGGCCTGCTCCGATATGAGCCGGCTGCCGTCGACGAGGGGACGGCGTGGAGCTCGACGCCCCCGCCGAAGGAGCGTGCATGGAGTTCTTCTCGAGCCCCTACTGGGCCTACGCCATCGGCGTCGCCAACTGGAGCATCATCCTCGGCGCTCTGGTCTACATCCCGTTCCGCCGCTCGCCCGCGGCGGCGCAGGCCTGGATGATCCTCTTCTTCTTCCTGCCCTGGGCGGCGCTCCTCGTCTATCTCGCGCTCGGCCACGCCGAGCATCCGCGCTGGCGAAAGAGGCGGCTGCGGCAGGTGCCCTCGATCATCGGCAAGGCGCTCGGGGAGCTGACGCTCGACCAGCGCGGCGGTTGCGACGAGCTCCAGCCGCGCCACCGCATGGCCTCCAACCTCGTGCGGACCATCGGCCGCCTGCCCTGCCTTTCGGGCAATTCGATCGAGTTCGACGCGGACTACAACCGCGTCGTCGACCGAATCGCCGCCGATATCGACGAGGCCGAGCACCACGCGCACGTGATGTTCTACATCCTCCAGGCCGACGAGGCCGGGAACAAGGTGCTGAGCGCGCTGGAGCGCGCGGCCAAGCGCGGCGTCACCTGCCGCCTCCTCATCGACGCAGTGGGGTCCAGCGCCGACCGAAGGGCCATCGCCAAGCGCCTCGCCAAATCCGACGTGCACCTGCAGGTGATCCTGCCGCTCTCCTTCTGGAACCGGGCGACGCGCGCGGATCTTCGCAACCACCGCAAGATCGTCGTCGTCGACGGCAAGACCGGCTGGGTCGGCTCCCAGAACATGCACCGCATCGAATACGAGCCCAAGACCTTCTACCGCGAGCTGATGGCGCGCGTGAAAGGCCCGGTGGTCCTGGAGCTGCAGGCGATCTTCATCGGCGACTGGTATCTGGAGACCGAGGAGGACATCGCCTCTCCCGACCTGATGCCGCCCGGCGGCGACGTGCCGGCCGGCACCTCGATGGCGCAGGTGCTGCCGACCGGCCCGGACTATCCCGGCGGCGGCGTCGACATGCTCTTCACCAACCTGATCCACACCGCCCGCGAGCGGGTGGTTCTGGCGACGCCCTACTTCATTCCGAACGAGCCGCTGCTCCAGGCGATGCGGACGGCCGTCAACAAGGGCGTCCACGTCACCCTCTTCGTGACCTCGACCACGAACTCCATCCTGATCGACCGCGCCCAGCAATCCTATTACGAGGAACTCCTGTCCTCCGGCGTCGAGGTGATGCTCTACCGGGAGCGCTTCCTGCACGCCAAACACCTGTCGATCGACGACGACATCGCCATCATCGGCTCGGCCAACATGGACCGGCGCTCCTTCGAGCTGAATTCTGAGGTGACGCTCGTCTGCTACGATTCCACGGTCGTGGAGGGGCTGCGCCGGATCGAGAACGACTACCGCGGCAAGAGCCACCGGCTCGATCCCGTCGCCTGGGAGAAACGCGGCTTCTTCGTGCAGCTCGGCGAGAACGTCACGCGGCTGATCAGCCCGCTGCTGTAGACCTCACACGGGCATGGCGCACGAGCCCGTCCGGACGTTCTCCGACGAGGAATCGAGGATCCTGCAGGGGACGTATCGGGACGAGATGGCCAGGACGGCCATCGCCCGGATTGCGGAAGTGCCGCATCCTCCCGTCGCGATCCGGTCGAGTTCGCCTTCACGCCGGCGCAGACCCCGGCATCGCGCGCGCTGCCGGGGGTCGACGCCGGCGGACCGAAGACGGAGCGGGGCCGTTGACAACGGGCGGGCGATCGCCCACCTCGCCGCCCATGCGCGCATCCCAAGCCGACATCCTCATCGTTCCGGGCTACACCGGATCGTCCGACCAGCACTGGCAGACCCGCTGGGAGCGCAAGCTCTCCAGCGCGCGGCGCGTCGAGCAGGCGGAGTGGTCGAAGCCCGTCCGCGAGGACTGGGTGCGGGTGATGGCGAACGCCGTGAACGAGGCCGAGAAGCCGGTCGTCATCGTCGCCCACTCCCTCGGAGTGGCGACCGCGGTGCAGGCGATCCCGCACTTCCATCGCCCTGTCGTCGGCGCCTTTCTCGTCGCGCCGCCGGACGTCGCCAACCCGGCGATCCGCCCGCAGCACCTGATGACCTTCGGGCCCTATCCGCGCGATCCCCTGCCCTTTCCCTCGATCGTCGTCGCCAGCCGCAACGACGACTTCTCGTCCTTCGAGGCCGCCGAGGACATCGCCGGCGCCTGGGGCTCGCTCTTCGTCGATGCCGGAGAATCGGGTCATATCAACGCGGCCTCCGGCCACGGTCCATGGCCGGAGGGATTGCTGACTTTCGGGAAGTTCCTCGCGGGTCTGAAGCTTCACGACTGAGCGGTCAGCCGCGCAACTCCGCCGCCCTTCGGCTCGCAGCCGCGGCGTCAGTCGCGTCGTCGACCTGCGAGCAGGCGAGATCGAAGCCTTGCGCCTTCGCTCTGGCTGCCGCCGCCCGGCCCGAGACGTAGATCGACGCGAGCTTACCCGCCGCCTTGGCCTTGCGGGCGATCTCGCCCGCCGCTTCGAGGACCGCCTCGCCGTCCGCATCCAGCCGGCCCGTAAGAGCGATCGACAGGTCGGCCGGGCCGACGAGGACGCCGTCGAGCCCTTCTACGCCGAGGATGGCGTCGAGGTCGCGATAGGCGCTCTGCGTCTCGATCATCGCGATCGTCAGCGTCGCGGCGTTCGCGCCCTCCATGTAGGTCCGCGCGTCCGGGTAACCGTGCACGCGCACCGCCTGGGCCGGCCCGAAGGAGCGCTGGCCGAGGGGGGCATACTTGGCGACCGCGACGAACGCCCTCGCGTCCTCTGCGCTTTCGATCATCGGCAGGATGATGCCCGCGGCCCCGAAGTCGAGGGCGCGCGATACGGTTCCGAGCTCGCCGAGCGGAACGCGGACCACCGTCGGCTTTCCGGCGGCGGTGACCATGGCAATCCCCTTGTGGATGCTCGCCACGTCGTGCAGCCCGTGCTGCATGTCGAGAACGACCACGTCGAAGGGCGCCTCGGCGACCGCCTGGAGCGCGGCGGGGTCGGTCAGTCCCGACCACGCCGCCACCCGGAAGTCGTCCGCCCGAAGGCTCGGAACGGTCATCCCGGTCAGCCTGCGTTCACTTGGCGCTCGGCCTCGACGAACGAGGTCTCGAGTTCGCGCCGAATGTCGTCGGCCGAGAGATCGACGCCGCCCGCGCGGAAATCGCCTTCCACCTTCTCCACGATGTCCTCGTCGCCGGCCCGTGCGAAGCTCGCCTTCACGACCTCCTGCACATAGGCGTCGGCGTCCGCGCCGGACTTTCCGAGCTTGCCGGCGGCCCACTGGCCGAAGATCCGGTTGCGGCGGGATTCGATCTTGAACTTCTTCTCCTGGTCGTGCGCGTAGCGCGACTCCATCTCGTCCCGGCGGTCCTTCAGCGACATCTCTTACGGCTCCTCGTCGTTTCGTCTGCCACCGATCTAGGCAAGGCGACGTCGATTTGAAGGATCGACAGGCCGATCCCCACGCGGCACGCCGGCAGGCCAATCGACGCGCGGCGATTGTTTAGAGCGGCCCGATGGTCTATTCACGCGCCTTGAGGCCCGGGATCAGATCGAGCGGTTGCGACCGTCCGGGCCGCCCACTCACGATCGAGCGCTCATTGATGACACGTCGCCGCCGTATCTACGAAGGCAAGGGCAAGATCCTTTACGAGGGTCCCGAGCCCGGCACGCTCGTCCAGTTCTTCAAGGACGACGCGACCGCCTTCAACAAGAAGAAGCACGAGATCGTCGACGGCAAGGGCGTCCTCAACAACCGCATCTCGGAATACATCTTCACGCATCTGAACCGCATCGGCATCCCGACGCATTTCATCAAGCGGCTCAACATGCGCGAGCAGCTGATCAAGGAAGTCGAGATCATCCCGCTCGAGGTGGTGGTGCGCAACGTCGCCGCCGGCTCGCTGGCCAAGCGCCTCGGCATCGAGGAGGGCACGGTGCTGCCCCGCTCGATCATCGAGTTCTACTACAAGGCCGACCAGCTCGACGACCCGATGGTGTCGGAAGAGCACATCACGGCCTTCGGCTGGGCGAGCCCGCAGGAGATCGACGACATCATGGCGTTGGCGATCCGCGTCAACGACTTCCTGTCGGGCCTGTTCCTCGGCGTCGGCATCCAGCTCGTCGACTTCAAGATCGAGACCGGCCGCCTCTACGAAGGCGACATGATGCGCATCATCGTCGCCGACGAGATCTCGCCGGACTCCTGCCGCCTGTGGGACGTGTCGACCAACGACAAGCTCGACAAGGACCGCTTCCGCCGCGACATGGGCGGCCTCGTCGAGGCCTACCAGGAGGTGGCGCGCCGGCTCGGCATCATGAACGAGAACGAGCCGCCCCGCCCTACAGGGCCGGTGCTGGTCAAGTGAGGCGGCGGCGCAGAGAAGCGCCGCGTCCGGCATCGGGACCCCGACTCGTCTACTCCAGGGACAGGCATATCAAGTGATCCAGGCGCGCATCCTCGTCACGCTCAAGACCGGCGTTCTCGACCCGCAGGGCAAGGCCATCGAGGGTGCCCTCGGCTCGCTCGGATTCGACGGCGTCGGCCCGGTCCGGCAGGGCAAGGTGTTCGACGTGACGCTCCAGACCTCCGACCGCGCCGCCGCATCGGCCGAACTCGAGGCGATGTGCGAGAAGCTTCTCGCCAACACCGTCATCGAGAACTACGCTGTGGAGATCGTCTAGCTTCGAAGGAGCGTGACCGGTGGCCGAGGTGACGAACGATCTCCTCTATGAGGTGCTGAAGAGCATCCAGCAGCGATTGACGAACCTGGAGCATCTTGCGGTCGAGCACTCGCAGAGCATGGCGGCGTTTCGCGGCCACCTTCTCTCGACGCAGACCGACACGAACAACGTCTACGCCGTCCTTTCGCGGATCGACCAACGCCTCGACCGTGTCGAGCGTCGGCTCGAGTTGCGCGAGCTCGCCGAACCCCAGCATCCTTTCGAGCCGCATCCATGAAGACCGCCGTCGTCCTCCTCCCCGGCCTCAACCGCGACCGCGACATGATCGCGGCGCTGCGCCACATCACGGGGACCGAGCCCCTTACCGTCTGGCAGACCGAGACGGCGGTTCCGGCGGTCGACCTCATCGTGGTGCCGGGCGGCTTCTCCTTCGGCGACTATCTGCGCTGCGGCGCCATCGCGGCGCGCTCGCCGGTGATGCGCGCCGTGGCCGACGAAGCGTCGAAGGGCGTTCCGGTCCTCGGCGTCTGCAACGGCTTCCAGATCCTGTGCGAGGCCGGCCTCCTCCCGGGCGCGCTGATGCGCAACACGAGCCTCCACTTCGTCTGCCGCGAGGTGAAGCTGGAGATCGCCAACGCTTCGACGCGCTTCACGACGGCCTACAGCCAAGGCCAGATCATCCGCTGCCCGGTGGCGCACCACGACGGCAACTACTTCGCCGACGAGGAGACGCTCGCGCGGCTCGAGGGTGAGAACCGGGTCGCGTTCCGCTACGCCGAGGGCACGAACCCCAATGGTGCGGTGCGCGACATCGCAGGGATCGTGAACGAGGCGGGCAACGTTCTTGGCCTGATGCCGCACCCCGAAAACCTCGTCGAGCCGGAGCATGGCGGCACGGATGGGCGCGGCATCTTCGATAGCGTGCTCGGCCTCTCGCCCGCGGCGCGCGCCGCGTGAGGTCACCGCTCCTCGGGTCTCTGGCGCTGCTCGCTCTTCTCGGCGGTTGCGTCGATCGGGCGCCGACGGTGGCCCCGGCTCCCGTCGCCCCTGCCGACACCGGCCTGGACCGGATGGAGCGTCTGGCCGTGACGGCGAACCGCTGCTGGATCCGCTCCGGCGACCGGACCTTTGCGGCGTTCGGCCTTGCGCCCGAACTCTCCTCCTTCTCCGGCCGTCCCCGATTCCTGCTGGTGCCGCGTGGCCGCATGGAGGCGAGGCCGCTCCTGGTCGTGGAGGGCCAGACGGGATCGAGCGCGGTCGAGACCTACGGGCCGCTCCTCGGAACACCGGCAGCGACCCGGATCCGGTCCGACATCGCGCGCTGGAGCGCGGGCGCTTCCTCTTGCGAGGTTTAAGGCGTAAGCACACCCCATGTTCCGGGTGTCATCTCCACGTCTTCTGGACGTCATGATCTTGTCGTCGAGCCTCCTCGGAGCCCTCGCGATCGTCGTCCTGTCGGATTGGCGGGGGGGCTGGTTCAGCGAGAACGGCCCTTGGGAGATGCTCCAGATCGGTGCGCTTCTCGGCGCCGCCATCGTCTTTTCGCGGGCGAGCCTGAACCTCGACGGCTGGGCAGGACGGCTGGCCCTCGGGCTCGCTCTGTTCTCTCTCCTCTTCCTCGTGCGCGAACTGCCGCGCTGCGGCAGCCCCTTCTACGAGGCCGGGCCCTGCATGCCGGGCGGCACCAAGACGCTCGGCTACCTTCTGCCGCTGCTTCTCTGGATCGGGCTCGTCTGGCGCAACCCTGCGCTGGGGCCCCGCGCCTTGCGCCGGTCGGAGTTCCGGGCTCTCCCCCGTTTCGTCCTGCGCTGCCTTCCGCTCCTCCTCGTGCTCGGCCTGCTCATCGTCGGTCAGGTCGCGGACGGGCGCGATCTTCCGATGCTGGAGGAGTTTTCGGAACTCGCCGCCTATCTGCTTCTTGCCGTGGCGGCCCTCGCCGCAGGCCAGGAGGCCGACCGGCGCGCCGACGGATCGGCAGTGCGCTCGCCAAGCCACGTCTGGTCCCGCGCATGAGGGCCGCGCGGGTCGCCGCCCTCGCGGCCGCTCTTTCGCTGGGCGCATGCGCCTCGGTCGACGCCAACCCGGCGCTCCTGCCGATGACGCCCGCCGAGGCGACCTATGTCGGGCAGACCGCGGCGGTGGTCTACCGCCGCGCCAGCGTCGACCGGCTCGACGGCCTCCTCTTTTCCGACGGGCGCGGCCACGGGACCTGCGTGCGTTCGCCTGCGGGCGCGGGCGAAGCAGCGGACTACACGCTTCTCATCCTGCAACGCCGCGTCACGCAGGACTTCATCAGCCAGGCGGACGACGACGTCCTGATTCTGCGCAGCGCGGAGGAAGCCGCCGCGTGCCGCCGGCTGGCGCGCTCGCCGGGTGTTTGGCTGCCCGCGAACTGAACCGCCGTCCGTCGCCGGCCCTTCAATCTCGGCGCCAGCCGGGCTAGAGGCAGGGCGACGAAGCGCCTGCCGAGCCCGAGCCCCATGACCGACATCGCCATCACGCCCGACCTCGTCGCCAGCCACGGCCTCAAGCCCGACGAGTACGAGCGCATCCTGACGCTGATCGGCCGCGAGCCGACTATCACCGAGCTCGGCATCTTCTCGGCGATGTGGAACGAGCACTGCTCGTACAAATCCTCCAAGCGCTGGCTGCGCACGCTCCCGACCAAGGGCGAGCGCGTCATCCAGGGGCCCGGCGAGAATGCCGGCGTCGTCGACATCGGCGACGGGCTGTGCGTCGTCTTCAAGATGGAGAGCCACAACCATCCCTCCTATATCGAGCCCTACCAAGGGGCGGCGACGGGCGTCGGCGGCATCCTGCGCGACGTGTTCACCATGGGTGCCCGGCCGATCGCGGCGATGAACGCCCTGCGCTTCGGCGCGCCGGACCACCCGAAGACGCGCCATCTCGTGGCCGGGGTCGTGGCCGGCGTCGGCGGCTACGGCAATTCCTTCGGCGTTCCGACCGTCGGCGGCGAGGTGAACTTCCACCCGCGCTATAACGGCAACTGCCTCGTCAACGCCTTCGCCGCGGGCCTGGCGAGGACCGACGCCATCTTCTACTCCAAGGCCGAAGGCGTCGGCCTGCCGGTCGTGTATCTCGGCGCCAAGACGGGCCGCGACGGCGTCGGCGGCGCCACCATGGCGTCGGCCGAGTTCGACGACACGATCGAGGAGAAGCGTCCGACCGTGCAGGTGGGCGACCCCTTCACCGAGAAGTGCCTCCTGGAAGCCTGCCTCGAGCTGATGGCGACCGGCGCCGTCATCGCGATCCAGGACATGGGTGCGGCGGGCCTCACCTGCTCGGCCGTCGAGATGGGCGCCAAGGGCGACCTCGGCATCGAACTGGAGCTGGACAAGGTGCCGGTGCGCGAGGAGCGCATGACGGCTTACGAGATGATGCTTTCCGAAAGCCAGGAGCGCATGCTCATGGTGCTGAGGCCCGAGAAGCGCGAGGAAGCCGAGGCGATCTTCGTCAAATGGGGCCTCGACTTCGCCATCGTCGGCAAGACGACCGACGACCTGCGCTTCCGCATCCTGTTCGAGGGCAAGGAGGTCGCGAACCTGCCCATCAAGCAGCTCGGCGACGAGGCGCCGGAGTACGACCGCCCGTGGGTGGAGCCGACGATGCTGCCGGCGATCGAGGCGCGGGACGTGCCCGAGCCCGCGGACTACGAGCAGGCGCTGCTGACGATCCTCGGCTCGCCCGACATCGCTTCACGGCGCTGGGTCTTCGAGCAGTACGACACGCTGATCCAGGGCAACTCGCTGCAGCGCCCGGGCGGCGACGGCGGCCTCGTGCGCGTCGACGGCCATCCGACGAAGGCCCTCGCCTTCTCCTCGGACGTGACGCCGCGCTACTGCGAGGCCGACCCGTACCGCGGCGGTGCGCAGGCGGTCGCCGAATGCTGGCGCAATCTGACGGCCGTCGGGGCCGAGCCGCTGGCCGCGACCGACAACCTCAATTTCGGCAACCCCGAGAAGCCGGAGATCATGGGCCAGTTCGTGAAGGCCATCGAGGGCATCGGCGAGGCCTGCCGCGCGCTCGGCTTCCCGATCGTCTCGGGCAACGTCTCCCTCTACAACGAGACGCACGGGGCCGCGATCCTGCCCACGCCCACGATCGGCGGCGTCGGTCTCGTCGAGGACCGCACGAAGACGGCTCGCACCGACAATCTCGCCGAGGGCGACGTCCTCATCCTCGTCGGCGGCGACGGCACCCATCTCGGGGCATCGATCTTCCTGCGCGAAATCCATGGACGCGAAGAGGGGCGCGCGCCGGAGGTCGATCTGGAGGCGGAGAAGCGCAACGGCGACTTCGTGCGCGGGCTGATCCGCGCCGGGACCGTGCGGACTTGCCACGACCTGTCGGACGGCGGGCTCGCGGTCGCGCTCGCCGAACTCGCCATCGCCTCGAAGATCGGCGTCGCGATCGAGCCGGTCGGCGCCGAACCGCACGCCAAGCTCTTCGGCGAGGACCAAGGGCGCTATGTGATCGCGGTGAAGCGCGAGACGGCGGCGACCGTTCTCTCGCAGGCCGAGGCGGCGGGCGTGCCGGCGCTTGAGATCGGCGGCGTCGGCGGACACAGCTTCGTCGTCGAAGGCCTCCTCCAGGTCGATCTCGACGATCTCACGATCGCGCATGAAAGCTGGTTCCCGAACTACATGAGCGGGCGCGTCGTCTCTCAGGAAGCCGCCTGAACGCATTGCGGCAAAGTGGTCCGGCGCCTATCTTGGACAGAACGAACGAGGCGAAGACGGAGACAACGGCATGCCGATGAACGCCCACGACATCGAGACGATGATCAAGGCGGGAATCCCGGATGCCGAGGTGACGATCCGCGACCTGGCGGGCGACGGCGACCACTACGCCGCCGACGTCGTCTCCGAGAGCTTCCGGGGCAAGACCCGCGTCCAGCAGCACCAGATGGTCTATCAGGCGCTGCAGGGAAACATGGGCGGCGTTCTCCACGCGCTCGCGCTGCAGACCAGCGCGCCGAAATAGGAGCGAGCGGTGACGAACGACGTCGAGAACCTCGTTCTGGAACAGCTTCGCCTAATTCGCAGCGAGACGGCGTCGCTCCGGTCCGAATTTCACCAGCGGTTCGACATGGTGAACACGCGTTTGGAATCACTGGAGCACGCCGTTTCCGGCATCGCTTATGTCCTCGTGGAGACCCGAGGCGAACTGCTCAGGCAAGCGGAACGAATTGAGCGGCTGGAACGAGCCGGAACCTGATCGGCCCACGTATGGCGCGGCCTACTTCGAAAAGGACAGACCTCATGACCGGCATCAACGACTGGATCGACAACGAGGTGAAGACGAACGACGTGATCGTCTTCATGAAGGGTACGCCCGATTTCCCGCAGTGCGGGTTCTCCGGCCAGGTCGTCCAGATCCTCAACTATCTGGGCGTCGAGTATAAGGGCGTGAACGTTCTCTCCTCGGACGAGCTGCGCAACGGCATCAAGGAGTACGGCTCCTGGCCGACCATTCCGCAGGTGTACGTGAAGGGCGAGTTCGTGGGCGGCTGCGACATCGTGCGGGAGATGTTCCAGGCCGGCGAGCTGCAGGACTTCTTCGTCGAGAAGGGCATTCCCGTGCAGGCGCCTGCCGCAACGGCCTGACGTCCGCGCGGCCGGGCCGCGCACCGGGACCTGATCGAAAGGATGGGCCTGCTCGGACCGAGCGGGCCCATCCTCGTTCAGGCACCATCTCGCGGATCGTCAGGCACACTTGTTAATTTCCGTTCGGGGGCGTACTCGCCTCGCGAGCCTTCGAAAGTGTAGTCATGACCTCCGCGCCCTTGTCCTCGCGCCGGCCGCTCCCGCATTGGGAACTGATCGCGCTCCTCGCCGCCTGCATGGCGCTGAACGCCGCTGCGATCGACATCGTCATCCCGGCGATGTCGAACATCGGCAGCGCGCTCGACATTCAGGACGAGAACTCGCGCCAGTTCGTCATCACCGCCTACATTCTGGGTGCCGGCGGGGCGCAGATCTTCTACGGCAGCCTCGCAGATCGCTTCGGGCGCCGTCCGGTGCTTCTCGCCGGACTCTCCATCTACACGGCGGCCTCGATCGCCGCGATGTTCGCGCCGACCTTCGGCGCGCTTCTTGCGCTGCGCGCGGTGCAGGGGATCGGAGCGGCCTCGACCCGCGTCATCGCCACGGCGATCGTGCGCGACCTCTTCGACGGCCGCCGCATGGCGAGCGTCATGTCGATCATCATGATGATCTTCATGGTCGTTCCCATCCTCGCCCCCAACATCGGGACGCTCGTCCTCCTCTTCGGCAATTGGCGGGAGATCTTCCTCCTGATGGTGACGATGGGGATCGTCGCACTCGTCTGGAGCGCCATGCGCCTGCCCGAGACGCTCCGGCCGGAAGACCGGCGGCCGCTGACGGTTTCGAGCGTCGCGGGCGCGTTCCGGGCGGTGCTCGGCAACCGGATGGCGCTCGGCTACGTGATGGGGACGGCGCTGTTCTTCGGCGTCCTCTTCGCCTTCATCAACCAGGCGGAGCAGATCTACACCGGCGTCTACGGGCTCGGCCCGGAGTTCACGCTCTACTTCTCGGCCGTTGCGATTTTGATGTCGGGCGTCGCCTTCGTGAACTCGCGGCTGGTGGAGCGCATCGGCACGCGCAAGCTCTCGCATGGGGCGCTCGTGGCGTTCTTCGCCTTCAGCGCCGTGCATCTCGGCGTCGCCCTCTTCTTCGGCGGCGCGGCGCCCTTCCCGGTCTTCCTGGGCCTGTTCTCGTGCGCCTTCTGCATGTTCGGCCTCATCGGCACGAACATGAACGCGTTGGCGATGGAGCCCCTCGGGCATGTGGCGGGCACGGCCTCGGCGATCCTGGGTTTCACGCAGATGGTTCTCGGCGGCCTGATCGGGGCCGCGATCGCCTTCCTCTACGACGGCACGATGATCCCGATCCTCGTCGGATACGTCGTGCTTCCGCTCCTGGCGCTCGGCTGCGCCTGGTGGGCGGAGGGCGGCGCGCTGTTCCGCTCGCGCAACGCTCCGGTGGCGCAGCGGCAGGAGGCGGCGGCCGAGTAGGCCGTCAGATCTCGGAGTTCGCTTCGTCGCGCCCGGCGGGAGCGAGCCCGGCGAAGTCGAAGAGCTTCGGGTCGAGAAGGTGGCTCGCCTTCACGTTGGCGAGCGCGCGGGCCATCGTCTCGCGTCGTCCCGGAAACCGCTCCTCCATCTGCGACAGGAACGCCTTCAGGACGCCGCGCTGCAGGCCCTCCTGGCTGCCGCACAGATCGCAGGGGATGATCGGGAAGGCCATGCCTTCGGCGAAGCTCGCGATGTCGGCCTCCGCGCAGCCCATCAACGGGCGGAGCACGAGGAGGTCGCCCTCGTCGTTCAGGAGCTTGGCGGGCATCGCGGAGAGCTTGCCGCCGTGCAGGAGGTTCAGGAAGAAGGTTTCCAGCCCGTCGTCTCGGTGATGGCCAAGCACCAGCGCTTCGCACCCTTCCTCGCGCGCGATCCGGTAGAGGTTGCCGCGCCGAAGCCTCGAGCAAAGCGCGCAGGTCGTGGCGCCCTCCGGCACCTTCTCCTTCACCACCGAATAGGTGTCGCGATACTCGATCCTATGCGCGATGCCGTGACGCGTCAGGTAGTCCGGAAGAACGTGCTGCGGGAAGCCGGGCTGGCCCTGGTCGAGGTTGCAGGCCAGAAGATCGACCGGCAGCAGCCCGCGCCATTTCAGGTCGAGCAGCAGCGCGAGCAGCGTGTGGGAGTCTTTGCCCCCTGAGATGGCGACCAGCCATCGCGCGCCGGGCCGCACCATGGCGTGGCTCGCCATCGTCTCGCGGACCTGCCGCACGAGGCGCTTGCGCAGCTTGTTGAACCCGACGGAGGCGGGCGCGTCGCGGAACAGCGGGTGTCCGCCCTCGCCTTCGCCTTCGGCAGGATCGGCTTGCGCCATGGCGGTCGTCGCGTCGTCCAGCATGGGTCGGCTCCGTTCTTGCGGTCCGAATAAACGCGAAAGGCCGCGCTCGACGCGCGGCCTTTCGAAGTCCAGTCGGCGGTGCCGTATTAGCGCGAGTAGAACTCGACGACGAGGTTTGGCTCCATCACGACCGGGTACGGCACGTCGGCCAGGCCCGGAACACGCGCGAAGGTCGCGGTCATCTTGGAGTGATCGGCCTCGATGTAGTCCGGCACGTCGCGCTCGGCGAGCTGCGTCGCCTCGATGAGGACGGTCAGCTGCTTCGACTTCTGCCGGACCTCGATCACGTCGCCGGCCTTGCAGCGGTACGAACCGATGTTCGTGCGCACGCCGTTGACGTTCACGTGGCCGTGGTTGACGAACTGGCGGGCCGCGAAGATCGTCGACACGAACTTCGCGCGGTAGACGATCGCGTCGAGACGCGACTCGAGCAGGCCGATCAGGTTCTCGGAGGTGTCGCCGCGACGACGGGCTGCCTCCTCGTAGACCTTGCGGAACTGCTTCTCGGAGACGTCGCCGTAATAGCCCTTCAGCTTCTGCTTGGCGCGCAGCTGCGTGCCGAAGTCGGAGAGCTTGGACTTGCGGCGCTGGCCGTGCTGGCCCGGGCCGTACTGGCGGCGGTTCACCGGGGACTTCGGACGGCCCCAGATGTTCTCGCCCATGCGGCGATCGATCTTGTACTTGGATGCTTCGCGCTTGCTCATCGCATTTCCTCAAAACACTGAAGACCCGGCCGGATCGTTCCGGCGGGCCAGGAAACGCGCCCTCCTCTGTCCGCCGTCGGCGGACTGACAGGACGGCGCTGCGGAAGCGGACCGTCCACGGGACACGTAAAAACGTCGGCGGAGCACGAGGCCCCGCCGACGTCGCGTTTGGTAAAGGGAGCACTCCGCGAAGTCAACCGCGGGCCTACTTGCGGGCGATGACCCAGATCGCGTGGACGATGCCGGGAATGTAGCCGAGCAGCGTGAGGAGGATGTTGATCCAGAAATGCTTGCCGAGCCCCACCTGCAGGAAGACGCCGAGCGGCGGCAGGAGGATGGCGAGAATGACGCGAATCAGGTCCATGGATCGTCCGTTGCTGGGGGATGTCGTCCCTGCCAACGCGAAGCAGGCCGCGGTGTTCCGCGCGTCGGCGCCGTTCAGGCGGTCAGGCCGAACCCGTGGAGCAGCCGCCGCGTCGGATAATCGGGCGTTCCGCCGGTGAAGACCGCGCGGTCGAAGCCCTCGGGGAGCGAGGGCGAGAGGTCGGGCAGGAACTTCGCCGTCTGCCGCGCGATTGCCTCGGCAGGGTCGAGCCAGTCGACGGGCCAGGGCGCGATCTTGCGGAAGGCATTGGCGAGAAAGGGGTAATGCGTGCAGGCGAGCACCACGATGTCGGTGCGCCGCCCCGCCTTCTCCACGAAGCAGTCGCGGACCTCCGTGGTCAGTTCGTCGAAGCCGACGCGCTCGCCCCGGATGTGCTGCTCGGCGAGCGCGGCGAGGTTCCGTGACCCCACCAGCGTCACCTCGCAGTCGCGCGCGAAGTCGGTGATGAGGCCGCGCGTGTAGCCGCGCTTCACGGTGCCCGGCGTCGCCAGCACCGAGACCAGCCCGGAGCGCGAGCGCTCCACGGCGGGCTTGATCGCCGGAACCGTGCCGACGAACGGGATGTCGAAGGCGGCGCGAAGCGGGGTCAGGACGAGCGTGGAGGCGGTGTTGCAGGCGATGACCGCGATCTGCGGCCGATGCTCTTCGATCAGCCGCGAGAAGAGCGCGACGATATGCTCGATCAGCGCCTCCTCCTCCCAGTCGCCGTAGGGAAAGCCCGCGTCGTCCGCCACGTAGACGAAGCGGCGGTCCGGAATGGCGACGCGCAGCTCCCGCAGGACGGTCAGACCGCCGATGCCGGAATCGAAGACGAGGATGGGCGCCCCGCTCAAGGCTTGACCGGGTCCCGCAGGAGCGAGCGCACCACTCCGTGCAGCGCATGCACCTCGGGTTCGGACAGAGCCGCGCGCGTGAGCAGATTGCGCAGATTGTGGACCATCACCGCACGCTTGGCTTCCGGAAAGAAGTAGCCGCGCTGTTCGAGCGCGCCTTCCAGCCGCTCGAACAGCCGAAAGAGATCCTCCTTGCGCGCCGGCGGGGCCGGGGGCGCCTCCGCGCCGAGCCGCGGGCGGCCGGTGCCCTGCCCCGCCTGTCTCGACCACTCGTAGCTCATCAGGAGCACGGCCTGCGCGATGTTGAGCGAGGCGAAGGCCGGGTTCACCGGGAAGGTGACGATCTCGTCGGCGAGGTCGATCTCGTCGTTCGACAGCCCGAAGCGCTCGCGACCGAACAGGATGCCGACGCCTTCGCCCGCCATCGCGTGCAGCTTGCCCGTCGCCTCCTCCGGACCGAGGACGGTCTTCTCGGAATCGCGCGGGCGGGCCGTCGTGGCGACGACGTAGGTCAGATCGCCGAGAGCCTCCTGTGTGGCCGCGTAGATCCTCGCCCCCTCGATGACGGCATCGGCGCGCGAGGCTGCGGCGCGGGCCGTCTCGCTCGGCCAGCCGTCGCGCGGGTTGACGATGCGAAGATCCGACAGGCCGAAATTGGCCATGGCGCGCGCCACCATGCCGATGTTCTCGCCGAGCTGCGGCTCGACCAGCACGATGGCCGGCCCGCGAGCGCTTCGCTCCATCGTCGTGTCGGGTTCGGACACCGCTCTCTCGCCTCATTCTCGCGGAGCGCGCGGGGCCTGCCCGCCCGCCGTTCCGGCCTTCTTTGCACTCGGCGGAGCGGGTGTTATACGCGCGCCGAGGATTTGCAAGGGCTCGCTCCGGAGCCCTGCCGCCGCTCAGGTCGCGGCCCGCCGGAGGGCGGTCGCCACTCGTCCCAACAGGAAGGAACAGCATGGCTAAGATCAAGGTCGCCAACCCGGTCGTCGAGCTCGACGGCGACGAGATGACCCGGATCATCTGGCAGTCCATCAAGGACAAGCTGATCCACCCCTATCTCGACATCGACCTCGAATATTACGACCTCTCGGTCCAGAAGCGCGACGAGACGAACGACCAGATCACGATCGATTCCGCCAACGCCATCAAGCGCCATGGCGTGGGCGTGAAGTGCGCCACCATCACCCCGGACGAGCAGCGGGTCGAGGAGTTCGGCCTCAAGAAGATGTGGCGTTCCCCGAACGGCACCATCCGCAACATTCTCGGCGGCGTGATCTTCCGCGAGCCGATCATCATGCAGAACGTGCCGCGCCTCGTGCCGGGCTGGACGCAGCCGATCGTCGTCGGCCGCCATGCCTTCGGCGACCAGTACCGCGCGACCGACTTCAAGTTCCCCGGCAAGGGCAAGCTGACGATCACCTTCGTGGGCGAGGACGGCCAGAAGATCGAGCACGAGGTGTTCGACGCGCCGGGCTCGGGCGTCGCCATGGCGATGTACAATCTCGACGAGTCGATCCGCGATTTCGCGCGCGCCTCGCTGAACTACGGCCTGAACCGCAACTTCCCGGTCTACCTCTCGACGAAGAACACGATCCTCAAGGCCTATGACGGCCGCTTCAAGGACATCTTCCAGGAGGTCTTCGACGCCGAGTTCAAGGCCGAGTTCGACAAGCGCAAGATCACCTACGAGCACCGGCTGATCGACGACATGGTGGCGGCCGCGCTGAAGTGGTCGGGCGGCTACGTCTGGGCCTGCAAGAACTACGACGGCGACGTGCAGTCCGACATCGTGGCGCAGGGCTTCGGCTCGCTCGGCCTGATGACGTCGGTCCTGATGACGCCGGACGGCGAGACGGTTGAGGCCGAGGCCGCCCACGGCACGGTGACGCGTCACTACCGCCAGCACCAGAAGGGCCAGGAGACCTCGACGAACTCGATCGCCTCGATCTTCGCCTGGACCCGGGGCCTCGCCCACCGCGCCAAGCTCGACGGCAACGACGACCTGAAGGGCTTCGCCCAGACGCTTGAGCGCGTCTGCATCGACACGGTCGAGAGCGGCTACATGACCAAGGACCTCGCGCTTCTGGTCGGCCCGGACCAGCGCTGGCTGTCCACCACCGGCTTCCTCGACAAGATCGACGAGAACCTGAAGGCGGCGATGGCCAAGGCCTGATCGATCCGCGTCCGACGGTAAGAAGGCCCGGGAACGCCCGGGCCTTTTCGTTTGCGGCGTCAGCCAACCGTCAGGTGTCGTCCTCCATGGTCCCCGTCATCGGTCGCATCCATTTCGGCGCTCCCGCGTTGGTTGGCCGACCCCACGACCGGCACGGGTCCTCATCCAGGCCGGCAGCAACCATGGAGTTTGAACGCATGATCCTTCGCACGCTCACCGCCGCCGCCTTCGGCACCGTCCTCGCGACGTCCGCCATGGCGCAGACCCTCGTCGACGTGAACGACGACGTCATCGTCCAGCCCTTCGGCGTCGCCGCCGGCCTTCTCGACGACATCGACGTCTACACCCCGGCGGGCGTCGAGATCGGCGACGTCGAGGAGATCATCGGCACCGATCCGCAGACGCCGACGCATCTCGTCGTGGACTTCGACGATGAGGCCGGATTCCCGGACCGCGACGACGTGCTGGTGCCGATCGACGCCTTTACGCTGGAGGCCAACCGTCTCGTGACGTCGCTGACGCCCGAGGAGGTCACGGCCCTTCCGGTCGCCAACTGAGCGACGCGGTACGGGGGCGGGCCCGGTCCCGCCTCCGTTCCGACCGTCCAAGCCGAGGCTTTCGAGGCTCCGCCGGCGCGATCCGCCGGCGGAGCCTTTCGCTTCATGAGGTCTCGATGCTCCCGAGCATCACCGCAGCCAGCTTCGCGATTTCGAAATCGACCGAGGGAGCGCTGTCGTCCTCGAGGTTCCACGCCGCCGACAGCATCGCGAAGGCGTAGGTCCATTCGAGATAGCGGCGCCGGTCGAGACCCGCCTCGCTGACCACGATCGCGACCGTGCGTTCGAAGCGCGCCGGGTCGGGCATGGCCTCGACGTCCGGATTGCGCAGGATGTTGACATAATCGAACGTGCGGTCGCCGAAGACGTGCTTCGGGTCGATCGCCAGCCAACCCCTCGTCCCGAAATCGAGGACGTTGCCGTGATGGATGTCGCCGTGGAGTGCGACAGTATGACGATCCTGGGCGAGCAGGCGCTTGGCAACGGCCCAGCCCGAGGCGAACGGCCCGCCCCGGTGTTGCGCAGCGCGCGGCAAGGCGGCGAACCAGGCGTCGAGCGGCACCAGTTCGCTCGGACGAGGCCCGCGCCCCGCCCTATGGAGCCGGCTGGCGGCACGGCAGAGAATACGGACGGCCTCCGCGTCCTCGCCTCGTTCGCTCATCCGGCGCAGGTCCCGCGGACCGCTCGCCCGCTCCAACACCGCCGTGCCGCTGGCCGCGTCGAAGTGGAAGACCCGTGCCGCGCCGTCACCGCCCCACCAGTGCATGAGGGCACCACCGAGACGCTCCTCGGTCTCGAACGGCACCTTCAGGATGGCAGGACCCGATCGCGAGCGGACGAAGACGAGGTCGCTCGAACGCGACCGGAAGGGCATGCCGTCCACGGAGAGAGCCCAGCGGCTCAGATAGGGCTCGAAGATCGTCGCGTCGGATCGTACGGAAACCGACGAGACGTCCGATCCCGTGTAGGGACAACGGGACGGCGCCATCCCGCTGCCCCTTGTCAGGCCGCGGCAGCGAGACGCCGCTCGACCGCCGCCACGGCCTCGTCGGCCTTCGAGCCGTCCGGGCCGCCGGCCTGCGCCATGTCGGCCCGGCCGCCGCCGCCCTTGCCTCCGATCGCCTCGCTCGCCGAGCGGACCAGATCGACCGCGTCGAACCGGTCGGTCAGGTCGGGCGTGACGCCGACCACGACGCTCGCCTTCCCGTCCGCCACCGCCACGAAGGCGACAACGCCGGACTGCAGGCCGGACTTGGTCTCGTCGACGAGACCCTTCAGATCCTTCGCCGAGACACCCTCCAGCACCCGGCCGACGAAGCTGACGCCGCCGATGTCGCGCGGACCCGCCCCTTGCGCGTTCGCGCCGTCGCCGGCGAGCGCCAGACGCTTCCTCGTCTCGCCGAGCTCCTTCTCCAGGCGCCGCCGCTCCTCGACAAGCGCGTCGAGCCGGTCGGCCACGTCGGACGGCGCGACCTTCAGGGCCGCCGCCATGCGGCGCATGCGCGCGTCCTGCTCGCCGAGATGGGCGCGGGCCGCCGCGCCCGTCAGCGCCTCGATGCGACGCACGCCCGCGCCCACGGCCGATTCCGACAGGATGTGGACGAGGCCGATATCGCCGGTCGCGCGAGCGTGCGTTCCGCCGCACAGCTCCACCGAATAGCGGCGCCCGGCTTTCTCGCCCTCGGTGGCCGTGCCCATCGAGACGACGCGGACCTCGTCGCCGTACTTCTCGCCGAACAGCGCCATGGCGCCTTCCGCGATCGCGTCGTCGACGGCCATCAGTCGCGTCTCGACCGGCGCATTCTGCAGGACGATCTCGTTGGCGAGGCGCTCGACCTCGGCCAGTTCCGCCGCGTCCAGGGGCTTGGGATGCGAGAAGTCGAAGCGCAGCCGGTCGGGCGCAACCTGCGAGCCCTTCTGCGCGACATGCGTGCCCAGAATCTCGCGCAGGCCCTCGTGCAGAAGGTGGGTCGCCGAATGGTTGGCCCGGATCTTCGAGCGCCGGGCGTGATCGACCACGAGTTCGAGCGCCGCGCCCGCCACGAGGCGACCTCCCACCACCCGCCCGCGATGGACGAACAGACCGTTCGCGACCTTCTGCGTGTCCTCGATCTCGATGCGCACGCCCTCGCCGGACATCGTCCCGGTGTCGCCCACCTGGCCGCCGGACTCGGCGTAGAAGGGCGTCTGGTTCAGCACGATCGAGACCGCGTCGCCCGTGGCGGCGTCTGCGACCTGAGCGCCCTCGCGCACGATCGCCAGAACCTGGCCCTCGGCCGCTTCCGTATCGTAGCCCAGGAACTCGGTCGCACCGGTCCGCTCGCGCACGGCGAACCAGACCGTGTCCGCCGCGGCCTCGCCCGAACCCGCCCAGCTGGCGCGGGCTTCCGCCTTCTGGCGGGCCATGGCGGCATCGAAAGCCGCCGTGTCGACGCCGACGCCGCGCGAACGCAATGCGTCCTGCGTCAGATCGAGCGGGAATCCGTAGGTGTCGTAGAGCTTGAAGGCGACTTCCCCGTCGAGATTTTGCCCCTCGGCAAGACCCTCGGACGCGTCGTTCAGGAGCGTCAGACCCCGATCGAGCGTCGTCAGGAAGCGCTTCTCCTCGAGCTTGAGCGTCTCCGAGATCAACTGCTCGGCGCGCACCAGTTCGGGATAGGCGCGGCCCATCTCGGAAACGAGCGCCGGCAGCACGCGGTGGAGGACCGGCTCGCGCGCGCCGAGGAGCTTGGCGTGGCGCATGGCGCGCCGCATGATCCGGCGCAGCACGTAGCCGCGGCCCTCGTTCGAGGGCAGAACGCCATCGGCGATGAGGAACGCCGTGGAGCGGATGTGGTCCGCGATCACCTTGAAGGAGGGCTCGCCCGCAGGCTCGCGCCCCACCGCCTCGCCCGCCGCCGCGATCAGCCGCCGGAAGGTGTCGGTCTCGAAGACGCTGTCGACGCCCTGCAGCACGCTCGCCATGCGCTCGAGCCCCATGCCGGTGTCGATCGACGGGCGCGGCAGGGACACGCGGTTGCCGGGCTCGATCTGGTCGAACTGCATGAAGACGAGGTTCCAGAACTCCAGGAACCGGTCGCCGTCCTCGTCCGGGCTGCCCGGAGGGCCGCCGAAGACGTGCTCGCCGCGGTCGATGAAGATTTCCGAGCACGGGCCGCACGGCCCCGTGTCGCCCATCTGCCAGAAATTGTCCGAGGTCGCGATGCGGATGATGCGGTCGTCCGAAAGGCCGGCGATCTTGCGCCAGAGACCGGCCGCCTCCTCGTCCTCGTGATAGACGGTGACGAGAAGCTTGTCCTTGGGAAGGTCGAACTCCTTCGTGACGAGGTTCCAGGCGAGCTCGATCGCCCGTTCCTTGAAGTAGTCCCCGAAGGAGAAGTTGCCGAGCATCTCGAAGAAGGTGAGATGCCGGGCGGTGTAGCCGACATTGTCGAGATCGTTGTGCTTGCCGCCCGCGCGCACGCTCTTCTGGGAGGTCACGGCACGGTCGTAGGGCCGGCTCTCGAGCCCCGTGAACACGTTCTTGAACTGCACCATGCCGGCGTTCGTGAACATGAGCGTCGGGTCGTTGCGCGGCACCAAAGGCGAGGACGCCACCTTCTCGTGGCCGTTCCTTGCGAAGTAATCGAGGAAGGTCGACCGGATCTCGTTCACGCCGCTCATGGAAAGCCTTCGGACACGCGTCAGGGCGGGAGGCGACACTTGCGCCTTCCCTTCGGGCTGGCCTTGTAGCGATGCGCCCAAATCCTGTCCATCACGGGGGCTTGGAGCCGCGTCGGCAAGGCCGTGCGACAGGCAGGCTTCCCTCGACCCCTCCTGCGCCGCTCCGAACCCGAACCAGGCACCCCTGTTCATGCCGCTCCGGCGAAATCCGAGTCGCGGAAGGCCGGTGAAGGGCGGGCCCCATGCGAAAAGGGCCCGCCGACCGGCGAGCCCTTCGCACAATTCAGTCGTCCTGCGGGTCCGGCCCGCCCTGTTCCAGAAGCTTCTCGGCGATGAGCCCCGCGTTCTGTCGGATCGCGCTCTCGATCTCGTTGGCGAGATCCGGGTTATCGCGCAGAAACTGCTTGGCGTTCTCCCGCCCCTGCCCAAGGCGCTGGGAGTTGTAGGAGAACCAGGCGCCGGACTTCTCGACGATGCCGGACTTCACCCCGAGATCGACGAGCTCGCCCATCTTGGAGACGCCCTCCCCGTACATGATGTCGAACTCGACCTGCTTGAACGGCGGGGCCATCTTGTTCTTGACGACCTTCACGCGGGTCTGGTTGCCCGTTACCTCCTCGCGGTCCTTGATCGCGCCGATGCGGCGGATGTCGAGACGCACGGAGGCGTAGAACTTCAGCGCGTTGCCGCCCGTCGTCGTCTCCGGATTGCCGAACATGACGCCGATCTTCATGCGGATCTGGTTGATGAAGATGACCATGCACTTGGAGCGCGAGATCGAGCCGGTGAGCTTGCGCAGCGCCTGACTCATCAGGCGCGCCTGCATGCCGGGCAGAGAGTCGCCCATCTCGCCCTCGATCTCGGCGCGCGGCGTCAGCGCCGCCCCCGAATCGACGCCGAGAACCTCGATGGCGCCCGAGCGCACCAGCGTGTCGCAGATCTCGAGCGCCTGCTCGCCGGTGTCGGGCTGGGAAATTAGGAGGTTCTCGAGGTCGACGCCGAGCTTGCGGGCATAGACCGGGTCGAGCGCGTGCTCCGCATCGACGAAGGCGCAGATGCCGCCCTTCTTCTGCGCTTCGGCCACCGTGTGCAGCGCCATCGTCGTCTTGCCCGAGCTCTCCGGGCCGTAGATCTCGATGATGCGCCCCTTGGGCAGGCCGCCGACGCCGAGTGCGATGTCGAGGCCAAGCGAGCCGGTCGAGACGGTCTCGATCTCGACGACCTGCTCGTTGGCCCCCAGCCGCATGATCGAACCCTTGCCGAAGGAGCGCTCGATCTGTGCGAGCGCGGCATCAAGAGCCTTTGATTTGTCCACCGAACTGTCCTCAACTAGCCGCAACGTGTTCTGCGCCATGATAGCTTACCCCTTGATCGTCAGCGAAGCCGGTTTGTCCGGTGTCCCTGTCTTTTTTGTACTCATTTTGTTCTATTTTTGCAAGATACCTATCCTGTTGAAATATCGAGGATATCGAAATTTGTTCCTTCTTTGTATCGCGCAGATGACGCGGGATATATCCCCGACGGCGCCCGTCGGGACGGCGGATTCGTCCGGGCGGGCCTCGCCGGCCGCTCAGTAGCCGACGGCGAAGTGCGACACGAGGGCGATCAGCTGCCCCTGGCGGTGGGTGCCGGTCTTGTGGAAGATCGTCTTGATCCGCTGCCTCGCCGTGCCTTCCGAGATGTGCAGCATGTCGGCCGCCTCGGCGAGCGAGCGGCCGTTGGCCAGGAACTCGCAGAGCCGCGTTTCCGCCCCCGAAAGGCCGAACGCCAGCTTGAGCGCGCCGCCGTCGAGCCGCAGCGTCGTCCCGACGAGCGGCTGGACGACCAGGAGCACCAGCGGCCGCGGCCGGATCAGAAGCGGCAGGCCGGCCTCGCCGTGTTCGGGCGCGCGCGTGAGGGTGATGCGGAATATCCGGTCGTTGACGACGAAGGTGGACGTGGAGAACGCCGGATGCCTGCCCGCAAGCAGTTGCACCATCGCCTCCTCGACCCAGCGCTGGGCCGCGGGATCGCGCAGGGCGAGCACGTTGCCCGCGCCGGTCAGGATCTCGCCGCGCACCATGGCGATCGAGGCCTCGGCATTGGCCTCGCGAATGCGGCGGTCGGCGTCGACGAGCAGCGCCGCGCCGTCGATGCGCTCGATCATCAGGCCGAGCCGGGGGCTGGCCTCGAGCCCGTGCCGCAGCAGGGCCGCGCTGCGGATCGCGTCGAGCAGGCTGTGCTTGGTCTGCTCGAGAATGGCTTCCGCCAGCCCGTCATAGACGGGGGCGTGCTTCGGCTCGTAGTGCCAGCAGACGAACACGGTGTTGTGCGCGTCGACGTCGAAGCGGATGCCGGATCCCGCCTTCAGGTGGTCCTGCGGCGCCAGCCAGTCGGCGTAGAACTCGGTGTCGCGAAAGGCCGATGACGGGCTG
The DNA here is from genome assembly GCA_023419535.1 of Pseudomonadota bacterium. Taxonomy (GTDB): domain Bacteria; phylum Pseudomonadota; class Alphaproteobacteria; order Rhizobiales; family Rhizobiaceae; genus Aureimonas. The sequence continues at coordinate 594 of JAEZXX010000004.1, read as the reverse complement.
TCGCGTTCGGAAACCTTGACCTCGCCGGCCGGCACCGTCTCCCAGAAGTCCATCCACGGGTTGATCGCGGCGTAGTGGTCGCGATATGAGGCCACGAAGGCCGGGTCGATGCCCGTGGCGAAGACGGTGTTCACCGCATGCCTGGTCCTGTCGAAGTTCACGACCGCAAGCGCCGATCCGGGAAGAAACTCGACAAGGTTTCGGCAAACCTCGTTCCAGGATCCCCTGCCCCACGCGACCTCGTCCAGAAGACCGTGCATGGCTCCTATGGCCGGAGCCGCATTCTCCTCATTCGAAATGGCACATCTCCCCACTGTCCCATTATAGGATAGCCGCCGGAACGGCCCGGGGCCACCCCATAATCTTGCTGGCGGACGCAGGTATTCTTGAGCGAATTTGAATGTACGTTAGCGTACAAATACGTCGCCAACTGATGAGGGGCCATCGTGGGCGTGTGCGGGCGGCGCGGACGGCAGGTTGGGCAAGGTCGCTGCCGCGCCGGCACTATGAGTCTTATGAGATATTGCCGATGCGAGCGTGGGAGGCGCGGCCGCGGGCCGGCCCCCCCAGGCCGGGACGCCCCAAAAAAAAAAT
>JAEZXX010000076.1 GCA_023419535.1 Pseudomonadota bacterium | reverse complement strand
GCGCCGGCCCTCTCCCGCGCGCCGGCCCCGAGCGTCGAAGCGCCGTCCGCGCCGCCGCCGCAATCCGGCGCCCTGCCCGCCTACGCCTCGACGCGGAGCGAGGCCGAGGCGATCGACGACGCACGCGCCAGAGCGCGCACGGCCGAAACGCTGGAGGAACTCCAGGCCGCCTTCGAGAGCTTCGAGGGCTGCAATCTGCGGCTGACGGCGCGCTCGCTCGTCTTCGGCAACGGCGCGGCGGACGCCGACCTGATGATCGTCGGCGAGGCGCCGGGGCGCGAGGAGGACGAGGCCGGCGTTCCCTTCGTCGGCCGCTCGGGCCGCCTGCTCGACCGCATGCTCGCCGCGATCGGGCTCGCGCGCGAGGCGGTGCGGGTGACGAACACCGTGCCCTGGCGCCCGCCCGGCAACCGCTCGCCGACGCCGGCCGAGACCGAGATGTGCCTGCCCTTCACGATGCGGCAGATCGAGCTGGTGCGGCCGAAGGTGCTGATCTGCCTCGGCTCGCCGGCCGCCAAGGCGATCCTGTCGAGCGACGAGGGCATCATGCGGCTGCGCGGCAAATGGACGGAGCTGAAGCGCGGCGACGACATCACCATCGCCGCGACCGCCATGCTGCACCCGGCCTACCTGCTGCGGCAGCCGGCGCAGAAGCGCCTCGCTTGGCGCGACCTCCTGGCGGTGAAGGCGAAGCTCGGCTGAGCCCTGCGCCGGACGCGGATGTCCGAAAGACGTCACTTTCCGTCGCTAGAGCGCTCGCGACGCTGGGCCTCCCGCGTCTAAAGCCGCCCGATCGGACGCGTCCGACCTCCAGACCTCCAGTCGTTCGAGCCGTTCCATGCGCGCCCAGTTCGTGCCGATCCTGTCGCTTCTGATCTCGACCTTCCTCCTGATGGCGGGCGCGGGGCTGGCCGGCATCGTCCTGCCCGTGCGCGGGTCGATCGAGGGCTGGTCGAACTGGGAGATCGGGCTTCTGGGCACCGGCTACGCCATCGCCTTCACCCTCGGCTGCCTGATCGCGCCGCGCATCGTGCGACGGGCCGGGCACGTTCGCACCTTCTGCAGCCTCGCCGCGCTGCTGGCCATCACGGCCCTCCTCCACGGCCTCTTCGTCCATCCGCTGACCTGGATCCTGATCCGCGGCATGGCGGGCTTCGCGCTGGCCGGCAGCTACATGGTCATCGAGAGCTGGCTGAACGAGCGCGTCACCAACGAGACGCGCGGGCGCATCTTCTCGCTCTACATGATCGTCTCGATGACGGCGATGATGACGGGCCAGTTCATCATGCCGCTGTCCGACCCGGCCCTGACCGTGCCCTTCATGGTCTGCGCCATCTTCTTCGCCGCGGCGGTCATCCCGAACGCCCTGTCGCGGCAGGCCCATCCCAAGCCCCTGACCCAGGTGAAGCTCGACCTTCCGGCGATCTTCAGGAATTCGCCCGCCGCCGTCGTCGGCGTCTTCATGGGCGGCATCCTCGCCGGCGCCTGGACCAACATGGCACCGGTCTTCGGCAACGAGATCGGCTTCTCGACCGCCGAGATCGCGACCCTCCTCGTCGTCACCATGGCGGGCGGCGCGGTGTTCCAGTTCCCGCTCGGGCGCCTGTCGGACCGCCTCGACCGCCGCCTCGTGATGACCGTCGCAGGCGCCGTCGGCGTCGTCGTCGCCACGCTCGCGATCGGCCTGTCGAGCACGCAGGCGAGCGTCGTCTTCGCGCTCGCCTTCTGCCTCGGCGGCGTGATCTATCCCGCCTATTCCCTGTCCGTCGCCCACGCCAACGACTACGCCGACGCGGCCGACTTCGTGAAGGTCTCGGGCGGGCTCCTCATCGTCTACGGCTTCGGCACGATGATCGGGCCGCTGCTCGCCGCCTGGCTGATGGAGGCGCAGGGGCCGATGGGCATCTTCATCGCCACCGGCTCGGCCCACGCCCTCTTCGCCGCCTACGCCCTGTGGCGCACCTTCCGCCGTCAGGCCGTGCCGGCCGAGGAGCGGGAGGACTTCCGCAACCTGCCGCTGGCCCGCACCCAGACGCCCGCGACGCTGGCGCTCGATCCGCGCGCCGAGGCCGCCGTCGAAGACGCGCCGGAACTGCCCTGGGGCAAGACCGCCCCGCAACCCTAGATCGGCAGGCGGGACCGGGCGCCGGCAATGCAACCACGGCTCCCTAGATCGACTTCGCTTCTCGGCTAAAGATCGGGGGCGAAACTGCTGATCCCCAAGAGTTACGCCGGAACGCCCCTCCCCCCTCTTTTCGTCAACCGCCCTCGCCGGGGGGCCTCCGCGCGCCGTCATCCGTGCGGCGCTCTGCGGTGGACGTGGGAGTTGCAACGTCCGGTGTGCAAAGGACGACGATGAACGTACGCACGGCGTCCCACCTTCTGCGCCGGCTATTGTTTCGCAGCGTCCTTCACGCCTTGCGTCTTCTTCCGGGAGGCCGGATTGACGCCTTCGGACCGGGCGATCGCCGGATCGGAGCGATCGTCGCCATGAACCTCGATCGGCAGCCGCTGCGGTGGGAGCGGCTGCGTCGCGAACTGAGGCGGTTCGCGACAGCCGACGGCGTTCCCCTCGTATCGATCGCCGCGCGCTTTTCGGCCGTCGATGCGCGGGACCGGCGGACGGTCGCGGCGACGGCCGACGTCGATTCCACCTATCGGCTCGCCGATCAGCTCTACGTGCAGCCGGACGTGCGGCTGTCGGCCTGTTTCCAGCCGGACGAACAGATTCGGATGACGCCGCAGGAGATCGCCATTGCGCGATCCCACATCGAAGTCTGGAAGAGCATCTCGTCGGGTTCGCACGACCATGTCCTCGTTCTGGAGGACGACGTGTGGTTCCGTCCCCGAGCGGCCAAGGCCATCGATCGCGGTTGGCGTGCAGCGCTCGCACGCGGCACGTGCGCCGGGGGACCGGATCTTCTCTACCTCTCCTATTCGGACGCCGAAGGTACGGTCGAGCGGGAGGATGTCTGCGACGCCCCGTTCCGTCCCAAGCGCGGCCTGTGGTTCCTGTCCGGCTACGTCCTGTCTCGGCAGGGTGCGAATAAACTTCTGGAGGCCTTGCCGGTCGTCGGGCCGGTCGATCTTTGGATCAACTACCGCTTCGCCGAACTCGGCGCGCTGGCGCTCGTCCGCCCCGCCATCCTGCAGAAGCGCGACTGCGCCTCCGACAACTCCTATTCGATCATGCCCTATCTGGCGCGGGCCGGCATCGTCGATGTCGGCTCGCTCGAGCGGCCGTCCGAGCGCGGGCGGGCCGGCCCGCTTCTGGCCTGGACCCGTCGCGGCGAGCGGGAGAGCCTGCCCATGGCGCTCTCCATGCTCGGACTGCGCGTTCGCGTCTTCGACGGCAACGAACCGGCGCTCGACGCCCAGGCCGCAGCCTCTCTCTTCGGGACCTTCGACGCTCTGGTCGACGCGCGGCTCGGCCCGGACGTGATGTCCGCTCTCCTGGCGCGCGGGGACATGCATCTCGTCCAGGAGGCGGGAGCAGAACTTCCCCCTGAGCTCGATCCGCACCGCATTCCAAGAAGCCGGATCACGGTCGTCGCAAGCGAGGATCCGCGGGCCTGGGAGGCGCTCTGCCGGCCGCTTCGCCTGCACGAGCCGGAGCAGGCGTTCCCGACAGGAGCGCCACGCTCGTTCCGGCTCTTTCGCGGCAGCGGCCCGCGGTCCAGTCTTGCGCCGCACCGGAGACAGGCGGTGACGCACGACGAGTCCCCTTGGGTTCTGCCGGCTCGAGCGAATTGGTCGCCGCGCGACTCCGGCGACCCGGCCTCGCCTACCGGGGAGACGCAGTTGCGGGCTGCGACGAACGCGCCAACGGACGCCCTGGCGGCCGTGGCCGAAACCTTTCCCGGCAACCTTGCCTCCTTTGCGCAGGATGGCATCCGCTATGTGGCGGACGGGCGCATCTGACGATCGAACGGGCCGAGGGCGGTTCCCTGCCCTACCGCTCCGGCGCTCTCGCCTCGCGACAGGCCTTCCTGCACGGACGGTTCGAGGCGGACATCAAGGTCGCGGCGGGACCTGGTCTCGTCACCGGCTTCTTTCTTTACCGGGACCAGCCGAAGCAGGAGGTCGATATCGAGTTTACCGGAAACGATCCGCGCTCGCTCCTCGTCAACGTCTACTTCAATCCGGGCGACGAGGGGACGCTGATGGGCTTCGGATACCGGCGATCGCCGTGCCGGATCGACCTCGGCTTCGACGCCACGCAGGATTTCCACCGCTACGCCGTCGACTGGCGGCCGGAGCGCATCCTCTGGCTCGTCGACGGAAGCGTCGTCCACGAGCGGGCCGGATGGGACCCGACGCCCGTTCCCCACCTGCCGATGCGGCTTCACGCCAATCTCTGGGTTCCGCGCTCGGCAGAGCTTGCCGGCCGACTGGACGAGGACCGGCTTCCCTGCGCCTCGATCCTCCGCGACGTGACCGTCCGAGCCTGATCGCGGCGCGCGCGGGTTCTACGGCCCGGCCTCACCCCGACGGTGGCGTGACCTTGCGGGCCTTGCGGCGTTCCAGGCCCAGTCGGTGCTCGCGGAAGATGATGAAGATGCCGGCGGAGACGACGATCGCGCCGCCGACGAGCGTCGTCTCGCCCACCGCCTCGTCGAAGACGACGTAGCCGATCAGGATCGCCAGGATCAGCGAGGTGTATTCGAAGGGCGCGATGGTGGAGGTGTCGGCGTAGCGGTAGCAGGCGGTCAGGAGCAGCTGCCCGACGCCGCCGCACAGGCCGGCGCCGACGAGGAACCACCACTGCGCCGGGGTCGGGCAGACCCAGCCGAAGGGCAGCGTCGCCAGCGCGATCAGGCTGCAGGAGAGCGAGAAGTAGATGACGATGGTCGGCGTCTTCTCGCGGCGCACCAGGCGCCGCACCTGGATCATCGCCACGGCGGCGAAGAGCGCGCCCCCGAGCGCCGCGACGACGCCTGTCGCGCTCGTCTCCCCGATCCCGGCGAAGCCCGGGACCGCGACGACGAGGATGCCGCACAGGCCGACGAGCACCGCCGCCCAGCGATAGGCCCGCACCGTCTCGCGCAGGAACAGGACGGCGAAGACGACGGTGAGCAGCGGCGCGGCGTAGGAGATCGCGATCCACTCCGGATAGGGCAGCCGGGTCAGCGCGAAGAAGCCGAGCCCCATGGAGGTGACGCCCACGACGCCGCGCAGCATGTGGCCGCCAAGGTCCGAGGTCTTCAAGGCCGTGTGCAGGTCGCCGAGCCAGGCGAGATAGAGCGCGACCGGGATCAGCGCGAAGAAGGAGCGGAAGAACACCATCTGCCCCGCCGGCACGTCCTCGCCGGAGGCCTTCAGGAGCGACTGCATCGCAACGAAGACCAGGACCGAGAGGATCTTCAGCCCGATGCCGAACAGGGGACGCGCGGCGGGCTGGGCTGAGACTTCCTTCATCGGCGCATTTCCGGCGTGAGACCGCCGAAGACACCCGAACGAAAGGCGTTTGGCCGAAGCGGCCGGTCGCGGCAGAACCTGGAGACGGACCTTCTTCTAGGCAGCAAAGCCGGGGGGGTCGAGGGGCGCGGGCGAAAAACTTCCCGTACCTTACCGAGGGCGCCGTTTGGCAAGCGTCGCGCCCCGCGCTATCCCGGACCGAGCGCTCCGGCGGCGGCCTCGCCGGGGGGCCGCCGCCGCCCGGGCGACGGCATCGGAACCTTCGAGCGCCCCCGCGGCCGGGCGGCGGGCGCTCCAGCAAGCGGGATCGACGGACATGCGCAGCGAGGACGGACAGATGGTGCGGCTGGAGGACTACCGGCCGTCCGCCTTCGAGATCGCGGCCGTTAGGCTCGACGTTTCGCTTCACGAGGGCCATGCGGACATCCGCTCCACGCTGTCCATGCAGCGCCGCGAGGGCACGCAGGGCGATCTCGTCCTCGACGGCGAGGAGCTGGAGCTCGTCTCGATCGCGCTGGACGGCGTGGCGATGGCGCCGGGCACGCATTCGGCGGACAAGGCCGGCCTGACCGTGCGCGGCCTGCCCGGCGCGCCCTTCACGCTGGAGATCGTCACCCGGGTCCGGCCCGAAGAGAACTCCAGGCTGATGGGGCTCTACCGTTCGAAGGGCGTCTGGGCGACGCAGTGCGAGGCGGAGGGCTTCCGCCGCATCACCTACTTCCTCGACCGGCCGGACGTGCTGTCGCGCTACCGGGTGCGGATCGAGGCCGACCGCGCGAGCGCGCCCGTGCTCCTGTCCAACGGCAATCCGGGCGAGACGGGCGACCTTCCGGGCGGGCGGCACTTCGCCGTGTGGGACGACCCGCATCCCAAGCCCTCCTACCTCTTCGCCCTCGTCGCGGGCGACCTGGAGCCGTTGAAGGATCGCTTCACCACCGCCGGCGGGCGCACGGTCGACCTCGCCATCTACACCGAGACGGGCCTGTCGGGCCGTGCCGCCTACGCCATGGACGCCCTGAAGCGCTCGATGCGCTGGGACGAGGTGCGCTTCGGCCGCCAGTACGACCTCGACATCTTCAACATCGTCGCCGTGTCGGACTTCAACATGGGGGCGATGGAGAACAAGGGCCTCAACATCTTCAACCACAAGTACATTCTGCTCGATCCCGACACCGCGACCGACGTCGACTATGCCGGCGTGGAGACCGTGGTCGCGCACGAATACTTCCACAACTGGACGGGCAACCGCATCACCTGCCGCGATTGGTTCCAGCTGTGCCTGAAGGAGGGGCTGACGGTCTATCGCGACCAGGAGTTCACGAGCGACGAGCGCTCGCGCACCGTGAAGCGGATCGCCTGCGTCCGTGCCCTGAAATCGCACCAGTTCCCGGAGGACCAGGGTCCGCTGCAGCACCCGGTGCGCCCCGGCTTCTATCGCGCGATCGACAATTTCTACACCGCCACGGTCTACGACAAGGGCTCCGAGCTCGTCCGCATGATCGCGACGATCCTCGGCCGCGACGGCTTTCGGGCGGGCATGGACCTCTATTTCGAGCGCCATGACGGCGAGGCGACGACGATCGAGGCGTTCCTGGCCTGCTTCGAGGACGCGACGGGCCGCGACCTGACGCAGTTCGCGCTCTGGTACGCGCAGGCCGGCACGCCGGAGCTGCGGGTGTCCGAGAGCTTCGCCAACGGGCGGCTGACGCTGCGCCTCGTCCAGTCGCTCCAGAAGGGCGCGGCCGGGACCGGAACCGAGCCGATGCACATGCCCGTGCGCTTCGCTCTGGTCTCCGGGGACGGCACGGAACTCGCCGTGGAACCGCGGCCGGGCGACACCGCCGTCTCCGATGGCGTCATCCACCTGACGAGCGCCAGCGCCGAGATCGTGTTCGAGGGCCTCGCCGAGCGCCCGCTCGTCTCGATCCTGCGCGACTTCTCGGCACCGGTGACGCTGCGGTTCGACCAGTCGCGCGACGATCGGCTGGCGCTGGCGCGGATCGACCCCAACCCCTACGGCCGGTGGAGCGCCCTGTCGGATCTGGCCGGCCGCATGCTGGCCAAGGCCGGTCGGACGACCTTCGACGAGCGGAAGGGCGCTCCGGTCCTGGAAGCGATGGCCGAGGCCGCGCTCGACGAGACGCTCGATTCCGGTCTCCGGGCGCTGATGGCGGCGATGCCGAGCGAGAGCGAGATCGCCCGGCTGATCGGGCAGGACGTCGATCCCGAGGCCGTCCACGCCGCAAGGACCGCGGCCCTGACGGCGTTCGGCCGGATCGGCGGCGCGCGGTTCGACGAGGCGCGAGCCGCCCTCGCCGCCCCGGCCTTCTCGCCGGACGCGCAGAGCGCGGGCGCGCGGGCGCTGGCCAACACGCTGCTGCCCGCCCTCTGCCTCGCGGCGGCGTCGGGCGCGCAGGCCGCCGCGCAGTTTTCGGCGGCGACCAATATGACGGACCGGTTCGACGCCCTCGTCGTCCTCGCCCACCACTTCCCCGAGGATCCGGCGACGGCGGATGCGCTGGCGGCCTTCTACGAGCGCTTCGAGAACGACGATCTCGTCCTCGACAAATGGTTCGCGGTCCAGGCGAGCGCCCCGCACCACCGGGCGCTGGAGGATGCCGAGCGCCTGGCGCGCCATCCGGCCTTCCGCCTCGCCAACCCGAACCGCGCCCGCGCGCTGATCGGCGGGCTGGCGAGTTCGAACCTGCGGGCCTTCAACCGGGCGGACGGGGCGGGCTACCGTTTCGTCGCAGGCAAGCTCGCCGAGCTCGACGCCCTCAACCCGCAGACGGCGGCGCGTCTGGCGAACGCGTTCCGGTCGTACCGTATGATGGAGCCGGGACGGCGCGAACGGGCCGCTGCGGCCCTCGGCGAGCTGCGCTCCAAGCAACCTTCGAAAGATCTAAAAGATATCGTAGATCGAACCTTGCAATAGGCGCGGCAGGCTCTAGTCGCCCCATTTTCGCCACCCGCGGGGGGCCCCGGAAGAACTTCTTCCCGGGTATGGTTAACATTTCTTTACTGCCGACCCCGCAGATCGCTGGACACTCCCGCAACCCTCTGATTCATTGAGGACGATTCGGATGTGCGGCGTGCCGGATCATCGGGGACGACAGCGAGGGGGTCGTAGGCCATGGGTGCGGACGCGAGAAGCGTGCCGGCGACGAAGGATTCCGGGCGTATCGACCCGCTTCTTCGCGCCCTGCCGGGGCGATGCAAGGCCGCCGCAGCCTCCCTCGCCCGCACGCTCCAGCTTCCCGCCTTCGAACCGCCGCTGCGCCGCGCGGTGCCGCTTCTCGTCGTCTTGTTCCTCTCCGTTCTCGCCTTCGCCCAGTTCGTCTCGCTCCTGGACCAGCGCGCCGTCATCGAGGGCATCGCGGCCGACCGCCTCGCCGTCGGCGCCAGCCTCATGCGCGCCGAGGATGCCGCGCGCGCCGACAAGCTGGCCGACCCGCGCGCCTACGCGCAGTCGCTTCTGACCAGCGTCCTCCCGCGCGCGGTGCGCGACGCCAATGTCGAGGCGCTCGTCTCCGACAAGGCCGGGCGCGTCCTCGCCACCACGCCGGGCCACGAGGCCCTGATCGGCGCCGAGGCGGGCGCTGCGCTCGGCGGCGGCCAGCCGCTGCTCGTCTTCGGGGAGCGGGCCGGCGTGATGGAGATCGCCTTCCAGGGTCGCGCCGCCTTCGCCGCCGCCGCCGTGCTCGACGATGAGCTCGGCACCGTCGTCCTCGTCCTCGACCAGCGCACGCTCCTCGCCGACTGGCGCCGCGTGGCGGCCGTCGACGTCACGCTCTTCGCGCTGACCTCCATGGTGCTGATGACGATCATGCTCGCCTATTTCCGGCAGGCGACGCTGACGGCGCAGGCCGACGGGCAGGCGCAGGAGGCGCATGCGCGCGTCGAGACCGCGCTCTCGCGCGGCCGCTGCGGGCTCTGGGACTGGGATCTGGGCCGCGGGCGCATGTACTGGTCGCGCTCCATGTACGAGATTCTCGGCATGAAGCCGCGCGACGGCGTTCTTTCCTTCGGCGAGGTCGCGGGGCTGATGCATCCCGACGACGGCTCCTTCTTCGAGGTCGCCCGCCAGATCGCCTCGGGCCGCGTCGGATCGATCGAGCGCACCTTCCGCATGCGCCGCGTCGACGGCCAGTTCACGTGGCTGCGGGCGCGGGCCGAGATCGTTCGCAGCGCCGAGAACGACATCCATCTGATCGGCGTCGCCGTCGACGTGTCGGAGAACCACGCCCTCGCGCGGCTGACAAGCGAGGCCAACGCGCGGCTGCAGAACGCGATCGAGAACATCTCCGAGACCTTCGTCCTCTGGGACCCGGACAACCGTCTCGTGCTGTGCAATTCCAAATACCAGGAGGTCTTCGGGCTTTCTCCCGAGCATGTGCGCCCCGGCACGCCGATCGCGAACGTGCGCCGCGCCGCGCGCCGCCTGATCGAGGAGCGCAAGCTGACGAGCCCTAGCTTCGTGGCGGGCGAGCGCGCCTCCGAGGCGCTTCTCGCGGACGGGCGCTGGCTGCAGATCTCGGAGCGCACGACCTCGGACGGCGGACACGTCTCCATCGGGACGGACATCACCCAGCTGAAGGTGCACCAGGAGCGGTTGTCGGATTCGGAACGCCGCCTGATGGCGACGATCAACGACCTGTCGGCCTCGCGCCGCGACGCGGAGGCCAAGGCGCGCCAGCTCGCCGAACTGAACGACAGCTATCTGCGCGAGAAGGACCGCGCCGAGAGCGCCAACCGGGCGAAGACCACCTTCCTCGCCAATATGAGCCACGAGCTGCGCACGCCGCTCAACGCCATCATCGGCTTCTCCGAGATCATGCGGGAGGAGAGCTTCGGCCCGATCGGCTCGCGCAAATACTGCGAGTACGCCACCGACATCCACCAGAGCGGCCACTGGCTGCTCAAGCTCATCAACGACATCCTCGACATGTCGAAGATCGAGGCCGGCCGCATGGCGCTCTCGCGCGAGGCGATCGACGTCGGCGAGATCGTCGGCGAGGCGATCCGCATCGTCGAGGGGCAGGCGCACGGCAAGGCGCTGACCGTTTCGACCGACATCTGCGCGGCCGCATGCCTGACGGCGGACCGGCGCGCGACCAAGCAGATTCTCCTCAACCTCCTCGCCAACGCGGTGAAGTTCACCGGCGCCGGCGGCAGGGTCCGCGTCCGGGCGCGGGCCGTCTGCGGCCATGCCGTCGTGACCATCGCCGACGACGGCATCGGCATCCCGCCCTCGGCGCTCGCCAATCTCGGCCGCCCCTTCGAGCAGGTGGAGAACGAGTTGACGCGCACCAACAAGGGCACGGGCCTCGGGCTCGCCATCGCCCGCTCGCTGGTCGAACTGCAGGACGGAACGCTCAGGATCGCCAGCCGCGCGGGCGAAGGCACCATCGTCTCCTTCCGCCTGCCGCTCGAACGCGCGATCGCGGCGGACGCAGCCGAACCGGTGCGCACGGCCGCCTGACGCGCCGATCGGTGCTTCCGGACGGCGTGCGCCGGATCGCCTTCGATGGAACCGCACATGCCCTCTTCTCGCTTCACGAACAGGCAGTCCGCCGCGACCCGATCGCGTCGGCCGATCGAGAGGGAGCGGGAGCCCATGCACAGTCCATTCGTCCGAAAGCTGTCGGCCGCCGCGCAGCTGACCGCCGAGGACGTCTCGGTCCTGGAGCGGCTGGACACGCGCTCCATCCGGCTGGCGAGGCGGTCCGGCGTCATCGAGGAGGGCGACCGGCCGGAGGACGTCCATCTCGTCCTCGACGGCTTCGCCTGCCGCTACAAGGTGATCGAGAACGGACGGCGGCAGATCCTCGCGCTTCTCCTGCCGGGCGATCTCTGCGACGTGCACGTCTCGCTCCTGAAGGAGATGGACCATTCGATCGCGACGCTGTCGGACTGCACGATCGCCCGCATCTCCCGGCCCGTCATCGACGAGCTGATCGAGCATCACCCGCGCATCGCCCGCTCGCTGTGGTGGTCCACCCTCGTCGACGAGGGGATCCTGCGCGAGAACATCGCCGGGCTCGGCCAGCGCGAGACCATCCGGCAGATGGCGCATCTCTTCTGCGAGATGTATCGGCGGTTGGGCGCGGTCGGCCTGGTGGCGGACGGCGGCTTCGACTTCCCGCTGACGCAGGAGGAGCTCGGCGACATGCTCGGCGTCTCCAGCGTCCACACCAACCACACGGTGACGGAGCTGCGCGAGCGCGATCTGGCTCATTTCGTGCGCGGCCGCGTCACCATCCCCGACTTCGACCGGCTCGCGGCCTTCGCGGGATTTCGCGACAATTACCTCCATCTTTCCGGGATCGACCGGACATACGACAGGCCGCGCGACCTCGGAGCGGAGATCCGCGTGGCCACGCCCGAATTCCAGCAGCCGAACGAAGGACCCCGGGGCGCCTTCGCTCGTTCCCATGGCCAACGCCCGGCCGAGGTTCCCCATTCCATGTTCGCGCCCAATCTTCTTGAGCTGGCCGGTCGTCGCGTTCTCGTCGTCGAGGACGACTATTCGATCGCCGCCGAACTCGGCGAGGCGGTGGTCCGCGTCGGCGGGACCCTCGTCGGGCCGGCCGCGGGCGTGTCAGATGCGCTGGAGATCCTGGATCGCGGCGACGCGATGGACGCGGCCATCCTCGACATCAATCTGGGAGGCAGCGAGGTCTATCCGGTGGCGCGAGCCTTGCGCGAGCGGGAGATCCCGATCGTCTTCGTCACCGGCTACGACGACTGGATGATCCCCCAGGAATACGAGGACGTGCCGCTCTTCCGCAAGCCGACGGACCCGCAGAACGTCATCCGCGCGCTGTTCCGCCGTTAGGGAGCCTTGAGCCGGTCGCTGCGGGAGAGGACCCACGGCGGAAGAGTGTCCGACAAACGCGACGTCGGATCGTCGGCGTCTTCACCCGGAGAGACAAGGGCCGAGAGGCGATGACGGCCGTCGGAGCCGGGCGGCGTGACGGTCGAGCCCTGCGAGACCCTCGCCCGGCCGCTCCGCGCCCCCCTCTCCCGTAAGCGGGAGAGGGAAGACGCCTCGTTCTGGAACGTTCGAACCGTGTCCCGAGGCGTCCGATATGATTTCCCTTCTCCCCTCGGGGAGAAGGTCCCGGCAGGGGGATGAGGGCTTCAAGGGCACCGAAGCCCGAATGCTCAGTCGTCGTTCTCCGGCACCGGAAACAACGCCTCGAACCGCGCCCGGACCTTCGTCGCCCATCCCGCGATCATGTCCTCGATCCCGTCCGGCCCGTCCGCCTCGATCGCTTCCGCCAGGCGCTCGGCGAGGCCGCGCGGCAGATCGGCGACGCTGCGCGCCCCGTCCGCCCCCAGGCGCAGCACCTGCACCGCGCGCGTGAAGGCGGCCATCGCCGGCGCCAGAACCGGTTCGCCGCCTTCGCCCACCTCGAACGCCGCCAGCACCTCGGCCGTCGGACGTCCGCAGAAGCCGGGCGGGACCGCCCCCGACAGGATGGCGGACTGCGCGATGAATTCGAGGTCGACGAGCCCGCCGGCCCGCAGCTTGATGTCGAGCGGCCCGCGCCCGGGCTTGTCGCGCTCGATGCGCGCGCGCATCGAAGCGACGTCGCCCTTCAGCCGGTCCGCATCGCGGTCCCGCTCCACGATGGCGCGCACGACCGCCTCCACCGTCTCGCAGAGCGCGGGGTCGCCGGCGATCGCGTGCGAGCGCGTCAGAGCCATGTGCTCCCAGGTCCAGGCCTCGCTCTCCTGGTAGCGCCGGAAGGCGTTCAGCTCGGTGGCGAGCGGCCCCTTGTTGCCGGAGGGGCGCAGCCGGAAGTCGACCGGATAGAGGACCCCGTCCGCCATCGGCGAGGCGAGGCCGGCGATCAGACGCTGGGTGAGGCGCGCATAGTAGGTGGAGACCGGCAAGGGCCGGCCGCCGTCGGACTCCTCGGCGCCTTCAGCGTGATCGTAGACGAGGATCAGGTCAACGTCCGAGGTCGAGGTCAGCTCCCGGCTGCCGAGCCGCCCGAGCCCGATCAGGGCGATGCGCCCGCGTGCGACGCGCCCGTGGGCGCGCTCGAACTCGGTCTGGACCGAGGCGAGCAGCGCGCCGATCACCATCGCGGCGACGTCGGAGAAGGCGATGCCCGCCGCCTCGCCCTCCAGCGCGCCGGAGAGAAGCCGCACGCCGATCAGGAAGCGCTGCTCGGCCGCGAAGACGCGCAGGGCGGCGAGCCGCTCCTCGTGGCCTGGTGCGTCGTCGAGCACCGCCGTCAGGCGCTCGCGCATCGCCGAGGCGTCCGGCCGCTCGCCGTAGAAGGCCGGGTCGAGCAGCGCGTCGAAGACGTGCGGGCGCTCGCCGATGGTCGCGGCGAGCCCCGGCGCTGCGGTGAGGATGAGCGCCAGCAGATCGAGGAGCTTCGGGTTCGACTGGACGAGCGCGAAGAACTGGATGCCGGCCGGCAGGCGCGCCAGGAACCGGTCGAAGGCGACGATGGCCGCATCCGGGTCCGGGGCGTCGCCGAAGGCGCCGAGAATGGCGGGCAGCGCCAGCGTCATGCGCTCGCGCGCCCCCTTGGAGCGCAGCGCCCGGTACCGCCCCGCGCCCCAGGCCGAGAGCACGCGGGCAACGTCCTGCGGGCGGCGGTAGCCCTCGGCCGCCAGCCAGTTCAGCGCCGTCTCGTCCTGAGCGTCGCCGAGCGCGCCGAGCGCCGGATGGCTCTCCTCCGCCTGCCCGCCGGCGAAGAGGCCGGCATAGCGGCGCTCGACGGTGCGCAGCTCCGACAGGAGCCGGTCGCGGAACGCCTCCACGGTCTCGAACCCGGCCAGCCGCGCGACGCGCAGGAGATCCTCCTCGGTCTCGGGAAGGGTGTGCGTCTGCTCGTCGGCGATCATCTGCACGACATGCTCGATGCGGCGCAGGAACCAGTAGGCGGCCGTCAGCTCCTGCGCCGTCTCCGCCTCGATCCAGCCCCCTTCGGCGAGGGCGGCCAGCGTTTCGTCGGTGCGGCGCAGGCGCAGTTCGGGTGCGCGGCCGGCCGCGACGAGCTGCTGGGTCTGGACGAAGAACTCGACCTCGCGGATGCCGCCGCGCCCGAGCTTCACGTTGTGCCCGGGGACGCGGATGGGCCCGCCGAGCCCGCGATGGGCGTCCATCCGGTCCTTCATGGCGCGGATGTCGCGGATGGCGGCGAAATCGAGATAGCGGCGCCAGACGAAGGGGCCGATCGCCTCGATGAACTCCTCGCCCACCGCGCGGTCGCCGGCGATGGCGCGGGCCTTGATCATGGCGGCGCGCTCCCAGTCGCGCCCGGCGCTCTCGTAATAGACGATGGCGGTCGGCAGCGGGATCGCCAGCGGCATGGCGGAGGGGTCGGGGCGAAGGCGCAGATCCGTGCGGAAGACGTAGCCGTCCCTGGTGCGCTCGCCGATCAGCCGCACGAGGCGGCGGGCCAGGCGCGAGAAGGTCTCGACGCTTTCCGCGCGGTCGAGGATCGCCGGCACGTCCGGGTCGAAGAACAGGATGAGGTCGACGTCGCTGGAATAGTTCAGCTCCCGCCCGCCGAGCTTGCCCATGCCGAGGACGACGAGGCCGCAGCCCCTTTCAGGGTCGTCCTCGTCGGGGAGCGCGAGCTGGCCGCGCTTGTGAAGGTCGAGCAGGCAGAAGCGCAGGCCGTGGCCGATCGCGGCTTCGGCGAGGTCGGAGAGATCGGCCGTCGTGCGCTTCTCGTCGACAGCGCCGAGAAGGTCGCGCAGGCCGATGAGGAGCGAGGCCTCGGCCTTGGCCTCGCGCAGACGCGTCATCGTGGCGCTTTCCGAGACGCCCGGCTCCAGCGGCGCGCGGAGCTCTTCGAGGATCGCCGCGATGCGCGCACCCGAATCCTCGTCGAAGAGCCGTTCCATCCAGTCCGGCCGGCGCAGCATCGTGCCGCCGAGATAGGGCGAGAGGTCCATGATCGCGGCGAGCGCATGGCTGAGTTCGGCGCCGCTGCGCATCAGGGCCGACAGGCGCGGCGCATCGGCCTGTTCGGCGGCGGCGGCGAGGTCCCTCGCCCAGGCTTCGGCACGCTCCGGGTCGAGCGGAATCGGGCGGCGTTCGAGGTCGCCGATGCGCAAGTCCTGTCCCAAGAGCCCTCCCCCGCCGATCCGGTTCAAGCCTCGGTCGATTCGGCCGGAATGTCGAGGACGACGCGAAGGCCGGGCGCGGCGTCCTCGAGCGCCAGTTCCCCGCCATGGACCCGCGCGATGGCCTGCACGAGCGACAGGCCGAGACCCGAGCCCGGCTTGGTGCGGCTTTCGTCCAGACGGTAAAAGCGCTCCAGAACGCGCCCCCGCTTCTCGGCCGGCACGCCCGGTCCGTCGTCCGACACCGACAGGCGCCAGTTCGGCCCTTCGCGCTGGAGCCGCACCTCGATGCGGCCCTCACCCTCCGCGGGGCGCCCGTATTTCAGGGCGTTGTCGACGAGGTTGGAGAGCGCCTGGGCGATCAGCTCGCGGCTGACGAGCGCCGGCGCCGCCTCCGGCACGTGGACCTCCAGCGTCGCGCCCGCGTCCTCGGCGAGCGGCTCGTAGAGCTCGGCGATCTCGCGCACGACGGAAGAGAGGTCGATCTCGGCCTTCTCGATCGGGTGGAAGCCGGATTCGACGCGGCTGATCATCAACAGCGCGTCGAAGGTGCGGATCATCCCGTCGGCCTCGGCGACGGCCCCTTCGAGCGCGGCGCGCGGATCGGCGTCCGGCGAGCGGTCGGCGAGCGCAGCCTCGGCCCGGTTGCGCAGCCGCGTCAGCGGCGTCTTCAGATCGTGCGCGATATTGTCGGAGACCTGCCGCAGGCCGACCTGCAGGACGGCGATGCGCGCCAGAAGCCGGTTGAGATTGTCCGACATGCGGTCGAACTCGTCGCCGGCGCCCGTCACGGGCAGGCGTTCGGCCAGATCGCCGGAGAGGATGCGTGCGGAGGACGCCGACATGCGGTCGATGCGCTGCAGCGCGGTGCGCCCGACGAAGAACCAGGCGAGCAGCGCCCCCGCCCCCATCAGCCCGAGCGCCAAAATCAGCGCGTTGCGCACGATGAGGCGGAAGCGCTCCTGATCCGTCTGGTCGCGCCCGACGAGGATGCGCATCCCGTTCGGCAATTGCACGACCTCGGCGAGCGCCAGATGCGGGCCGCCCTCCGCGCCGTCGCCGAAGCGCCGATAGGCGAAGAGGCCGTCGGTGAAGCCGGGCCGGTCGAGGACGCCGACGTCGAGGCTCTCGACGTTGCCGGCCAGGATCCGGCCGGTCGCGTCCGTCATCAGATAGAGCGAGGCGCCCGGCCGGCGCGAGCGCTGGTCGATGGAGCGCACGAGACCGACGATGCCGGCGCGCTGGTAGCTGCGGTCGAGCTGGTTCAGCTCCTCGCGGATCGCTTCCCGGCTTTGGCCCTGCAGGATCGAGGAGGCCGTCGCCGTGACGTAGACGACGAGGACGACGGCGAAGAGCGCGAACAGCGCCAGATAGACGGCCGACAGGCGCACGGCCGTCATGCGCATCAGCGCCCGCAGCCGCTCCATGGCCTAGAGGGCTCCCGGCAGAAGCGGGCCCGCTTGGGCGCCGGGCGATGCGGCCGGCGGACAGGGGCGGATCGTCTCCGATGGTCGGACGGACATCGGGGACGATCTAGCTTTCGAGGCGCATGATGTAGCCCGAGCCCCGGACGGTGTGCAGGATCGGCTTGTCGAAGTCCCGCTCGATTTTGGCGCGCAGGCGCGAGATGTGGACGTCGATGACGTTGGTCTGCGGGTCGAAATGGTAGTCCCAGACGTTCTCCAGAAGCATGGTGCGGGTCACGACCTGCCCGGCATGCTTCATCAGATATTCGAGCAGGCGGAACTCGCGCGGCTGGAGGACGATAGAGCGCCCGGCGCGCTTCACCTCGTGGCTAAGCCGGTCGAGTTCGAGATCGCCCACCTTGTAGGCGGTCTCGACGTCCTTGCCGCCGCGGCGCCGGCCGAGCACCTCGACGCGGGCCAGAAGCTCGGAGAAGGCGAAGGGCTTGGAGAGGTAGTCGTCGCCCCCGGCGCGCAGGCCGGTGACGCGGTCGTCCACCTGCCCGAGCGCGGACAGGATGAGGGCCGGCGTCTGGTCGCCCTTCTCGCGAAGCCCCGAGATGACCGAGAGGCCGTCGCGCTGGGGCAGCATGCGGTCGACGACGAGGACGTCGTAGTGCTGGGTCTCGGCCATGTGGAAGCCGCTGGCTCCGTCGGCCGCATGGTCGGCGACGTGGCCCGCCTCGCGCAGCGCCTTCAGGAGGTAGGACGCGGCCTCGCGGTCGTCCTCGATGACAAGGATCCTCATGGATCCGGATGTAGCATGCGCCCGGTCCGAATCGATGCCGGACTTGGAAGACTGCGTCTCGGACAATTGCGTCATCGCTGGAGCTCCCGAAAGACAAGGGGCGGGGCGGCGGGGTGCCCCCCCGCCCCCGCGG
>JAEZXX010000057.1 GCA_023419535.1 Pseudomonadota bacterium | reverse complement strand
AGGCAGGCCGCCGGCGGCTCGATCGAGATGTGCGGTGGCGAGCGTTCAGAACGCCTGCCACCCGCATCGATGCGTCGTTCTCAGGCGTAGAGGCTGTGAACGCGCTCCGGCCGGCCGACGATGCCGCCGAGCGCCGCGACGATGGCCCCGAGAAGCATCACGACGAAGGCCGCGAAGGCCGTCGCCGAGACCGCGTCCGCAGCCGTGGCAGCGGCGGCCTGCACCTCCTGGACCGCGGCTTCGTACTGACCCTGGAACTGGGTCAGGCGCGTCTCGGCTTCCTGCTCGGAGATGCCGGCCTGCGAGGCGATGACCTGCACTGCCGCCTGGCGCTGCTCGGGCGTGGCGTCGGTCTGGACGCCGGCGAGGATTTCGCGCAGTGCCGCGCCGGTGTCCTGCGTGCCAGTGGCTTGCTGGGCCTCCTGCGCGGCCTCCTGTGCGGCGCCCTGCACCTGCTGGGCCGTCTGCTGGGCCTGGTTCTCGCCCTGCGCGAGGAGGTCCTCGGCCTGGCCCCGCAGCTCCGGCGGCAGGCTGTCGAGCGAGTTCGGGATCACCGCGCTCGCCGCACCGCCGATCGACGACGCGACCGAACCGACCGCGCCGAAGGCGCCGGTGACGATGGCGGACGCGCCCGACGCGACCAGCCAGACCGCGACGAGCGTGGCGAGCGCCCAGGTGACGATGCCGTGGATGGCCGAATCGCGGCGCGAGAAGGTGCCGGCCATGCGCGCGGCGGTGTAGGCGCCGGCGAAGATCGACAGAAGGATCGTGATGCCCGCGTAGATGCCGGCGCTCGACCCGAGCGTCGTCGCCGACGGCGTGCCGCCGCCCTGCGGATCGACGGTGGCGAGCCCGATCCCGAGACCCAGCAACCCGAACATCACCTGAAGGACGAGAGCCACGATCGCGCCCGCGATGATGGCACCCCACGAAATACGACGAAGGCCGGCGCTGCCGACCTCATGCTGGACCACGTGACTCATTTCCGAGAACTCCAAAACCAGCCGGCCACACCGGCTCGACGAGGAAATCTGGAACAGAGGGGGAGCCTTTCCAGCGGGCCCGCCCGACGCAATCGATTACCGAGCTCCCTTTGGTGCACGATCGCTTGAAGGCGTGGGCGCTGCCGCCTTCATTCCGTCGCGTGGGAGGGATAGCGCGCGCGCAGCGCCGCCCCTATCCTGGCCCCCTCGCGGGCGGCGCGGACCGCCCGCATCGCAAGCTCTGCCGGAGGACATCGAAGCGTGACCCTCATCGCCCATCCCGAGACCGCGCGCCCGCGCGCAACGCTCCGGCGCGCGGCCGCAGCCTCCGCCCCCCTTCTGGCCGCCCTCGTCCTCTCGGCCTGCCAGTCGAGCGGCGGCGCGACGGGGCCCGGCCTTTCGCAGGTCATCAGCCTCGACCAGGCCCAAGGCTCCGAGCAGAACATCGCGTCGCTGACGGCTGCGGTGAACGCCGACCCACAGAATCCCGAGCCCTACAACGTGCGGGGCAGCGCCTATGCGCGCGGCGGCAACAACGACCAAGCCATCGCCGACTTCACCCGAGCCGTCGAGCTCGACCCGAACTTCCACCAGGCCTATGCCAACCGCGCGCTCGTGTTCCGTGCGACCAACGACAACGTCCGCGCGGTCGAGGACTACAACCGGGCGATCCAGATCCGTCCGGACTACGCCGCCGCCTATATCGGACGCGGCAACATCTATCGCGCCGCCAACCGCAACCGCGAGGCGCTCTCGGACTTCCAGCGCGCGATCGACCTGAACACCACAGACCCGCGCGCCTTCCACAATCGCGGCCTGCTCTACCAGATCGACGGGCAGCACCGGCAGGCGATCGAGGACTTCTCGGCGGCGATCGCGATCGACGCCAACGCGCCGGAGCCCTATTCGGGCCGCGCGATCTCCTATCTGGCGCTGAACAATGTCCAGGACGCGCGCGACGACATCAATCGCGCCCTCCAGTTGGACCAGAACAGGGCCGAGTTCTGGGTCAATCAGGGCATCATCCTGGAGGCGGCCGGCGGGGAGGCACAGCGCGTGCGCGCCGCCTACTCGCGCGCCGCGCAGCTCGATCCGAACTATGCGCCCGCCCGCGAGGGCCTGCGCCGGATCGGCGCCGCCCAACCCGGCGCCTGAAGGACGCCCCGAAGCGGACGGGTCCCTTCGCGGACGGCCCGTCCGATCCGGGATCGAGAGCTGCGCCGGATCGTCGCGCTCGCCGCCCCGCAACAATTCGCCGCGCCCCGAGCGTGCCGCCTGCAACTCAAATTCGTCTCCGCAGTTCTGTGATCAGACGGAAATTGCAGGAGAATTCCCATGAAGACCCGCCTTGCCTCGCTGTTGGCCGCAGGCTTCCTCGCCGCTTCCCCGCTCGCCGCGCCGTCGGCGAACGCGCAAGCGGGCGTGGAGCTCGGCCTTCTCACCTGCCAGAGCCAGGGCTCGATCGGCTTCGTCCTCGGCTCGTCGGAGAACTTCGCGTGCCATTTCGCGCCGGCCAACCGCGCCGCGCCCGACGAGACCTATGTCGCGACGTTCGACACGGTCGGCATCGACATCGGTGCGACCGGCCCGACGACGTTGCGCTGGCTGGTCCTGTCGGCCGCGTCCGACGCGGCGGGTCCGGGCGTCCTGACCGGTCGCTACACCGGCGCGACGGCCAACGCCTCGGTCGGCATCGGCGCCGGCGTCCATGTGATGGTTGGCGGCTGGCAGCGCTCGGTGACGCTGCAGCCCGTCAGCGTGCAGGCGCAGGAAGGCCTGAACGCGGCGGTCGGCATCACGTCCTTCCGCCTCGCGGCCGTCTCGGCCACCTATCCGACCGCGGAAGCGGCGGGCGTTCCGAACGTCATCGTGCGCTGAGCTTTCAGACCCGCGAAAAGACGGAAGCCCGGCGTCGATGGCGCCGGGCTTCTTCGTTCGATCGGTCGGGAAAGGTCTGAAAGGCCGGCACCCGAAGGCGCCTGGCCTCGACCCCAACCTCAGTGCGCCATCGCCTTGTTGATGTCCTCGACCATCTTCTTGGCGTCGGCAAAGAGCATCATCGTGTTGTCCTTGTAGAACAACGTGTTGTCGATGCCGGCATAGCCGGAGCCCAGCGAGCGCTTGATGAACAGGCAGGTCTGCGCCTGATCGACGTTGAGGATCGGCATGCCGTAGATCGGCGAGGTCTTGTCGTCGCGCGCGGCCGGGTTGGTCACGTCGTTGGCGC
The DNA here is from genome assembly GCA_023419535.1 of Pseudomonadota bacterium. Lineage (GTDB taxonomy): Bacteria > Pseudomonadota > Alphaproteobacteria > Rhizobiales > Rhizobiaceae > Aureimonas. The sequence continues at coordinate 3,570 of JAEZXX010000057.1, read as the reverse complement.
CGATGACGAAAGCGACGTCGGTCTGGGCGAATTCGGAGTTGATGTCCTCCAGCTCGAAGACCTCGTCGTAGGGCACGTTGGCCTCCGCCAGGAGCACGTTCATGTGCCCCGGCATGCGGCCCGCGACCGGGTGGATCGCGTACTTCACCTCGACGCCCTCCTTCTTCAGAAGGTCCGCCATTTCGCGCAGCGCGTGCTGGGCCTGCGCCACCGCCATGCCGTAGCCCGGCACGATGATGACGCGGCTGGCGTTCTTCAGCAGATAGGCCGCATCGTCGGCCGAGCCCTGCTTGACGGTGCGGTCGCCGAGATCCTGCCCCCCGGCCGCCGCCGCATCGTCGCCGCCGAAGCCGCCGAGGATGACCGAGACGAAGCTGCGGTTCATGCCCTTGCACATGATGTAGGACAGGATAGCGCCCGACGAGCCCACCAGCGCGCCGGTGATGATCAGCGCGAGATTCTGCAGCGTGAAGCCGATGCCGGCCGCCGCCCAGCCCGAATAGGAGTTCAGCATCGAGACGACGACGGGCATGTCCGCCCCGCCGATCGGCACGATGAGGAGGACGCCGAGCGCCAGCGAGGCGAGGACGATCAGCCAGAAGGCGAGCGAGCTTCCCGTCGCCGAAAAGACGATCACGAGGACGAGGATGAAGGCCCCGAGCCCGAGATTGATGAGGTGGCGCGAGGGCAGCATGATCGGCTTGCCGCTCATGCGCCCGTCGAGCTTCAGGAAGGCGATGACCGAGCCGGTGAAGGTGATCGCGCCGATGCCCGCGCCGATCGCCATCTCGACGAGGGCCTGGGTGTGGATGTGGCCGACCGTGCCGATGCCGATGGCTTCCGGCGCATACAACGCGGCGGCCGCCACCATGACGGCGGCGAGGCCCACAAGCGAGTGGAAGGCCGCGACGAGCTGCGGCATCGCCGTCATCGGGATGGAGCGCGCGACATAGGCGCCGATGCCGCCGCCGAGCGCGACGCCGATCACGATGATGAGGAGTCCGCCGAAGGAGGGTCCGGCCAGAAGCAGCGTGGTGAGCACGGCGAGGCCCATGCCCGCCATGCCGAAGATGTTGCCCTGCCGCGACGTGGTCGGATGCGACAGGCCGCGCAGCGCCAGGATAAAGAGGACGCCCGAGACGAGGTAGAGGAAGGCAGCCAAGCTCTCGGACATCTCAGCGGTCCTTCTTCTTGTACATCGCCAGCATGCGCTGCGTGACGAGGAAGCCGCCGAAGATGTTGACGCTGGCCAGGACCAGCCCGACGAAGCCGAAGGTCGTGGCGAGACCCGAGGAGGAAATGCCGACCGTCAGCAAAGCGCCGACGATGATCACCGAGGAAATGGCGTTGGTGACGCTCATCAGCGGCGTGTGCAGCGCCGGCGTGACCGACCAGACGACGTAGTAGCCGACGAAGATCGCGAGCACGAAGATCGCGAAATGGAAGACGAAGGGGTCGACCGCGCCGGTGCCCAGCGTGTCGGAGGCGAGGATCGCCTGCTCCACTGCGGCGGACTCGATGTCGGTGCGCGCCTGCGCGATCGCGGCGGCCGCGGCGTCCAGCGAGGAGCGCGCGGCGTTGAGGGCTCCGGATTCCATCAGGCGTCTCCTCCACCGTCCACGGCGCCCGCTGCGCCGTCATCCGTCTTCGTCTCGTCGGGCGCTCCGGTCACCGGCGCGGACGCGCGGGTGTCGGCCTTGGCGAAGGCCGGATGGACGACGCGTCCGTCATGGGTCAGCGCCGTCGCCTTCTGCAGCTCCTCGGACAAATCGATCTTCAGGGACTTGGTCTCCTTGTCGATCATGGTCTCGAGGAAGGCGGCGAGGTTCTTGGCGTAGAGCAGCGAGGCCGTCGCCGCGATGCGCCCCGGCACGTTCAGGTGACCCACGATCTTCGCCGGCCCGACCTCCGCCACCTCGCCTGGCACCGCGCCCTCGACATTGCCGCCGCGCTCCACCGCCAGATCGACGATGACCGAGCCCGGCCTCATCGAATCGACCATCGCCCTCGTGATCAGCCGCGGCGCCGGGCGCCCGGGGATCAGCGCGGTGGTGATGACGACGTCCTGCTTGGCGATGTGCGAGGCGGTCAGCTCGGCCTGCTTCTTCTGGTACTCGGCCGACATCTGCTTGGCGTAGCCGCCCGCCGTCTCGGCCGCCTTGAACTCCTCGTCCTCGACCGCGATGAACTTCGCGCCGAGCGATTCAACCTGTTCCTTGGCGGCGGGGCGCACATCCGTCGCGGTCACGACGGCGCCGAGGCGCCGCGCGGTCGCGATCGCCTGGAGGCCCGCGACGCCCGCGCCCATGACGAAGACGCGCGCGGCCGGAACGGTGCCGGCGGCGGTCATCATCATCGGGAAGGCGCGGTCGAACTCGGCCGCGGCATCGAGCACGGCCTGATAGCCGGCGAGATTCGCCTGGCTGGACAGGACGTCCATCACCTGCGCCCGTGTGATGCGCGGCATGAACTCCATCGCGAAGGCGGTGAGGCCGGCCGAGGCCATCGCCTCGACGTCGCCCTCGTTGCCGTAGGGGTCCATGGTCGCGATGACGGCGGCGCCGCGCCGGTAGGAGGTGATCTCCTCGCCGTTCGGCCGCCGCACCTTCAGGATCACGTCGGCCTGGCGCGCGTCCTGCTCCGAGCCGATCGAGGCGCCCGCCCCCTCGAAGGCGGCGTCGGGGATGCGGGAGGCCTCGCCCGCGCCGCTCTCGACGGTCACCGTGGCGCCGAGGCCAACGAGCTTCTTGATGGTATCCGGCGAGGCCGCGACGCGCGTCTCCCCGCCCTCCCGCTCGCGCGACACGAACAGTTTCATCCGATCACCCCCCTCGCTGCCGGATCGTTGTCGATCGACGCCCCTAGCCGACGAGCGGCGCGGACGCCGAGCTTCCGAGGAAGAAGGACAGGATCAGCCCGCTCGCGACGAAGGCGAACAGACCGCCGAGAATGCCCCAGCCGGCGATCAGGTAGGCGAGCATGCCGAGGAGCACCGCGACCACGAAGATCGAGCCGTACTTCACGAGGCCGAGGAAGCGCGCATAGGTCTTCTCGTGCTCGGAATAGTCCATCTTGGAATAGGTGATGGGGTCGTTCCGGTACTCTTCTGCCAATGCACCCTCCGTCGGCCGAACGCGTCTCCTGTGCATATACGAAAGGCCCGCGCGCGAGCAACGCATTCCGGCGAAAGCGAGGCGGCGATCGCGGGCGTTTCCCGGAACCTGCGCCCCGACCCGGCGGTTGCCCGTCCAGACGAACGAGGACAGGAGGCCGACATGGCCGACGAGACGAAGAACCGGCGCGACGACGCGGCGCTCGACGCCAATCTCAGCGTGCTGGGCGACGAGGGCAAGGAGCCGCATGTCGGGCGCGTCGGGTCCGCCCCGCAGCCGCAGGCGGAATCGAGCCTGGAGGAAGAGCTCGACAAGGGCCGCGCGGGACCGGGCGACGGCAATCTCGACCCGACGAGCCAGCGCGCGGCGAGGGAATCCGCTGCTGACAACGCGGCGAGCTACGGCAAGACGCCGACCTCGCGCTAAGGGTCGCACGGGAACGAGAAGGGGGGCCGCC
>JAEZXX010000091.1 GCA_023419535.1 Pseudomonadota bacterium | reverse complement strand
GCGCCTCTTCGTCTCGGAGGCCCGTCATGCCCGTCATCATTGCCCCGTCCATCCTCTCGGCGGACTTCTCGCGCTTGGGCGAGGAGGTGTCGGCGGTGGATGCGGCAGGCGCCGACTGGATCCATCTCGACGTGATGGACGGTCATTTCGTGCCGAACATCACCTTCGGTCCTCCGGTGATCGCAGCGATCAGAGGAGCTTCGAAGAAGTTCTTCGACTGTCATCTGATGATCGAGCCGGCCGATCCGTACCTGAGGGCCTTCGCGGAGGCGGGCGCCGAGCTCATCACCGTCCATGCAGAGGCCACGCGCCATCTCGACCGGTCCCTGCAGGCGATCCGCGACCTCGGCGTGAAGGCGGGCGTCGCGATCAACCCGGCGACGCCGCCGGAGGCGATCGAGTTCGTCCTGGACCGGATCGACCTCGTCTGCGTCATGGGCGTCAATCCGGGTTTCGGCGGCCAGTCCTTCATTCCCACGACGGTCGACAAGGCCCGCCGCCTGAAGGCGATGATCGCCGGCCGAGCGATCCACATCGAGATCGACGGCGGGGTCAGCCCGCGGACCGCACCCGGCCTGGTTGAGGCCGGAGCGGACGTCCTCGTCGCCGGATCGGCCGTGTTCGCGGGCGGGACGCGCGCGTCCTACGCACAGAACATCGAGGCGATCCGGGCAAGTTTCTCGCCCGTTTGATACACTCTTCGATTTAGGAGCGAATCACGCCCGGAGGGTGATGATTTCCGTCGGGAATAGCTGTATGGCAGCGCGACCCGAACTCCGCGACGAGCGGGCGGGAGGACCCTGTCAGCTTGCCGAGCCCTCGCGCTCGGCCGTGGAGTGACCGATGGAAGAAGCGCAGATCGCTGCATCGCAGGCTATGACGTCCGTGGATCCGAACGTCGTGCCAACCTGGGTGTGGCTCGCCACGATCGGCGGCATCGCGGCGATCTTCGTCTTCGACTTCTACGCCCATGTGCGCCATGCACACACGCCGACCTTCAAGGAATCCGCCTTCTGGTCGACGTTCTACGTCGGTCTCGCGCTCCTCTTCGGCTGGGGTGTCTGGCACTTCTGGGATCGCCAGCACGGCATCGAGTACTTCGCCGGCTTCGTGACCGAGAAGTCGCTTTCGGTCGACAACCTCTTCGTCTTCGTGATCATCATGAAGAGCTTCCGGGTGCCGTCCGCCTACCAGCAGAAGGCGCTGCTGATCGGCATCATCATGGCGCTGATCATGCGCGGCATCTTCATCGCGCTGGGCGCCGCGGCGATCGAGCGCTTCTCGTGGGTTTTCTACATCTTCGGCCTGTTCCTCCTCTGGACGGCGTGGAAGCTCATCGTCGAAAGCCTAAAGCACCAGAAGTCGACCGACGAGGAGTACGAGCCGAACGCGGTGGTGAAGTGGTTCGAGCGCCGCCTGCCGACGACGGACGATTTCCGCGGCACCGCGCTCTGGGTCACCGAGAACGGCAAGCGCTACTTCACGCCGATGTTCATCGTGATCCTGGCGCTCGGCATGACCGACCTCCTGTTCGCGCTGGACTCCATCCCGGCGATCTACGGCCTGACGCAGGCGCCCTACATCGTCTTCACCGCGAACGCCTTCGCGCTTCTCGGCCTTCTGCAGCTCTACTTCCTCATCGGCGGGCTGCTCGACCGGCTCGTCTATCTCGGCATCGGCCTTTCGCTCATCCTCGCCTTCATCGGCGTCAAGCTGATCGTCCACGCAGTGGAAGCGAACACGCTGCCCTTCATCAACGACGGCAATCCGGTGGCCGTCCCCGCCTGGCTGCATGTCGAGACGACCGAGTCCCTGATCGTGATCGTCTCGATCCTGGTGATCACCACGGTGCTCAGCCTGCTGAAGAGCCGCTCGGACGCCAAGAAGGGCGCGAGCGGCCACTGAACCGCTGCATCTGCAGACCACATGTTTCGAAGGGGGCCCCTGCGGCCCCCTTCTTCGTTTCCGCCCTTGCATCGCGCCGTTTCCTCCCGACATGGCCGGTCGGCTGGCGCGTGGACGCGCCCCATCGGAGCGATGCCTTGACCGAACGAGATGCCGGCGACCCGATCGTCGCGGGACCCATCCTGTACGCGCGCGGGAGCGATGCGACCGCCTGCCGCCTCTCTGCGCTTGTCGTCCTGCGCGACGACGCGGCCGCCATGACCTTGACGCCGGACGGCGGGTCGCCCGTCGACGGAGAAGAGACCGGACGGTTTCCCGGCCATCGCACGATCGTCTACGATTTCGAGCTCCCGGCGGGGTCCGGTGCGGGTTACGAACTCGGCGGAGTGCGGCACGAGGTGTCGACGGATCTCTCCGGCGACCTCCGCATCGCCTTCGTCTCCTGCAACGGGCAGGAGAACGGGGACGAGGAGCGCGAGCATGGCGACCGCGACGTCCTCTGGCGCCGGCTTCTCGACGAGCATCGCCGCGCGCCCTTCGCGCTCCTTCTCCACGGCGGCGACCAGCTCTATGCCGACGAGGCGGTGCGGGCGCACCCGGAGCTTGAGCGCTGGGCGGAGGCCGGCGACGACGACAAGCTGACGATCGGGATCGATCAGCCGATGCGCGAGGCCCTGCGCGGCTACTTCTTCCGCCGCTATCTCGACCTCCTTCGCCAGCCCGCGGCCGCATCGCTCTATGCCTGCGTGCCCTCGATGATGATCTGGGACGACCACGACATCTGCGACGGCTGGGGGAGCCACCCGAGGGGCCTGCAGGAAAGCCTGGTCGGCCGCGCGCTCTTCGAGACCGCCCGCGAGGCCTTCGTGATCTTCCAACTCGGCGGCCGCGCGGACAGGCTGCCGTCCATCTGCCTCGATCCGACCGGGGCGAGCCTGTCCTGCGCCGCGGCTTTTCCGGGCGTCTCCGTCGTCCTCCCGGACCTTCGCTCGGAGCGCACGCCGACCCGCGTGATGGGGGAGCCGGGCTGGGCGGCGATCGAGCGCGCCTTTGCAGCGATGCCCGACGGCGACCGGCGCCTCGTCGTCTCCAGCGTCCCGACGCTCGGGCCGCGGATGAGCCTCGTCGAGGCCTTCCTCGACTTCCTCCCGCACTCCAGCGGCTTCGAGGACGATCTGCGCGATCAGTGGCAGAGCCGTGCGCACAGGGACGAATGGTGCCGGTGGCTTCGACTTCTGGAACGCCAGAGCACCGAACACGGCGCTCCGGTGACGATCGTGTCCGGCGAGATCCATCTCGCAGCACGCGCGACCATGACCTTTTCCAACGGCGAGGCGATGCACCAGCTCGTTGCGAGCGGGATCACCCATCCGGAGCCGCCGGCCGCCTTCGCCGCGGGCCTCGGTCTGCTGTGCGGGGCGGGCCAAGCGCCGCTGAGGGGGCGGCCGATCCGGTTCGGACGCCTTCCCGGACGCCCTGGTCGATATACGGCCGAGCGCAACTTTCTCGTCCTGGAGCGGCGCGCCGAGCGCTGGACGACGGCTTGGGAGCTGGAGCGCTCCGGTCGAACGCCGGCGCTCGCCATTTGATCAAACCGCCCACTTTTTCACCGTTGAGCCAGAGCAGCACACGCTGGGCGATAGAGCCGAGATCGCGATGCGCCCCTTCGGGCGGGTGGCAGGCGGACTGAACCGTGCGCCGGCGTATCGCGCCGTCGCGCGCGTCAAGTGTGGAACGTCCGGGCGAGAAGGCCTGCAGTGCAAAGGCTGTGGCCGTGCCGGAGCCGAGGTGGACGCTCTGTCACGACCGTCCTAGTTGTTATACTTAAATCGAGGAGAGTCTCCCCCGAGACATTCGTGGAGCTCGACCGCCGGCTGTGTCGGCCCGAGGGGCAAGGGGCGAATGTGACGTTTTTCTACACTTCCGACGACGAGCGGCAGGCGGGAGGGCGGGCGGCCGAACGGCGATCGGGTCCCTCGCAAAGAGAGACCATGCTGCGTGACCCGCTCCTGCTGCGCCGCGTTGTGGACTTCGTCGCTTCGTCGCTTGCGAGGCGTCCCTTCCAGGAACTGCTCGCGCAATATCTCGCCCTCGTCCGCCCTTTCGGCTTTGCCCATGTCGGAATGATCGACATGTCGAGCGCGGAGCCCCATCCGATCGCCGGGCTCTGCTTCACGACCTTCCCGGTCGAGACCGTGACCCGGTTCGCCAAAAGCCCGCACCTCCGGGAGGATCCGGTCTGGAAGGCCGCGCTGAAAGGCGAGGCGGTCTTGCGCTGGTCGGACGCGGTTGGGGTCGCCGGGAAAGCGGACGCCCTCTACCGGAGCGAGGGCCTCGTGGATGGTCTCGTCATCCCACTGTCTGCCCCTCACATCAGGCGCGCCGTGATCTTCCTCGGGGCGGATCGTGCCATCGAACTCGACGACACGATCGCGGAACTGCTGAAGGTCGCGTCCGGCGTCCTTGCGACACATGCGCCGCTGCTCGAAGACCGGTTTACCGCGCCCAAGCGCCTGACCGAACGCGAGCGGCAGGTCCTCACCCAGACGGCGTTCGGGAAGGGCGCGCGGGAAATCGGTGTCGATCTCGAGATGTCCGAGAAGACGGTCGCCCGCCATCTGCTCAATGTCCGCGTGAAGCTTGGCGCGGCGAACACGGTACACGCTGTCGTCCTGGCGCTGCGCCAGAAGCAGATCCAGATCTGACGTCTCTGTATCCGAGTGTATACGATAAAGCGGTAAATTCGCGAATGTTCTCGCGCGGCGCGCCTTCGTAATGTGCAGGCGGAGCAAGAGGAGAAGCGATGGTGCGCGGGTTGGACAGTGTCGTTTTCGAAGTCGAGACCGACCATGCCTTTTCGTCCTGTCCGCTGGTTCTCAGCCTGACGATCTGCTTCCAGGAGGCCGGTCCGGACAGCGTTGCGGTTCCCTACATCGAGCGTGCGCTGTTCGATCTGGGCGTTCGTGCGCCCGCGCATGCCCCCCTCGTCTCGGAGCGCCGGTCCTCGCCCGACGCCCTCGCGGCCTATCTCGAATTCCTGATCCCCGAACTGCGGGTGCAGTCGCCGCGGGCGGCCGTTTCGGCGCGCTGGGCGGCGGAGGCGTTGCGGGGACTCGACGGCGAACGGAGCGGAAGACGCACGCAGTAGCGTCCGTCCGAAAGCGGAACCGAACCGCGAGGCTCGGAAACAGCCTGGCCGCGAAACCGGGACGTCGTTCCCTATCCGCCGGTCATCGACCGGCGATCGTGGCGGCCAGTGACAGGCTTCGGCCTCGGCATGGTCGGCGCCCATCGAGACCGGTCGCGGCAAGCCAACGCCGTTCTCCCGTCACGGTGGCCACGATCCCGGCACCCTTGCATCGGCGCGTCATCAGGTCGCGACATCGGAGCCCGCGCCGTTCGGCCGCATGCGGGCTACGGGCGCCGCAAAGGCGGCATGAAGGCCGGCCGCCGCCCGTGGCGGCCGTTTCCTGCGACGGGTACTGCACCGGACGGATATCCACGGGCTTCGGGCCCGGGACGCGCGTTCGGGTCCAGGGAACAAAGCGTGCCTTCCGGGTCTTGTCCTGCGTCACTTCCTCTTGTCTAGAGAGCCTCCGTGAATCAGCCTCTGCCCGCTGCCGCACGCTCCCACGCCCGCCCTGCCGTCCGTCGATCGAAGGTGGAGGGTGGGAGGCCCTTCCCCCTCGGCGCGACCTGGGACGGGCTCGGCGTCAACTTCGCCATCTTCTCGGCCAACGCGACCAAGGTCGAACTCTGCATCTTCGACCAGGACGGCCGCACGGAACTCGAACGGATCGAGCTTCCCGAATACACGAACGAAATCTTCCACGGCTATCTGCCGGCCGCCCGTCCGGGCCTCGTCTACGGTTACCGCGTCCATGGCCCCTACGAGCCCGATGCCGGGCACCGCTTCAATCCGAACAAGCTCCTGATCGATCCCTATGCCAAGCAGCACACCGGCGCGTTGACCTGGGACCATTCGCTGTTCGGCTACACGATCGGCCATGCCGACGGCGACCTGTCCTTCGACGAGCGGGATTCGGCCGCCTTCGTGCCCAAGGCACGCGTCGTCGATCCCGCCTTCACCTGGGGCGACGAGCGGCGGCCGAACGTGCCCTGGGAGCGCACGATCTTCTACGAGACCCACGTGAAGGGCTTCACGCAGCGCCATCCGAGCGTCTCGGAAGCCGATCGCGGGCGCTTCGCGGGCCTGATGAATCCGGACGTCGTCAGCTACATCAAGAGCCTCGGCGTCACCTCGGTGGAGTTCCTGCCGATCCACGCCTTCGTCGACGACAGCTACCTCGTCGAGAAGGGACTCAAGAACTTCTGGGGCTACAACACGCTCGGCTTCTTCGCGCCGGACCCGCGCTATCTGGCGAGCCCCTTCGTCAACGAGTTCAAGGAGCTCGTCTCGCGCTTCCACGCCAGCGATCTCGAAGTGATCCTCGACGTCGTCTACAACCACACGGCCGAAGGCAACGAGAACGGACCGACGCTCTCCTTCAAGGGCATCGACAACGCGTCCTACTACCGGCTGATGCCGGACCAGAACCGCTACTACATCAACGATACGGGCACCGGAAACACGGTCAACACCTCGCATCCGCGTGTGATGCAACTGGTGATGGACTCCCTGCGCTACTGGGCGGGGGAGATGCGCGTCGACGGGTTCCGCTTCGACCTCGCCACGATCCTCGCGCGCGAGCCGACCGGCTTCTCGGAGGAGTCCTCCTTCCTCCACGCCTGCATGCAGGACCCGCTGCTCAGCCAGGTCAAGCTCATCGCGGAGCCGTGGGACTGCGGACCGGGCGGCTATCAGGTCGGCCGCTTCCCCCCGGGCTGGGCGGAGTGGAACGACGGCTACCGCGACACGGTGCGCGCGTTCTGGCGCGGCGACGACGGCAAGGCGGCCCCGGTCGCCAGCAAGCTTCTGGCCTCGGCCGACCTCTTCGACAAGCGCGGGCGCAAGCCGTGGTCGTCGGTCAACTTCATCACCGCGCATGACGGTTTCACGCTGCACGACCTCGTCTGCTACAACGAGAAGCACAACGAGGCGAACGGCGAGGACAATCGCGACGGCCACTCGCACAACCTCTCGAACAATTACGGGGTCGAGGGGCCGACCGAGGATGCGGAGATCAACGAGATCCGTTTCCGCCAGTTGCGCAACTTCTTCGCCACGCTGCTCTTCTCGCGGGGCACGCCGATGATCCTGGCGGGCGACGAGTTCGCCCGGACGCAAGGCGGCAACAACAACGCCTATGCGCAGGACAACGAGATCGGCTGGGTCGACTGGAACGTGACGGGGGAGGGCGAGGATCTCGCCAATTTCGTCCGCAAGCTGATCTCGCTGCGTCAGGCGCTGCCGCTGCTTCGCCGCGGCCGCTTCCTGCACGGCACCTTCGACGACGAGCTGGGCGTGAAGGACGTCGCCTGGATCAACCCGGCCGGCGTCGAGATGACGGACGAGCAGTGGGCGGACGCGGGCGCACGCTGCTTCGGGGTGCTGCTCGACGGCCGGGCACAGTCGGAGGGCATTCGGCGGCAGGGCACCGACGCGACGATGCTCATCGTCCTCAACGCCCACCACGACGTCGTCAACTTCACGCTGCCCGAGGCGCCTGGCGGTGTTCGCTGGCAGTGCGTCATCGACACCAACCAGCCCGAGCTGGACGATTTGAAGCCGTTCGAGTTCGGCACCAACTACATGGTCACGGGGCGATCCTTCCTGATGTTCCTTCTGGAGCCCGTCGAGGGGCAGGCAACGACGGAAGCGGCGCGCCGCGCCTTCGTCTACGTCCACGAGGCGTTCCTGGAGGCGACCATCGATCGCGTCCACATCGTAGAGCATGATGGCGAGGAAGCTCTGCGTTCGAGCTGATCCGAACTCCGAAACCGGCCCAGGCATGCGCGAACCGCATGGCTGGGCCCCGTTCCAAGACCTACTGCCTCGGCGTTCCTTTGGCTATATCAGTCGCATCAGACGATACGACCGTACGAGAGAGAGGAATACTTCGATGACGCAGCAGCCGACCCGCACGAACCTTCGCACCCGCGTTGGTCACTTCGCCACCATCATGGGCGGGATCATCGACTGCGCGGCAGCGGCGGAAGCCGGACGCAAGCCGAGCCGTGACGCCCTGCGCCGCGCCGGGATCAGCCCCAACGCCTTCGATCGCGATCGCGGCTGAACCCGAAGGTTTGCAGTCCCGGCGATCCGGGATCTCCATCGGACCACGAAGGGGTCGGAGCGAAAGCTCCGGCCCTTTCTTCGTTTCGGGGGCACGTGCTCCGAAGGCCGCGAGACAAGCGGGCGCCAAGCCGTCCCGCGACGGACGCTGCAGCATCGATCCGAAGATCGGGATTGATCTTCGGAGAGCCTGATGCGTCGTTTCGATGGGATAAAGCGACTTCGTGCGTCCGAACGGACGGGACGGCGCTCTGGGCATTGCGACGGGATCGCCCCGACCGAACGGGAGAGGCCGGGTTCCGCAGCGGCCGGCCCGATCCATGCACCGGTCTTCGGCCGTTCCGCCGGCCTTCCGCACCGGTTCCGCGCGATGCCCGCCATCGTGCGTCATCGGGAAGGGCGCCCGGTTCGGACCAGCCCGTCGGGCGTTCGCCCGCCCTGACGCTCCGGGGACAGTCCCTCGTCCCGTTCTGCCACCAGCCGCCGAAATCGAAGACTGCCCCTTGCACACGGCAACGGCTCGGCTATCTTCTTTTTGCAAACAGTTCGCAGTTGCAAATGGAGACCCTTGTGACGTCGCCTTCCGCCTCTTCCGCCGCCCTGGCGCTCGCAGCACTGATGGCCGCGCCTTGCGCCGCATCGGCGAGCGAGCCGCTGCAGATCGTCGCGACGACAGGCATGGTCGCGGACGCCGTCCGCGAGGTCGGCGGCGATCGAGTCGAGGTCTCCGCGCTGATGGGGCCGGGGGTCGATCCGCACGGCTACCGTCAGACCAGTTCCGACATCGCCCTTATGGCGCGCGCCGACGCGGTCGCTTGGCACGACCTTTATCTGGAGGCACAGCTGGAGGACTTCCTCGGCCAGCTCGCGCGACAGCGCCCGGTCATCGCGCTCGCCGAAGCGCTGCCGAAGGAGACGCTTCTCGAACACGACGAGTATGCCGGCCGATACGATCCGCATGTCTGGATGGACCCGGTCCTGTGGCGCGGCGTCGTCGAGGAGGCGCAGGTGATGCTCACCGATCTGGACCCGGACGGAGCGGAGGCCTTCGCGGCCAATGCCGAGCGCTACCTGGGCGAGCTGGAGCGGCTGGCGGCCTACAGCGAGGAGGTTCTCGGCACGGTTCCGGACGCGTCCCGCGTCCTCGTCACCGCGCATGACGCCTTCGGCTATTTCGGCGAGGCCTATGGCTGGGAGGTCATGGCGATCCAGGGCATCTCGACCGAGAGCGAGGCCGGGCTTCAGCGCATCGAGGCGTTGGTCGACACGCTGGTCACGCGCGACATCGGCGCCATCTTCGTCGAGAGTTCCGTGTCGGACCGCAATATCCGCGCGCTGATCGAGGGCGCGAGGGCGCGGGGGCACGAGGTCGTCATCGGCGGCGAGCTCTTCTCAGACGCGATGGGCGCGCCGGGTACCTACGAGGGCACCTATCTCGGCATGATCGACCACAACGTCTCCACGATCGCCGCAGCTCTCGGCGGCTCCGTTCCCGAGGGCGGCATGGACGGCCGGCTCGGAAAAGGCATGTAATCGACCATGCTCGCCAAGACCGACGCCCTGACGATCCGCAACCTCTCCGCCGCCTATGGCGGCAAGCCGGCGCTGCTCTCCATCGACGCATCGATCCCGACGGGGTCGATGACGGCGATCGTCGGGCCGAACGGGGCGGGCAAGTCGACGCTGATCAAGACCTGCCTCGGCATCGTGCCGAAGGTCACGGGCGAGGCGCTCTTCTTCGGCGAGCCGCTCGCCCGCGTGCGCGGACGTGTCGCCTACATGCCGCAGCGCGCCAGCGTCGACTGGGACTTCCCTGCGACCGCGCTCGATGTCGTGACGATGGGGCTCTATCGCGAGCTCGGCCTCTTTCGCCTGGCCGGGCGCCGTCAGCGCGCCAAAGCGATGGAGTGCCTGTCGCGCGTCGGCCTGGCGGATTTCGCCTCGCGCCAGATCGGCCAGCTGTCGGGCGGCCAGCAGCAGCGCGTGTTCCTCGCCCGCGCACTGGCGCAGGACGCCGACCTCTACATCATGGACGAGCCCTTCGCGGGCGTCGACGCGGCGACCGAACAGGCCATCGTTGAGGTCCTGAAGACCGTCAACGCGACGGGCCGCACCATCGTCTGCGTCCACCACGATCTGTCGAGCGTCGCCCGCATCTTCGACCGGGTCCTGCTCCTGAACGGACGCAAGGTCGCGGACGGGCCGGTCGCCTCCGCCTTCACGCGGGAGAATCTCGACATCGCCTATGGCGGCCGGCTGGCGGCCGAGGACGGCGCGCCGCTGCAGGTCGAGGCGGCCTGACCATGAGCCTCCTCTGGGCCGCGCTGACGCTGCAGGCCGGATACAACACCGCGCTCGTCACCATCGGCGCGGCCATTCTGGGCGCCAGCGCGGCCGCCGTCGGCGCCTTCGTCCTCCTGCGAAAGCGCTCGCTCGTCTCCGACGCGATCAGCCACGCGACGCTGCCGGGGCTCGTCCTCGCCTTCATCGCAATGGCGCTCCTGTGGAGCGACGGCCGCTGGATCCCCGGGCTTCTTCTCGGGGCGACGGTCTCCGCAGGGCTGGGTCTCCTCGCCGTCGAATGGATGGCGCGCCGCACGCGCCTGTCGGAGGACGCCGCGATCGGCGCCGTACTGTCGGCGTTCTTCGGGTTCGGCGTGGTGCTTCTCACCGTCGTCCAATCCCTCAACACCGGCGGACAGGCCGGGCTTTCCGGTTTCCTCGTCGGTTCCACGGCCTCCATGCTGCGGTCGGAGGCCGAGACGATCGCGATCTCGGCGGCGCTCATCGGGCTGGCCGTCTTCGCCCTGCGCCGGCCCTTCACGCTCGTCGCCTTCGATCCCGGCTATGCCGCGACCCGCGGTCTCAGCCTTCGGGCGACCGACCTCGCGCTGATGGCGCTGACGCTCCTCGTCACGGTCGTCGGCCTGCGCGTCGCCGGCCTCGTCCTCATCGTCGCGCTGACGATCATCCCGCCGGTCGCGGCGCGCTTCTGGACCGACCGGCCGGGCCGCATGGTCGCGATCGCGGCGGCGATCGGCGCGCTGTCGGCCTATGTCGGGACCGTCCTCTCCGCGCTCGACGCCAACATGCCGACGGGCGCGCTGATCGTCCTCGTCTCCTTCGCGGTCTTCCTCGCCTCGCTCGTCTTCTCACCTCTGCGCGGGCTGCTCGCGGGACGGAGCGAGGCGAGGGGGCTCGCCCGCTCGATTCTGATCCGCCAGGGCCTCCTGGACATCGCGACCGGCCGGCAGCCCGAGGCGGCCAGCCTGACGGCATTGCGCCGGAGCGGCTTCCTCGACGAAGGCGGAGAGCCGACGGCCGAAGGACGCCGCGCGGCCGAGGACGCCGCGCGGGACGAGCGGCTGCGTGCGATCCACCGCCGCGCCTATCCCGCGGAGGCACGGGGGCTCGATCTGGATCTGCGCCCGCTCGCCGACCTCCTCGGCCCCGAGCGCATCGGCGAGCTCGAGCGGCTCGGCGGCAGGAGCGCCTGATGTTCGACGATTTCGTCTTCCTGTCTCTGGTGCCGCTCCTCGTCGGCGTCCTGGCCTCGCTCGCCTGCGCGCTCGTCGGCAACTTCCTCGTCCTGCGCCGGCAGGCGCTGATCGGCGACGCCGTCAGCCATGTCGTCCTGCCCGGCATCGTCATGGCCTTCCTCGTCACGGGCACGATCGCGGCCGGCCCCATGCTGATCGGCGCGGGCGTGGCCGCCGTCGCCTCGGTGCTCCTGATCGAACTCGTGCGCCGCCTCGGCCGCGTGGAACCCGGCGCGGCGATGGGCGTGGTCTTCACCGCCATGTTCGCCGCCGGCATCCTCCTGATCGAGAGGACCGACACGAGTTCGGTGCATCTGGACGTCGAACACGCGCTCTACGGCAATCTGGAGAGCCTGGTCTGGTTCTCCGGTCTCGGCTGGGGCGCGCTCCTCGACCCGGCCGCGCTCGCCGATCTGCCGCCGCAGCTACCGCGGCTGGCGCTCATGCTCGTCGTCGTGGCGCTCTTCGTCGCGCTGTTCTGGAAGGAACTCGTGATCGGGACGTTCGACGCGGGGTTCGCTGAGAGCGTCGGCGCGCGCCCCGGCCTCTTCTCCTTCGTCCTCGTCGTCCTCGTCGCGGCCGTCGCCGTCACCGCCTTCGACGCGGTCGGTTCGATCATCGTCATCGCCATGTTCATCTGCCCGCCCGCAAGCGCGCGGCTGATGACGGACAAGATGGGCGGGCAGATCGTCTGGAGTTCGGCCTTCGCCGTGGCCTCGGCGATCCTCGGCTTCTTCTGCGCCGCCTATCTGCCGCTCCTCCTCGGTTGGGGCGCCAGCGTCTCGGCGGCCGGCATGATCGCGACGGTCTCGGGCCTTCTTCTCGGCCTCGCCTGTCTCTTTGGACCGAAGCGCAAGGGCATCGCGACGGCCGCCTGATCCCCTTTGCGGGGCTTGCCGAAACGTGGCAATCCAGGGGTGATCGCCGGACCGACAGGAGGCCCCATGGACATCGCGTCGCCCTATCTGATGTTCCTCGGCGACGTGCCGGACCAGCTGGCCGCCAAGACCGCCCATGGGATCGTCGACTGGCGGCGCGAATGGTGCGTCGGCCAGATGCGGCTTCCCGGCTGCGGGGCAGACCTCTCGCTGCCCGAGATGGACATCGCCGAGGGCCGCGCGAACGGAGCCAAGACCCTCGTCGTCGGCGTCGTCAACGCCGGCGGCGTGATGCCCGATCACTGGACCGCGGCGATCGTCCGGGCGATCGAGGCGGGCATGGACGTGGCCTCCGGACTCCACACCCGGCTGGCCAGCGTGCCGACGATCGCCGAAGCGGCGCGAACGCACGGCGCGACGCTGCACGACGTTCGCCACACCGAGCAGCGCTTCGCCACCGGCAAGGGCACCAAGCGGACCGGCAAGCGCCTGTTGACCGTCGGCACGGATTGCTCGGTCGGCAAGAAGTACACGGCATTGGCGCTCGAGAAGGGAATGCGGGAGGCCGGGATGGATGCCGACTTCTGCCCGACGGGGCAGACCGGCATCTTCATCGCCGGGCGCGGCGTCGCGATCGACGCCGTCGTCGCCGACTTCATCTCCGGCGCCGTCGAATGGCTGGCGCCGGAAGCCGCGCCCGATCATTGGGACGTCGTGGAGGGACAGGGCTCGCTGTTCCATCCCTCCTTCGCCGGCGTCTCGCTCGGGCTTCTGCACGGCGCGCAGCCCGACGCCTTCGTGATCTGCCACGAGCCGACGCGTCGCAAGATGCGCGGCGTGGAGCATCCGATCCCCTCGATCGCGGACGTCATCGACCTGACGATCCGCTGCGGTTCGCTGACCAACCCGGCCATCCGCCCGGTCGGCATCGCTGTTAACACGCAAGGCCTCAGCGAGGAGGAGGCGCGCCGCTTCCTGCAGGACGTCGCCGCGGAGCACGATCTTCCCGCCAGCGACCCCGTGCGCTTCGGCGTCGTCCCGATCGTCGAGCGCTTGCAGGCGGAGCGCTTCGACTGAGCCGCTCGTTCGGGACCGGCGTTGAGAAACCACTCTGCATGCTGATATAAGGATGTCCTTATATCGTTCGCATGAACGACGAGACCACGAGGCATGCCCATGACCACTGCGACCGGCGCTCTCTTCAACGCCGCGCCCCGCCCGCGCGAGGACGTCTGGAAGGCCCTGCGCACGGCTGCCTCGCAGCGCATCCTGATCCTCGACGGTGCGATGGGCACGCAGATCCAGGGGCTGGGCCTTTCGGAAGAGCACTTCCGCGGCGACCGGTTCCGGGCCTGCGAGTGTCATCTGCAGGGCAACAACGATCTCCTCGTCCTGACCCAGCCGCAGGCGATCGAGGACATCCACTTCGCCTACCTCATGGCGGGCGCCGACATCGTCGAGACCAACACCTTCTCCGGGACGACCATCGCCCAGGCCGACTACGAGATGGAGGCGGTGGTCTACGAGCTGAACGCGGAGGGCGCGCGGCTCGCCGCAAACGCCTGCCGGCGCGCGGAAGCCGCCGACGGTCGCCGCCGTTTCGTCGCGGGCGCCATCGGCCCGACGAACCGCACGGCATCGATCTCGCCGGACGTGAACAATCCCGGGTTTCGCGCCACCTCCTTCGACGAGTTGCGCATCGCCTATGGCGAGCAGGTGCGCGGGCTGATCGACGGCGGCTCCGACATGATCCTGATCGAGACGATCTTCGACACGCTGAACGCCAAGGCCGCGATCTTCGCGGCGGAAGAGGTGTTCGCCGAGAAGGGCGTCTCGCTGCCCGTGATGATCTCCGGCACGATCACGGACCTGTCGGGGCGCACGCTCTCCGGCCAGACGCCGACCGCCTTCTGGCACTCGGTGCGCCACGCCAGGCCCTTCACGGTCGGACTGAACTGCGCGCTCGGGGCCGAGGCGATGCGCCCGCATCTGGCCGAACTCTCCGGCGTCGCCGACACGTTCCTCTGCGCCTATCCGAACGCGGGCCTGCCCAACGAGTTCGGCCAGTACGACGAGACGCCGGACGCCATGGCGCGTCAGGTGGCGGGCTTCGCCGACGAGGGGCTGATCAACATCGTCGGCGGCTGCTGCGGCTCGACGCCGGACCACATCCGCGCCATCGCCGCAGCGGTGGAAGGCAAGGTCCCGCGCTCCGTGCCCAAGGTCTCGCCGAAGATGCGGCTGTCGGGCCTCGAGCCCTTCACGTTGACCAAGGACATTCCCTTCGTGAATGTCGGCGAGCGCACCAACGTCACCGGCTCGGCGAAGTTCAGGAAGCTCATCACCAACCAGGACTACGCGCCCGCGCTCGACGTCGCGCGCGACCAGGTGGCGAACGGCGCGCAGATCATCGACGTCAACATGGACGAGGGGCTGATCGACTCCAAGGGAGCGATGGTCGAGTACCTCAACCTCGTCGCCTCCGAGCCCGACATCGCCAAGGTGCCGGTGATGATCGATAGCTCCAAGTGGGAGGTGATCGAGGCCGGCCTGAAATGCGTGCAGGGCAAGGCGATCGTCAACTCGATTTCGATGAAGGAGGGCGAGGAGCAGTTCCTTGCCCAAGCGCGCCTATGCCGACTCTACGGTGCGGCGGTCGTCGTCATGGCCTTCGACGAGGAGGGCCAGGCCGACACCTACGAGCGCAAGGTCGAGATCTGCAGCCGTGCCTACAAGCTTCTGACCGAGAACGGCTTCCCGCCGGAGGACATCGTCTTCGATCCGAACGTCTTCGCGGTGGCGACGGGCATCGAGGAGCATGACGGCTACGGGGTCGCCTTCATCGAGGCGACGAAGACGATCCGCGAGACGCTGCGGCACGCCCACATTTCGGGCGGCGTCTCGAACCTCTCCTTCTCGTTCCGCGGCAACGAGCCCGTCCGCGAGGCGATGCACGCCGTGTTCCTCTATCACGCGATCCAGCGCGGCATGGACATGGGCATCGTCAACGCCGGCCAGCTCGCGGTCTACGAGTCGATCGACCCCGAGCTGCGCGAGGCCTGCGAGGACGTGGTGCTGAACCGCCCCGGACGCGGCGGCAAGTCTCCGACCGACCGGCTTCTGGAGATCGCCGAGCGCTACAAGGGGCAGGGCGGGCGCGAGGCCAAGGCGCGCGACCTCTCCTGGCGCGAGAAGCCGGTGGAGGAGCGCCTGTCCCACGCGCTCGTCAACGGCATCACCGAGTTCATCGATGCCGACACGGAGGAGGCGCGCCTCAAGGCCGAGCGACCGCTGCACGTCATCGAGGGTCCCCTGATGGCGGGCATGAACGTCGTCGGCGACCTCTTCGGCGCGGGCAAAATGTTCCTGCCCCAGGTGGTGAAGTCGGCGCGCGTGATGAAGCAGGCCGTCGCCCATCTCCTGCCCTTCATGGAGGAGGAGAAGCGGCAGCGCATGGAGGCGGGCGGGGCCGAGGAGCGCCGCAACGCCGGCACCATCCTGATGGCGACGGTGAAGGGCGACGTCCACGACATCGGCAAGAACATCGTCGGCGTCGTCCTCGCCTGCAACAATTACGAGGTGATCGACCTCGGCGTCATGGTGCCGGCGGCCAAGATCCTGGAGACCGCGCGCGAGAAAAAGGTCGACGTCATCGGCCTTTCGGGCCTCATCACACCCTCGCTGGACGAGATGGTGCACGTCGCGGCCGAGATGGAGCGCGAGGGCTTCGACATCCCTCTCCTCATCGGCGGCGCGACGACGAGCCGCGTCCACACCGCCGTCAAGATCGACCCGCGCTACGACAAGGGCCAGACGGTCTACGTGACGGACGCCAGCCGCGCGGTGGGCGTCGTCTCCTCGCTTCTGTCGCCCGAGACCCGCACTGCCACGATGGAGAAGGTGCGGGCGGAGTATCGCAAGGTCGCCGAGGCCCATGCCCGCTCGGAGGCGGACAAGAAGCGCCTGACGATCGAGCGCGCTCGCGAGAACCGGCAGCAGATCGACTGGAGCGCCCACCGCGCGACGCGTCCCTCCTTCCTCGGCACCCGCGTGTTCGAGGATTGGGACCTCGCCGAACTCGCGCGCTACATCGATTGGACGCCCTTCTTCCAGACCTGGGAGCTGAAGGGCCGCTACCCGAAGATCCTGGAGGACGAGACACAGGGCGAGGCGGCACGCGCGCTCTTCGAGGACGCCAAGGCCATGCTGGCGCAGATCGTCGAGGAGAAGTGGTTCAGGCCGAAGGCGGTGGTCGGGTTCTGGCCGGCGAATGCCGTCGGCGACGACATCCGCCTCTTTGCCGACGAGGCGAGGGGCGAGGAACTGGCGACCTTCTTCACCCTGCGCCAGCAACTCGCCAAGCGGGACGGTCGCGCCAACGTGGCGCTGGCCGATTTCGTCGCGCCCGAGGGCACCCCCGACTATGTCGGAGGCTTCGTGGTGACGGCGGGCATCGAGGAGGAGGCGATCGCCAACCGCTTCGCCAAGGCCAACGACGACTATGCCTCCATCATGGTCAAGGCACTGGCGGACCGCCTGGCCGAGGCCTTCGCCGAACGGATGCACGAGCACGTTCGCCGCGAGCTCTGGGGCTATGCGCGGGACGAGGCGCTGTCGAACGAGGATTTGATCGGCGAGGGCTATGCCGGCATCCGGCCCGCGCCCGGCTATCCCGCCCAGCCCGATCACACCGAGAAGGAGACGCTGTTCCGTCTCCTCGACGCGGAGGCCGCGATCGACGTTCGCCTGACCGAGAGCTACGCCATGTGGCCGGGCTCCTCGGTCTCCGGCCTCTATATCGGCCACCCGGACAGCTACTATTTCGGGGTCGCCAAGGTCGAGCGCGATCAGGTCGAGGATTATGCCCGCCGCAAGGGCATGGCGGTCGCCGAAGTGGAGCGCTGGCTGGCGCCGGTGCTCAACTACGTGCCGTCGGCTCGCGACCAGGCCGCCTGACGGCCTGTCGATCGGCATCGGCGGCCGGCGGAACACGCGCGGCCCGTCGCGGGTTTTCTCCTCGAACACGATCGGGGAGGGCGCCATGCCCCAAGGCGACAAATCGAAATACACCGACAAGCAGGAGCGCAAGGCCGAGAAGATCGCCGAAAGCTACGAGGAGCGCGGGGTCTCCGAAAAGGAGGCCGAGCGGCGGGCTTGGGCGACGGTCAACAAGGACGACGGCGGCGGCAAGAAGCCGGGCGGTTCGGGCCGGGGGAAGACGACCGGTCACCCCGCGGCCCACAAGGGTGGGGAGAAGGGGGGCAAGGCTTCCGCCTCGCGGACGGCCGCCGAACGGTCCGCCTCGGCCAAGAAGGCGGCCGAAACGCGCAGGAAGAACGCCGCGAAGTCGAGCTGACCCGGCCGATACCGTGCGTAGCTCGTTTGGCTGCTCGTATCCGCATGTGGAACGCCAGCCCTGAAGAGAGTGCATGGCTGCCATGCCCGCATCGGGATGGCGGCTGGGCGGCCATCGTGCGAAACAGTCCGTGCAAATGTTTCCTCCCAGATCCTTTGCATAGACTGACCCGCTCGGCATTTGCCGCAGCGGGTTCTTTTTTGCGTGGAGATCAGCGCGCGGCGCGCCGCCGGTGGATCAGCGCGAAGATCGGCGCGGCCGCGGCCATCACCAGGACCACACGAACGATGTGGTGCGCGGCGACGAAGGCGACCTCGATCTGGAGCGCCAGCGCGATCACGCTCGTCTCGACGAGGCCGCCCGGCGCATAGGCGAGGAAGACCGTCGACACGTCGAAGGGCGTCAGTGCGGCAAGCAGGAACGCGAAGGACACGGCGGCCGCGATCAGGACCAGGAAGGACCCGAGCGAGAGCGCGAGCATCGCGGCCATCTCGCGCACGCGCGTGCCGGCGAAGCGGCAGCCGAGCGTGACGCCGAGGACGAGCTGCGCGGCCCAGACGAGCTCGCGCGGCGGCGCCGTGTCGGTCCAGCCGGCGAGGTGGACCACGCCGCTGACGAGCATCGGGCCGAGAAGATAGGGCGCCGGCAGCTTCGCCTTGCGGCCGACGACCACGCCCAGGATTCCGGTCACGACGAGCCAGATCAGGGCTTCGGCGCCCGCCTGCCCGAAGGGCACGCCGACCGGCGGCCGGTCGCCGAGCGTGTCGCTGCCCAGCAGCGGCAGCACCAGCGGCAGGCTCGCGACGGTGAGGAGGATGCGGGTGGCGTGGACGAGCGCGATGCGCCGGGCGTCGCCTCCGCGCTCCTGCCCGAGCAGCACCATCTCGATCAGCCCGCCCGGCATGCCGGCGAAGTAGGCCGTGACGGGATCGTAGCGCCCGACCTTCAGGAAATAGACGACGCAGATCGCGCCGGAGACGAGGAGGAACAGCGTCAGGCCGAGGAGCGTCGGGATCCAGGCGAGCATCTGCGACAGCATCTCGGAGGAGAAGCCGGCGCCCAGGAGAACGCCGAGGACCACCGACATCGGAGGGCGCACGATGACCGGCGCTTCGACCGGTGCGCGCGTGACCGCGGCGAGGGTGCAGGCCAGAAGCGGCCCGAGCATCCAGGGCAGCGGCCAGCGGAAATACAGGAAGACCGTAGCGCCCAGCGCGCCGATCCCGAGCGCCAGGGCGAAGCGCGGATAGTCGAAGCGGCTGGGGTGGAAGGCCGCGAGCATCCCATGGCCGCCTGCCGCGGCCGTCCGATCCTGGTCTTTCAAAGCTGCCGCATGCCTTCCCGATCGCGTTCGGGGTCTGGTCACATCATCAGTCGTGCTTATCAAGAGGCGCGCGCCGACAAAGCGTGCGAAAAGGGACGAAGCGGAGAGAGGGCCCCAAGGGGCGATCCGCCGAGATGCCGGCAAGGCGGCCGGCCGAGATCAAGACACGGGGACAAATGCCGTTCGACCTGCCCATCGCCCTGGCGCTCACGACCGCCTTCGCCGCCTTCCTCGTCGGTCTGTCGAAGGGCGGCCTGCCGGTCGTCGCGATGCTCTCGGTGCCGATCCTGGCGCTCACCATGCCGCCGCTTGAGGCCGCCGCGCTCCTCCTGCCGCTCTACATCGCGAGCGACATGGTCGGGGTGGTGATCTACCGGAAGCGCTTCAGCGGCCGGAACCTATCCATCCTCATCCCCGCCTCGATGCTCGGCATCCTCTTCGGCTGGGCAACGGCCTCGGTCGTGCCGGACCGGCTGATCTCCTTCCTGATCGGGATCGTCGGCCTCGCCTTCGTGGCCGACATCGTGCGCAAGCGCGGCCGCACCGCCCCGCCGCGCCCGGCCGACGTGCCGCGGGGCGTCTTCTGGGGTTCGCTCGCCGGTTTCACGAGCTTCGTCTCCCATTCGGGCGGGCCGCCCTACCAGGTCTACGTCCTGCCGCAACGGCTGGAGAAGATGACCTTCGCGGGAACGTCCACCATCCTCTTCGCCGCCATCAACCTCGCCAAGCTGCCTGCCTACTGGTCGCTCGGCCAGTTCACCGGGCCGAACCTCACGCTCGCCTTCTGGCTGATCCCGGTCTCGATCCTCGGCGTCCTCGCCGGCTGGAAGCTGGTGAAGGTGCTGCCGGAGAAGGTCTTCTTCCGGATCGTCGAGGTCGCCCTGTTCCTCGTCTCGCTCAAACTCGTCGTGGACGCGATTCTCGGCTAAAGCGCCGTCGCTTCCATCGTGGTCGCGTCGGCGCCGTTCGCCGCGCGCAACGACAGTCCGTCGCTCTCGCGGCGCGCCTCCAGCGTCAGCCCGTCGCCGTCGAAGACCGGAGAGACGCCGCGATAGGAGACTTCCGCCGGCATCCGGCCCAGCGTCCTCGCGGCGAGGCGCACGAGCAACGTCGCCTGCAGCGGGCCGTGGACGACGAGACCCGGATAGAACTCTTCCTCCCGCGCGTAGGTCCGGTCGTAATGGATGCGGTGGCCGTTGAAGGTCAGCGCCGAGTAGCGGAAGAGGACGAGCGAGGTCGGATCGAACCGTTCCGTCGCTTCGGCGGGGGGAAGCTCCGGCGCGACGCTCGCGGGCTTCGCCATGGCCGTCGGCGCGTCGCGATAGACGATGTCGTGGCGCTCGGAGACCGCAAGGCCGCGATCCGTCGAATAGTCGTGATGGACCGCGACGAAGATCAGCCGGCCCGAGCGCCCTTCCTTGAGCTCGACGCTGCCGATCCGCGAGCGGCGCGTGACCTCGTCGCCGACCTTCAGCGGGGCATGAAAGGCCATGTGGCCGCCGGCCCACATGCGGCGGGGCAGGGGGACCGGCGGCAGGAAGCCGCCGCGCGCCGGGTGCCCGTCCGGGCCCGTCCGCCCGTTCGCGACGATCGGCGGGGCAAGGCACCAGTGGACGCAGGCCGGTGCCTCGTCGCCCGGCCGCGGCTCGCCGGGCTCGTCGCCGAGTGTCGCCCGCAGCGACTTCACCAGCCGCGCGTCGACCCGGTCCACGGCCTCTTCCTCTCGCCCGATCCAGGTCTTGAGGTGCTCGATGTCGATCGTCTCGCTCAAATCCGGAGTCCTTCAGTACGAACGG
The DNA here is from genome assembly GCA_023419535.1 of Pseudomonadota bacterium. Classification (GTDB taxonomy): domain Bacteria; phylum Pseudomonadota; class Alphaproteobacteria; order Rhizobiales; family Rhizobiaceae; genus Aureimonas. Next base: position 19,130 of record JAEZXX010000091.1, on the reverse strand, counting down.
GGCAGACCGAGCACATGCTCGGCGACATAGGAGAGGATGAGGTTGGTCGAGATCGGCGCCACCTGATAGAGCCGCGCCTCCCGGAACTTGCGCTCCACGTCGTACTCCTCGGCGAAGCCGAAGCCGCCATGGGTCTGCACACAGGCCTCGGCCGCGGCCCAGGAGGCGTCGGCCGCCAGCATCTTGGCCAGATTCGCCTGTTCGCCGCACTGGATGCCCTGCTCGAAGAGCCGCGCCGCCTCGTGCACCATGAGTTCGGCCGCGCGCATCTGCGCGTAGGCCTTCGCGATCGGAAACTGGATGCCCTGGTTCTGGCCGATGGGGCGGCCGAAGACGACGCGCTCGCGGGCATAGTCCGTTGCCTTCCCGATGAACCATTTGGCGTCGCCCACGCATTCGGCCGCGATCAGGATGCGCTCGGCGTTCATGCCCGAGAGGATGTAGCGGAAACCCTTGCCCTCTTCGCCGATCAGATTCTCGGCCGGCACCTTGACATTGTCGAAGAAGACCTCGGTCGTCGCATGGTTCATCATCGCCCGGATGGGCTTGATGGTCAGCCCGTTGCCCTTCGCCTTGGCCATGTCGACGATGAACACCGAAAGACCGTCCGTGCGTTTGGCGACCTTGTCCTTCGGCGTGGTGCGGGCGAGGAGCAGCATCAGGTCGGAGTGCTCGGCTCGGCTCGTCCAGACCTTCTGTCCGTTGACGACGTAGACGTCGCCGCGCTTCTCGGCGAAGGTCTTGATCGAGGTCGTGTCGGTGCCGCTGGTCGGCTCGGTCACGCCGAAGGCCTGGAGGCGCAGTTCGCCCGACGCGATCTTCGGAAGGTAGGCCCGCTTCTGCGTCTCGTTGCCGTGCCGCAGCAGCGCGCCCATGATGTACATCTGGGCATGGCAGGCGCCGCCGTTGCAGCCGGCCTTCTGGATCTCCTCCAGGATCGCGGCGGCCGCCGAGAGAGGCAGGCCGGAGCCGCCATACGCCTCGGGGATCAGCGCGGACAGCCAGCCTCCTTCCGTCAGCGCCCTGACGAACTCCTGCGGATATGCGCTCTCGCGGTCGAGCGTCCTCCAGTACTCGCCGGGAAAGCCGGCACAGAGCTTGGCGACCTCCTCGCGGATCTCCTGATGGTCGGGTGCGGGCGTGTCCATGGGCGAGCCATCCTTCTTTGCCGCCATAGTCGCGCCTCGCCCGGACGCAGGCAAAGACGGCTTCTGGCTGGCGGGGATAGCGTTCGGCAATGGCGGCTCAGGCCGGCACGACATTGATCTGCGGCGCCCGCCAGCGCTTCGGCCCGCTCTCGTGGATCGAGGCGCCGGTCGTGTCGACCGCGACCGTCACCGGCATGTCCTCCACGGTGAACTCGTGGATCGCCTCCATCCCCAGATCCTCGAAGGCGAGCACCCGCGAGCGCTTGATCGCCTTCGAGACCAGATAGGCCGCGCCGCCGACGGCGATGAGATAGGCGGCGCCGGCTCTGGCGATGCTTTTCACCGTCTCCGGCCCGCGCTCGGCCTTGCCGACCATCACGAGGAGCCCGGTCCTTTCGAGGATCAGATCGGTGAACGGGTCCATGCGGGTCGACGTCGTCGGTCCCGCGGGGCCCACCGCCTCGCCGGCGACGGCATCGACCGGCCCGACATAATAGATCGCCCGGTCCTTGAGATCGACGGGGAGAGGTTCGCCCGCTGCGATCATGTCGGCCAGGCGCGCGTGCGCCGCGTCGCGCCCGGTGAGGAGTCGTCCGGAGAGGAGCAGCGTCTCGCCCGCGCGCCATGTCGCGACCTCCGCCCGCGTCAGCGCGTCGAGGTCGACGCGCGGCACCGCGCCGGCGCCGTCCAGCGCGATCCGCGGCCACAGGTCGATCGAAGGCGGCGCGAAGACGGCCGGGCCCGAGCCGTCGAGCGTGAAGTGGAGATGCCTGTCTGCGGCGCATTGCGGGATGAGGCCGACGGGAAGCGAGGCGGCATGGACGGGGTGCGTCGCGATCTTGACGTCGAGCACCGTCGTCAGTCCGCCGAGCCCCTGCGCGCCGATGCCGAGCGCGTTGACCGCCTCGTAGAGCTCGATCCGAAGTGCCTCGAGCTTCGAGGCGGGGCCGCGCTCCAGAAGCTCCGTCATGTCGATCGGCGCCATCAGGCTTTCCTTGGCCATCAGCATCGCCTTCTCGGCCGTGCCGCCGATGCCGAGCCCCAGGAGCCCCGGCGGGCACCAGCCGGCGCCGAGGCCTTCCACGGTCCTCAGCACCCAGTCGCGGATGGAATCGCGCGGGTTCAGCGCCGCGAACTTCGCCTTGTTCTCCGACCCGCCGCCCTTGGCCGCGACGTGGATGTCGACGTGCGAGCCCGCCACCATCTCCACATGCGTCACCGCAGGCGCGTTGGTGCGCGTGTTCCTGCGCTCGAAGATCGGGTCGGCGACGATCGAGGCGCGCAGCGGATTGTCGGGGTTCGTGTAGGCGCGGGCCACCGCCTCGTCGACGAGCTCGGCGACCGGGCGCGCGGAGGCGAAGCGCGCCTCCATGCCGATCTTCAGGAAGACGTTGACCGTTCCGGTGTCCTGGCACATCGGGCGCCCGCCGAGCGCGGCCATGCGCGAGTTGACGAGGATCTGCGCCATGGCCTGCCGGGCTGCCGGGCTTTTCTCCCGCTCATAGGCGCGCGTCAGATGGGCGACGAAGTCGGGCGGATGGTAGACCGAGATGAACTGGAGCGCGTCGGCGATCGAGCCGACGAAATCCTCCTCGGTGATCGGCACTGCGGCTCTCGAACCGGTCTCCATCGCACCGCCTCCCATCGCATCGCGCTCTTACGCCCTTCGCGAGGCTCTATTTGTCTCCGCGACCGGCATCGGCGAGGTATCGCGTGGTTCGGGCGCGGAGTGAAGCGGCGATGGCGCAGGAGAATGACCTTTCGGGCATCTTGGTGGTCTCGGTGGAGCAGGCCGTCGCGGCCCCCTACGTCTCCGGTCGGCTGGCGGACGCGGGCGCCCGCGTCATCAAGGTCGAGCGGCCGGAGGGCGATTTCGCGCGCGGCTACGACCATCTCGTCCACGGCGAGAGCGCCTATTTCGTCTGGCTGAACAGGGGCAAGGAATCGGTTCGGCTCGATCTCAAGCAAGCCGTAGACCGCGACCTCCTGCTCTCGATCGTCGGCCGCGCCGACGTCTTCATCCAGAACCTCGCGCCGGGCGCCCTGGACCGCCTCGGCCTCGGCATGGGGGACCTGCGGACCCGGTTCCCGCGCCTCGTCACCTGCTCGATCTCGGGCTACGGGGAGGAGGGGCCCCTGGCCGGCCAGAAGGCCTACGATCTGCTCGTGCAGGCGGAGGCGGGGCTCTCCTCGGTCACCGGCAACGAGCACGGGCCGGTGCGGGTCGGCGTCTCGGTCTGCGACATCGCGGCGGGCATGACGGCGCATTCGGCCGTCCTCCAGGCGCTGTTCGCACGGGAGAGGACGGGCGAGGGGCGTCACATCGCCCTCTCGCTCTTCCATGCGCTCTCCGACTGGATGAACGTGCCCTATCTCCAGTACGTCTACGGCGGCAAGGTGCCGCCTCGCGCCGGCCTCTCGCATCCGACCATCGCGCCCTACGGGGTCTATACCTGCGCCGAGGGGCGCGAGGTGCTCCTGTCGATCCAGAACGAGCGCGAATGGGCCAATCTCTGCCGCTTGGTCCTGCGCCACCCCGAGCTTTCGGGCGATCCGCGCTTCTCGTCCAACAATGCGCGCGTGGCCCACCGTCCGGCCCTCGAGCGGATTGTGGAAGGCGTCTTCCTGACGATGACCCGGGAGGAGGCGACCGCTCGGATGGACGAGGCGCAGATCGCCTATGGACGCGTCTCGACCATGGAGGACCTCGCCGCCCATCCGCAGAACCGGACCGTGACCGTCGAGACCCCGAGCGGCCCGGTCACGATGCTGGCGCCGGGTTTCACGGTGAACGGGCGCAGCCCCGCACCGGGCCCGGTTCCGGCGCTCGGCGCCCACAGCGAGGCGATCCGCGCCGAGTTCGGCTGAGCCCTCGGGGGCGGTCAGAAACCCGTACCGGTCCGAACGCCCTTCCTGTAGCCTCGCCCCGACGGTCGGGAGGAAGACGGGTTGGATATTCGGCAGCTTCGCTACTTCGTGGCCATCGTGGAGGCCCGAAGCTTTTCGCGCGCGGCGGTCGCGCTTCGCGTCGCCCAGCCCGCGCTCAGCCTGCACGTGCGAAACATGGAAGCCGATCTCGGCACGGCGCTGCTCCTTCGCACGCCTCAGGGCGTGCTGCCGACCGAGACGGGGCGGCTTCTCCTGGAGCGCGCCCGCGGGATCATCGCCGAGTTCGAGGCGACGCTGCGCGCCGTCGCCGAGCACGATGCCGAACCGGCCGGCGAGGTGCGTCTCGGGCTGCCCGGAACGCTCGGCGAGATGCTGTCCGTGCCGCTCATCCTGGCGGTGCGGGAGCGCTATCCGAAGATCCGGCTGAAGATCGCCGAGGCGATGAGCGGCTACGTGCTGGAATGGCTGTATGACGGGCGCGCCGATCTCGGCCTCATCTACATTCCCGTGGACGAGCGTGGGCTGCGGTCCTCGCCGATCCTTTCGGAGGAGATGCGCCTGTTCGCGCATGCCGCGGGCGTGGCAGGCGTTTCGACACCGGCGGACGGCACCGTCGGGATCGGCGAGCTGCACGCCCTTCCGCTCGTCCTGCCGAGTGTCGGCCACGGTCTGCGGGACCTCTTGGACGAGGAGATGGGACGGCTCGGGCTGGAGCTTTCGACCGTGATCGAGGTCGACAGCTATGCGGCCATCAAGGAACTCGTCGCGCGGGGCCTCGCCTATTCGGTGCTGCCGCAGACCGCGATCGCGCGCGATCCGGAAGCGGGGCGCTTCCGCACCTGGCCGATCGGCGCGCCGCCTTTGGCGCGAACGGTGCATCTCGTGCGGCCCTACGACCGCCCCTCCGGCAAGGCCGCGGGTGCCGTGGAGCAGCTATGTGTCGCCGAACTCGCCAAGCTCGTCGGCACCGGTCGGTGGAAGGCCGAGTTCATCGGGGGCTGACGACGAATGAAGGGCGCGGCACCTTTCGGCGCCGTGCCCTTCTGGTGCGCCCCGCTCGTACGCTCAGCGCATGACCGGCATGGAGAACTCCGCGCCCGACTTGATTCCGCTTGGCCAGCGGCTGGTGACGGTCTTGGTGCGCGTCCAGAACTTGATCGAGTCCGGCCCGTGCTGGTTCAGATCGCCGAAGGACGAGCGCTTCCAGCCGCCGAACGAGTGGTAGGCGAGCGGCGTCGGGATCGGCACGTTGACGCCGATCATGCCGATGTTGACGCGGGCGGTGAAGTCGCGGGCCGCATCGCCGTCGCGCGTGTAGATCGCGACGCCGTTGCCGTATTCGTGCCGCATCGGGAGGGACAGGGCCTCCTCGTAGTCCGCCGCGCGCACCACCGAGAGGACCGGGCCGAAGATTTCCTGGCGGTAGATCTCCATGTCGGGGGTGACGTTGTCGAAGAGGCAGGCGCCGACATAGAAGCCGTCCTCGTAGCCCTGCATGGAGAAGCCGCGACCGTCGACCTTGAGGTCCGCGCCTTCCTTCACGCCGGTCTCGATCAGCCCGAGGATCTTCTCCTGCGCGGCCTTGGTCACCACCGGGCCGAAATCGGCGCCCGTATCGGTGTAGGGGCCGATCTTCAGCGCCTCGACCTTCGGGATCAGCTTGTCGATCAGGGCGTTCGCCGTCGCCTCGCCGACCGGCACCGCCACCGAGATCGCCATGCAGCGCTCGCCCGCCGAGCCGTAGCCCGCGCCGATCAAGGCGTCCGCCGCCTGGTCGAGATCGGCGTCGGGCATGATGATCATGTGGTTCTTGGCCCCGCCGAAGCATTGGGCGCGCTTACCGTGCGCCGCGGCCTGCCCGTAGACATAGGCCGCGATCGGCGTCGAGCCGACGAAGGAGACGGCCGAGATGTCGGGATGCTGGAGGACGCCGTCGACGGCGTCCTTGTCGCCGTTCACGACCTGCAGGATGCCCTTCGGCAGGCCGGCCTCCATCATCAGCTCTGCCAGGCGCATCGGCACGGACGGATCGCGCTCCGAGGGCTTCAAGATGAAGGCGTTGCCGCAGGCGATGGCGGGCGCGAGCATCCACATCGGGATCATGGCGGGGAAGTTGAACGGCGTGATGCCCGCGCCGATGCCGAGCGGCTGGCGCAGCGAATACATGTCGATGCCGGGGCCGGCCCCCTCGGTGTACTCGCCCTTCTGCAGGTGCGGAATGCCGATGACGAACTCGCAGACCTCGAGGCCGCGCACGATGTCGCCTTTGGAATCCTCCACCGTCTTGCCGTGCTCGGAGGAGAGGAGTTCGGCGAGCTCCTGCATGTTCTCGTTCAGGAGCGCGACGAACTTCATGAAGACGCGGGCGCGGCGCTGCGGGTTGGTCGCCGCCCAGGCCGGCTGCGCGGCCTTCGCCGCGTCGACCGCGCGCTGGAGTTCCTCGGCCGAGGCGAGCGCCAGCCGCGCCGAGACCTGCCCGGTCGAGGGATTGAAGACGTCCGCGTGGCGACCCGAGGTGCCCGCGACACGCGCGCCGTCGATGAAGTGGCCGATCTCGTTCATGGTTCTCTCCCGATTTTTCCCTGTCGCTCCGTGATGTCGCGATCCGCCCGTGCCGCGCAAGCTCTTCCGCCCGCCCAGCCGTTGTGCAAATTTCGACATCGCCGCGCGGAGGATGCCGAGTGAATTGGGACGACGCACGCATCTTCCTGGCCGTGGCCCGCGAAGGGCAGCTACTGGCGGCCGCCCGGCGGCTCGGCGTCAATCACGCGACGGTGGGGCGGAGGCTGACGGCGCTGGAAGCCTCGCTCGGGGCCAAGCTCGTGGAGCGCCGTCCGATCGGCTGCGCGCTGACCGAGGAGGGTGAACTCTTCCGCGAGCGGGCCGAGCGCATCGAGGCCGAATGGCAGGCCGCGCAAGGGGCCTTCGGGCCTGTCGGCGCGCTGGCCGGCCGGGTGCGGATCGGCGCGCCGGACGGATTCGGCACCGCCTTCCTGGCGCCGAGGCTGGGCGCTCTTCTCGATCTCCACCCCGAACTCTCGCTCGATCTCGTTCCGGTGTCGCAGGCCTTCTCGCTCGCGCGCCGGGAAGCGGACATCGCGGTGACGGTCGACCGCCCGGAGGAGGGGCGTCTCGTCTCCCGCAAGCTCGTCGACTACCGGCTGGGGCTCTACGCCGCCACCGCCTATCTCGATCGGGCCGGACGTCCCGACGCCCTCGCCGACCTCGCCCGCCATCGCCTCGTCGGGCCGGTGGAGGATCTCGTCCACAGCCGCTCCATCGCCTACGCCGCCGATCTCGACACGAGCTGGCCGACCCGGCTCGGCGTCTCCTCGGCGCTGGGGCAGACGGAAGCCGCCGCCGCCGGAGCGGGCATCGCGATCCTCCACGACTTCATCGCCGCCGGCCGGGCGGGGCTCGAGCGGGTGCTGCCAGACGAATCGATCGAGCGGACCTATTGGCTGGTAATGCACGAGACCTCGCGACACATCCCCAGGGTGAGGGCCGTCAGTGAATATGTCGCCGAGATCGTAAAATCGGAACGCCATATCTTCTGAATTGAGGGAGCGTGAAGCGCTTCGACGCGTTCGTGATGGTTGTGACGAGCTTCGGGGGCGTCATTCATAAGTATGACTAAAGGATGAGTTACTATATCTGCGAGCGCGCCGAAAAGGTCTTTTCCAAAGATTTTATGTGATGCGTTTGAATTCCATACCATCCCTGCGTGCGTTCAAAAATTTTTCTTTAATCTACTATAGTAAAAAACCGTCATATCGGCCCATGGCGGCCGATTATGGTCGCATTGAGCGTATGAATATGTGGTAATGTTCGCCAATTATCATAAACTTAGCAGTTCTCCCTTGGTTCTGTAGCTATTTTCGCTTGCAGTTCGGCCGCGGACGGCGTAGGCGGGATAAAGAAAAGGTTTTCGGAGTCGGAACTTGAAAGCTGAACGTGACCCGGTCGACGTCCATGTCGGCGGGCGTCTTCGGTTGTTGCGCACCGCGCGTCGACTGTCGCTCGAGGAGCTGGGCCGTCGCATAGGCGTGACCTATCAGCAGATCCAGAAGTACGAGACCGGCGCGAACCGCATCAGCGCCTCGACTCTCTACCGGATCGCGACGGTCTTCGAAGTCTCGCCGACCTACTTCTTCGAAGGGCTGGGCGAGAACGGCAAGGAAAAGGTCGATATCCTTTCCGACCGCGAGACGCTGCAATATTCGATCGCCATCGGCCGGATCCAGGATGCCGACGTGCGCCAGCGCCTGCGGGCGCTGATCGACGCGCTCGTGCCGACCAGCCGCAACTGACCCTCGGGCTCGGCGATTTGAACCCGACGATCCGGACAGACGCTTCCTCCGGCGTCCGGCTGCTCCTGTGCGCCGGCGGAACGGGCGGGCATCTCTTTCCCGCGCAGTCTCTCGCACACGAACTCATCGCACGTGGTCACGAGGTCCATCTCGTCACGGACGAGCGGGCAGGGCGGTTCATCCAGGACTTTCCTGCCATCCAGATCCACCGCGTCCCGTCCGCGACCTTCGGCTCCAAACGGCCCGACAGGCTTGCCGCGTCCCTCTGGGCGATCTGGAAGGGCTTTCGCCTGTCCGGCGCCCTGATCCGCAGGCTGAAGCCCGCCGTCGTGGTCGGGTTCGGCGGCTATCCGACCGTCCCCCCGATGATGGCCGCCGTCCAGGCCGGCCGCCCGACCGTCGTGCACGAGCAGAACGCCGTCATGGGCCGGGCCAACCGGATGTTGTCGGCCCGCGCGACGGCGATCGCCTTCGGCATAGCGCCGGTCGACCCCAAGCCTGCCATCGCCAGAAAGCTGACCGTCACCGGCAATCCGGTGCGCCCGCCCGTCGTCGAGGCCGCCGAGACGGCCTATCGCGCGAGCGGCCCGGGCGAGACGTTCCGACTGGTCGTCTTCGGTGGAAGCCAGGGGGCCAAGTTCTTCTCCGACGCTTTGCCCGAAGCGGTCGGGCACCTGCCCGACGCGCTCGTCCGCCGGCTGGAGGTGACGCAGCAGGCCCGCGCCGACGAGGTCGCGGCCGTTCGCGCCTTCTATGCCGGACGCGGCATCCCGGCGGACGTCGAGCCCTTCTTTCCCGACATGGCGGAGCGCATCGGCCGCGCCCACCTCGTCGTCTCGCGTTCGGGGGCCGGGACGGTGTCGGAGCTCTCCGCCATCGGACGACCGTCGATCCTCGTGCCCTATCCCCACGCGCTCGATCACGATCAGGCGGCCAATGCGGCGCTTCTGGAGAGAGCCGGCGGCACCGTCGTCGCCCGTCAGTCCGAGCTCACGCCCGAACGGCTCGCCGCCTTGATCGCGGACGTGGCCGAGGACCCGGAAAAGGCCGCGCGGATGGCGCTGGCCGCCAAGGCGACGGGCCTTCCGGACGCCGCGCGGTTGCTTGCCGACCTCGTTCTGTCTATGCCCGCCGCGGGACGCTGACAGGCAAGGACGCTTTTCCATGAAGATGCCCCCCAACATCGGACCGGTCCACTTCATCGGGATCGGGGGCATCGGCATGAGCGGCATCGCCGAGGTGCTGGTCAATCTCGGCTACACGGTCCAAGGCTCGGACCAGGGCGAGAACGCCAACGTGCAGCGCCTTCGCGAGAAGGGCGTCACCGTCCATGTCGGGCACGCGGCCGAAAATCTGGGCCTCGCCGAAGTCGTCGTCGTATCGACCGCCATCAAGCGCTCCAACCCGGAACTGGCCGCCGCCCGCGAGCGCCTTCTGCCGATCGTGCGCCGCGCCGAGATGCTGGCCGAGCTCATGCGCTTCCGGCAGGCGATCGCCATCGGGGGTACCCACGGGAAGACCACGACCACCTCGATGGTCGCCACGCTCCTCGACGCCGGTGGCCTGGATCCGACGGTCGTCAACGGCGGTATCATCAACGCCTACGGCACCAACGCCCGCATGGGCGAGGGCAACTGGATGGTGGTGGAGGCCGACGAGAGCGACGGCACCTTCCTGAAGCTGCCCGCCGACGTCGCCGTCGTCACCAACATCGATCCCGAGCACCTCGACCACTACGGCACCTTCGACAAGGTGCGTGCCGCCTTCCGCGCCTTCGTCGAGAACGTGCCCTTCTACGGCTTCGCGGTGATGTGCCTCGACCATCCCGAGGTTCAGACGCTGGTCTCGGAGATCGAGGATCGGCGCATCATCACCTACGGCGAGAACATCCAGTCGGACATGCGCTTCTCCAACGTGCGCGTCGACGGGGCCAAATCGATCTTCGATGCGACCTATCGCGACCGCGTGAGCGGCGAGACGCTGGAGTTCAAGGACCTCGTCCTGCCGATGCCCGGCCGCCACAACGTCTCGAACGCGACTGCCGCCATCGCCGTCGCCCATCGCCTCGGCATTTCGCCCGACGCGATCGAGAAGGGGCTGGCGTCCTTCGGCGGCGTCAAGCGCCGCTTCACCCACACCGGCAATTCGAACGGCATCGACGTCTACGACGATTACGGCCACCACCCGGTCGAGATCCGCGCCGTCCTGTCGGCGGCCCGCTCGGCGGCCCGGGGCCGCGTCATCGCGGTCGTCCAGCCGCACCGCTACACCCGCCTCCAGAGCCTGTTCCCCGAGTTCGCGGGTTGCTTCAACGACGCCGACACGGTGATCCTGGCCCCGGTCTACGCCGCCGGCGAGGAGCCGATCGAGTTCGTCAACTCCGAGATGCTGGTCGAGCGGCTGAAGCTCGGCGGCCACCGCGACGCGCGCCTGATCGAAGGGCAGGAGGAACTGGCCCCGCTCGTGCGCCAGCTCGCCCGGCCGAACGACATGGTCGTGTGCCTCGGGGCCGGATCGATCACGACGTGGGCCTATGCGCTTCCGGGCGAGCTGGACGCGCTGGAGGCAAAGGGCGCGGCGTGACCCTGGAGGCCGACCTTCGCCAAGCCGGCCTGCGCGGACGGCTCACGGCACGGGCCGACATGGCCAAGATCACCTGGTTCCGCACCGGCGGACCGGCCGACCTCCTGTACGAACCCGCCGACGAGGCCGATCTCGCCGCATTCCTGGTGGCCCTGCCGGGCGACGTACCCCTGACGGTCGTGGGCATCGGCTCCAACCTGATGGTGCGCGACGGCGGGGTCGAGGGGGTCGTCCTGAAACTGCCGGCCAAGGCGTTCGGCGGCGTCGAGCCGGCGGGCGGTGGTCGCCTTCGCGTCGGGGCCGGCGCGCCGGACAAGCGTGTCGCCGCCGCGGCCCTCGAAGCGGGCCTTTCCGGGTTCCATTTCCTTCACGGCATTCCCGGAGCCATCGGCGGGGCGCTGCGGATGAACGCGGGCGCCAACGGCGTCGAGATCGCCGAGCGCTTCGTCGAGGGGATCGTCTACGACCGGGCCGGGCGGCGCCACGTGCTGTCGCGCGGCGACATGGGTTTCACCTACCGCCACACGGACGTGCCGGACGAACTGGTCTTCGTCTCCGCGATCCTCGAAGGTCCGCCCGCCGATCGGGACGCGATCCGGCAGGCGATGGACGAGGTCCAGCATCATCGCGAGACGGTCCAGCCGGTGCGCGAGAAGACGGGCGGCTCGACCTTCAAAAACCCGCCCGGCAGCTCCGCCTGGAAGGAGGTCGATCTCGCCGGCCTGCGCGGCTTCGCCGTCGGCGACGCGCAGATGTCGGAGTTGCACTGCAATTTCATGATCAACACGGGCGCCGCCACCGCGCACGATCTGGAGCTTCTGGGCGAGACCGTCCGCCAGCGCGTCTTCGAGGCACGAGGCGTTCTGCTCGAATGGGAGATCGCGCGCATCGGCCGCTTCGAGGGGGGCCGCGAGGTCCGCCCGTTCGTGCCGGGCACCTGAACTGGCAAATCGGTCGGTCCGGCCCTAGAACGGCGCGAAAGCCCCGTCTTCCAGAGTCTGCGACCATGTCCGCCTCCGCCGAGCAGGCCGTCCTCAAGCGCTCCATCGCCGCCACGATCCTCGTCGGGACCATCGGGGTGGTGTTCGGCATCCTGTCCGGTTCGCTCTCGATCGCCTTCGACGGCATGTTCTCCGTCGTCGACGCCTCGATGACCTTTCTGTCGCTGATGGTCGCCCGGCTGATCGCGCGCGAGACGAGCCGGCGCTTCCAGATGGGCTTCTGGCACCTCGAGCCGATGGTGCTCGTCCTCAACGGCGCGCTCCTCATCATCCTGACGCTCTACGCCTTCGTGAACGCGGTCGGCGCGCTCCTGTCGGGCGGTCGCGAGCTCGTCTTCGACTGGGCGATCCTCTACGGCATCCTCATCGTGGCCATCTGCGCGACCATGTTCGTCTACGGGCGGCGCGCCAACGCCAAGATCGGGTCGGACTTCGTCGCGCTCGACGTGCGCGGCTGGGCGATGTCGGCGCTCATCACCTTCGCGCTGCTGATCGCCTTCACGATCGCCTGGTTCCTGCAGGACGGCCCCTACGAGGCCTGGACGCCCTATATCGACCCAGCCGTCCTCGCGATCCTGACGCTTCTCATCATCCCGATGCCGCTGAAGATCGTCGTCGAGGCGCTGAAGGACATCTTCCTCATCGCGCCCCGCGATCTCGACGAGAGCGTGCGGGCGATCGCCGACGAGGCGGTGAAGGCGCACGGCTATTCCGGCGTGCGCACCTATGTGGCGAAGGTCGGGCGGTCGCGGCTCGTGGAGCTGCATTTCATCGTGCCGTCGGATCACCCCGCGCAGAGCGTCGCGGATTTCGACCGCGTGCGCGAGGACCTCGCGGCCAAGATCGGAGGGCGCGCCGAGGACCGCTGGCTGACGATCGCCTTCACCGCCGACCCGAAATGGGCCGTGTGAGCCTGCCCGTCATCGAAACGTCACCGATTCTCATGTTCGTGCCCGCCGACACGCGGGGAGTGGAGGGTCGGCGGTGACGGCAGTGGACGGGGAGGGCGCTGACGGAACGCCGGGCGAGGTCTTCTCCGTCTTCCTCAAGCTGGGCCTGACCTCCTTCGGCGGTCCGATCGCCCATCTCGGCTATTTCCGCGACGAACTGGTGATGCGCCGGCGCTGGCTCGACGACCGGGCCTATGCCGATCTCGTCGCGCTGTGCCAGTTCCTCCCGGGTCCCGCCTCGAGCCAGGTCGGTTTCGCGCTCGGGCTCATGCGCGCGGGATGGGCAGGAGCGCTCGCCGCCTTCGCCGCCTTCACGCTTCCGTCCGCCATTCTGCTGGTCCTCTTCGCGAGTGCGGCGTCCGCCCTGTCGGGGCCGGTCGGCGAGGGCGCCATCGCCGGGCTGAAGATCGCGGCGGTCGCCGTCGTGGCACAGGCCGTCTGCGGCATGGCCCGCTCGCTCTGCCCGGACGGACCGCGCGCCGGGATCGCCGTCCTTTCGGTCGCGATCCTCGCCGTCGCGCCCGGCGCCATCGGCATGATCGCGGCCATCGCCCTCGGCGCGGCCCTCGGCCTGATGCTCCCCCCGGGCGAGACGCGGTCCGGCGGCCGTCTGCCGATCCCCCTCGCGCGCCGGACCGGCGTCCTGTCGCTCCTCGCCTTCTTCGTTCTCCTGGCGGTCCTCCCGCTCCTGGCGGGACACGGTCAGGCGCTCGCCATCCTCGACGCCTTCTACCGCGCCGGCTCGCTCGTCTTCGGCGGGGGCCATGTCGTCCTGCCGCTTCTGGAAGCGGAGACCGTGCGCACGGGCTGGGTGGACGAAGGCACCTTCCTCGCCGGCTACGCGGCCGCGCAGGCCGTGCCTGGTCCGCTCTTCACCTTCGCCGCCTATCTCGGCGCCGTGCTCGGGCCCTGGCCGAACGGCATCGTCGGCGCGACGCTCGCGCTGAGCGCAATCTTTCTGCCGGGCTTCCTCCTCCTCGTCGGGTGCCTACCCTTCTGGGAGCGTTTCCGCCGGCAGGCGGGGGCGCAGTCGCTGATGCGGGGCGCGAACGCCGCCGTCGTCGGCATCCTCGGCGCGGCGCTCTACTCGCCGGTCTTCACCAGCGCCGTAGCCGACGAACGCGACTTCGCGCTGGCGGTCGCCGGCTTCGTCGCCCTCGTCGTCTGGGAGGCGCCGCCTTGGGTCGTCGTCGCCTTCGGCGCGGTAGGCGGCGTCGCGCTGGCGCTCGCAGGCTGAGCGAACGCGTCGGTTAATGCACCTCCAACGAACGCGATTACGATTTTCTTTCTTTCGCCATAATGTCTTAACCGCGACTTAACCATCTTGGGGCGATGGTCGTTTCCGTATTCGGGAATGGATCGAGCGCTTGATGACCACGCATGTCGCGATGCTGATGGGGGGCTTCTCCTCCGAGCGCCCGGTCAGCCTGTCCTCCGGCAACGCCTGCGCCGATGCGCTGGAGGCCGAAGGCTTCCGCGTCACGCGCGTCGACGTCGGCCGGGACGTCGCGAGCGTCCTCGGCGAGCTCTCGCCCGACGTCGCCTTCAACGCGCTGCACGGACCCTTCGGCGAGGACGGCACCATCCAGGGTGTCCTGGAATTCCTGCAGATCCCCTACACCCATTCCGGCGTCCTCGCCTCCGCGCTCGCCATGGACAAGGACCGCGCCAAGACGATCGCGCGGGCGGCGAGGATCCCGCTGGCCGAGTCGCGCCTCGTCGACCGGCGGGAAGCGGGCCGTGCGCATGTCATGTCCCCGCCCTACGTGGTGAAGCCGGTCGCGGAGGGTTCCTCCTTCGGCGTCCTGATCGTGCGCGAGGACCATGCCCATCCGCCGCAAGAGCTCACAGGCACCGAGTGGCGCTTCGGCGAGACGGTGATGGTCGAGCGCTACGTCCACGGGCGGGAGCTGACCTGCGCCGTCATGGGAGACGTCGCGCTCGGGGTCTGCGAGATCAGGTCGAACGACCACGCCTTCTACGACTACGACTCCAAGTATTCGCCGGGCGGCTCGACCCACATCGTGCCCGCCGACCTGCCGAAGGCCGTTTCGGCCAAGGTGCAGGAACATGCGCTCGCCGCGCACCGTGCGATGGGCTGCCGCGGCGTGACGCGCTCGGACTTTCGCTACGACGACCGATTCGGCGAGGGCGGCGAACTCGTCTGGCTGGAGATCAACACGCAGCCCGGCATGACGCCGACCTCGCTCGTGCCCGACATCGCACGGGCCGCCGGGCATTCCTTCGGCGAACTGCTCGCCTGGATGGTGAGGGACGCCTCGTGCGATCGCTGAGACCCACCCACGAGGCCCCCGTCGGCCGCCTCTGGCTGCGCGCCGCCATCCTCGGCCGGCGCCTCGGCGCCTATGCGCACAAGCTCGAGACGCTGCGCCTGCCGAGCTTCCGCGCCCTGTCGATCGCGCTCCTCGGCTCGACGGGCATCTACGGGGCGACGCTCGGCGGCCATCTACCGGCCGTGTTCGACTGGGCGAGCGAGCCGCTGGGCTTTGCCATCGACCGGGTCGAGGTCTCCGGCAATTCCGAGACCTCGCAGATCGACATCCTCCAGACCGTCTGGATGAGCGGCGCGGCGACGCTGCCCGCCCTCGACGTGGTCGCCACGCAGGCCGCCATCGAGAAGATGCCCTGGGTCGAGAGCGCGACCGTCTCGAAGGTCTATCCGGACGCGGTCGAGGTCGAGGTCGTCGAGAAGCGACCCTACGCGGTCTGGCAGTACGGCCGCGAACTGGTCGTCATCGACCGCGACGGGAAGCCGATCGTGCCCTTCGCCACCACCCGCTTCACCGACCTGCCGCTCGTCGTGGGCGCAGGCGCGGACCGCGAGGCGGCCGACCTCGTCGACCGCATCGAGATCATTCCGGAGCTGACGCCGCGCATCCGCGCCTACGTGCTCGTGGCCGAGCGACGCTGGGACCTTCATCTGACGAACGGCGTCGTGGTGAAGCTGCCCGAGACCGACCCGATGGAGGCCGCGGCCGAACTCGTGCGGATGGACCGCGAGACGCGCATCCTGTCGCGCGACATCGTCTCGGTCGATCTGCGCGTGCCCGATCGCTTCGTCGTCAAGCTGACGCCGGAAGCCAAGGAACGCCGCGACGCGGCGCTGAAGGAACGCGAGCGCGTGATCAAGCAGGCCGCTCGCAGGGACACCCCGGCATGAAGTTCTTCTCCTCCCGCTCCGACGATCTTCCGCGCATCGGCAAGCGCTCGGCCCGCCGTGCCCGCACGGTCTCCGTTCTCGACGTCGGCTCGTCGAAGATGACGTGCCTGATCGCCCGCCTTCGCCCGCGCACCGGCGGCGAGGCGCTGCCGAACCGCAGCCACGTCATCGAGGTCGTCGGCGTCGGCCACCAGCGCTCGCGCGGCGTGAAATCGGGCGTCGTCGTCGATCTGGAGGCCGCCGAGCGCTCCATCCGCGCCTGCGTCGACGCGGCCGAGCGCATGGCCGGCCTGACGGTCGAATCCCTCATCGTCTCGCTGGGCGCGGGACGGCTGAAGAGCGTTCGCGGCTCGGCCGAGATCTCGCTCGCCGGCGGCGAGATCGGCGAGCCCGAGCTCAAGCGCGTCCTCAACAACGCGGCGCGCGGCCAGCTTCCCGACGGGCGTCTGGCGGTCCACTCCATTCCCTTCGACATTCTCCTCGACGGCGAGGGCGGGCTCGACAACCCGATCGGCATGTCCGGCGAGACGCTGGGCGCCGAGCTGCACGTCCTCACCGCCGAGGAGACCCCGCTCCGCAATCTCGAGATCGCGGTCAACCGCGCCCATCTCGAGGTCGAGGCCTTCGTCGCCAGCCCCTATGCCTCCGGCCTCGCCTCGCTGGTCGAGGACGAGGGCCAGATGGGCTCGGCCTGCATCGACATGGGCGCCGGCACGACCACCATCTCGATCTTCCACAACGGCCGCCTCGCCTATGCCGACGCGGTGGCGATGGGCGGCCAGCACATCACGATGGACCTGGCGCGCGGCCTGTCGATCCGACCGGACCAGGCCGAACGGCTGAAGGTCGTCCACGGCACGGTCATGGCCGAGCTCCTGGAGGACGGCGAGCGCATCACCGTCGAGCCGCTCGGCGACGAGGGCGACGGGGAGGGCATCCAGGTGTCCCGCTCGCTGATCGCCAAGATCATCCGGCCGCGCGTGGAGGAGACGCTGGAACTGATCCGGGATCGTCTCGGCGCCTCCGGCCTCGGCCACGTCATCGGCAAGCGCATCGTCCTGACGGGCGGCGCCTGCCAACTGGCCGGCATGACCGATCTGTGCCGCGACATCCTGCAGCGCAACGTCCGCCTCGGACGGCCCCTGGGCGTGGCGGGCCTCTCGGCGGCGCAGAAGAGCCCGGCCTTCGCGACGGCGGTGGGCCTTCTGATCTACCCGGACGTGGCGGCCGACGAATTCGTGCCCCGGACCTCCGCGATCGACTTCGCCTTCGACGAGGCGACGCGGGTGGGGCGCATGGGAGCGTGGCTCCGGCGAAGCTTCTGAACCCGCCGGACGCGCAAGCTTCGAGCTTGCCTGGCGGACTACGGTGCTGAGACGCACTGGCGGAATTGAACAAAGGCAAGCGGGCCGGCGCGGCGAGACGGCCACCGCAAGAGGACTTGGAAGAGACCCATGAGCATCAACCTGCAGCGGCCCGACATCACCGAACTGAAGCCCCGCATCACCGTCTTCGGTGTCGGCGGCGGCGGCTGCAATGCCGTCAACAACATGATCAACGCCGGCCTCGAGGGGGTCGAGTTCGTCATCGCGAACACCGACGCGCAGGCCCTGCGCTCCTCGCGCGCCGAACGCGTCATCCAGATGGGCGTGGCGGTCACCGAGGGCTTGGGCGCCGGGTCGCAGCCGGAAGTCGGCCGCGCCGCCGCCGAGGAGTCCCTCGACGAGATCTGCGATCACCTCCTCGGCTCGCACATGTGCTTCGTCACCGCCGGCATGGGCGGCGGCACCGGAACGGGCGCGGCCCCGGTCGTGGCCCGCGCGGCGCGTGAAAAGGGCATCCTGACCGTCGGCGTCGTGACCAAGCCCTTCCACTTCGAGGGCCAGCGCCGGCTGCGCATCGCCGAGCAGGGCATCGAGGAGCTGCAGAAGAGCGTCGACACGCTCATCGTCATCCCGAACCAGAACCTCTTCCGCATCGCCAACGACAAGACGACCTTCGCCGATGCCTTCGGCATGGCCGACCAGGTCCTCTATTCGGGCGTCGCCTGCATCACCGACCTGATGGTCAAGGAAGGCCTCATCAACCTCGACTTCGCGGACGTGCGCTCCGTGATGCGCGAGATGGGCAAGGCCATGATGGGCACGGGCGAGGCGTCCGGCGAGGGCCGCGCCATGGCCGCCGCCGAGGCCGCCATCGCCAACCCGCTCCTCGACGAGACCTCGATGAAGGGCGCCAAGGGCCTCCTCATCTCCATCACCGGCGGCCGTGACCTCACCCTCTTCGAGGTGGACGAGGCGGCGACCCGCATCCGTGAGGAGGTCGATTCCGACGCCAACATCATCCTCGGCGCGACTTTCGACGAGGCTCTGGAAGGCGTGATCCGCGTCTCGGTCGTGGCCACCGGCATCGACAAGACGGCGGCCGAGGCCTTCGATCGCCAGCCGGAGATGCGTCACCAGCCGGCCCCGCGCCCGGCTCCGGCTCCGGTCGCCGCCGCTCCGGTGGCCCCGCCCGCGCCGGCCTACGCTCCCGCTCCCGCGGCCTATGCCGCGCCGCAGGCGCCGGCGCCCGTCAAGCCGGCGGCCTACCAGCCGCAGGCCGGGGTGCCGGATCTGGAGGACGACTTCACCGCCGCGCTCGAAGCCGAGATCGGCCAGGCGACCGCGCAGGATTTCCCGAACGTCTCGCCGCGCATGCCGCGGGTCGAGGATTTCCCGCCGGTCGTGCAGGCCGAACTGGAGCGCCGCGCGGCTTCCCCGGAAGCCCATGGCGACGAGCGCGGCCCGATGGGCCTCCTGCGCCGCCTGACGACCGGCCTGTCGCGCCGCGAGGACGAGGAGATGCCGATGGCGCGTGCGCCGGAAGCGCGTCCGGCGGAGCCGAGCCCCTACGCGCCGCGCCGCCAGGCCGCCGACTCGGTCGCCCGTCCGGTCGCCCATGCCCGCCCGCAGAGCGATGAGGACCAGCTGGAGATCCCGGCCTTCCTGCGCCGCCAGTCCAGCTAGCCTCCAGCCACACATCACGCGCCTGTTGCGGCCCGCCCTCCATGTAGGGGGGCCGCCTTT
>JAEZXX010000033.1 GCA_023419535.1 Pseudomonadota bacterium | reverse complement strand
GTTCAATTACGCCAACCGCATGCAGGTGCCGGTGATTGAGAAGATCGTTCTCAACATGGGCATCGGCGAGGGCGACAATGACCGCAAGAAGGTCGACAATGCGGCTGCGGACCTGACCCTGATCGCCGGCCAGAAGGCGGTGATCACCAAGTCGCGCAAGTCGATCGCGACCTTCAAGCTGCGCGACGGTCAGGCGATCGGCGCCAAGGTGACTTTGCGCAAGGCGCGCATGTACGACTTCATCGATCGCCTCGTAAACATCGCGCTGCCGCGCATCCGCGACTTCCGTGGTCTCAACCCGAAGAGCTTCGATGGCCGCGGCAATTATTCGATCGGCATCAAGGAACACATCATTTTCCCGGAAATCGACTTCGACAAGGTGACCGACGTCTGGGGAATGGACATCACCATCTGCACGAGCGCGCGGACCGACGAAGAGGCGCGCGCGCTCCTGAATGCATTCAACTTCCCGTTCCGGCAGTGAGAGCGACAGCTTTCAGACGCGGATAGCCAGGAGACCAGAATGGCAAAGATTAGTTCGATCGAGAAGAACAAGCGCCGGCGCAAGATGGCCAAGCAGTTTTCCGGCCGCCGCGCGCGCTTGAAGGCGATCGTCATGGACAAGACCAAGCCGGTGGAGGAGCGCTTTGCCGCCTCTCTCAAGCTCGCCGAGCTGCCGCGCAATTCGGCGCCGAGCCGGATCAAGAACCGCTGCGAGGTGAGTGGCCGGTCGCGTGCTTACTATCGCAAGCACAAGCTGTCGCGTATCGCGCTGCGCGAGCTCGGCAACAAGGGCCTGATTCCGGGCCTCGTGAAGTCGAGCTGGTAAGGAGGATCAGATGGCTGTGAATGATCCAGTCGGCGATTTGATCACCCGCATCCGCAACGCCTCGATGCGCAACAAGTCCAGGGTGTCCTCGCCCAGCTCGAAGCTGCGCGTGAACCTGCTCGATGTGCTGAAGTCGGAAGGCTATATTCGCGGCTATTCGACCGTCGAGCACAAGGACGGACGCAACGAGGTCGAGATCGAGCTGAAATATTTCGACGGCGCGCCGGTGATCCGCGAGATCTCCCGCGTGTCGAAGCCCGGCCGCCGGGTTTACGTGTCGGTGAAGAATCTGCCGCGCGTGAATAACGGTCTCGGCATTTCGATCCTGTCCACGCCCAAGGGCGTGATGGCGGATCACGCCGCGCGCGACGCCAATGTCGGCGGCGAAATCCTTTGCACGGTGTTCTGATCATGTCTCGCGTCGGCAAAAAACCAATTGCGGTGCCTTCGGGTGTCACCGCCAATATCCAGGGCCAGACGGTCAGTGTGAAGGGCCCGAAGGGGACGCTGTCTTTCGTCGTGGACGAGAGCGTGGCGGTCGTGATGGACAAGAGCGAGATCAAGGTCGATCCGCGCAATCAGACCAAGCGCGCCCGCGCCATGTGGGGCACGTCGCGCGCTCTGATCGACAATATGGTCACCGGCGTGACCAAGGGCTTCGAGAAGAAGCTGGAGATCAACGGCGTCGGCTACCGCGCCGCGGTGCAGGGCAAGAACCTGCAGCTCGCGCTCGGCTACAGCCACGACGTGGTCTATCCGATCCCGGACGGCATCACGGTGGCGACGCCGAAGCCGACCGAGATCGTGATCAGCGGCATCGACCTGCGCAAGGTCGGCCAGGTCGCGGCCGAGATCCGCAAGTATCGCTCGCCGGAGCCCTATAAGGGCAAGGGCGTGAAATACGCCGATGAGTTCATCTTCCGTAAGGAAGGCAAGAAGAAGTAACGCTGATGGCACACAAGACAACCTCAGAGCGCCGGAAGGCGCGCACCCGCCGCGCGGTGAAAGCCGCCGCCAAGGGCCGCAAGCGTCTGTCCGTGCATCGCTCGTCCATGCACATCTATGCGCAGGTGATCGACGACGAGAAGGGCGTGACGCTTGCCTCGGCCTCGACACTGGAAAAGGATCTGCGCGGAAAGTCGGGCGCGAATATCGCGGCCGCCAAGGTGGTCGGCAAGCTGGTCGCCGAGCGGGCCCTGCAGAAGGGTGTCAAGGACGTGGTGTTCGACCGCGGACAGTATCTCTTCCATGGTCGCATCAAGGCGCTGGCGGATGCCGCGCGCGAAGGTGGGCTTAACTTCTAACCGGGCGATATGGGCGCAGCCGCCCGAAGGAAAAACGATATGGCACGTGAACCCAAGCAGAAACGCGACCGTGAGCGCGGCGGAGAGCGCGAGGAGCGCGACAGCGAGTTTGTCGACAAGCTCGTTCACATTAACCGCGTCGCCAAGGTGGTGAAGGGCGGCCGGCGGTTCGGCTTTGCCGCGCTCGTTGTTGTCGGCGACCAGAAGGGCCGCGTCGGCTTCGGCCACGGCAAGGCGCGCGAAGTGCCGGAGGCCATCCGCAAGGCGACCGAAGCAGCCAAGCGCGACCTCATCTTCGTGCCGCTGCGCGAGGCCCGCACGCTGCATCACGATTCGCACGGCCGCCACGGCGCCGGCAAGGTGATCCTGCGCGCCGCCGAGGCCGGTACCGGCATCATCGCCGGCGGCCCGATGCGCGCCGTCTTCGAGGCGGTCGGCATGCACGACGTCGTCGCCAAGTCGCTCGGCTCGTCGAACCCGTACAACATGGTCCGTGCCACCTTCGACGCGCTGAAGGGTCAGATGCACCCCAAGGACGTCGCGGCCCGTCGCGGTATCAAGTACTCCACCCTGCAGGCGCGTCGCAGCGACCTGGTCGGCACCGAGGACTGATCGCGGCAACCCCGCATCGTTCTCAACGCCATTTCTGAAGGAGCCTCATGATGGCCAAGGAAAAGACCGGGGCTACGATCACCGTCGTGCAGATCGGTAGCCCGCTTCGCCGCCCCGCCGACCAGCGCCAGACGCTCGTCGGCCTGGGCCTCAACAAGTTGCATCGCACGCGGACGCTGGAGGACACTCCGGCCGTGCGTGGCATGATCGCCAAGGTCAGCCACCTCGTCCGCGTCGTCGACGGCCAGTAAGCCGGGAGAAGCGAACATGAAACTGAACGAACTCTCCGACGTCCCGGGCGCCACCCATTCGCGCAAGCGCCTGGGCCGCGGCATCGGCTCGGGCTCCGGCAAGACCGGCGGCCGCGGCGTGAAGGGCCAGAAGTCCCGTTCGGGCGTGGCCATCAACGGCTTCGAGGGCGGCCAGATGCCGCTCTACCGTCGCCTGCCGAAGCGCGGCTTCGTGAACATCTTCGCGAAGACCTACAACATCGTCTCGCTCGCCCGCATCCAGCAGGCGATCGAAGCGGGCCGTCTCGACGGCAAGGCCGAGATCGACGCGGCCGCGCTGAAGGCCGCGGGCCTGCTGCGCCGCTCGCGCGACGGCGTGCGTCTCCTCGCCGACGGCGAGGTCTCGGGCAAGCTGACGATCGCCGTCGACGGCGCGTCGAAAGCGGCCATCGAGAAGGTCGAGAAGGCCGGCGGCACGGTCAAGCTGCCGCAGGCGGCCGAAGCCTCCGCCTGATTTCAAGCCTTGCGGACGGGCGGCCTTCGGTCGTCCGTCCGTCGCCGTTCCGCGCGCGCGCTGCGCGGTTCGCCACGCCGACGTCATTTCTCGTCTGTTGCGGCGGGCAGGGACCGCATACATAGACTGAACTCGGCGCGCGTCCTGAGGCCATCGACGTCTCGATTCGGCCCCGCGCGCCGCTGGGGACAACCCGGAGAGCATCGACGATGGCATCGGCCGCGGAACAACTTGCCGCAAACCTCAACTTCGCTGCCTTCTCCAAGGCGACGGATCTCAAGAAGCGCATCTGGTTCACGCTGGGCGCGCTCCTCGTCTACCGCCTCGGCACCTACATCCCGATGCCGGGCATCAACCCGGAAGCCATGGCGCAGGCCTTCAGCCAGCAGTCGACCGGCATTCTCGGGCTGTTCAACATGTTCGCCGGCGGCGCGGTCGAGCGCATGGCGATCTTCGCCCTCGGCATCATGCCGTACATCTCCGCCTCCATCATCATCCAGCTGATGACGTCGGTCATTCCGTCGCTCGAGCAGCTGAAGAAGGAGGGCGAGCAGGGCCGGAAGGTGATCAACCAGTACACGCGCTACGGCACGGTGCTGCTCGCGACCATCCAGGCCTACGGCATCGCGCTGGGCCTGCAGTCCTCCGAGAACATCGTCGTCTCGCCGGGCGCCTTCTTCATCCTGTCGGCCGTCATCACGCTCGTCGGCGGCACCATGTTCCTGATGTGGCTCGGCGAGCAGATCACCGCGCGGGGCATCGGCAACGGCATCTCGCTGATCATCTTCGCGGGCATCGTGGCGAACCTGCCCAGCGCCATCGCGCAGCTTCTCGAGCTCGGGCGGACCGGTGCCTTGTCTCTGGCGGTCCTGTTCCTCGTGGTCGTCGCCGCGCTCGGCTGCATCGTCGTCATCGTGTTCTTCGAGCGTGCTCAGCGCCGGCTCCTGATCCAGTATCCGAAGCGCCAGGTCGGCAATCGGATGTTCCAGGGCGACACCTCGCATCTGCCGCTCAAGCTCAATACGGCGGGCGTCATCCCGGCGATCTTCGCGTCCTCGCTGCTGCTTCTGCCG
Source organism: Pseudomonadota bacterium (assembly GCA_023419535.1). Classification (GTDB taxonomy): domain Bacteria; phylum Pseudomonadota; class Alphaproteobacteria; order Rhizobiales; family Rhizobiaceae; genus Aureimonas. Next base: position 29,911 of record JAEZXX010000033.1, on the reverse strand, counting down.
GTGACGGCGGCGAACTTCGCCGACACCTCGACGCTGCCCGGCTGGGCGACGGCGGTGGTGGCCGCGCTCGGCCACGGCCAGCCGCTCTACATGATCTTCTACGCCGCGATGATCGCCTTCTTCGCGTTCTTCTACACGGCCATTGTCTTCAATCCGAAGGACACGGCCGACAATCTGAAGAAGCACGGCGGCTTCATTCCGGGCATCCGCCCGGGCGAGCGCACCGCGGAATACATCGACTACGTGCTGACGCGCATCACCGTCGTCGGCGCGATCTATCTGGTCGTGGTCTGTCTCCTGCCGGAGATCCTGATCTCGACCGCCGGCATCCCCTTCTACCTGGGAGGAACGTCGCTGCTCATCGTCGTCTCGGTGACGATGGACACGGTGGCGCAGGTCCAGGGGCATCTGCTGGCGCATCAATACGAAGGCCTCGTCAAGAAGGCGAAGCTGCGCGGAGGAAGGCGGGGTAACCGATAGATGAGACTGATACTGCTTGGGCCGCCGGGGGCGGGGAAGGGGACACAAGCGCAACGCCTCATCGATCGGTACGCGACGCCGCAACTCTCCACCGGCGACATGCTGCGCGCAGCGGTCGCCGCCGGGACGGAGACCGGAAGACGAGCGCAGGCCGTCATCGATGCGGGGCAGCTCGTCTCCGACGAGATCGTCAACGGGATCGTCGCCGAGCGCCTCGACGAGGCCGACGCCCGCAAGGGCTTCGTTCTCGACGGCTATCCCCGGACCATCCCGCAGGCGGAGGCGCTCGACGCCATGCTGCGCGACCGGGGCGTGAAGATCGACGCGGTGATCGAGTTCAAGGTGGACGAGAACGCTCTCGTCTCGCGGATCGAGAAGCGGGCGGCCGAGACCGCCGCCGCCGGCAAGCCGGTTCGCAAGGACGACAAGCCGGAGGTGTTCCACCGCCGGCTGGAGGAGTTCAAGGCCGCGACCGCCGCCGTCGGCCCGTATTACCGGGAGCGCGGTCTTCTGCATTCGATCGACGGCATGGCCTCGATCGAGGAGGTGTCGAAGGCGATCGACGCGGTGATCGAGACCGCTGAGGCGTAAAGCCGGAAAGTCAAGAGCCGAAGCGTTGACTCGACGCTTCGGCTCCATTATCTGCCACCTATCCTCTTCGAAGAATCGCGGTCGGCCGCCCGGACGGGCTGCGCCGATCGTTTCGTTGACGGTAACCCGCAAGGGCCGGCCTCCACCGGACGCGGGGTTCGTTCAAACGCCGGTCCGTCCGGCCGACATGGAGAAATGACCGATGGCCCGTATCGCAGGCGTCAACATCCCGACCAACAAGCGCGTCGTCGTCGCGCTTCAGTACATCCACGGCATCGGCCCGCGCTTCGCCAAGGAGATCGTCGAGAAGGTCAATCTCGGCGCCGAGCGCCGCGTCAACGACCTGACCGATTCCGAGGTCCTGCAGATCCGCGAGATCATCGACCGCGACTACCGCGTCGAGGGCGACCTGCGCCGCGAGACGTCGATGAACATCAAGCGTCTGATGGATCTGGGCTGCTACCGCGGCCTGCGTCATCGTCGCGGCCTGCCGGTCCGCGGCCAGCGCACCCACACCAACGCCCGCACCCGCAAGGGTCCGGCGAAGGCGATCGCCGGCAAGAAGAAGTAATCACGGGAGGGCGGCCGCGAGCCGCCCGCTCGTTCGGCGTCGTCCATTCCGGGCGATGCCAGGTGGAGCCGCCGGCATTACGGCGGTGTCGATATCCAAGGATAGAAAATGGCCAAGGAAGCACAGCGCGTCCGTCGTCGCGAGCGCAAGAACATCACGTCGGGCGTCGCTCACGTGAACTCCTCCTTCAACAACACGCTGATCACGATCACCGACGCGCAGGGCAACGCGATCGCCTGGTCCTCGGCGGGCGCGCAGGGCTTCAAGGGCTCGCGCAAGTCGACGCCCTTCGCCGCGCAGATCGCGGCCGAGGACGCGGCCAAGAAGGCTCAGGAGCACGGCATGCGGACCCTCGAGGTCGAGGTCTGCGGTCCGGGTTCGGGTCGTGAGTCGGCCCTGCGCGCACTGCAGGCGGCGGGCTTCACGATCACCTCGATCCGCGACGTGACCCCGATCCCGCACAACGGCGTGCGTCCGCGCAAGAAGCGCCGCGTCTAAGGCGCCGCGCGCGCTCTGCGCGACGAAACTGAACCGCAGCGCTCATCCGGCGCTGCGGATTTGCCCGTTCGAGGAGGGGGATCCTTCTCATGAGACGCCCATCGCCACGATTGGATGGTGGCGGGGCCGCTGAAAGGCAAAGACCATGATCGCCAGCAACTGGCAGGACCTCACCAAGCCGAACCAGATCGTGTTCAAGGGCGGCAGCCGGACCAAGGCGTCGCTGACGGCCGAACCCCTCGAGCGCGGCTTCGGCCTGACGCTCGGCAACGCGCTGCGCCGCGTGCTCCTCTCCTCGCTCCAGGGCGCGGCCGTGACCGCGATCCAGATCGACGGCGTGCTGCACGAGTTCTCCTCGATCGCCGGCGTGCGCGAGGACGTGACGGACATCGTCCTGAACGTCAAGGAAATCTCGATCGGCATGCAGGGCGAGGGCCCCAAGCGCATGGTCCTGCGCAAGCAGGGCCCGGGCGTCGTGACCGCCGGCGACATCCAGACGGTCGGCGACATCGAGATCCTGAATCCGAACCACGAGATCTGCACCCTCGACGAGGGCGCGGAGATCCGCATCGAGTTCACCGTGAACACCGGCAAGGGCTACGTCCCGGCCGACCGCAACCGGGCCGAGGACGCTCCGATCGGCCTGATCCCGGTCGACTCGCTGTTCTCGCCGGTCAAGAAGGTGTCCTATAAGGTCGAGAACACCCGCGAGGGTCAGGACCTGAACAAGGACAAGCTGACCATGGAGATCGAGACCGACGGCTCGATCTCCGGCGAGGACGCGGTGGCCTACGCCGCGCGCATCCTGCAGGACCAGCTGGCCGTCTTCGTGAACTTCGAGGAGCCGCAGCGCGACCATCGCGGCCACACGGACGAGGCGATCGCGGAGCTCGCCTTCAACCCGGCGCTCCTCAAGAAGGTCGACGAGCTGGAGCTTTCGGTCCGCTCGGCGAACTGCCTGAAGAACGACAACATCGTCTATATCGGCGACCTGATCCAGAAGACCGAGGCGGAGATGCTGCGCACTCCGAACTTCGGCCGCAAGTCGCTGAACGAGATCAAGGAGGTTCTCGCCTCCATGGGTCTGCATCTCGGGATGGAAGTGGCCGCTTGGCCGCCCGAGAACATCGACGATCTGGCCAAGCGCTACGAAGACCAGTACTGACGACATCGGCCGTCGCTCCGTTCGCGGGGCGGCGGCCTTCGCATACCTCAATCATTCAAAGGCACATGCGACCCGCTCCAAGGGAACGCGAGGATGCCGACCCCCGGCCGACGAGCCGGCATTTTGAAGGAAGAACCCCATGCGTCACGGCAATCGCGGCCGCAAGCTCAACCGCACCCACGAGCACCGCAAGGCGATGTTCGCCAACATGGTGGCCTCGCTGATCGAGCACGAGCAGATCGTCACCACGCTTCCCAAGGCGAAGGACCTCCGCCCGATCGTCGAGAAGATGATCACGCTCGGCAAGCGCGGCGACCTCCACGCCCGTCGTCAGGCGATCAGCCAGGTCCGTGACGAGACCGTCATCAAGAAGCTCTTCGACACGCTGGCCCCGCGCTACGCCGACCGGAACGGCGGCTACACGCGTGTCCTGAAAGCGGGCTTCCGCCGCGGCGACAACGCTCCGCTGGCCGTGATCGAGTTCGTCGACCGCGACGTCGACGCGCGCGGCTCGATCGATCGCGCCCGCATCGAGGCCGAGGGCAACGAGAGCGAAGCGGCCTGATCCAGGCCTCGGATTTTCGAACGACGAAGGGCTCCGAAAGGGGCCCTTTTTCGTTGGAGCCAGGTCCGGCAGCCGAAGGAGCATCTCATGTCCGACACCGTCCTCCTGACCGGCGCGTCCGGCTTCATCGCCAAGCACTTGGCCCTGCGCCTGCTCGAGGCGGGTTACCGGGTGCGCGGCACGGTCCGTTCCCGAGCCAAGGGCGAGGAGACCAGACTCACGCTGGCCGCTCACGGGGCCGACGTGGCGCGGTTCGAGGTGGTCGAGGTCGATCTGACCCGGGACAAGGGCTGGGATCGCGTCGCGGACGGATGCCGCTTCGTGCAGCACACCGCGTCGCCGTTTCCCTCCGCGCCGCCGCGCGACAAGTTCGGCCTCGTGCCGGTCGCCAAAGGCGGTACGCTGCGCGTCGTCGCGGCGGCCAAGCGCGCCGGCGTGGAGCGGGTCGTCCTCACCTCGTCGGTGGTCGCCGTCTATCACGGGCACGAGGGGCGCCGGGAGAAGCGCTTTTCCGAGGCCGACGTCTCGAACGTGGAGAGCGACACCATCTCGTCCTATGCCGTGTCGAAGACGCTCGCCGAGCGCGCGGCCCGGGAGGCACTCGATGGCAGCGCCACCGAGCTCGCGGTCTGCAATCCCGCGCTCGTTCTCGGCCCGGGGCTCGATGCCGACGCGGGCACCTCCCTGTCGATCGTCGCCATGATGATGAAGGGCCTGATGCCGCTGGTGCCCAAGGCGCGATTCGGGATCGTCGACGTGCGGGACGTGGCCGAAGCGCATCTGCGGGCGATGACGGTGCAGCAGGCCGCCGGCCGCCGCCTCATCCTGTCCGCCGGCGAGCGCTCGCTCCTCCAGATCGGCCGCGCGCTCGCCGCCGCCCACCCCTCGCTCGCGCGGCTTCCCCAGGCGACCCTGCCGAACGCGCTGGTGCGGTTCGCCGGTCTGTTCTCCTCGCAGGCCGCTCTCCTGCGCAATGAACTCGATCCGGAGCGCAGTCTCGACGCCTCTCCGGCACAGGCGATTCTGGGCCTTTCGTTCCGTTCGCCGGAGGAGGCGGTCGAAGCCGCGGCGCGGAGCCTCGTCGAACACGGGCTCGTTCGGGCGCCCGGCGGCATGGAACGCGCCTCTCGGCGTTAACCATTTGAATCAAAAGCGCGCGTAATATCGAGGATGCTGTGGGTGTTGCGGTCGGGCGATAGCGGTGCCGACCCCGGCCATGTCATAAGAGGGTCAGTCACAAGACGCGATTTTTCCCCCTCCATCGGCAACCTTCTCGGCCCGGAAACATTCTGGTCGCAAGTAGGGACGCTCGCGAGCTGGAAACAGCGCGAAAGTAAACGCGGATCAATATTTGTCATGAGCAACGCTGACCTTCAGATGACCGGTGGGAAGCTCTCCTTTCGGCGCACGTTCTTGACGCTCCTCGGGGGCTTTGCCGCGTTCGCGATCCTCACCGCGAGCTATGCAACGGCCGACCTTCCGGACGAGACGGCTCAGATCGAGACGGTCGCCGTCGCCGACTGAGCGAGCGCCCGAGCACGGAATGCGAAAAGGGCCTCACGGCCCTTTTTTCGTGTCACTGGTCCCGGATATCTCTCGGCAGGCCCCCCGAGTCGGCCCCGGAGACATGCGCATGAGACAGTCCCGCCTCGCGATCGTGTTCGCGCTGGGCGCCCTGGCCGCCGGAGCGGCGGCCGTCAGCCTCGGAGCGCCTGCCGGGTGGAGCGGGGCCTCGACGGCCGAGGCGCAGGAGGCGGCCCAGTCTGTGCCGCAAAGCCGGGCCGAGATCGATCTGACCTTCGCCCCGCTCGTCCGCACGACGGCGCCCGCCGTCGTCAACGTCTACGCGGCGCGTCAGGTCCAGGCCCGGTCGCCCTTCGCGGGCGACCCGTTCTTCGAACAGTTCTTCGGCAACCGGTTTCAAAGCCGGCCGCGGATGGAATCCTCGCTCGGCTCCGGGGTCATCGTCGACGGCGGCGGGCTGGTCGTCACCAACAACCACGTCATCGAAGGGGCCGACGAGGTTCGCGTCGCCCTGTCGGACGGGCGCGAGTTCCGGTCCACCATCCTCATCCGCGACGCGCGCATCGATCTGGCGGTGCTGCGGATCGAGGATGCCGACGAAACCTTCCCGGCCGTTCCGATCGCCGATTCGGACACGGCGGAGATCGGCGACCTCGTGCTGGCCATCGGCAACCCGTTCGGCATCGGGCAGACGGTGACGAGCGGCATCGTCTCGGCCCTCGCGCGCAGCCATGTCGGCGTCAGCGATTTCGGCTTCTTCATCCAGACGGACGCGGCCATCAATCCCGGCAATTCGGGCGGCGCGCTGATCGACATGAGGGGCGAGTTGGTCGGCGTGAACACCGCCATCTTCTCGCGCTCGGGCGGATCGATGGGGATCGGCTTCGCAATTCCCTCCAATATGGTGCGGGCCTTCGTCGAAGCCGCGGAACGGGGCGGGCGCTTCGAGCGCCCCTATATCGGCGCGAGCTTTGCCCCGGTCACGCCGGACATCGCCGAGGCTCTGGGGCTCGCGCGGCCGCGCGGCGCGCTCGTCGCCTCGGTCGCCGAAGGGGCGCCCGCGCAGATTGCGGGTCTGCAGCCGGGCGACGTCATCGTGTCGATGGACGGCTTTGCGCTCGATGGGCCGGACGCCCTCGGCTATCGTCTGGCGACGGCCGGGCTCGGGCGCAGGGCCGAACTTCGGGTGCTGTCGCAGGGCGAGGAGCGCACGGTCGCGATCGAACTCTCCGCCGCGCCCGAGGTGCCGGCGCGCGACGAGCGCCGGCTTCGCGGCCAGACCCCGTTCGCGGGCGCTTCGATCGCCAACCTCTCGCCGCGCCTCGCCGACGAGCGCGAGCTGCCGCAGACGCTGCGCGGCGTCGTGGTGACGGGCGTCGAGCGCGGATCGAGCGCGCAGCGCTTCGGCCTGCGCGAAAACGACATCGTCCTCTCGCTGAACGGGCAGGAGGTGTCGTCGAGCGCGGATCTGGAGCGGATGCTGGCGCGCGGCGGCCGCGGCTGGCACTACGAGATCGAACGGGACGGGCAGCGGCTGTCGCAGACCGTGCGCTGAGCGACGAGGCGAGGGCAGGGACATGGGCGATCTCTTCGGCGACGAGCCGCCGCAGGACAGGCCGGGGCCGCCCGCCCGAACCTCGAAGGACGACCCCTCGCGCCCGCTCGCCGACCGGCTGCGGCCGCAGACGCTCGCCGAGGTCGTCGGGCAGGAGCACCTGACCGGGGAGGAGGGCGTGCTGACGCGCATGCTCGCCTCCGGCACGCTCGGCTCGGTCATCTTCTGGGGCCCGCCCGGCACCGGAAAGACGACCGTCGCCCGCCTCCTCGCCGAGGGCGTCGACTTCGTCTTCGAGCAGATCTCGGCGATCTTCTCGGGCGTCGCGGACCTCAAGAAGGTGTTCGAAGCCGCGCGGCTGCGGCGCTCGAACGGGCGGCGCACGCTGGTCTTCGTCGACGAGATCCACCGCTTCAACCGGGCGCAGCAGGACTCCTTCCTCCCCGTCATGGAGGACGGGACGGTCGTGCTGGTCGGCGCCACGACCGAGAACCCGTCCTTCGAACTCAACGCCGCGCTCCTGTCGCGCGCCCGTGTCCTGACCTTCCACCCGCACGATCGGCAGAGCCTGTCGCGCCTCCTCGAACGCGCCGAGGCCATCGAGAACCGCCCGCTGCCCGTGACGAAGGAGGCGAGGGCGGTCCTTCTGCGGATGGCGGACGGCGACGGCCGGGCGATCCTGACGCTGGCCGAGGAACTCTGGCGCGCCGCCCGCAGCGGCGAGACCTTCGACGCCGAAGGGGTGCAGCGCATCGTCCAGCGCCGCGCGCCTGTCTACGACAAGAGCCAGGACGGCCACTACAATCTGATCTCCGCCCTGCACAAATCCGTGCGCGGGTCGGACCCGGACGCGGCGCTCTACTATCTCTGCCGCATGCTCGATGCCGGCGAGGAGCCGCTCTATCTCGGCCGCCGCCTCGTGCGCATGGCGGTGGAGGACATCGGCCTCGCCGATCCGAACGCGCTGGTCGTCGCCAACGCGGCCAAGGACGCCTACGACTATCTGGGGTCGCCCGAGGGCGAGCTGGCGCTGGCGCAGGCGACGATCTATCTCGCCGCCGCGCCGAAATCGAACGCCGGCTACGTCGCCTACAAGGCCGCGATGCGGGCCGCCAAGGAGAACGGTTCGCTCCTTCCCCCCAAGCACATCCTGAACGCGCCCACGAAGCTGATGAAGGGCGAGGGCTACGGCTCGGGCTACGCCTACGACCACGACGCGCCCGACGCCTTCTCGGGCCAGGACTACTTCCCGACCGAGATCGGCCGCCAGAGCTTCTACCGCCCGACCGACCGCGGCGCCGAGGCGCGGATCGCCGAGCGCATGGAGCGCTGGGCGCGTCTGAGGGCGGAACGGGAGCCGCGCTGAGCACTCCGTGCGAAAAAATGCGCCGATGGGGAAAGTTTTCGCGATCCTTGTCACACAAGTTTTCGGTATGTCGTGCGGCAATCTGCTTCGTGTCGACCATTCCGCCGAACCGCCGCCCGCAGACCTTGCTCGCTGAAGTCCAGCAGTTCCTCGGGAATTGGTGGACCGACGGGCGACAGCACCATTGCTGCTATTGCGGAACCGAGCTGAAGCGCACGAAAGGGACGCGGCCCGAACCCGACGCTGCGACGCGCGACCACGTGATCCCCCGTGCCGCGAAAGGACGATACGTGACGATCCCCTGCTGCCGGCGCTGCAATCAGCTGCGCGGCGACATGGATCTTCTCGCCTTCCTGCGCTCGCCGGCCTTCGCCGCGATCGTGAAGACCGCGAGGCCTCGCCGCTGGAGCGAGAAGGAGCTATGCGGCATCTATGCGCTGGGGCTGGCGCTGAACGCTCAAAAGCCGCAAGACTCCCGGAAGGCCAAGGCGCCGAAGCGCGCGCAGACGATTGCGGCCAAGGCTGCCGACTCCGCAAGCGCTGCGAGCGCGGCGACGGCGGGAAAGGCAGCGACGACATGCTCAATCTTTTCCTCGTCGCCATCGGCGGCGCCGCCGGCTCGCTCGCGCGCCACGCCGCCGGTCTTGCCGCCGCCCGGCTCTTCGGCGGCGGGTTCCCGTGGGGCACGCTCTTCGTCAACGTCACCGGCTCCTTCCTGATCGGGCTGGGCTTCGAGCTGATCGCCCGCCGTTTCGGCGCTTCCGAGCCGCTGCGCCTCCTGCTGCTCACCGGCGTCCTCGGCGGCTACACGACCTTTGCGGCCTTCTCGCTCGACGCCATCCTCCTCTACGAGCGGGGCGCGGTCGTCTGGGCGCTGACCTACGTCCTGGTCTCGGTCCTTCTCAGCCTCGGTTCCGTCTGGGCAGGCCTCGCACTCGGCCGCCAGTTCGCCTGACGGTTCCGCTGGACGCTTCGATCGGCTACGGAGAACCCGAAACGAGAAGGGTGCCGCGATGTCGTCGGTCGAGCAGGTCAGGGTCGAGACGGACGAGGCGGGGCTGCGGCTCGATCGCTGGTTCAAGATCCACTATCCGGGGCTTGGCTTCGGGCACCTCCAGAAGCTTCTGCGCTCCGGCCAGGTGCGCATCGACGGTGGCCGTGCGAAGACCGACACGCGGCTCGAGGCCGGCCAGATGGTCCGCGTGCCGCCGATGGGCGTCGACAGCGCCAAGATGCGCGTCGCTCCGCTGACGGCGAACACGATCCGCGACCGGCACGACGGCGACGTCCTGTCCCAGATGCTGATCTACGAGGACGAGAAGGTCTTCGTGTTCAACAAGCCGGCCGGGCTCGCGGTGCAGGGCGGCTCCGGCGTCTCGCGCCACGTCGACAAGATGCTGGAGGCCTGGCGGTCGAAGAAGGGCGAGAAGCCGCGCCTCGTCCACCGGCTCGACCGCGACACCTCCGGCATCCTCGTCGTCGCCCGCACGCGCGGCGCCGCGGTCGCGCTGACCAAGGCGTTTCGCGAGCGCGACACCAAGAAGCACTATTGGGCGCTGGTGAAGGGCGTGCCGGCCCCGCACGACGGGCGCATCTCCACCTATCTGGTCAAGGAGATGACGCCGGACGGCGACCGCATGCGCGTCGCCAGACACGGGGAGGAGGGCGCCGACCACGCGCTCACCCACTACCGGGTCGTCGACAAGGTGGCGCAGAACTTCGCCTGGCTGGAAATGGAGCCCTATACGGGACGCACCCACCAGCTGCGCGTCCACGCCCTCCATCTCGGCCACCCGATCCTCGGCGATCCGAAGTATTTCGAGCACGACACCAATTGGGAGTTCCCGGGCGGCGTGCAGAACAAGCTGCACCTCCACGCGCGCCGCATCGTCATCCCGCATCCGAGCGGCCGGGGCGTGATCGATCAGGTCGCGCCGCTGCCGCCCCACATGGTCCAGACCTGGAACCTCTTCGGCTTCGACGAAGCGGCGCTCGACGACTGATGCGCGCGATCCTCTTCGACCTCGACGGCACGCTGGCCGACAGCTTCCACCTGATCGTCGGAACCATGCGCCGCGTCTTCGAGCGCGCCGGCCTTCCCGTGCCGGACGAGCGCGCCGTCCAGGGCGTGATCGGGCTTTCGCTCGCGACCGCCATCCATCGCCTGACGCCGTCGACGCCGAAGGGCGAAATCGAGACGCTGGCCGATCTCTACCGCACGACCTTCCACGAGATCCGCAACGATCCCGCGATGGAGGAGCGCCTCTTCCCGGGCATCGAGCCCATGCTGCACGCGCTGGCCGCGCGCGAGAACGCCCTCCTCGGTATCGTCACGGGAAAGTCGCGGCGGGGCGTGCGCATCGTCACGCAGAAATACGGGATCGAGACCCTGTTCCAGGCGGTGCGCACGGCCGACGACTGCCCCTCCAAGCCCGACCCGTCCATGGTCCTCGAATGCTGCGCCGAGCTCGGGATCGACGCCTCGCAGGCGATCGTCGTCGGGGACTCCATCTACGACATGCAGATGGCGCGGGCGGCCGGGGCCGGCGCTCTCGGCGTCTCCTGGGGCGCGGGTACGCTCGAAGCCCTGACGCAGGCGGGCGCCGACCGCGTCGTGACGGACGTCGCGAGCCTGACGCAGGCGCTCCTCGCCTTCGTCGACGGGAGGGACGCCTCGTCTTCCGAACGGACACGGGCCCGCGCATGAGCGACAATCGCCGCACCGAACTTCCGAAGCGGTTCTACACCACCGTCTCCGTCGAACCGGATGCGGGCGGACACGGCGTGCGCCTCGACGGGCGCGCGGTGCGCACGCCGGGCCGGCGCGCCCTTGTCGTTCCGAGCGCGTCCGTCGCGCAAGCGATCGCCGCCGAATGGGACAGGCAGGGCCAGCGGATCGACCCGGCGACGATGCCGGTGACGCGGCTCGTCAACACCACGATCGACGGGATCCTCGACGACCCCTCCGCGGTGCGCGCCGAACTGAAGCGCTACGCCGAGACCGATCTCCTCTTCTACCGCGCCGACGCGCCCGAGGCGCTCGTCGCCCGCCAGGCCGAGAACTGGGATCCGGTGCTGCGCTGGGCCGAGGCCCATGTCGGCGGCCTGTTCCTGACCGCGACGGGGGTCATGCACGTCGCCCAGCCGGCCAAGACGCTCGCCGCGGTCGGGCGCCGGCTCGACCGCGAGGACGACGCCTTCGTCCTCGCCGCCCTGCATCAGATGACGACGCTGACGGGGTCGCTGCTCCTGGCCGTCGCGGTCCGGGAGGGCCGTCTCGAAGCGGGGACGGCCTGGGCTCTGGCCCATGTCGACGAGGACTGGAACATCGAGCAGTGGGGCGCCGACGAGGAGGCGGCGGCGCGGCGCGAGGCGCGCTGGCAGGACATGAACGCCGCCGCGCAGCTCGCAACCCCCTGATTCGCGCCGCAAACTCCGACCGACCCGATTCGTTCCCTTGCCCGGCTTGAAACCCGCTCTAACCTCATCGTAACGTTTTGAGGCGAGTGGTGGGGCGGCGAGGGGCTGTCCCCAGGAATTCGTCGGCTTGGGGGTTTGTGGATGAGGGGATGGGCTGGCTCGTCGCGCCGGATCTTGGGCGCGGGCGTCGTTGTCTGTGCGGCGTTGGCCCTGACGGGCTGCCAGTCCGGATCGAGCGTCGCGGAGGCCGAACTCGCGCCCCTCGACGAATCCCCGATCTTCTCCTCCTCCGAATACGGCGTTCCGGTCAGCCCGCGCGTCACCAACCTGCGAAGCGTGCCCCGCGGCGGCGGTCGCGAGCAGGTCGGCAAGCCCTATCAGGTGCGGGGCAAGTGGTACTATCCGAAGGAGGAGCCGGGCTATGTGGGGCGCGGAACCGCCTCCTGGTACGGCTCCAACTTCCACGGGCGCCTCACGGCGAACGGGGAGGTCTACGACATGTACCACCTCTCGGCCGCCCACCCGACCTTCCCGCTTCCCTCCTACGCCCGCGTCACCAACAAGGCGAACGGCCGCTCTGTGATGGTCCGGGTCAACGATCGCGGTCCCTATGCGCACGGCCGCGTCGTCGACGTCTCGCAACAGGCCGCCGAGGTGCTGGGCTTCCGCAACGCTGGCGTGACGGACGTCAAGGTCGAGTATCTCGGCCGCGCTCCCCTGGAAGGGGACGACAAGCCGATGCTGATGGCGAGCTTGCGCCAGGGCGCGGCCGGTCCTTCCAGCGACGGCCTGCCGACGGGCGTCATGATCGCCTCGAACGAGGTGGCGCCGCAGACGCCGTCGCTCTCGACCGCCATTTCCTACAACGGCTCCTCGGTCCTGCCGGGCGTCCGCCGGCAGGCGAGTTCGGCCATCGCCGCGGCCGTGCGGTCGGCGGCTCCCGCACCCGACCGAGATCCCGCTCCGGCGCCGGCACAGCTGCCCGCTCAGGCCGTGTCCACGCCGGCGGACGTTCCGCTGCCCACCCGCCGCGAGGCCGTTCTCTCCTATGCTCCGGCGCGCGCCGAGAGCGGCGCCTTCCGGGCGCTCGCCGATCTCGTGGCGAAGGAGCCTGCGGCCCTCGAGCGGATCGAGATCGGCACCGTGACCGACGTCGACCTGCTTCTGCGCGTCCACGCGGTGGCCGAGAGCGCCGGCCAGCTCGTCGGCGGAGAGGACGACGCGTCGCTCGCTCTCCTCGTCGAGCCCGGCTCGCGCGCCGATGCGAGCCTGCGCGCCCTCTGGGCGGCCGGTGCGACCGACGCCTTCCTTCTGCGCGACTGAGATTTCCCCGTTCTCGTGATCGTCATCGTCCGAAAGCCGATATCGGTTTTCCGACCGATGCTGTAGGTTCGCCGCGGGGACGACGAGAGTAGAGCGAGGGACCGCCGATGGCTGTCCGAACCATTGCGGCGTGGGGGGTTCTGACGCTCGCCTTCGTCCTGTCCCCGACAGCCGGTCTGCGGGCGCAGACCGGGCCGGCTCCTCTTCTGGAGACGCCGGCCCTGCAGGCGATCGTCGTCGACGGGGAGACCGGTGCGGTCCTTTTCGAGAAGAGCGCCGACGAACCGTTTCCGCCGGCCTCGCTCGCCAAGCTGATGACGCTGGAACTCGTGTTCCGCGGACTCGAAGGCGGTCTGATCACGCCGACCACGGCCTATCCGGTGTCCGAAAACGCCTGGCGCACGGGCGGCGCGCCCTCGCGAACCTCCACCATGTTCGCCGAAGTCCGCTCCAGCGTTCCGGTGGAGGCTCTGGCGCGGGGCGTGGCCATTCAGCAGGCGAACGATGCCTGCATCATCCTCGCCGAAGGGATGGAAGGCACCGAGGGCGCCTTCGTTCAGGCGATGAACGAGCGCGCGGCCGAACTCGGGCTCGCCACCAGCCGCTTCGCGAATTCCACGGGGCTCCCGGCCGAGGGCCAGCAGACGAGCGCGCGGGACATGGCCCGTCTCGGCCGCCATCTCCAGCGCACCTATCCCGAATGGTACGGGCTTTTCGCCGAGCCCGAATTCACCTGGAACGGGATCCGTCAGCGCAATCGCAACCCGCTTCTCGGCCTGAACATCGGTGCCACCGGCGTCGCGACGGGCTTTGCCGAAGGCGCGGGCTACGCGATCCTGGGCGCGGCCGAGGGCGACGGACGCACGACCTTCGTGGCGCTCGGCGGACTGGAGAGCGAGCAGGTCCGCTCGCGCGAGACGGCGCGGATCCTCGCCTGGGCCAAGGACAGTTTCGATCTCCGTTCGCTCTTCCCGCAGGGCGCCACCGTCGGGCGCGCGCTCGTCTACGGCGGAACGCTGCCCGACGTCGCGCTGCGCACCGGCGAGGAGATCGCGGCGATGATCCCGCGCGCCGCACCGCAGTCGGTGAGCGCCGCCATCGTCTACGACGGGCCGCTGCGCGCGCCGGTGGCCGCCGGCGATAAGGTCGGCCGCCTCGAGGTCCGGATCGCGGGCAGTCCGAGCGTCGTGCGCGATCTTTTCGCCGCCGAGGACGTGCCGGAGGGGACCTTCACCGCACGCGCCTTCGGGGCCGTGCAGGAGCTGGCCTTCGGCTGGATTCGCGCCCTATGACGGCAGCGGGAAGGCCGCTCTTCGTCACCTTCGAGGGCGGCGAGGGGAGCGGGAAGACGACGCAGATCGAGCGGGCCCGGGCGTTCCTTGCCGAACGGGGCCGCACCGTCGTGGTGACGCGCGAGCCCGGCGGCTCGCCGCGGGCGGAGGCCCTCCGCGAGGCGCTGCTCGCCGGTGCGGCGAAGGCGCAGGGGCCGGCCTTCGAGGCGGTCCTCTTCGCGGCGGCCCGCACCGACCACGTCTCCACGCTCATCCGCCCGGCGCTGGACCGCGGCGACGACGTCCTGTGCGACCGCTTCCACGATTCCACGCGCGTCTATCAGGGGCTCGCCGGGGTCGACGCCGAGCTGCTGACGCTCCTGGAGGACGCGGCGCTGGACGATTTGCGACCCGATCTCACCTTCGTCCTCGACCTGCCCGCCGCCGAGGGGCTCGCGCGGGCCGCGAACCGCCGGGGAACCGCCCGGGCCGACCGGTTCGAGGGCGAGGCGGCGGAGATTCACGAGGAGCGCCGTAAGCGCTTCCTTCAGATCGCGACATCCGATCCGCGGCGCTGCCGGATCGTCGACGCCGGCCGTCCCGTCGACGCGGTGGCGCAGGAGATCGCCGCCCATCTGGCCGAAGCCTTGGGCGAGGCGGCGCCGACGTCCGGGCCGGCCGCATGAGCGGGTTCCAGCGCGTCGCGCCGGAACGGCACGACGACCTCGACGGCGTCGCGTCGCCGGCCGAGACCCGTTCGCTGGTCGGGCACGAGGCGGCGCGCGCCGAGCTCGTCCTCGCCGCGCGCTCCCAGCGGCTGCATCACGCCTGGCTGCTGCAGGGCCCGCTCGGCATCGGCAAGGCGACGCTCGCCTTCGATTTCGCCCGCGCGCTCCTGTCGGCGAGCCGGGACGGCGACCTGCCCGAGACCGTGCCGGAGAGCGTGGCGCGCCAGGTGGAGCAGGGGGGGCATCCCGGGCTCGTCCACATCGCGCGGCCCGCGGCCGAGCGCGGCGGCGGTTTCCGCACCCAGATCACGGTCGAGGAGATCCGACGTCTCACGCACTTCTTCCAGACCACGGCGGGCGGGCGCTGGCGCATCGCCATCGTCGATCCGGCGGACGACATGAACCGGAGCGCGGCCAACGCGCTTCTGAAGATGCTGGAGGAGCCGCCGCCGCGCTCGCTGTTCCTCCTGACGAACCATCAGCCCGGGCGCCTGCTTCCGACGATCCGTTCGCGCTGCCGCGTGTTGCGGCTCGGCGCCCTGCCGGAAGCCGAGATCGAGACGATCCTGGCAGGAAGCGTGCCGGACGCGTCCGCCGCCGACCGCAAGGCGGCGGCGTCGCGGGCGTCCGGCAGCGCGCGGCGTGCGCTGCTCATGCTCCTCGGCGGCGGGCTCGAGCTGTCCGGGGAGGCCGAGCGCCTCTACGCGGCGCCGCCGGCCTGGGGCGCCATCCAGAAGCTCGGCGACCAGCTGGCGATGAAGGGGCGGGAAGCGGCCTTCGATCTCGTCGGCGAGGAGCTGTTCCGTCTCCTCTCGCGCGATGCCGAGGCCCGGCAGGCCGCCGGTCGCGCGGCGGAGGCCGCGGAGCTGTCCGCCTACTGGTCGAGCGAGCAGGCGCGCTGGCGCGAGGGGCTGGCCTACAATCTCGACCGCAAGCAGCTGCTCGTCACATTCTTCCACGGGCTGGCGCGGCTTCGCGAGCGGCAGGACCGGGCCGCCTGAGCGCTTCCGGGGCGCGCCGCATTGAGCGCAGGCGCGCCATGCTCTATCTCGCCAAAGGCGACCGATCGGAGCCGACCGGCCGAGCCCGATGGGGCGCGGCGCTCCGGATGCGACAGACAGGACATCATGCCCGAACGCTACTATCTGACGACCGCGATCTCGTATCCGAACGGGCGCCCGCATATCGGCCACGCCTACGAGCTGATCGCGACGGACGTCGTCGCGCGCTTCAAGCGGCTCGACGGCTACGACGTGATGTTCCTGACGGGCACGGACGAGCACGGCATCAAGATGCTCCAGACGGCGCGGGCGCAGGGCATCGAGCCGGCCGAGCTCGCCCAGCGCAACTCCGACGCCTTCGAGGCGATGGGCGCGGCGCTGAACGCCTCCAACGACGACTTCATCCGCACCACGCAGGAGCGCCACAAGCGCGCGAGCCAGGAGATCTGGCGCCGCATGGAGGCGGCCGGCGACATCTACAAGGACGCCTATTCCGGCTGGTACTCGGTCCGCGACGAGGCGTATTACGCAGAGGACGAGACGAGCCTCACGGGCGAGGGGACCCGCGTCGGCCCCCAGGGCACCCCGGTCGAGTGGGTCGAGGAGGAGAGCTACTTCTTCCGCCTCGGCGCCTTCCAAGAGCGGCTGATCGCCTTCCACGAGGCGAACCCGGACTTCGTGGCCCCGGCCGAGCGCCGCAACGAGGTCCTGTCCTTCCTGCGCTCCGGCCTTCGCGACCTCTCGATCTCGCGCACCACCTTCGACTGGGGGATCAAGGTGCCCGGCGACGAGGCGCACGTCATGTATGTCTGGGTGGACGCACTGACGAACTACCTGACCGCCACCGGCTATCTGGAGGGCGGCGAGCGCGCCGGCTTCTGGCCCGCCGACCTCCATGTCGTCGGCAAGGACATCGTGCGGTTCCACACGATCTACTGGCCCGCCTTCCTGATGTCGGCCGGCCTTCCGCTGCCGCGCCGCGTGTTCGTCCACGGCTTCCTCTTCAACAAGGGGGAGAAGATGTCGAAATCCGTTGGCAACGTCATCGACCCGATGGCGCTGTCAGAGGTCTACGGGCTCGATCCCCTGCGCTACTTCCTCCTGCGGGAGGTGCCATTCGGCCAGGACGGCAACTACAGCCACGAGGCGATCGTCAACCGCATCAACTCCGAACTCGCCAACGATCTCGGCAATCTCGCCCAGCGCTCGCTGTCGATGATCGCCAAGAACTTGGACGGCGTCGTCCCGACGCCGGGCGAACTGACCGACGCCGACCGCGCGATCCTCGCCTCGGCCGGCGCGCTCCTGGAGCGCTCGCGCGCCGCGATCGACCGGCAGGAGCTGCACGCGATGCTCGCCGCGATCGTCTCCGTCGTCTCCGAGGCGAACCGCTACTTCGCGGCCCAGGAGCCCTGGGTGCTGCGCAAGACCGACATCGCGCGCATGGGCACGGTGCTCTACGTGACCGCCGAGGTGCTGCGCCGCGTCGCCATCCTGCTCCAGCCCTTCATGCCCGGCTCGATGGAGAAGCTGCTCGACCTTCTGGCGGTGCAGGCGCACGAGCGCAGCTTCGCCGAGCTCGCCTCCGGCCGCATGCTGGAGGCCGGGCGCGCGATGCCGGCGCCGCAGGGCATCTTCCCGCGCTTCGTCGAGACCGCCGCCGAGCCCGCACCGAGCGCATGACCTTCCTCGTCGACAGTCACTGCCACCTCGACTTCCCCGACTTCGAGGGCGAGACGGACGCGCTTCTGGCGCGCGCACGGGCCGAGGGCGTCGGGCTCGTCGTCACCATCTCGACCTTTGTCTCGCGGATCGAGACGCTCATCGATATCGCGGAGCGGCACGACACCGTCTACGCATCGGTCGGCACGCATCCGCACAACGCCGCCGCCGAGCCGGACATTCCGGCGCAGGAACTCGTGCGGCTGTCGGCCCATCCGAAGATCGTCGCGATCGGCGAGGCCGGCCTCGACTATCATTACGACAAGTCGCCGCGGGACGTTCAGGCCCGTGTCTTCCGGCGGCACATCGAAGCCGCCCGGGTGACCGGGCTGCCGCTCGTCATTCACGCGCGCGACGCGGACGCGGACATGGAGGCGATCCTGGCGGACGAGACGGGGAAGGGGGCCTTCCCCTTCGTCCTCCACTGCTTTTCCTCCACACCCCGCCTCGCCGAGGTCGGGCTGGAGCTCGGGGGCACGGTCTCGTTTTCCGGCATCCTCGCCTTCAACCGGTCCGACGAACTCCGCGCGATCGCGGCCGGCGTGCCGATGGACAGGCTTCTCGTCGAGACCGACGCACCGTTCCTCGCGCCCCCGCCGTACCGGGGCAAGCGCAACGAGCCGGCCTATACGCGCAAGACCGCCGAGGTGCTGGCGAAGGTGAAGGGCGTGTCGCTCGAGGAGATCGCGACCGCGACGAGCGACAATTTCTTCCGGCTCTTCTCCAAGGCGCGCGACCCGCGCCGGGCCGCGGCGTGACGCTTCGCCTGACGATCCTCGGCTGCGGCTCGTCTCCGGGCGTTCCGCGGCCGAACGGCGACTGGGGCGCCTGCGATCCGAACGAGCCGAAGAACCGCCGCCGGCGCTGCGCGGCCCTGTTCGAACGCGTGGGCCCGAACGGCCGCACGGTCGTCGTGATCGACTGCGGGCCGGATTTTCGCGAGCAGATGATCTCGGCGAAGATCGATCGGATCGACGCCGTCGTGCTGACCCACGCCCATGCCGACCACATCCACGGCATCGACGATCTGCGCACCTTCGTCATCGGCCAGAAGCGGCTCGTGCCGGTCCATGCCGACGCGCCCACGATCGAGCGCGTGCGCGAGGCCTTCGGCTACTGCTTCGCGACGCCGCCGGGCAGCACCTATCCGCCGATCGCCCGCCATGTGCCGATCGAGGCCGGCCGGGCCTTCGCGATCGACGGTCCGGGCGGACAGATCGTGTTCCAGCCGTTCGAGCAGTCGCACGGACGGATCGTCTCGCTCGGCTTCCGCGTCGGTCCGTTCGCCTATTGCTCGGACGTCAGCGACTTTCCGCCGGCCGCCGTCGAGGCCATCGCCGGCGCCGAGCATCTCGTCGTCGACGCGCTCCAGTACAAGACCCATCCCAGCCATCTGTCGCTCGACCAGGCGCTGGACTGGATCCAACGGCTCGGCGTGCCCAACGCCGTCCTGACCCACATGCACACGCCGCTCGACTACGCGACGCTGTGCGAGAGCCTGCCGGCGAACGTCCGTCCGGCCCATGACGGCCTGACCCTCGAAGCCCCGATCGGCTGACCGTCGTTCGCGCGTCGACGGCGCGGCGTCGGCCGCGACGCGATCTCGACGCGCCGTAACGGACCGGGGAGCGCCGTCCGAAGCGAGGACCTAAGACCGAGATCCAAGTCGCACCGACGATCGAGCATCTCGAATGGGGCAGAAGCACGTGGGCAAAGTCCGGCGACAGCCGACCCTTACTAGATCGCATCACCCACGTAAGTTCCATAATGTATCTTATCACACCGAGACGTGCGGCTGTTCGCGGCATGGAGCGCCGTCGGCGTCGTCCCCGGTCCTCCCTCTTCCGGCTTCGGTATCCCGGGCCGTTCCCGCTTCCGTCGTTCCGGGATTCTCTCGTGCCCGTCCGATTTGACGGTCCGCCGTCCGGCGCGTCACAAGCAGCGGAGTTCATCCCGATCCGGAAGGTCCACGACATGCACCCGTCCCGAGACATTCAGCGTCTTGTCGAGATCATGCAGGCGCTGCGCGATCCGAAGACGGGCTGTCCGTGGGACGTCGAGCAGAGCTTCGACACCATCGTGCCGTACACGATCGAGGAAACCTTCGAGGTCGTGGACGCGATCGAGCGTCGCGACGCCGAGGATCTGCGCGAGGAACTCGGCGATCTGCTCCTGCAGGTCGTCTATTTCGCCCAGCTCGCCGCCGAGGACGGTCTCTTCGATTTCGCCGATGTCGTCGAGACGGTCACCGCCAAGATGATCCGGCGCCATCCGCACGTCTTCGGCGATGCCGCCGCGCGCGACGCACGCAGCGCCAAGGGCCAGTGGGAGCGCATCAAGGCCGAGGAGAAGGCCGAACGCGCAGCGCGCCGCGCGGCGCGCGCGGATCGCCCGAGCCGGTCGGGCGAATGGGACGGACGCGACGTGCCCGACACGATCGGGCTGCTGGATGACGTGCCTGGCGCGCTGCCGGCCATGCCGCTGTCGCTGAAGCTGCAGGCCAAGGCCGCGACGGTCGGCTTCGACTGGACGGAGGTGAAACCGATCGTCGCCAAGCTTCGCGAGGAGACCGAAGAGTTCGAGGCGGCCGTGGCGACGGGCTCGCGCGCGGATCAGGCGGACGAGCTCGGCGACATCCTGTTCTGCGCGGTCAACCTGGCGCGTCGGCTCGAAGTCGATCCCGAGCAGGCTCTGCGCGGCACCGCGACGAAGTTCCGGCGGCGTTTCGCTCAAGTGGAGGCCGCGCTCGCCGCCGAGGGCGTCTCGCTTTCAGAGGCCGGGCTGGACCGGATGGAGGCGCATTGGCAGGCCGCCAAGCGCGACGGCTGACGCGCCGCGCCTGCGCGTTCGTCAGCCGATGGTGAGCCCCGGATAGCGCTCGCCGAGACGCCGCAGCTCGCCGCTCGCCTGTTCGGTGAGCTCGACGCTGAGCGCGACGGCTCCGTTCTCCAGATCCTCGCGCTCGCGAACGTTCGCGTTGTCGTAGAGCCAGGACAGGAGCGGCTGGCCGTCGGCCGGAACCTCGAGCCGCAGACGCTCGACATGGCCGGCGATGGCCGTCTCGATGTGGTCGAGCAGGGCCGGCAGTCCTTCGCCTGTCAGCGCCGAGACCGGGAAGACGCCCTGCCCGCCCGGATCCGTCTCGTTCAGGCTCTCGCGCCGCGCCGCGTCGAGAAGATCGATCTTGTTCCAGACCTCCAGCACGTGGTCGCGGTCGTCCGCATCGACGTCGAGGTCGGCGAGGATGCGGCGCACATCCGCCGACTGCGCCGGCGAATCCGCGTCGGCGATGTCGCGCACGTGGAGCACGAGATCGGCCTCGATGACTTCTTCCAGCGTCGCCCGAAAGGCCGCGACGAGATGCGTCGGCAGATCGGAGATGAAGCCGACCGTGTCGGAGAAGATCACCTGCGTGCCCCGCGGCAGCGTCACGCGGCGCAGCGTCGGGTCGAGCGTGGCGAAGAGCAGATCCTTGGCGAGGACGTCGGCGCCCGTCACCGTGTTGAACAGCGTCGACTTGCCGGCGTTCGTGTATCCGACCAGCGCCACGACTGGGTGCGGCGCCTTCTTGCGCTTGGCGCGGTGGAGCGTGCGGGTGCGCCGCACCGCCTCCAGCTCCTTTTCCAGCCGGATGATCTTGTCCTGCAGCTGCCGCCGGTCGGCCTCGATCTGCGTCTCGCCCGGGCCGCCCATGAAGCCGCCGCCGCCCCGCTGGCGCTCCAGGTGGGTCCAGGACCGCACGAGACGGCCCTTCTGGTAGTTCAGATGCGCCAGATCGACCTGCAGCCGGCCTTCCTTGGTCCGCGCGCGCCGCCCGAAGATCTCCAGGATCAGCCCCGTGCGGTCGATGACCTTGCAGCCCAGCTCCTTCTCCAGGTTGCGCTGCTGGACCGGCGTCAGCGCGTGATCGACGACGATCAGGCCGAGCTCGTGCTCGTCGACGAGCGCCTTGATCTCGTCGACCTTGCCGGCGCCGATCAGCGTCGCGGGCCGGGCCTTGGCGACGGGAATGGTCGCGGAGGCGACGAGGTCGAGGTCGATCGCGGCCGCAAGGCCCACGGCCTCGACGAGGCGCTCGTCGCCGCTGCGACGGGGCAGGACCTCGCCGTCCTCGTCCTCGCGGACCGGCGTTCGGACGACGGGCACGAAGACCCCTGCCCGCTCACGCCTCTGGGAATGCTCGATCGGTCCGCGCGTCTGTTCGTTCAATCGGTTTGCTCCGTGCTCTCGTCCGGTTCGTACATCTGGACGGGCTGGGCCGGCATGATGGTGGAGATGGCGTGCTTGTAGACGAGCTGCGAATGCCCATCCCGACGCAGGAGGACGCAGAAATTGTCGAACGAGGTGACGATGCCGGTCAGCTTCACGCCGTTCACGAGGAAAATGGTCAGGGAAATCTTCTGTTTGCGAACCGCGTTGAGGAACACGTCCTGAAGGTTCTGCGTCCGTTCGGCCATGAAGGGCTCTCTCGTTGTTGTCGGTTCGCCGCCTTCGGCCACCGGGCTTACAGGTGGTCGAAGTCGAGACGTTGTGCAAGTCGCCATCTGGAACGGTGTTCCGGACCGGACGTGGCTCGTCAGAAGAATTCCAGGCTGACCCGGAACATCTGCTCGACCTGGCGCACCGCGCCGGCCTTGGCGAAGATCACCACGCGGTCGCCCGCCTCGATCTCCGTCGTCGCGCAGGGCTGGATGTAGCGGCCCTCGCGGAACACGGCGCCGAGCCGCACCTCGTCGGGAATGTTCAGGTCCGCCAGCGGCTGGCCGACCAGCGGGGAGGTTTCCAGAGCCTCGGCCTCGATGATCTCGGCCCGCCCGTTCTGGATCGAATGGACCGAGCGGATGCGGCCGCGCCGCACGTGCTGCAGGATGCGCGAGATGGTGATCGACTGCGGGCTGATGAAGGCGTCGATGCCGAGCGGAGCGGTCAGCTCCCGGAACGAGGTCTCGTTCACCAGCGTCAGCGTCGACTTGCAGCCCATGTGCTTGCCCATGACGCCGGCGAGCAGGTTGATCTTGTCGTCGTTGGTCAGCGCGACGAGGAGGTCGGCCTCGTCGATGTCGGCCTGCCGCAGGATCGCCTCGTCGAGCGCGCTGCCGTTCAGGACGACGGTGCGCGACAGGCGCTCGGCGGCGTGGCGCGCCCGCTCGGCGTCCGGCTCGATGACGCGCAGACGGGCCGAGATGTTGCGCTTCTCGATCTGGCGCGCGACGTAGAGCCCGACCGTGCCGGCGCCCGCGATGACGATCCGTCCCGCCTGCGGCTCGGCGTGGCCGAAGACCTCCAGCACGCGCCGCACCTTCGTCGCCTCGGCCACGACATAGGCGATGTCGCCGGCCTTCAGCCGTTGCTCGGCGTCCGGCACGAGCATGTCCTCCCCGCGCGCGATGCCGACCGTGGTCGCGTCGAGGCCCGGGTGCCGCTTGCCGATCTCGCGGAGCGGCATGTCGAGGATGGGGCAGTCGGGCTCGCATTCGACGCCCATCATGACGATCCGCTCGCCTGCGAAATGCACGATGTCGACCGCGCCCGGCAGCGCGATCCGGCGCAGCACGGTCTCGCCGATCTCGATCTCGGGCGAGATGATGAAGTCGATCGGGATCGCGTCGTCGGAGAAGAGATCCTGGAAGTGCGGGCGCAGGTAGGATTGCGAGCGGATGCGGGCGATCTTGGTCGGCACGGAGAACAGGTGATGCGCCACCTCGCACGCCACCATGTTCACCTCGTCGTGGAGCGTCGCCGCGATCAGCATGTCGGCGTCCTCGATCCCGGCTTCGGCCAGGGTCTCGGGGCTGGCGCCGTTGCCGACGATCGCCCGCGCGTCGATCGCCATGCCGACCGCCTGGATGCGGTCGGCCGAATAGTCGATCACCGAGACGTCGTGGCCCTCCTCCGCGAGCCGCTGAGCGATGCCGAAGCCGACCTGGCCGGCGCCGCAGATCACGATCTTCATCGAAGCTCTGCTGTCCGGTTCAGATGCCGAGGGATTTCAGTTTGCGGTGGAGCGCCGAGCGCTCCATGCCGACGAACTCGGCCGTGCGCGAGATGTTGCCGCCGAAGCGGTTGATCTGCGCGACGAGATACTCCTTCTCGAAGGCCTCGCGCGCGTCGCGCAGGGGAAGCGCCATGATGCGCCCGTCCGCCTGGCTCGGCGTGCGCGGCAGCATCTCGGAGACCTCGCTCGGCAGCATGTCGGCGGAGATGACCTCGCCCTCGCCCTGCCGGGACAGGATCATCAGGCGCTCGATGTTGTTGCGCAGCTGGCGGATGTTGCCCGGCCAGTCGCTCGACTGGAGGACCGCCATCGCCTCGTCGCTGATCTGTTTGGGCCGGATCCCGGTCTGCTCGTAGACCTGCTGCATGAAGGCCTCGATCAGCATCGGAATGTCGGCGCGACGCTCCGCGAGCGGCGGCACGGCGATCGGCACGACGGCGAGGCGATGGAAGAGATCCTCGCGGAACGCCCCCTCCGCCATCAGGGATTCGAGGTTCTGCGACGTCGAGGAGATGATGCGCACGTCGACCTTGACGCGCTTGGCGCCGCCCACGCGCTCGAAGGTCTGCTCGGTCAGGACGCGCAGGATCTTGTTCTGCGTCTCGCGCGGCATGTCCCCCACCTCGTCGAGATAGAGGACGCCGCCATGGGCCTGCTCGAAGGCGCCGACCTTGCGCTCGATGCCCGGCGGGGTCTCGGTGCCGAAGAGCTCGATCTCCATGCGCTCCGGCGTGATGCCGGCCGCATTCAGCGCGATGAAGGGCCCGTTGGCCCGGCCCGAGCCCGAATGGATCGCCCGCGCCACCATCTCCTTGCCCGAACCGGAGGGCCCGAGGATCATCACGCGGCTGTTGGTCGGCGCGACGCGCTCGATCGCCCCGCGCAGCTGGTTCATCGGGTGCGACTTGCCGATGAATTCGGGGAAGTCGGAGGAGCGGCGGCGCAGCTCCACCACCTCGCGCTTCAGCTTGGAGGTCTCCAGCGCGCGCTCGGCGATGATGACCAGCCGGTCCGCCTTGAAGGGCTTCTCGATGTAGTCGTAGGCGCCGCGCCGGATCGCCGACACCGCGGTCTCGATGTTGCCGTGGCCCGAGATCATCACCACCGGTACCTCTGGGTGCTGCGACTTGATGGCGTCGAGAAGGTCCAGGCCGTCGAGCTTGGAGCCCTGCAGCCAGATGTCGAGGAAGATCAGCCGCGGCAGGCGATCGGCGATCGCCGCGAGCGCGGCGTCGGAGTTCGCGGCCGTGCGCGCCTCGTGGCCCTCGTCCTCGAGGATGCCCGCGACCAGCTCGCGGATGTCGGCTTCGTCATCGACGATCAGGATGTCCGATGCCATCGGTCCTCACATGCGTTCCATGGTGTTCTGCGTCCGTCCTTCGGGCAAGCCCGAATCCTCCCGTGCCCCGGCCGGCAGGCGGACGCGCACCAGCGCTCCCCCCTCCTCGCCCGGCGCGTCGTCGAGCTCGATCGTGCCCCCGTGCTCCTCGACGATCTTGCGCACGATGGCGAGGCCGAGCCCCGTCCCCTTCTCACGCGTCGTCATGTAGGGCTCGAGAAGCCGTTCTCGATCCTCAAAGGGAAATCCGCGGCCGTTGTCCGCAATTTCGACGATGTTCGTGCCGCCTTGCGCGCGCGCGGCCACGCGGATGCGGCCGCGGCGCTCGGTCTGCGTCTCGACGGATTCGACGGCGTTCTTGACGAGATTGCCGAAGGCCTGGCTGAGCAGCCGGATGTCGTAGGAGCCTTCCAGCGGCGCGGCGTCGAAGTCGCTGACGAAGTCGATGCCGTGGTCGCCCATCTCGCGCATGAAGACGGCCTCGCGCAGCGCCTCGCGCAGGTCGCGCCGTTCCATCTTGGGCTTGGGCATGCGGGCGAAGGTGGAGAACTCGTCGACCATCCGGCCGATGTCGGCCACCTGCCGCACGATGGTGTCGACGCAGCGGTCGAAGACCTCGCGGTCGGTGCCGATCACCTTGCCGTAGCGTCGGCGGATGCGCTCGGCCGAGAGCTGGATGGGCGTCAGCGGGTTCTTGATCTCGTGGGCAATGCGGCGCGCCACGTCCGCCCAGGCGCTGGAGCGCTGCGCCTCGACTAGGTCGGTGATGTCGTCGAGCGTCACGACGCTCGAATGGGTCGCCTCGTCGCTGCCCTCGGAGGTGACGCGGATGTCGAGCACGCGGTCGCGCTGCTTGATCTGGTCCTGGTACTCGGCCTTGCGCGACAGGCTCGCGGCGCGATGGATCTCGGCGATGCGCGGATAGAGTTCGCCGAGCTGCCGGCCGACCGCCTGACGCGCGTCGACGGCGAGGATCCGTTCGGCCGAGGGATTGAGCATCGAGATCGTGCCGTCGCTCTTCACGCCGACGACGCCCGCCGTCACGCCCGACAGGACCGCCTCGGTGAAGCGGCGGCGCTCGTCGATCACGTCCTTGGCGTTCACGAGTTCGGTGCGCTGCGAGCGCAGCTGCCGGATCATGTTGTTGAACGTGTCGGAGAGCGAGCCGACGTCGCCGTCCGAGGCGCGCACCGGGACCGACACCGACAGATTGCCGGCCGTCACCTCGTCCGCCGCGCCGATCAGGAGGCGGATCGGCCGCACCAGCCGGTCGGCGACGCCGATGCCCGTCCAGATCGCCGACAGGAGCACGATCAGCGTGATGCCGAGATAGATCAGCGCGAAGGCCAGCTGCAGCCCGAACCGCCCCGCCTCCAGCGCCGAATACTCGCTGTCGACGTCCAGCATCAGGCGGTAGGTGGCGATCACGTCCGGGTCCACCGCGCGCACGGTGTAGAGATAGACGTCGTCGAACCGGTCGAGCGGCGTGACGGCGCCGACCAGATTGGTGATGCCGGGCGGGATCAGGACGAAATTGCCCTCGCGGGCGCTGTTCATGGCGTCGGCCGGCGGCACCGGCAGGCCGCGCTCCACCGGCACGTCGGCGCGCAGGAAGGGGGAGCCGTCCTCGCGCAGAAGTTGGGCGCCGAGCAGCGAGCGGCCCCTCGCCTGCTCGGTCAGGAGCTGCTGGAAGCCGGTGCGGTCGAGGTCGAACAGCCGGCGTTGGGTGTTCAGATCTTCCGCCATCTGCTGGGTCGTGCCCTGCAGGTTCCGGGCGTTCTCGTTGACATAGGCCTGGGCGACCGAGATCGAGGAATCGACGATGGCGCGGGTGCGCATCTCGAACCAGCGGTCGAGCCCGAGATCGAGCGTGATGCCGGCGACGATGGCGACGAGGAGCGCCGGGAGCGCGGCCACGACCGAGAACAGGGCGACGATGCGCACGTGCAGGCGCGAGGCGGCCTTGCCCTGCGCCCGCGCCTTCACCATCCGCGAGACCTCGCGCAGGATGAGGGCGATGAGCAGGAAGACGAAGGCGCCGTTAACGGCGATGGCGGTGGTGACGACCGTTTCGGTCGGGTCGACCGGCGTCAGTCCCATCAGGACCAGGAAGGACAGCGCTCCGGTGACGAGAGCGCCGACGACCGCCAGGATGCCGGGGACGAGCCAATGCCGCTTCCGCTCCTGCGGAAAGGACATCTCGCCTTCGCTCTGGACAGGGTGAACCGTCATGACCCGCTCATCGCCTGCCGAGACGTGGATGAGGAAGCGGTGGCCCGCTTCCCGAAGCCGGGGACTCGGCCGATGCGCCGTGTCCCGCCGTCCGTCCGCCCCTTAGAGACGGTTAGTGGCAGAATTGCAACGGGTGCGGGTTGTCGTCCCGGCTCAGCGGGTGGAACGGACCACCATCACGTCGAGATCGCGGATCTTCTTGCGCAGCGTGTTGCGGTTGACGCCGAGAAGGTCGGCGGCCTTCACCTGGTTGCCGCGCGTCGCGGCCAGCGCCGCCGCGACCAGCGGATACTCCACCTCGCGCAGGATGCGGCTGTGGAGGCCCGGCGGCGGCAGGTCGTTCCCGAAGGAGTTGAAATAGTCCGCCAGATAGCGCTCCACGGACGCGGAGAGGTCGATGGGCTTGCCCTCCTCCCCGGCCACGCCGCTCGGCCGCGCGATGTCGCTGGCGATCTCGTGCTCCACGAGGGCCGCCGAGATTTCCTCCTGCGGGTAGAGCGCCGCGAGGCGGCGCACGAGGTTCTCCAGCTCGCGCACATTGCCCGGCCAGGGATAGCGGCGCATCACGTCGAGCGCACCGGGGCTGAGGATTTTGCGCGGTAGGCCCTCGCGCTCCACGGCCGCGAAGAAGTGGCGCGCGAGGTCGGGGATGTCCTCGACGCGCTCGCGCAAGGGAGGCAGGCGCAGCGGCACGACGTTCAGGCGGTAGAAGAGATCCTCGCGGAAGAGCCCGCGCTGGATGAGCTGCCGGAGGTCCTTGTTCGTCGCGGCCACGATGCGCACGTCCGTCGCGATCGTGGTGCGGCCGCCGACCACCGTGTACTCGCCCTGCTGCAGCACGCGCAGGAGCCGGGTCTGCGCCTCCATCGGCATGTCGCCGATCTCGTCGAGGAACAGGGTGCCCCCTTCCGCCTGCTCGAACCGCCCCGGCATGCGCGAATGGGCTCCCGTGAAGGCCCCCTTCTCGTGCCCGAACAGCTCGCTTTCAATCAGCTCCCGCGGGATCGCGGCCATGTTGATGGCGACGAAGGGCCCGCTGCGGCGGCGGCCATAATCGTGCAGGACACGCGCCACCAGCTCCTTGCCCGTTCCGGACTCGCCCGAGATCATCACGGTCAGGTCCGTCTGTGTCAGGCGGGCGATCACGCGGTAGATCTCCTGCATCGCGGGCGACCGGCCGATGAGCGGCAGATCATCGGGCTCCGATTCGGGCGCGCTGCGCACGGCCCGGCGCGCCGGCTCGGCCAACGCCCGCCCGACGACGCTCACCAGCTCATTGAGGTCGAACGGCTTCGGCAGGTACTCGAAGGCCCCTTTCTCCGCAGCCGAAAGAGCCGTCATCAACGTATTCTGCGCGCTCATGACGATGATCGGCAGTTCCGGCCGCATCTTCTTTATGCGCGGAATGAGGTCGAAGGCATTCTCGTCGGGCATGATGACGTCGGTGATGATCGCATCGCCCTCACCTTGGGAGACCCAGCGCCACAACGTCGCCGCGTTGCTCGTGGCTCTCGGAATGTAGCCGGCACGGGCTAGCGCCTGGTTGAGCACGGTTCTGATCGCGCTGTCGTCGTCGGCGATGAGGATGGTGCCGCGTGCCATGGCTTAACCCTCCTGCATCGGCAGCAATACGCGGAAGACGGTGCGCCGCGGCTCGGACTCGCACTCGATGATGCCGCCATGATCGCCGATGATCTTGGCGCCGAGCGCGCGGCCGAGCCCGGAGCCGCTACGCTTGGTCGTGACGAACGCATCGAACAGGTTGGGCTTGAGGTGATCCGGGACACCGACGCCGTTGTCCTCCACCTCGATCATCAGCGGCAGGCTCACGCGGGCGCCGCTGCCCGGAACGGCGAGCCGCATGCCGGGTCGAAATGCCGTGGTCAGAACGAGGCGTCCGCTCTCGCCCCCCTCCTCTATCGCTTCGGCGGCGTTCTTCACCAGATTGAGGAACGCCTGTACCAGCTTGTCCCGATTGGCCGGCACCGGCGGCAGGGACGGATCGTAGCGGGCGATGATATTGACGTCGCGCGCGAACCCGCTGCTGGCAAGTTGACAGACGTGATCCAACACGTCGTGGATGTTGACCGGGTCCTTGGCCAACGGGCGCTCGTCCCCGAAGACCTCCATGCGGTCGACAAGGTTGCGGATGCGATCCGTCTCCGTGCAGATGAGCTGCGCCAGCGACCGGTCGGCGGCAGTGAGGGCCGGCTCGAGAAGCTGGGCGGCGCCCCGGATGCCGGACAGCGGGTTCTTGATCTCGTGCGCCAGCATCGCTGCCATACCCGAGACCGATCGTGCCGCGGCCCGATGCGTAAGCTGCCGCTCGATCATCTGCGCCATCGTGCGCTGCTGCAGCATCAGCACAATGAGCGACGGCTGCTCCGGGATCGGCGCGCCGTGCGCATCGACCAGCTTCGGGCCAGCGAGCCGTGGAATGAGAACCTCGATGCCGTACTCGTTGACCGAGACTCCCGTGCGGCGGACCTGCTCGACCAGCCCGACGAGCGGGCTGCCAAACGCCACCAGCTCAGCCAGCCGATGCCGTTTCAGCATCGCCTGCCC
>JAEZXX010000090.1 GCA_023419535.1 Pseudomonadota bacterium | reverse complement strand
GTCCGGCGACGGTCGGTGCCGACGGCGTCGCCGGTCCGATCCAGCTTCCCGAGGCAACGCTCCGCTTCGATCCTCTCCGCTCGGCGGTCTACGGGCCGGACCGTTGGTACGAGTTCATTCGAAAGGCTTCCTGATGTTCACCGGGATCGTCACCGACGTCGGCCGGGTTCTCGAGGTCGAGGCGCTGGATGCGGGGCGGCGCGTGCGGATCGCCACGGCCTACGATCCCGCCTCCGTCGACATCGGGGCCTCGATCGCCTGCTCGGGCGTCTGCCTGACGGTGACGGCGCTTCCCGAGCCGGGCGCGAACCAGCGCTGGTTCGACGTCGAGGCCTGGGAGGAGGCTCTGCGGCTGACGACCGCCGCTTCCTGGGCCGAGGGCACGCCGATCAATCTGGAGCGCTCCCTGAAGATCGGCGACGAGCTCGGCGGGCACATCGTCTCGGGCCATGTCGACGGCCAGGCCGAGATCGTGCGCGTGGAGGACGAGGGCGAGGCGAGGCGCTTCACCCTCCGTGCGCCGCCCGAGCTGTCCCGCTACGTGGCGCGAAAGGGTTCGGTCGCGCTCGACGGCACGTCTCTCACCGTGAACGCCGTCGACGGGCACGAGTTCGACGTCCTTCTGATCCGCCATTCGCTGGAGGTCACGACCTGGGGCGCACGCCGCGCGGGCGAGCGCGTCAACCTTGAGGTCGACACGATAGCGCGCTATGCGGAGCGCCTGTTCGCCGGGCGCGCCTGACGCCCGGCCGTCCCGAATTTTCGCGAACGCCCGCTCGTCCGCCGCAAGGCTTGAGAACGCGCGCGGGCGCGCCGCTCGTCACGAAAGAGAGACCGTCCATGGCCGGGCCGCATATCCTGATCGTCGAAGCGCGCTTCTACGACCACATCGCCGACTTCCTGCTGGAGGGGGCCAAGGCCCGGATCGCGGAAGCGGGCGGCACCTTCGACGTCGTGACCGTGCCCGGCGCGCTGGAGATCCCGGCGGCGATCGGCTTCGCGCTGACGGGTGCTGAGGACGGCGGCACCGACTATGACGGCTTCGTCGCGCTCGGCTGCGTCATCCGCGGCGAGACCTATCATTTCGATATCGTCGCCAACGAATCCTGCCGCGCCATCATGGACCTCTCGATCGCCGAGAACGCCTGCATCGGCAACGGCATCCTGACGGTGGAGAACGAGGCGCAGGCATTGGAGCGCGCACGTCCCGACCTAGCCAACAAGGGTGCGGGCGCAGCCGAGGCCGCGCTCACCATGATCGCGCTGCGCGATCGCTTCGGAGCGTGACGCAGATGTCGGAAATCCCCGCCAAGACCGTGCGCCCCGCCAACAAGCGCGGCGCCGCACGTCTCGCCGCCGTCCAGGCCCTCTACCAGATGGACGTCGGCGGCACGGGCCTGATCGAGACGGTGGCGGAATACGAGAGCCTGCGGCTCGGCCAGGAGCTCGACGGCGACACCTATCGCGACGCGGACGCCGCCTGGTTCCGCGATGTCGTCTCCGGGGTCGTTCGCAGCCAGAAGGTCGTCGATCCCCTGATCCACTCCTCGTTGACCGCCGACTGGCCGCTGTCGCGACTCGACACGACGCTGCGGGCGATCCTGCGCGCCGGCACCTACGAGCTGACGGCGCGCAAGGACGTGCCGGTCGCGGTGATCGTCGCCGAGTATGTGGACGTCGCGAAGGCCTTCTACGGCGAGGACGAGCCGCGCCTCGTCAACGCGGTGCTCGACCGCGTGGCCCGCGCGACGCGCGGCGAGGGCCGCGGCAAGGACACGCCCGTCCGCGGCTGAGTGGAGATGGGGAGGCGCCGGGCGCCTCCCGGGCCCCGTCAGCGCTCGGGGCCGATGCCGGTGTTGTTGTTCGTCCCGCCGATGAGGCCGCCGATCCCGCCGGTGCCGGCTCCCGGAGGGCCGTCCGAGGACAGGAGCGAGCCGAGGAAGCTGGCGTCGCGACCTGCGGTCGGGGTCGTGCGCGTGATGAAGTCGAAGAGCACGCCGTCCTGCAGACCGTAATTGGCGATCTGGCGCACGCGGTTGTCGGCGCCGAAATAGACGGCGAGCACGCGCTGGTCGACGAGCCGCGGCTGCATGAAGGCGACCGGGCGCACGCGCTTCTGCGAGATGTAGTAGAAGATCTCGGTGTCGAAGGTCGCCGTGGTCGAGGGCGAGCCGAGCGCCAGCAGGACCTGCTCGCGGCTGGAGCCGACCGGGACGAGCGACAGCGCCTGCTCGTCGATGATGTAGCCCTGGTTCAGCACCTCGCCGGTCTGGCACCCGGCCAGCGCCACGGTCGAACCCACCAGCGCAGCACCGGCCAGCAGGCGGACGGCTCGAATCTTCCGGATCACGCGCAAAGAACCTCCTGCCATGTCGTTCACGACCGATTGATGGGTCATCGTCGCGAAATTGCGGCGACGCCGGTCGGCGGGAACGTGCCGACTTGGTAATCCACGCCGGCCTTTGTTGCAATCGCGGGGCCTTCATGCGAACGCCCGGTCGAACGACAGGACGACTTTCGACGGGAAGCTTCGATGCTCGAACGCTGGCGCCGCAAGCGCGCAAACCGGGAGGTGGTGGATCGCGTCTACGACGCGCTCGTCCAGCGTGCGCGCCGTCCTACGCTCTATCTCGACGGTGGCCTGCCGGACACGGTGATGGGCCGCTACGAGGCGCTGGGCATGGAAGTGCTCGTCTTTCTCGACCGGTGTCGCGAGGACCCGGCGCTGACGGCCTTCTCGCAGGACCTCGTCGACCGCTTCATGCTCGACATGGACCATTCGCTGCGCGAGATCGGCATCGGCTACCAGGGCGTGCCGCGCCGCATGCGGCGCCTCGCCAACCGCTTCTACACGCGCGTCGCCGAGTTCGGCCCGCCGCTCGCGGCGCGGGACCGGGAAGCGCTGGCCGCGGCCATCGCGGCCCGCGCCTTCGGCGATGAGCCCGCCCCGGAGGAGGCCGCCGGCTTCCTCGCCGACCACATGATCCGGACCGCCGACGCCTATCGGGCGCTCGGGGCCGATGCGATCCTTCGCGGCGAGCTCGCCGATCGCAAGAGGACGAACGATGACGCCGACGAACACGCAGCCTGACGCCGGCCTGCCCGAGACCCGTCACGACGTGCGCGTTTCGCGCCTCGCGCAGGCCGGGCACGACGTCCGCGTCGAATGGGACGAGGGACAGCGCCGCGCGTTGGCCTCGTTCCTGTCCGTCCCGGCCATCGAAAGCTTCGTCGCGACCGTCGCGGTGACTCCCTTCGGCCGCGGCGGCGCCGCCGTCCGCGGCTCCATCCGCGCCGAGATCGTGCAGGAATCGATCGTGACGCTGGAGCCGGTCCGCCAGAGCGTGCGCGACGACGTCGCCCGCACCTTCCTCCCGGAAGGCTCGTCGCTCCTGCGGCCGTCGCTCGACGAGGCCGGGGAGATGGAGCTCGACCCCGAGGGTGAGGATCCGCCGGACCCCTTCACCGGCGACACGGTCGATCTCGGCGCCGTCCTCGTGGAGGCCCTGGCGCTGGCCATCGATCCCTATCCGCGCGCCGGCAGCGAGGCGTTCGAGGACCGCAACCCGCCCCCCGAGGACGAGAAGGTCTCGCCCTTCGCCGCTCTCGCGGCGCTCAAGAAGGACGGTTCGCCGCGCTGAGCGCCCGGTGGCGGTTGCCCGCCTGCCGCAAATCATTATGTTCGCGCGGCGTCTCGCGGGCGTTCGTCCGCGACCGTTCGAGGAGCATTCTTTGACATCGGCCATCACGATCGCGCTCGACGCCATGGGGGGAGACCACGGGCCCGGCGTCGTCCTGCCCGGCGCGGACCTCGCGCTGGTGCGGCATCCGGACCTGCGTTTCGCGATCTTCGGTCAGGAGGAGGTCGTGCGGCCGGTGCTGGACGGGCTGCCGCGCCTGAAGGCCGCGTCGACGCTGCACCATTCGCCCGTCTCCATCCGCATGGACGAGAAGCCGAGCCAGGCGCTGCGCCAGGGCCGCAACAAGTCGTCCATGTGGCATGCACTGGAAGCCGTGAAGACGGGCGAGGCCGACGTCGCGCTCTCGGCGGGCAACACCGGCGCGCTGATGGCCATGGCCAAGTTCTGCCTGCGCACCATGCCGAACATCGAACGCCCGGCCATCGCGGCCGTCTGGCCGACCGTGAAGGGCGAAAGCGTCGTGCTCGACGTCGGCGCCACGATCGGCGCCGATTCCCAGCAGCTCGTCGACTTCTCGATGATGGGCGCGGCCATGGCGCGCGCGCTCTTCGGGATCGAGCGCCCGACGGTCGGGCTCCTCAACATCGGCGTCGAGGAGGTGAAGGGCCAGGACGAGATCCGCGAGGCCGGACGGCTCCTGCGCGAGAACCGCTTTGCGGGCCTGACCTATCACGGCTTCGTCGAAGGCACGGATCTCGGCAAGGGAACGGTGGATGTCGTCGTCACCGAAGGATTCTCCGGCAACATCGCGCTGAAGACCGCCGAAGGGACCGCGCGGCAGATCGCCTCCTATCTGCGCGCCGCCATGGACCGGACCTGGCTGGCCCGGCTCGGCTATCTCCTGGCGAAGTCCGCCTTCGATCAGCTGCGGGACAAGATGGACCCGCGCAAGGTGAACGGCGGCGTGTTCCTCGGCCTGAACGGCATCGTCATCAAGAGCCATGGCGGTTCGGACGCGGAGGGCACCGCCGCGGCCATCGACGTCGCCCATGCCATGGCGACGGCGAAACTGCGCGAGAAGATCGAGAAGGATCTTCAGGACTTCTATTCGAGCGTCTCGGAGGCGAGCGTTCCAAAGCCTGTGGCAGAGGAGAGCGCGTCATGACCGGTCTCAGATCGATCGTCACCGGAACCGGGTCCTACCTCCCGGCCCGCCGCATGGCGAACGCCGAGTTCGAGGGCATCGTGGAGACCTCCGACGCCTGGATCGAGCAGCGCACCGGCATCCGCAACCGGCACATCGCCGACGAAAGCGAGACGACCGTCTCCATGGCCGAGACGGCGGCGCGCCGCGCGATCGAGGCCGCCGGGCTGCAGCCGGGCGACATCGACCTCATCGTCCTCGCGACCGCGACGCCCAACAACACCTTCCCGGCCTCCGCGGTGCAGCTGCAGAGCCGGCTCGGCATCCACCACGGCTTCGCCTTCGACCTGCAGGCGGTCTGCTCCGGCTTCGTCTACGCCATCACCACGGCCGACCTCTATCTGCGCGGCGGCATGGCGCGCCGCGCCCTCGTCATCGGTTCGGAGACCTTCTCGCGCATCCTCGACTGGGAGGACCGCACGACCTGCGTCCTCTTCGGAGACGGTGCCGGTGCCGTCGTCCTGGAGGCGCGGCCGCAGGAAGAGGTCGGCGAGCGCGGCGTCCTGGTCTCCAAGCTGCGCTCGGACGGCGTCCATTGCGAAAAGCTCTATGTGGACGGCGGCCCTTCCACGACGGGCACGGTCGGCAAGCTGCGCATGGAGGGCCGCGAGGTCTTCAAGCACGCCGTCGGCATGATCACCGACGTCGTCGAGGATTCCTTCTCCGCGCTCGGCATCGGGCCGGACGACATCGACTGGTTCGTGCCCCATCAGGCCAACCGGCGGATCATCGACGCCTCGGCCAAGAAGCTCGGCATCGACCCGGACAAGGTGGTCGCGACCGTGGGCGACCACGGCAACACGTCCGCCGCCTCCATCCCGCTCGCCGTGGATCAGGCGGTGCGCGACGGACGGATCAAGCCGGGCGACCTCGTCCTCCTGGAGGCGATGGGCGGGGGGTTCACCTGGGGCGCCGTCCTCGTCCTCTGGTAGAAACGAGGTTCGACCAGAGCGCGCATGCGGCTGTCGGAAGCGTGCCGCGATCCGACCGGAGGTGCTTGAAAGCTCATCCGAATTGGCTATTCTGCCGGGGTTCGTTCGCGAGGCGGCAGGGGGTCGCCGCGTGACATTCGCACCATTCACGAGGGGTACGGAATGGGAGACAGGACGGTCACGCGCGCCGACCTCGCGGAGGCGGTTTTCCGGAAGATCGGTCTCTCGCGCACCGAGTCGGCCTATCTCGTGGAGTCGGTTCTGGAAGAGATCTGCTCGACCATCGCTCGCGGCGAGGGCGTGAAGATTTCCTCTTTTGGCTCCTTCCTCGTGCGCGACAAGAACGAGCGCATCGGCCGCAATCCCAAGACCGGTCAGGAAGTGCCGATCTCGCCGCGCAAGGTCGTCGTCTTCAAGCCGTCGAACGTGATGAAGGACCGCATCCTCGTCGCGCATGGCGAGCGCGAGCCGCAGGGCGAGCCGCTCCTGAGGGCGGCGGAATAGCAGGCCGCACATCGTCATGACCGAAAAGGGCGCAGAGGCGTTCCGCACCATCTCCGAGGTGGCGGAGGAACTGGATCTACCCCAGCACGTCCTGCGCTTCTGGGAGACTCGGTTTCCGCAGATCAAGCCCATGAAGCGCGGCGGCGGCCGGCGCTACTACCGGCCGGACGACGTGGACCTCCTCAAGGGCATCCGCTTCCTCCTCTACGTGCGCGGCTTCACGATCCGCGGCGTCCAGCGCGTCCTGAAGGAGAACGGCAACCGCTTCGTCATCACGCTCGGCGCCGGGGACCTCTCCGGCCTCAGCGCCATCCAGGCGCGCAAGTCCGTGCCCGAGGAGATCGCGCCGCGGGACGAAGCCGAGGTTGCCGTGGATGAGGCGCCCACGCCGCCCCGCGCGCTGGCGGGACTATCCAACCTCCTGCGTCGAGATCGCGACAAGGCGGGCGCCGGCCTGCCCGCGGGACCGACCGCGGAGCTGAACCGAGTGCTTCTGGAACTCCTGGAACTCAAGCGCATCCTCGATCAGGCGCGCTGACGGGGAGGCGGTACGGTGGCCGGCGTCAGCCGGCGGCCCGCCGATCCCGCGTCGATCCCAAGAGGGCGAGGGCGTCGCGAACGGCGCGGCAGAGCGGCGAGGGGAGCGCGTCGGGCGCGAACCAGCCGAGTTCGGAATGCTTCTCCGGCTCGGCCAGGACAGGCTCGCCCTCGAAACCTTCGGCCAGAAAGATGAGGCTCACCCAGTGCTGCGCCTCGTCGTCCATAAGCTGCTCGCTCACGCCGAGAAGCGAGAGCGCCCCGGCCCGGATGCCGGATTCCTCCAGGCATTCGCGGCGCGCGGCGTCGATCGCGTGCTCCAGAAAGTCGACTTTGCCGCCGACGAGACCCCAGGCGCCCGCTTCGGGCGGACGTCGCCGGCGGATCAGCAGAATCCGGTCGCCGCGGCGCAGGACGACCCCGCACCCGACGCCCGGCGTCATCACGCGCCGGTGGCGATCAGCATGAAGGCAGGCACGTCGTCGCCGAAGCCGACCGGCATGTTGCGGTCCTCGTTCGACGACCGTGCGGCCGGACGGGCGGGCTGCGCCGAGCGCGAGGGCACCGGGCTCGTCGCCGGCTCGGCCGCCGCCGGACGCGGAGCCGCTTCGCCCCGGCCGCCGCGCCCGCGACGGCGCGGCTGCGCCTCGCGCACGGGCTCCTCGGCAGGAGCGACGTCCGCCGCCTCGACGGTCTCGATCTCGACGGGCGTCTCCGCCTCGGGATCGGCCGTCTTGCGCGAACGGGCCGGAGCGCGCTTGCGGGTCGGCGCGCCCTCCTTGGCGGCGCCGCGCTTGGGTGCACGGCGGCTCGTGCCGCGGTCCTCGTCCTCGTCGGTCGCAGCCAGGGTCGACAGATCGCCCTCCAGCCACTCGATGTCGCGCGCGATCAGCTTCTCGATCGCGTCGAGATACTTGGTGTCCGACTTGGCGACCAGCGTATAGGCCTTGCCCGAGCGCCCCGCGCGGCCCGTGCGGCCGATGCGGTGGACGTAGTCCTCGGCATGGATCGGCACGTCGAAATTGAAGACGTGGCTGACCATCGGGATGTCGAGGCCGCGGGCCGCGACGTCGGAGGCGACGAGCAGGGTCAGCTTGTTGTCGCGGAACGCCTGCAGCGTCTGCGTGCGCGCCCGCTGATCCATGTCGCCGTGCAGCGCGCCGACCGAGAAGCCGTGCTTCTCGAGCGAGCGGAACAGCAGCGAGACGTCGCGCTTGCGGTTGCAGAAGATGATCGCGTTGGTGAGGTCGTCGCCCTGGGCGCGGATGATCTTCCGGAGCGTCTCGCGCTTCTCGAAATCCTCCTTGCGCGTCGCGACCAGCCGCTGCTCCACCGTCTGGGCGGTGGAGGAGGCCTTGGCGACCTCGACCCGCACCGGGTTCTGGAGGAACTGCTCGGTCAGCCGCGTGATCTCCGGCGGCATGGTCGCCGAGAAGAACAGCGTCTGGCGCGTGAAGGGCAGGAGCTTGCAGATGCGCTCGATGTCCGGAATGAAGCCCATGTCGAGCATCCGGTCGGCCTCGTCGATGACGAGGGTCTCGACGCCCGTCATCAGAAGGCGACCGCGCTCGAAATGGTCGAGCAGACGGCCGGGCGTGGCGATGAGGACGTCGACGCCGCGCTCCAGCTTGCGGTTCTGCTCCTCGAAGGAGACGCCGCCGATGAGCAGGGCGACGGACACTTTCTGGGCCGCGCCGTACTTGACGAAGCTCTCTTCCACCTGGGCGGCAAGCTCGC
The DNA here is from genome assembly GCA_023419535.1 of Pseudomonadota bacterium. Classification (GTDB taxonomy): domain Bacteria; phylum Pseudomonadota; class Alphaproteobacteria; order Rhizobiales; family Rhizobiaceae; genus Aureimonas. The sequence goes on along the minus strand of JAEZXX010000090.1, from coordinate 11,697 downwards.
GCGTCGGCTCCATGATGAGCGTGCGCGGCATGCGCGCCCGGGCACGGCCCTTTTCCAGATGCGTCAGCATCGGGAGAACGAAGGATGCCGTCTTTCCGGTGCCGGTCTGCGCGATGCCCAGAACGTCCCGGCGCTCCAGCGCGTGCGGGATCGCCTGCGCCTGGATCGGGGTGGGCGTGGTGTAGCCGGCGGCTTCCACCGCGGCCAGAACCTTGGCGCTGAGGCCGAGTTCGGAAAAATGCATGAAGGGGTCGGTTCTCTCGATGTCCGGTAAGGGAGGGCAGTGCCGCAGTCACCCGGTATCGGGTCGCGGAATACGGGGCTGACTTCGACAAGTCAAGCTTCGGCCCAGATATAGGGTTGACAGCGCAGGAATGCGATGTCGCGCGCTTCGCTCGGGCCGCGCCGTGCGAAAGCCGCGTCACCGCGATCTCGAGAATACGCGCCGACGGGGTCGGGGAGGCAGATGCGCGCCCGCGCCCGTTCAGTTGGAGGCCGGGCCGAAGACGTAGGGTTCGCTTGCCGTGAAGAAGAGTTCGTAGGTCTCGGCGATCTCCCCGTCGAGGGGCACGATCTCCAGGAACAGCGTCAGGAGTTCCGGCTGCGCCTCGCTCGGCGCGTCAGCCCTGTAGGAGATCAGGGCACCGCCCAGTTCGCCGACCTCGGTGATTTCGGTCGAGGAGGACACCGCCGGCGTCCCGTCCACCGCCTCGATCTGCTGAACGAAGAAGCGGTTGCCGGCGCCTTCGCCCTCCGGCTGGAGAGTGATCGTGCGCCAGATGCCGTTGCGCTCGCCCTCCGCGAAGGGCCCGACGATCTGCACGTCCGCGACGAGCGGCGAGAGTTCCGCCAGCATGGCGGCCGACGCGTCGCTCTGTTGCGGCGCGGCGGCTTCGCCCGCGCCCTGGGCGGGCGGAGGGCTCGCCGGCTCGGCCGGGGCGGGGGCCTCCTGCGCGATCGAAGCGGACGCGGACACGATGAGGAGGAGGGCGGTCAGGGCGGGGCGCAAGACGATCAAGCTTCGAGTTCCTCGTGATGCCGGCGGGCGAACCGGACCGGTCAGACGTCCAGATCCTCGACGAAGGCCGCCCGGTCCTGGATGAAGCGGAAGCGCGCCTCCGGCTTGTTCCCCATCAGCGCGTCGACCGCGCCGGAGGTTCCCGCCTCGACCGTGTCGTCGATCATGACCTTCAGCAGCGTGCGCTTCCTCGGGTCCATCGTCGTCTCCTTCAACTGCGCCGGGAGCATCTCTCCCAGGCCCTTGAAACGTCCGACCTCGACCTTGCCGCGTCCCTTGAACTCGCGCGCGACGATGCGCTCGCGATCGGCGTCGTCCCGCGCATAGACCGTCTTGCCGCCCTGGCTCAGCCGATAGAGCGGCGGGACGGCCAGGAAAAGATGTCCCTCGCGGATGAGCTCGGGCATCTCCTGGTAGAAGAACGTGATGAGGAGCGAGGCGATGTGCGCACCGTCGACGTCCGCGTCCGTCATGATGATGATGCGCTCGTAGCGAAGGTCCGCCTCGCGGTACTTGGAGCGCGTGCCGCAGCCGAGCGCCTGGATGAGGTCGGAGAGCTGCTGGTTGGCACCGAGCTTCTCGCGCCCCGCCGACGCGACGTTCAGGATCTTGCCGCGCAAGGGCAGGATCGCCTGGCGCGCGCGGTCGCGCGCCTGCTTGGCCGAGCCGCCCGCCGAGTCGCCCTCCACGATGAAGAGCTCGGCGCCCGCCGCGCCCGTCTGCGAGCAGTCGGCGAGCTTGCCCGGAAGGCGCAGCTTGCGGGTCGCCGACTTGCGGCTGACCTCCTTCTCGGCGCGGCGGCGCAGGCGCTCGTCGGCACGCTCCACCACCCAGTCGATCAGCCGGGCGGCGTCCTGCGGCGAGGAGGCGAGCCAGATGTCGAAACTGTCGCGGATCGAGGATTCGACGATCCGGTGCGCCTCGGTCGTCGCCAGCCGATCCTTCGTCTGGCCGACGAATTCGGGCTCGCGGATGAAGACGGACAGCATGGCGGATGCGGAGATCATCACGTCGTCCGCGGTGATCGAGGCGGCCTTCTTGTTCCCCGAAACCTCCGCGAAGGCCTTCAGGCCGCGCAGGAGCACCGCGCGCAGGCCCGCCTCGTGCGTGCCGCCCTCCGGCGTCGGGATCGTGTTGCAGTAGGAGCGCACGAACCCGTCGCCCGTCGTCCAGGCGATCGCCCATTCGACGGCGCCGTGGCCGGAGGCCTTCTCGGTGCGGCCCGAGAAGATCTGCGTGGTGACGCGATGCTCGCCCTCGATCGAGGCGGCGAGATAGTCCTTCAGGCCGCCGGGGAAGTGGAAGCTTTGGCGCGCAGGCGTCTTTGAGTCCGGCCCGAGGAGCGACGGGTCGCAGGACCAGCGGATCTCGACGCCGCCGAAGAGATAGGCCTTGGAGCGCGCCATCTGCAGGACGCGGGCCGGCTCGAAGCGCGCCCCCTGGCCGAAGATCTGCTCGTCCGGCTTGAAGCGCACGCGCGTGCCGCGCCGGTTCTGCACGTCGCCGAGTTCCTCGACCCTAGTGACGGCATGACCCCGCTCGTAGACCTGCCGGTAGAGTTTTCGCGCGCGCGCGATCTCGACCTCGAGGCGTTCGGACAAGGCGTTGACCACCGAGACGCCGCCGCCGTGCAGGCCACCCGAGGTCTCGTAGACCTTGGAGTCGAACTTTCCGCCCGCATGCAGCGTGGTCATGATGACCTCGAGGGCGGACTTGTCCTTGTATTTCGGGTGCGGGTCCACCGGGATGCCGCGTCCGTTGTCCGAGACCGTCAGGAAGCCGTCGGCGTCGAGCGAGACCTCGATGACGCTCGCATGGCCGGCCACGGCCTCGTCCATCGAATTGTCGATGACCTCGGCGAAGAGATGGTGCAGGGCCTTGTCGTCGGTGCCGCCGACATACATGCCGGGCCGGCGGCGGACGGGCTCGAGCCCCTCCAGAACCTCGATGTCGGCCGCGGTGTAGTCGGACGGGGGCACGGGCGCGCTGACGGGCGCGCGCGGCGCGGGAGCGGCCGAAGGGCCGCGAGGTTTGCGCGCGGCCGAGCCGGAAAAGAGATCGTCGCTCATCGCCGCATCCGTTCCAATGTCCGATCGCGTCTCTTCCACGCTGCCCGCTTCATCCTTCGAGGACTAGACTTTCACGAAATGTTCTTCAACCCGCCAGCCGGCTGGAGCGCGCGCAAACCGGCTGGAACCGCCGGTTTTCCACCGTTCGGACCGCGCCGAGGCCAGGATGGCGGGCCGGAACGCAAAAAGGCCACGTGCGGGAAGGTCCCGCACGTGGCCCGAAGAACCGGCGGCACGCGGCCGCCGGAAAGCCCGGTCGATCAGACCGAGTAGTACATGTCGAACTCGACCGGGTGCGGCGTCATCTCGAAGCGCAGGACCTCGGCCATCTTCAGGTCGATGAAGGCGTCGATCTGGTCGTCGTCGAACACGCCGCCGGCCTTGAGGAAGTCGCGGTCGCCGTCGAGCGACTCCATCGCCTCGCGCAAGCTGCGGCAGACCGTCGGGATCTCCTTCAGCTCCTCGGGCGGCAGGTCGTACAGATCCTTGTCCATGGCGGAGCCCGGGTGGATCTTGTTCTTGATGCCGTCGAGGCCGGCCATGAGCATGGCCGAGAAGGCGAGGTAGGGGTTCGCCGTCGGATCCGGGAAGCGGACCTCGACGCGCTTGGACTTCGGCGACTGGCCGAAGGGGATGCGGCAGGAGGCCGAGCGGTTGCGCGCCGAATAGGCGAGCAGAACGGGCGCTTCGTAGCCCGGGACGAGACGCTTGAACGAGTTCGTCGACGGGTTGGTGAAGGCGTTCAGCGCCTTGGCGTGCTTGATGATGCCGCCGATGTAGAACAGCGCGGTCTCGGAAAGGCCGGCATATTCGTTGCCCGCGAAGGTCGGCTTGCCGCCCTTCCAGATCGACTGGTGCACGTGCATGCCCGAGCCGTTGTCGCCGAAGATCGGCTTCGGCATGAAGGTCGCCGTCTTGCCGTAGGCGTTCGCGACCTGATGGATCACGTACTTGTAGATCTGCATCTTGTCCGCGTTGCGGACCAGCGTGTCGAACTTGATGCCGAGTTCGTGCTGGGCTGCGGCCACCTCGTGGTGATGCTTCTCCACCGCGACGCCCATCTCGGCCATCACGGTCAGCATTTCGGAGCGCATGTCCTGGCACGAATCGATCGGCGGGACCGGGAAGTAGCCGCCCTTGACGCGCGGACGGTGGCCGAGATTGCCGGTCTCGTAGTCGGCGTCGTCGTTCGACGGCAGCTCGGTGGAGTCCAGCTTGAAGCCCGTGTTGTACGGGTCGGCCTTGTACTTCACGTCGTCGAAGATGAAGAATTCGGCTTCCGGGCCGAAGAACGCCGTGTCGCCCACGCCGGACTGCTGCAGATAGGCCTCGGCCTTCTTGGCGGTGCCGCGCGGGTCGCGGTTGTAGCTCTCGCCCGAGACCGGATCGAGGATGTCGCAGTAGATGACCATGGTCGACTGCGCGAAGAACGGGTCCATGTGGACCGTCTCCGGGTCGGGCATCAGGGTCATGTCGGACTCGTTGATGGCCTTCCAGCCGGCGATCGACGAGCCGTCGAACATCGAGCCTTCCGAGAACATGTCCTCGTCGACGATCGCGACGTCCATCGTGACGTGCTGCAGCTTGCCCTTCGGGTCGGTGAAGCGCAGGTCGACGAACTTAACGTCGTTGTCCTTGATCTGCTTGAGAATGTCGTTGGCCGAGGTCATGGGGTCCTTCCTGCTGGATTGAAAGCGTGTGGTCTGGGACGAGGTCAGATCGCGTCGACGCCCGATTCGCCGGTGCGGATGCGGATCGCTTCCTCGATGGTGGAGACGAAGATCTTGCCGTCGCCGATGCGTCCGGTCTGCGCCGCCTTGCGGATGGCCTCGACGGCCTGGGCGACGGATTCGTCGGCGAGCACGATCTCGATCTTCACCTTGGGAAGGAAGTCGACGACGTACTCCGCGCCCCGGTAGAGCTCGGTGTGGCCCTTCTGCCGCCCGAAGCCCTTGGCCTCGGTGACGGTGATGCCCTGCAGCCCGACGTCCTGAAGCGCTTCCTTCACTTCATCGAGCTTGAACGGCTTGATGATCGCTTCGACCTTCTTCATCGAATTCCTCTCAACGCTGGCCTCGGGACGAGGACGCCGGAAGGTCTGCGAGGGGCGAAACGAAGCGCCCGCGGCGAGCCGAACCGGTGTGACGGTGCAGATCCCTGCACCCCCTCGACCATAGGTCAGCGGCCTCCCTTTCGAAACCGCACGACGGCATGAGGCGTTGTCTATCCGGTCGGGCAGGGGGGCGCCACCACTTCATTGCGCATTCGCGCATCCATTCTTCCGATCGAATGCGGAAAAAATAGGCAGAATGATCGTTCGATGAGCAGTCTTTTGAAGGGTCCCGGCGCTGCAGCCCTTCTCACGCCCGCCGAAATGTCGGCTGCCGACCGCCATGCGATCGACGCCGGAACGCCGGGCGAGTTGCTCATGCGCCGCGCGGCCCGGGCGGTGGCGAAGGCGGCCGCCGAGCTCGTGCCGGACGGCCGGGTGGCGGTCCTCGCAGGGAGCGGCAACAACGGCGGCGACGCCTACGGCGCCGCGTCGGTCCTTCGCGCTCAGGGCCGCTCCGTCACGGTCTTCGCCCTTTCGCCGCGGCACGCGCTCTCGGGCGACGCGCGCCTGCTGGCGGACGAATGGGCCGGGGCGATGCAAGCGCTGGAAGACTTCGGACCGGCGGGCTTTGCCCTGGTCGTCGACGGTCTGTTCGGCGCGGGGCTCTCGCGGGAGGTCGGGGGACGCGCGGCGCAGGCGATCGAACGGACCAACGGCGATGCGGTCCCGGTTCTGGCGATCGACCTGCCGAGCGGCGTCGCGGGCGAGGACGGACAGGTCCGCGGGACCGCGATGCGGGCGACGCGGACCGCCACCTTCTTCCGCCGCAAGCCTGGGCATCTCCTCCAGCCCGGCCGCTCGCTCTGCGGCGCGATAGAGGTCGCCGACATCGGCATCGACACCGCGATCCTCGATATCCTCTCCCCCCGGACCTTCGCCAACGACCCCGCCCTCTTCGCCCGTCGGCTTCTGACCCCGCAGGACACCCACCACAAATACGACAGGGGCCATGCCGTTGTCTTCTCCGGCGGGGCGTCGCAGACGGGCGCGGCCCGCCTTTGCGCGATGGCTGCGCTGCGCGGCGGGGCAGGGCTCGTCACCCTCTTCTCGCCGCCCGCAGCGCTTCTCGTGAACGCGTCCCACCTCACCGCCATCATGCTCCGCCGATGCGCGGATGCGCAGGACCTCGGCGCGCATCTGGAGGACCGGCGGCTTTCCACCTTCGTGCTCGGTCCCGGCTTCGGCGACGCGGAGAACGCCCGCGCCTTCGCCTCGGCGATCCTCGAAGCGGGACGCGCGCTCGTTCTCGACGCGGACGGGATCACGGCCTTCTCGGGCGACCCCGACGCCCTCTTCGCCTCCATCGGGCGGGCAGGCGGCGGGAACGTCGCGCTGACGCCGCACGACGGCGAGTTCGCGCGGCTCTTTCCCGACCTTGCCAGGCTGCCCTCCAAGCTCGACCGGGCGCGGCAGGCCGCCCGGCGGTCGGGTGCGGTCGTGGTCCTCAAGGGGTCCGACACGGTGATCGCCTCGCCGGACGGCCGGGCGGCGATCAACGGCAACGGCCCGGCCAACCTCGCGACCGCCGGAAGCGGCGACGTTCTCTCGGGGCTCGTCGCGGCGCAGTTCGCCAACGGCGTGCCGGCCTTCGAGGCGGCCTGCGCCGCCGTCTGGCTGCATGCGGACGCCGCCGCGGCCTTCGGCCCCGGTCTCATCGCCGAGGATCTGCCCGGCCTCGTCCCGGGCGCCCTAGCCCGGCTCGCGGCAGAGCGCTGATCAGCCCTTCAGACGCTCGGCCAGCGCCATGGCGGCGTGCGGAGCACGGACCTTTCCCTCGTGGATGAAATAGGCGAAGACGTCCCGCGGCGCCTTGGCCGTCGGCGTCCCCGGTGCCGCCAGCGGCAGGTCGCCGGGCACGTCGCCCCCGGCAAGGCCTCTCAGCCGCTCGGCCCAGCGATCGAGCCCGTCGGCCGGATAGGCGGTCGGAATGTCGTCGCGCCCCTTCTGCAGGCGCAGATAGACGAAATCCGCGGTCACGTCCGCCATCTCGGGATAGGTCTCGTGCTCGGCGTAGACGATGGCGACGCCGAGCCGGCGGCAGAGCGCGACGAACTCGGCCGAGACGAAGCTCGCATGGCGCACCTCCACCGCGTGGCGAAGCGCCGCCCCGCCGGCCCTGGCGGGAAGGAGCGTCAGGAACGCGCCGAAATCCTCCGCGTCGAAGGCCTTGGTGGGCGCGAACTGCCAGACGATCGGCCCGAGCCGGTCGCCGAGTTCTTCGATGCCCGAGCCGACGAAGCGTTCGATCGATTCCCCGGCCTCGGCCAGCACCTTGCGATTGGTCGAGTAGCGCGAGGCCTTCAGCGAGAAGACGAAGCCGTCCGGCACCTCGGCCGCCCATTTGGCGAAGGTCTGCGGGCTCTGCGTCCGGTAGTAGGTGCCGTTCACCTCGATGGTCGCGAGTTGGCGCGACGCATATTCGAGCTGCCGCTTCTTCGGCAGGGCGTCGGGATAGAAGCTCTCGTCCCAGGGCTCGAAGGTCCAGCCGCCGATGCCGGTGCGGATGATGCCCGATCGCGTCATGCTCTCTCGTCCCCAGGATCGCTCAGCGGTCCCCGACGGGCCGTCGGGTCTCCCGCGATCCTACAGCATCGCTTCGAAAATCCGACCCGGTTTCCCGGTCGCCCGCAGACGAAGCCGACCGCGACCGCCGCGGCGGCGCGCCGACCACACCGGGCCCGCGCAGTTTCGCCCGGCCGCTCGCGGCCTGCGCGCGAAAATCGGTCAGAATCGGCCGCGACCGTCGGATGATCGAAGGATGTGTTGCGGACCGCCCGGCCGTCCTCCTACTCCATCGACCGCGCCCGAAGGCGCGCATCGTTCGGAGAGACCCCATGCCGATCCAGGAAGCTCTCGTTTGGAAGCCCGAGCAGTTGGCGGCGCCCGATGGCGTCAGCTTCGAGCCGCCGTGCAAGACCAAGGACCAGGACATCAAAATCTGGAACGACACGGTCCCGCATATGGCCGCCGAGCTCGGCAAGGGCCGGTACATCATGGTCCTGGTCCAGACCCGGAACACCCGGACCTGGTCCCCGAGCTACAAGCGGTACCTCTTCAACCCGCCCGAGGACTACATCATCGCCGCCTATTCGGTGTCGTCGAGCCTCGGCAAGCCCTATCAGGCGGGCACGGTCGCCTATCGCTGGCTCGATCAGGTGAAGGCCACCAGCGACCAGCGGACCATGGGCCTGGACGCGGACATGATCCACATCTTCCAGTGCTCCAGCCAGGGCTGCAACCTCTCCACCGTCGGGTTGATGAAGCTCATCACCTTCAAGACCAGGGCCGGGGCGGGCCATGCCGAGGCGATGTCCTTCGCCAAGGACGCGATCGGCAACCGCGAGAAGTTCGGCTGGCGCGGCGGCGCGTTCCCGGGGCTGGAAAGCGTCGAGACCGGCGGCGGGCGCATGCGCTCCAGCGCCTTCTCGGCCCCCAAGCCGCGCATGCCCGGCCTCCTGGGCGGCCATCGCGGCTGAACGGCCGGCGACCGGCAGGCCGCGGCTCTTCACCGCCGCGGCCTCGCGCGTGATCTGGCCCGTCCGGGTCATGCGGAGCCGAACACGACGGGGCGCGGCGACCGCACGCCGGCGCGGTCGCGATGATCCGGCCCGTCAACGCTCCCCGCCCGTCGCGCGTCAGGGCGAGTGCGCCACCGGCCGTCTCGCTGATCGTCCGCTTCGCATCCCCTTCGTCGGCTGCCCTCCACGCCCCCTCCGTGGGAGCAAGGAGCCGGGCCGGAGCATCACCCCGCGTGGCCGGGGTCCTGCGCCCCTGCGCCGGCGATCTCCGCGAGGCGGCCGTGGAGCGTGCCCAGCATTCGTGCGAGCGCGTCGAGATCGGCTGCGGCGAAGTCCTCGAACAGCGCATTCGCGAAGAGATCGCGCTCCTGCCGAAGCCGCGCGACGGCGGCCCGCCCTGCGGGCGTCAAGGTGACCACGCTGGCGCGGCGATCGGTCGGATGAGGGCGCCGCGCGATATGACCGCCGAATTCCAACGCGTCGAGGAGTGCCGTGACGTTGCGCGGCGTCACGCCGAGCCGGTCGGCGAGCACGCGTTGCGTGACCTCGCCGGCCTCGCCGAGGACCCAGAGAAGATGAGCCCGCGTTCGCGTCAGGCCTCGCTCCTCGAGCCCCGCGCGCATGTCCTCGGCGATCGCACCGGTGAGCGCCAGCAAGGCGTCGAGAGCGCTGCGCGCCTTTTCCAGCTTCTCCATATCGTGTATGTCATTCATTATGAATCTAACGTTATGTGAGGACGCACGCCGTGGCCGATCCGACTCCGCACGATCCCTCCGCCAATCTAGCCCTTCTCCGGGACGCCTACGACGCGCTGGACCGACGGGACCTCGACCGCTGCACGGCGCTTCTTCGGCACGATTTCCGGATCAACATCGCCGGCATGCCCGAACCGATGCAAGGGCGGGCCGCCTGGCGCGCGGGCGTCGAGACCATGCAGGCCGCGGTTCCGGACCTACGGCATTCGATCGAGGACATGTTCACGGCCGGCGACCGGGTGTCCGTGCGCCTTCGTCTTTCCGGAACCCACACCGGCCCCTTCCTGGGGCGTCAGGGGACGGGCGGGAAGGTCGACTATCTGAGCCACGAGATCTACCGGATCGCGGACGGCCGGATCGCGGAGGAGTGGATCTGCTCCGATACCCTGACTCTGATGAGGCAGCTCGGAGCGATTCCCGAAACCCCTTGGTGATCGCGCCCTTCGCGACGCCGTCCTTCCCTGCTGGCGGCGCCCGGCGCCTCCCGTCTGCGCCGGTCGGTACAGAGCGCCGGCGCTCGAGCCGCCGACCGCCCTTCGGTCCGATCCCGCCGCCTATTCGGCGGCCTCGGCCTTGATGGTCGGGCGTCGCGCCAACAGCTCCTTGAGGAAGCGCCCGGTGTGCGAGCGCGCGACATTCGCGACCGCCTCCGGCGTGCCGACGGCCACGATCTCGCCGCCGCCGTCGCCGCCCTCCGGCCCGATGTCGATCACGTGGTCGGCCGTCTTGATGACCTCCAGATTGTGCTCGATGATCACCACCGTGTTGCCCTGGTCGACCAGCGACTGCAGCACCTCGAGCAGCTTGGCGACGTCGTGGAAGTGCAGGCCGGTCGTCGGCTCGTCCAGGATGTAGATCGTTCGTCCCGTCGCGCGCCGCGACAGCTCCTTGGCGAGCTTCACGCGCTGCGCCTCGCCGCCCGACAGCGTCGTCGCCTGCTGCCCGACCTTGATGTAGCCGAGCCCCACCTCCTTCAGCGTCGCCAGCTTGTCGCGGATCGCGGGCACCGCGGCGAAGAAGTCGACGCCTTCCTCGACCGTCATGTCGAGGACGTCGGCGATGGACTTCTCCTTGAAGGTCACCTCCAGCGTCTCGCGGTTGTAGCGCTTGCCGTGGCAGACGTCGCAGGTGACGTAGACGTCCGGCAGGAAGTGCATCTCGATCTTGATGACGCCGTCGCCCTGGCAGGCCTCGCAGCGCCCGCCCTTAACGTTGAAGGAGAAGCGTCCAGGCTGGTAGCCGCGCGCCTTGGCCTCCGGAAGCCCGGCGAACCAGTCCCGCATCGGCGTGAAGGCGCCCGTATAGGTCGCGGGATTGGAGCGCGGCGTCCGCCCGATCGGCGACTGGTCGATGTCGATGACCTTGTCGAGGAGCTCCAGCCCCTCGACGCGATCGTGGTCCGCCGGCACGTCGCGCGCATTGTTGATGCGCCGGGCCGCCGCCTTGAACAGCGTCTCGATCAGGAAGGTCGATTTGCCGCCGCCCGAGACGCCCGTGACGCAAGTCATCAGGCCCATCGGGATCTCGGCCGAGACGTTCTTGAGATTGTTGCCGCGCGCGCCGACGACCTTGATCGCTTTGCCCTTGGTCGCCTTGCGCCGCACCGCCGGCACCGGCACGCCCATCTCGCCGGACAGATACTTGCCCGTCAGCGAATCCGGGTGCGCCATGATCTGCGCGGGCGTGCCGCTCGCGATCACCTGCCCGCCGTGGACGCCCGCCGCCGGGCCGATGTCGACGACGTGGTCGGCCGCCAGGATCGCGTCCTCGTCGTGCTCGACCACGATCACCGTGTTGCCGATGTCCCGCAGGTGTTTGAGCGTTACCAGCAGGCGCTCGTTGTCGCGCTGGTGCAGGCCGATGGACGGCTCGTCCAGCACGTACATCACGCCGACCAGTCCCGCGCCGATCTGCGAGGCCAGCCGGATGCGCTGCGCTTCGCCGCCGGACAGCGAATCGGCCTTGCGCTCCAGGGTCAGGTAGTCGAGGCCGACATCGACCAGGAAGCCCAGCCGCTCGCGGATTTCCTTCACGATCTTCGCCGCGATCTCGCCGCGCCAGCCGGGCAGGGTGAGCGTGTCGAAGAACGCCAGGCAGGCGTCGATCGGCAGCACCGCAATCTCGGGTAGCGGGCGGTCGGCCACGAATACGTTGCGGGCCTGCCGGTTCAGGCGCGCGCCGCTGCATTCGGGGCAGGAGCGCTCGCTGATGTACTTCGCCAGTT
>JAEZXX010000088.1 GCA_023419535.1 Pseudomonadota bacterium | reverse complement strand
CTCCCCCCCGCGGGGGGCGGCGGGGGGCGGGCCGCCCCCCCGCCCGGATCGTTAGCTAAGCTCCTCCCCTTCCCGCGGGCGCCTTCTGCGACCGCATCGATCGCGTCCCGGCAGCGCGCGGCACGATCCCAGACGAGAGACGCCCCCATGATCCGCCACCCATCGACGCGTCCTCCGCTCGCCGCCCGCAGGCCCCGCTCCGACACGCATCACGGCATCGAGCGGCGCGACGACTATGCCTGGCTGCGCGCGGACAATTGGCGCGAGGTCTTCAAGGACCCCGGCACGCTCGACCCGGCCATCCGGGCCCATCTCGACGCCGAGAACGCCCACCAGAATGCCGCGATGGCGGACGAGGCGGAGACGATCGCCACGCTCGTCGCGGAAATGCGCGGCCGCATCAAGGAGGACGATTCCTCCGTGCCGATGCCGGACGGACCCTACGCCTACGGGACCGCCTATTCGCAGGGCGCCGAATATCCGCGGTATGTGCGCGTGCCGCGGGCCGGCGGCGAGGAGGAGACGCTTCTCGACGGCGAAGCGGAGGCGGCGAGCCGCCCCTATTTCTCGCTCGGGGGCATCGCGAACTCGCCGGATCATTCGAAGATCGCATGGTCGCTCGACGACAAGGGCTCCGAATTCTACACGATCGCGGTGCGCGACCTTGCCACCGGGCAGGACCGCGAACGGCGCGTCGAGGACACGGGCGGCGGCGCGACGTGGGACGCGGGAACAAGCGGCTTCTTCTACGTCCGGCTCGACGAGGAGCACCGCCCGAGCCGCGTCCTCTTCCATGCCCTCGACGGCGGCGAGGACCGCCTCGTCTACGAGGAGGCCGACAGCGGCTTCTTCGTCGGGGTCGGCGACACGCAGTCCCGCCGCTTCGTCGTGATCGACATCCACGACCACGAGACCTCCGAATCCTGGCTCGTTCCGGCGGACGCGCCCGACGCCGCGCCGCGCCTCGTCGCGGCCCGTCAGACCGGCGTCGAATACGACGTCGACGAGGCGGAGGGACGGCTCTTCATTCGCACCAACGCCGACGGCGCGCGCGACTTCAAGATCGTCACCGCCGACCCGCACGGCGAGGGCCGCGCGGGCTGGACCGATCTCGTGCCGCACGAGGACGGACGGCTCATCGTCAGCCATTTCGTACTCAAGCGCCATCTCATCTGGCTGGAGCGGCGCGAGGGCCTGCCGCGCATCGTCGTCAAGCGTCTCGCCGACGGCGGGGAGCATGCGATCGCCTTTCCCGAGGAAGCCTATTCGCTGGGGCTCATCGGCTCGGCCGAATACGACACGACGACGATCCGCTTCTCCTACTCCTCCCTGACGACGCCGGCCCAAGTCTTCGACTACGACCTGGAGAGCCGCGAGCGCACGCTTTTGAAGACGCAGGAGGTGCCGTCCGGCCACGACCCGAGCGCCTACGTCACGCGCCGCCTCATGGCGCAGGCCCCGGACGGCGAAACCGTGCCGATCTCGATCCTGCATCGCCGCGACCTCGTCCTCGACGGATCCGCGCCGCTGATGCTCTACGGCTACGGCGCCTACGGCATCACCATTCCGGCCAGCTTCAACGCCAACGTGCTCAGCCTCGTCGACCGCGGCTTCACTTACGCGATCGCCCATATCCGCGGCGGCAAGGACAAGGGGTTCCGCTGGTACGAGGCCGGCCGGCGCGAGCATAAGGTCAACACCTTCACCGACTTCATCGCCGCCGCCGACCATCTCGTCGCGGAGGGCTATACGCGGCCTGACAGGATCGTGGCCCACGGCGGCTCGGCGGGCGGCATGCTGATGGGCGCGGTCGCCAACATGGCGCCCGAGAAGTTCGGCGGCATCGTCGCCGTCGTGCCCTTCGTCGACGTCTTGAACACGATGCTCGACGACACCCTGCCCCTCACGCCGCCCGAATGGCCAGAATGGGGCAACCCGATCGTCTCGAAGGCGGACTACGAGCGGATCGCGGCCTACAGCCCCTACGACAATGTCGAGGCCAAGGCCTATCCGCCGATGCTGGTGCTCGCGGGGCTGACCGATCCGCGCGTGACCTACTGGGAGCCGGCCAAATGGGTCGCGCGGCTGCGCGAACTGAAGACCGACGACAACCCGCTGCTGATGAAGGTGAACATGGACGCGGGGCACGCCGGCGCTTCGGGCCGCTTCGCGCGGCTGGAGGAGACGGCGACGATCTACGCCTTCGCGCTCGCGGTCGCGGTCTGAGCGGGCTTCATTCGGGCGCCCGCCAGCGCCAGACCGTCGTCGCCTTCACCTCGGCATCCTCCAGGGCGCGGGTGACGGGGACGGCGTAGCGGGCGAGGTCCTCGACGCGCGCCCTCGGCAGATAGGCGCGGCCGGGATCGCCGACGATCACATCCGTCCCGTTCCCGGCCAACCGGTCGAACCAGGGAACGAGCCGCTCGGCGAAGGGACGGTCGTAGAAGACGTCGCCCGCCAGCAGGACGTCGCAGCCCAGATCCTCGCCGATCGCATCGGCGGTTCGTACGGTTATCGAGGTGCCGTTCAGAGCCGCGTTCAAGGCGATCGCGGCGCCCGCGAAGGGATCGACGTCGAGGGCCGTCACCCGTGCCGCGCCCGCCTTCGCCGCGGCGATGGCGACGAGGCCGGAGCCGCTGGCGAAATCGACCACCGAACGTCCCCGGACGAGTTGCGGATGGTCGAGGGCGTAGCGCGCCAGCCCCTGCCCGCCCGCCCAGGCGAAGGCCCAGAAGGGCGGCGGCAACCCCAGCGCTTCGAGTTCCTCCTCGGTCTTCAGCCAGAGGTCGTGCGCCTCGCTCGCCAGATGCAGCACGAGTTCGGGGACATGCGGGGGCGAGACGACCGATGTGTTGCCGACAATGAATTCGCGAAGACGATCGGTGCCCGACATGGAACCTTCCGCCCGATCGGACGGTTTGTGGCGAAACTGTGTAAAGGAGTTTCCCATGCTCAAGGGCGGTCTTCTCTGGTTGATCGGCATCCCGATCCCGATCATCATCCTTCTGATGATCTTCGTCTTCTGACGCCCGAGCTCGGCCGGACCGAAATCGTCTTCGCGATGCTTCGGGCCGTTGCGGGTTCCACGACTTCGACGTCGAACGGACCGAGGCCATGACGCTCGCGCGTCATGGCCTCGGTCCGTTCAGGACGGGTCTTCGCTATTTCAGCCGGTCCGACCGGCCCTGCAATTCGTCGATCAGCTTCGAGGCGTCGGCCTTGGTCAGGCTGTCGTCGAACGGGGTGCCGGTCTCTTCGCAGAGCGTCTTGAGATAGGAGGCCTGCGCGCCGGTCATCGGCTCGCCGCCCGTCGTCCAGTCGCTCGGGTCCTTCTCAGTGTTCGATCCGGTATCGGTCTTGGGGCTCGTCTCGGCCATGGCGCACGTCTTTCGGTTCGGAGAATGTTCTCCAAACGTTCAGGGGCTCACGACGTTCCGCGCACGGTCTTCGGATCGAGCCCGCCCATCCGGCAGATGGTGTCGAACTCCTGTGCCGCGACCGGCTGCACCGACAGGCGCGAATTGTTGACCAAGACCATGTCCTTCAGCGAGGCCTCGGCCTTGATCTCGTCCAGCGTCACCGGGCGTTCGAGCGTGGCGACGTATCGGATGTCGACGCACTCCCAGCGCGCGTCCTCGGTCGTGGAGTCCGGATGGATCTCGGCGCAGACCTCGACGATCCCGACGACGGCCTTGCCCTCGTTGGAGTGGTAGAAGAAGCCGCGCTCGCCGAGCTTCATCTCGCGCATGAAGTTGCGGGCCTGGTAGTTGCGCACCCCCGACCATTCGGTGCCCTTCTTCCCGGCCGCCTTCTGCTCGTCGAAGGACCAGGTCGAGGGTTCGGACTTGTAGAGCCAGTGGGCCATCGTCACGCGGCCGGCGCGTTGACGACCCATTTCCAGGCCCGGACCGTGACGGAGGAGAACAGGCCGGCCTTGGCGTAGGGGTCCGCCTCGGCGATGGCGCGCGCTTGCGCCTCGTCGCCGGCCTCCACCATCACGAGGCTTCCCTCGGGCGTACCATCCGCCCCGACGAAGGGGCCGGCGAATTTGAGGGCGTCCCCGAGAGAGGCGAGATAGTCCAGATGGGCCGGCCGCGTGTCGGGCCGCAGCGTTCCTGCGTCCGGCCGGTCTTCGCAGAGGATGGCGTAGAGCATCGAAAACTCCCTTCAGGTCGAAGCGTGCGTAAGGGTCGGGCGCGCCCCGATCAATCCTCCTCGCGCCTCAAAGGACGCGAGAGGAGACCTTCGATCGCGGCATCGAGCGACAGGGCTCCGGAAAGGATCGCCGCCACGGCCTCCACGATCGGCGCCTCGACGCCCTGCGCGCGCGCCAGACGCGCCGCGACCCCGGCGGAATGGACGCCCTCGGCGAGCTTGAGTCGCGAGAGGTCGTCGCCACGCCCGAGCGCCATGCCGTAGGCGAAATTGCGCGACTGCGTCGAGCCGCACGTGAGGACGAGGTCGCCGAGGCCCGAGAGGCCCGTCAGCGTTTCGGGCCGCGCGCCCAGCGCCAGCCCGAGGCGCCGCAACTCGCTGAGGCCCCGCGTGACGATCGCGGCCTGCGCCGAGGCCCCCAGGCCCCGGCCCGCGACGGCGCCGGCGGCGATGGCGAGAACGTTCTTCAGCGCGCCGCCCGCTTCCACGCCGGCGACGTCGTCGCTGGCATAGATCCGCAGGCTCGCCGAGGAGAGCGTGGCCGCGAGCGTCTCGGCCGTCGGGGCATCGGCGCAGGCGAGCGTGACCGCGGTCGGAAGATTGGCCGCGACGTCATGCGCGAAGCTCGGGCCGGAGAGCACCGCGACCGGCCCGCCGGGGCGGACATCGGCGACGATCGCCGAGCCGAAGGCGCCGGTCGAGGCCTCGATGCCCTTGGAGCACAGGACGATCGGCACGCCGGGCGGAAGGAGCGGACGCAGCTCTTCGGCGACGCTGCGCAGGGTCTGAGCCGGCACGACGGTGAGGACGATGCCCGCGCCGTCGACGGCCTCGGCGAGCGAGGGGGTCGCTACGAGCGCCGGCGGCAGGGCGATGCCCGGCAGGTAGCGCGCGTTCTCGTGCCGGACGTTCACCGCCTCGACCGTGTCCGGATCGCGCGCGTAGAGGGTGGTCGCCAGTCCCTTGCGGGCCGTGACGGAGGCGAGCGCGGTGCCCCAGGCCCCGCCGCCGATCACCGCGACCGCGCTCACGCCTTGGCCCCGCGCCGGCCGGACCCGAGCATCGGGACCGCCGTCTCGTCCAGCGGCCAGCGCGGGCGCACGGGCGCGTCGAACCCGTCGGCGAGCCCGGCCTCCAGCCGCTCCAGTCCGGCGAAGGCGATCATCGCCCCGTTGTCGGTGCACAGCGCGTGAGGCGGGGCGACGAGGCGCACGCCATGCGCTTGCGCGGCCTGCGTCAGCCGGGCGCGGATCGCCTCGTTGGACGCCACCCCGCCCGCGACCGCGAGGACCGGGTCGGCGAGGCCGGGCAGCTCGTCGCGAAAGCGCGCGAGCGCGCGAGAGACGCGGTCGCCGAGGCTTTCGGCGGCGGCCAGCTGGAAGGCGGCGCAGAGATCGGCGACGTCGTCCTGCGACATCGGAGCGACCTTCTCGGCCGCGAGCCGCACGGCCGTCTTCAGTCCGGCGAAGGAGAAGTCGAGACGGTCGGTGCCCTTGAGGGGCCTGGGAAGCGCAAAGCGCGTCGCGTCGCCCTGCGCCGCCATCCGCTCCACCGCCGGCCCGCCGGGCGACGACAGCGACAGGAGCTTGGCGGTCTTGTCGAAGGCCTCTCCCAGCGCGTCGTCGATCGTGGTGCCCCAGCGCTGGTAGGACCCGAGGCCCTTCACCAGGAGAATCTGCGTGTGCCCCCCGGAGACGAGGAGCAGGAGATAGGGAAAGGCGAGGCCGTGGCTGAGACGGGGGGTCAGCGCGTGGCCCTCCAGATGGTTGACCGCCACGAAGGGCAGCCCCCGCGCAGCCGCGATCGCCTTGCCCGTCATCGCGCCGACCACGAGGCCGCCGACGAGCCCCGGTCCGCAGGTCGCCGCGACCGCGCCGACATCTGCGATCGCCGCCCCGGCCTCATCGAGCGCCGCCCGGATCACGCCGTCGAGCGCCTCGACATGGGCGCGCGCGGCCAGCTCCGGGACGACGCCGCCGAAGGCCGCGTGCTCCTCGATCTGGCTGAGGACGACGTTGGAGAGGATTTCGGCGTCCCCGGTCGCGGTCCGGCGCACCAGCGCCGCCGCGGTCTCGTCGCAGCTCGTCTCGATGCCCAGAACGATGGGAGATGCCGGTCGGCCCGTCACGTCGCGTCCTTGGCCTGGACCCTGCGCTCGAAGGCGGCGGGTCTCGTTCGATTGTCCGATCCTCGCCAGATAGCGGCGCGGGGCCGCGAACGCCACCCGGCTTGGCGCCGCGCGGTTTGACCTTCCCCGTCCGCCGGGTCCAAAAGGCGCCGTCGCCCATTCGCGCAATCCGAAAGGCCCAATGGTTTGGAACAGCCTATCCGCATCGGAACGAGGGGAAGCCGGCTGGCTCTCGCGCAGGCGAGCGAGGTGCGCGCGCGCCTGATGGCGGCGCACGGCCTCACCGAGGACGCCTTCGCGATCGAGGTGATCTCGACCTCCGGCGACCGCATCCTCGACCGGCCTCTGTCGGAGGTCGGAGGCAAGGGGCTCTTCACCAAGGAAATCGAGGACGCGCTCCTCGCTGGGCGGATCGAGCTGGCCGTCCACTCCTCCAAGGACATGGCGACGCGCCTTCCGGAGGGGCTGGAGATCGCCGCCTATCTGCCGCGCGAGGACGTGCGCGACGTCTTCATCGGCCGCGAGGCGCGCACCATCGCGGAGCTGCCCCGCGGCGCGCGCGTCGGCACCGCCTCGCTGCGCCGGCAGGCGCTGCTCAGGCGCCTTCGCCCTGATCTCGAACTCTCCATCCTGCGCGGCAACGTCCAGACCCGCCTCGCCAAGCTGGGCCACGGCGAGGTCGACGGCACGCTCCTGGCCCTGGCCGGCCTCAAGCGCATGGCGATGGAGGGCGAGGCCGGCGAGATCCTGGACGAGACCGCCTTCCCTCCGGCCCCCGGCCAGGGGGCCATCTGCATCGAGGGCCGCGCGGGCGACGGGCGGCTCGCCGCGCTCCTGGCGCCGATCCGGCACGACGCCACCGAGACCGAGCTGTCGGCCGAGCGCGCCTTCCTCGCGCGCCTCGACGGCTCCTGCCGCACGCCCATCGCCGCCCTCGCCCGGCTGCGGGGGGGCACCCTGAGCTTCCACGGGCTGATCGTGACCCCCGACGGCGCGGTCCTGCACGAGACCCGCCGGACTGGAGCGCCCGCCGACGCCGCGGGAATGGGCGTCGATGCGGCGGACGAGCTTCTGGCGGCGGCCGGGCCCGGCTTCTTCGAGGGCTGGGCGGAGACCGGCGGATGGCGCGCCTCCTGATCCTGCGCGAGCGGCAGGCGGCCGAGGCCACCGCCCGGCTGGTCCTCTCCGCCGGGCACGAGCCCGTCCTCCTGCCGCTGCAGACCATCGTCCCGCTTGCCCCGCCCCTTCCCCTCGGCCCGTTCGGCGCGCTGATCGCGACCAGCGGCAACGCCTTCCGGTCGCCCGCCCTCGCGCCGCTCCGCGACCTGCCGGTCCTCGCCGTCGGTCGCGCGACCGCCGAGGCCGCGCGCGCTGCCGGCTTTGCGGCGCAGATCGCCGGCGAGGGCACCGGCGCGTCCCTCGCCGGAGAGGCTGCCGAAGCCCACGCCTCCACCGGGCGCCCGCTCCTCTACGCCGCAGGACGCGTTCGCACCGACGGCCTGGAGCGCGCTCTGTCGCAGGCCGGCGTCCCCTTCGAGACCGTCGAGACCTACGACACGCGGGACGCCTCGCCGGACCCCGCCGCGCTCGACGGCGCGTTCGCCGCCCCGATCGACGCGGTCCTCCTCCTCTCGCTCGGTCAGGCGCGCGCCTGGCGACGGCTCCTCGCCGACCATCCGCGCCGGCTCCCGTCTCTCCCCGTCCCGCTCTGCCTGTCGCAGCGCATCCGGGAGGGCCTGGGCGAAGGGTTGGCGGAAAACGCGCTCGTGAGCGCGAGGCCGGAGCTTTCGGCACTTCTGGCGCGTTACGGCAGCCCGAGCAGCATTGATCGGTGATTCCCGACCACCTTCGTCGTTGCAGGATCGCGGCGTTACGCTAAATCCGCCAGGCAGCGCGATACGACACGATAGTTCGAGATGAAGCGAGTGGAGACCGGCATGGCGAACCGTCCGCGGCGGCCGAGAACAGGCGGAACGCAAGGCTCGGCCCTCGATACGGCCGGCGCGTCGGAATCCGAGCGGCCGGATGCTGCCATCGTCCCGGCCGCAGACGACGACGGCAGCGTGACGTCGCCGGCCGGCGAACCCGCCGCCGTCGAGGCCGACACGCCCCTCGAGGCGCAGGCCAAGACGCCGCAGAGCGCCCTTCCCGCTCCGCAGGAGCAGCCGGAGGCCGCAGATGCCGCCGAGCGGCGGCGCCAGAGCGATCCGGACGGGACCTCGGAGCGGACGGACGCGGTGGACGCGTCGCCCGGCGACGCGAGCGCGACGGAAGTCTTCGCGGCGGAGGAAGGCCTTGCGGCCAAGGCCGGCGAGCCCCCGCGCCGTGATCTCGGCGAGTTCGAGGACGACGAGGCCGCGCCCGACGACCGCATCAAGCCCGCCAATCCCCCGGTGAGCGACGCCTATCGCGATCGAAGCGCGATCGGGACGAGCGCCGAGACTACCCATTCCGGCAAGGGTTCGTTCGGCGCTCTCCTGGGCGCGGGCGTCGCCGGTGCCGTGCTCGCGCTCCTGGGCGCCGCGCTCCTCTCCTCGGCCGGCGTTCTGCCCGGCGGGCAGGCCGCGCCGGAGACCGGCCAGTTCGCCCAGGCCGGCGATCTGGAAGCGGTGTCGAGCGAGGTGGCGACCCTGCGCGAAGCCGTCGGTCAGTTGCAGTCCGCCGAAGCGGCGGGCGGGACGGGCGAATCCTTCGCCTCCACGACCGACCTTGCGGCGGTCAGCGACCGCCTCGCGGCCGCCGAGCAGACGCTCCAGCAGCGCGCCGGAACGCTGGAGGAATCCTCCGGCGTCGCGCAGGCCGCGCAGGGCACGGCGGACAGCGCCCAGGCGACGGCCGAGGAGGCCCGCACTCTCGCCGGCGAGATCGCCACCCGCATGGACGAGGTCGAGACCCGGATCGCCGCCGTCGAGGCGGCCGGCGAACAGGCCCGGATCGCGCTAGCCGCCGCCGGCCTCAAGGCGGCGATCGACCGCGGCGGGCCGTTCATGCCCGAGCTGGAGGCCTTCGCCTCGGCGGGCGGCGACGCACGGGCGGTCGAGCCCCTGCGCGAATTCGCGGCGGGCGGCGTTCCCACGCAGGGCGAGCTCGTCTCGCGCTGGCCCGAGGTGGAGGCCGACATCCGCCGCGCCTTCGTCCAGCCGAACGCCGATGCCGGCCTCGGCGATCAGCTGATGGCGGGCTTCTCCTCCCTCGTCACCGTGCGCTCTACCGACGCGCCGGGCGAGGAGGCGAGCGGATCGGACGCGACTCTCGCCCGCATGACCTCGGCCCTCGAAGCCGGCGATCTTCAGGGCTGGCTCGCCGCGCGCAGCGAACTCGACGAGGCCGCACAGGCCGCAAGCGCGGACTTCGCGGCCGAGGTCGAGGCGCGGCAACAGGCGTCCTCGGTCGTCGATGCCGCGCTCGCGGGCGCGACCGGCGGTCAAACGGACACGCAGGGCTGACGGAGACCCCTATGCTGCGCATTCTTCTCTTCTTCGTCGTCGTCCTCGCCGCCGGCCTCGGTTTCGCCTGGCTCGCCGATCATCCGGGCGAAGTCTCGATCGCCTGGCTCGGGACCGAGCTCCAGCTGTCCTTCCTGACCTTCCTGGCCGCCGCGGCCCTCCTCATCGTCGCGGTGCTGGCGCTCGTCTGGATCCTGTCGAACCTCTTCGACGCGCCTGCGCGGATCGGCCGCTTCGTTTCGGGGCGGTCCCGCGAGAAGGGCTATCGCGCGCTGACGGGCGGCATCCTCGCCGCCGGAGCCGGCGACGCGGCCACGGCCCGTCGCCTCGTCGTGAAGTCGCAGCGCTATCTCGACGCGCGCAAGGAGCCGCTCCTGCGCTTCCTCGACGCGCAGACCGCGATGATCGAGGGCGACCATGCCCGGGCCCGCCGCGTCTTCGAGGCGATGGAGGCCGATCCGAACACGCGGCTCCTGGCCCTGCGCGGCCTCTATCTGGAGTCCGAGCGCGTCAACGACGCGGTCGCGGCGCGCCACTATGCCGAGCAGGCCGTGCGCATCGCCCCGCACGTTCCCTGGGCCGGGGGCGCCGTCCTGGAGTTGAAGGCGGCGGAGAAGGACTACGATTCGGCGCTGGAGATCCTGAAGGCGCAGCGCTCGTCGCGCCTCGTCGACAAGACCGAGAGCGACCGTCTTCGCGCTGTCCTTCTCACCGGCAAGGCGCAGTCCCTCCTGACCTCCGACCCGGCCGCCGCCAAGTCGCTGGCGCTGGAGGCGACCAAGCTCGCGCCCGCCCTGGTGCCCGCCGCGCTGACCGCGGCCAAGGCCGCCATCGCCTCCGGCGACTTCCGCCGCGCGACCAAGGTCTTGGAGAAGGCCTGGACCGACCAGCCGCATCCGCAGATCGCCGAGCTCTACGTTCATGCGCGTCCGGGCGAGAGCGCCTCGGAGCGGCTGGCGCGGGCGCGCCGGCTCCAGCAGATCCATCCCGGTTCGGCCGAGGCGCATCTGGCCGTCGCCCACGCGGCGCTCGACGCGCGCGCCCTTCCCCTGGCCCGCAGCGAAGCGGAGGCGGCCGCCGCCAAGTCCCCGCGCGAATCGGTCTATCTTCTCCTCGCCGACATCGAGGAGGCCGAAGGCGGCGGCCCGGGCCGCGTGCGCGCCCAGATGGCCAAGGCGCTGCGCGCGCCCCGCGACCCGTCCTGGTCCGCCGACGGCACGAGCGCGCCGGACTGGAGCCCGGTCTCGCCGGTCACCGGACGCCTGGACGCCTTCCGTTGGAGCGAGTCGGAGGCCCGTCCCGCACCGCTGCGCACCATTTCGCACGGAACGGCGCACGGCGACGGTGAGACGGACCGCTCGCAGGACGCGTCCTCGACCGCGCTCGTCGCCTTGAACGGGGCGGCCGATCCGGGAGAGCCGCATCGCGAGATCGATCACGGTCCCGTCGCCGCCCCGGCCGCCGGCGAAAGCGATCCCGCCCGCAAGGACGCCCGCTTCAACATCTGACCCCAAGCGAAGCCGATGCTCGAACAGATCAGACGCCTGCTGCGGTCGCTCGAGGAGCCCGGCCGTCGCCCGACCCTCGCGGACGATCCCCGCGTCGCGGCCGCCGCGCTTCTCGTCCACGTGGCGGAGGCGGACGGCGCGTTCACGCAGGCCGAGGGCGATCGTCTGCGCGCGCTTCTCCAACGCGAGTTCGGGATCGGCGAGGCGGAAGCGGCGGATCTTCTCGCCAAGGGGCGTCGTGCCGACGCCGAGGCGATCGACCTCTACGGCTTCACCTCCGTCCTCATGAGCCGGATGGACGAGACCGCCCGCATCTCCTTCGTGGAGGTGGTCTGGAGCCTCATCTACGCCGACGGCGACGTCCACGAGCTGGAGGACAATCTCGCTTGGCGCATCGCCGAACTCCTCGGCGTCTCGTCCGCGGATCGGATGAGCCTCAAGCGCGAGGCGTCGCGGCGCGCCGGGCTCGCGGGCTCGACCGCGTGACACGCGGTGCGGACGGCAGGCCCGGCCTCGCCGGAGAGACGCCCTTGGCCCTGACCGCGCAGGACCCGCGCCCGATCCTCGTCGTCCTGCATCAGGAGCGCTCGACGCCGGGCCGCATCGGCCTGATGCTGGAAGCGTCCGGCATCCGCCTCGATATCCGCCGTCCGGTGATGGGAGACGCGCTCCCCGAGACGCTCGACGCGCACCGCGGCGCGATCGTCTTCGGCGGGCCGCCGAGCGCCAACGACCCCGACGACTACATCCGCCGCGAGATCGAGTGGATGGACGTCCCCTTGCGTGAGGACCGTCCCTTCCTCGGCATCTGCCTCGGCGCGCAAATGCTGTCGAAGCATCTCGGCGGCACGGTCGGCCCTCATCCCGACGGTCTGGTCGAGGTCGGCTATTATCCGCTTGAGGAGACGCTCGCCGGGCGGCAGCTGATGCAGCATTGGCCGCGCATGGCCTATCAATGGCACCGGGAGGGCGCGAGCCTGCCGCATGGTGCCGAGCATCTGGCGCGCAGCGCTCTCTTCGAGAACCAGGCGTTCCGCGTCGGCCGAGCCTACGGCATCCAGTTCCACGCCGAGCTGACGCTCGCCATGGTGCACCGCTGGACGGTGAAGGGCCACGAGCGGCTGGGGCTGCCGGGCGCGCAGGGGCGGAAGGCCCATCTGGAGGGACGGGCCATCCACGATGCGGCCGTGCGGCGCTGGCTGGAACAGTTTCTGCCGCTCGTCTTCGGCTAGGGGAAGGAAACGAAACGCGCGGCTGAGGCGCCGGGCATCGCCGACGCGGTCCCGGTCGAGGCGGCGGACGCGGTCGACCAGCCCGCGCCCGCCCTGCCGAAGGCTACTGGATCTCGGCGGCCTTGTCGGTCACCTCGCTCGTCCACGCGCCTTCCGGGCGGGCGGTGATGACCGGGTCGGAGCCCTCCGACATCAGGACGTCCACCGTCTGGTCCGCCGATGTGACGTCGAGCGCGCCGTTCGGGTCCTCCGTCAGCAGCCCGACGATCTCGCCCACCATGCGCTGCTGGTGCTCCTCGGTCTGGGCGCCCGTCATGTCGTTGTCGAGAACGATGGCGGCGGCCTCGTCCGGGTTCTCGCGCGCCCATTCCCAGCCGCGCATCGAGGCCTTCACGAAGCGGGCGAGCCTGTCGACCATCTCGGGGTCGGCGAGCTTCTCCTGCGTCGTCCAGAGCCCGTCCTCCAGCGTCGCGACGCCCTCGTCGGAATAGGCGAAGACCTTCAGCTCGGCTTCGGGGATCCCGGCGTCGATGACCTGCCAGTACTCGTTGTAGTTCATGGTGGAGATGCAGTCGGCCTGTCGCTGGATCAGCGGATCGACGTTGAAGCCCTGCCGGATCACGGTGACGCCATCGTCCCCGCCTTCGGTGGAGAGACCGAGCTTCGACATCCACGACAGGAACGGATATTCGTTGCCCGAGAACCAGACGCCGAGCGTCTTGCCGGCGAAGTCCTCCGGGCTCTCGATGCCGGAATCGGTGCGGCAGGTGAGCTGCATGCCGGAGCGCGCGAAGGGCTGGGCGATGTTGACGAGCTCGAGCCCGCGCTCGCGCGCGGCGAGCGCCGCCGGCATCCACTCCACGATCACGTCCGCCCCGCCGCCCGCGATCACCTGCGTCGGCGCAATGTCCGGGCCGCCGGGATTGATCGTCACGTCGAGCCCGGCCTCCTCGTAGAAGCCCTGGTCCTGCGCCACGTAATAGCCGGCGAACTGCCCCTGCGTGACCCATTTCAGCTGCAGCGTCAGCGCGTCCTGCGCGGAGGCGGGAAGGCTGAAGGCGGCAAGGGCGGCGGATGCGAGGAGGAGGCTGCGCATGGGAGAATCCTTTCAGCTCTTTCGTTGCGAGGGATGCCAGAAGGTGACCCGGCGCTCGAGGAGCGCGAGGAGGCCGTAGGAGGCCGAGCCGGCGGCTGCTGCGACCGCGATCGTCGCCCAGACCATGTCGGTGTTCAGCCGGCCGATCTCGGCGGAGATGCGAAAGCCCATGCCGACGATCGGCGTGCCGAAGAACTCGGCGACGATGGCGCCGATCAGCGCCAGCGTCGAGTTGATCTTCAGCGCGTTGAAGACGAAGGGCATGGCCGCCGGCAGCCGCAGCTTCAGGAGCGATTGGCGGTGGTTCGCGGCATAGGTGCGCATCAGGTCGCGCTCCATCGCCCCGGCCGCCGCGAGGCCCGCGACGGTGTTCACGAGCATCGGAAAGAAGGTCATGATCGCGACGACGGCGGCCTTGGACGGCCAATCGAAGCCGAACCACATGACCATGATCGGCGCGATGCCGATGACGGGGAGCGCCGAGACGAGATTGCCGATCGGCAGAAGCCCCCGTTTCAGGAAGGGGGAGCGATCGACGAGAAGCGCGGTGAGGAAGCCCGCGCCGCAGCCGATGGCGTAGCCGGCAAGGACCGCCTTCAGATAGGTCTGGACGAAATCGGCCCAGAGGATCGAGGTGGACGCCGCGAAGCGCGCGGCGATCTGCGAGGGCGCGGGCAGGAGGACGACCGGGACGGCGAGCCCCGCGACGAGGAACTCCCAGAGAAGGAGCACGGTCGCGCCGAAGACGAGCGGCACGAGGATGTCGCGCAGGCGCGCAGCGCGGCCGGAGAGGTGCATGGACGACAGGCCCGCCACGCCCCGCCAGGACGCCAGCCAGAAGAGGAGGACGGCGGCCCAGAAGGCCGCGCCCGGCGCCTCGATCAGGGAGAGGGCGGCAAGGCTCGCCGCAAGCGCAACCGCGAAGGACAGGCCGGCTCGCATCGCGCCGCTTCCAGGGGCGCCTCCGGCGGGAACGTCGCTCATGCGCGCGCCCCCGTCCGCCGCGCGACCAGGCCTTCGAGAAGCGAGATCGCCGCGATCAGGAGACCGGCCAGAACGGAGGCCGCGACCAGCGCCGACCAGATCTGGATCGTCTGCCCGTAATAGGAGCCGGCGAGAAGCCGCGCGCCGAGCCCGGCCTGCGCGCCGGTCGGCAGCTCGCCGACGATCGCGCCGACGAGGGCGGCGGCGACCGCCACTTTCGCGGAGGCGAAGAGAAACGGAAGCGAGGCCGGCAGGCGCAGCTTGGCCAGCACCTGCCCCCGCTCGCGCCATAGGTGCGCATGAGGTCGAGATGCATGGCGTCGGGCGAGCGCAGGCCCTTGGTCATGCCGACGACGACGGGGAAGAAGGAGAGATAGGTCGAGATCATCGCCTTCGGCAGGAGGCCGGAGACGCCGATCGAGGCGAGCACCACGACGATCATCGGCGCGATGGCGAGGATCGGGATCGTCTGGCTGGCGATGATCCACGGCATCAGGCTTTTTTCGAGCGTGCGCGAGGCGAGGATGCCGAGGCTGAGCGCCATGCCCAGAAGCGTGCCGAGGAGAAAGCCGAGGAGCGTCGAGGAGAGCGTCACCTGCGCGTGGAAGAGAAGGGAGCGCGGCGAGGTCGGGCGCACGCCGACCGTCGTGTTCCAGACCTCGATCGCGATCTGGTGCGGCGCGGGCAGGAGCGGTCGCTGGTCAAAGAGCGTCGCGGCGATCCGCTGGAGAATCGTCGCGTCCGGCACCTCGCGCAGGAACCGCTCGCCGGCGGTGGTCCAGTTCATGAAGACGGCGCCGGCGTACCACAGCGCAAGGATCGCGAGGAGCACGGTGAGCACCGGCAACGCCCTCCCCGCCTTCGCGCGCCGCCAGAACGGCGCAGGCTCGACGCGGCCGATCGCGGCGGCCGGCTCGGCGATGGGCGCGGCGGCGGTCATCTGACCTCACGAGGAAACGGCGCCGAAAGAGGCGCCATTCCTCTCCCCGGCGGGGAGAGGGTGGCCTGCGCGGAGCGCAGGTCGGGTGAGGGGTCCGCGCCTTGTCCGGAGGCCCGCAACCGCCCTTCAAGAGCCGCGAGAATGGTGTCGAGGACCATTTCTCGATGCAGGAAGACCTCCTCGTTCCAGAAGCGCAGGACCGACCAACCGAGATCGTTTAGGCGAAGCGTCCGAACGACGTCCGATCGTGAGCTCGAATGCTGGCTTCCGTCGAGCTCGACGATGAGCCAGTGGGTTCGACATGCGAAGTCGGCGACGTAGGCTTCAATCGCACATTGCCGAACGAACTTGAAGCCGTTCAACCGCCGGGCCCGCAACTCGTACCACAAGCGATACTCGGCATCGGTCTCCCGACGCCGAAGGTCGCGGGCTCTGATGGTCTCGGGCGTCATCGACGCCCTCCCCTCATCCGGCCCTTCGGGCCACCTTCTCCCCGCAGGGGAGAAGAATGGCGGCCGCTCGCAAGCGTCGCAGGGCGAGCCCCCATTCCTCTCCCGCTCGCGAGAGAGGGTGGACGCATCGCTGCCGCGATGCGGACGGGTGAGGGCCTGCCGGGCGCGATCCGATCTGGGTTCGCGCCCTCAATCATACGAATGCCCCGCCCTGAGGCCCTCGCGCACGCGGTGGGCGATCTCCAGGAAGCGCGGCGTCTCGCGGATCTCCAGCGGGCGCTCGGGTCCGAGGTCGCACTCGACCACGTCCTGGATGCGCCCCGGTCGCGGGCTCATCACCACGATCTTCGTCGACAGGAACACCGCCTCGGGGATCGAGTGGGTGACGAAGACGACGGTCTTCTTCGTTTTCGCCCAGAGCTTCAGAAGCTCCTCGTTCAGCCGGTCGCGCACGATCTCGTCCAGCGCGCCGAAGGGCTCGTCCATCAGAAGGAGGTCGGGGTCGAAGGAGAGCGCCCGCGCGATCGAGGCGCGCTGCTGCATGCCGCCCGAGAGCTGCCAGGGGAACTTCCGCTCGAAGCCCTTGAGCCCGACGAGGTCGAGATTGCGGGCGATGCGCTCCGCCCGATCGGCCTTGTCGAAGCCCATCACCTCCAGCGGCAGGGCGACGTTTCTCTCGATCGTGCGCCAGGGATAGAGGGCCGCCGCCTGGAAGACGTAGCCGTAGGCGCGCTTCAGCCGCGCCTGTTCCGGGCTCATGCCGTTGACAAGGATCGAGCCGCCGCTGGGCTGCTCCAGATCGGCGATGACGCGGAGCAGCGTCGTCTTCCCACAGCCCGAGGGGCCGATCAGGGAGACGAACTCGCCGCGCCGGACCGTGAGGTCGATGTCCTTCAGCGCATGGACGGGGCCGTCCGCGGCCTGGAAGATCAGCGACAGGCCCTTCGCCTCCACCGCGACGGGTGCGTCGGACGCCGGCTGCCGGGGTTGAAGCGGGACGGGCGCCTCGGCGAGCGACATCAGACCCCCGCCGGAATGCCCGAGCGCGTCACCTTGCGCGGGGCGACGAGTTCCTTCCAGGTCGACAGCGCCCGATTCACCGGCGCGTTCGCCTCGCGCCTGACGAAGCGACCGTCGCCCGTCTCGGCCCGGACCTCGCCGTCGCGATAGGCGACGCGTCCGCGCGAGAGCACGATGGCGGGAAGCCCCGTCACCTCGACGCCCTCGAAGACGTTGTATTCGATCGCCGACGTCTGGTTCGCCGCGCTGATGGTCTTGGTCGCCGCCGGGTCCCAGATCACGATGTCGGCGTCGGCGCCGGGCAGGATCGCGCCCTTCTTCGGGTAGACGTTCAGGATCTTGGCGATGTTGGTCGAGGTGACGGCGACGAACTCGTTCATGGTCAGGCGGCCGGTGGCGACGCCCTTCGTCCAGAGCACCGGCATCCGGTCCTCCAGCCCGCCGGTGCCGTTCGGGATCTTGGTGAAGTCGCCGAGCCCCATGCGCTTCTGCTGCGCCGTGAAGGCGCAATGGTCGGTGGCGACGACCTGCAGCGAGCCGGAGGCGAGGCCCGCCCACAGCGAGTCCTGGTTCGCCTTGTCGCGGAAGGGCGGGCTCATCACGCGCCGCGCGGCGTGGTCCCAGTCGGGGTTGCGGTACTCGCTCTCGTCGAGCGTCAGATGCTGGATCAAGGGCTCGCCGAAGACGCGCATGCCCTTGGCGCGCGCCCGGCGGATCGCCTCGTGGGACTGCTCGCAGGAGACGTGGACGACGTAGAGCGGCACCCCCGCCTGATCGGCGATCATGATCGCGCGGTTGGTCGCCTCGCCCTCCACCTCCGGCGGGCGCGAATAGGCGTGCGCCTCCGGCCCGTCATTGCCGGCGGCGAGCAGCTTCTGCTGGAGCGAGGCGACGACGTCGCCGTTCTCGGCGTGGACGAGCGGCAGCGCGCCGAGCTCGGCGCAGCGCCCGAACGAGGCGAACATCTCGTCGTCGTTCACCATCAGGGCGCCCTTGTACGCCATGAAGTGCTTGAAGGTGTTGATGCCCTCGCCGACCACCTTCGGCATGTCGTCGAAGACCTTCTGGCCCCACCAGGTGATCGCCATGTGGAAGGAGTAGTCGGCGCGCGCCTTACCGGCCTTCTGGTGCCATTCCTGGAGCGCGTCGATCAGCCCCTGCCCCGGCGCCGGCAGGCAGAAGTCGACCGTCATCGTGGTGCCGCCGGAGAGGCCTGCGGCGGTGCCGGTGTCGAAGTCGTCGGCCGAATGGGTGCCCATGAAGGGCATCTCCATGTGCGTGTGCGGATCGATGCCGCCCGGCATGACGTAGGCGCCGGAGGCGTCGATGGTCTCGTCGCCGGAGAGGTTCTCGGCCACGGCGACGATGGTCTCGCCCTCGATCAGGACGTCGGCCCTGAAGGTGCGGTCGGCGGTGACGACGGTGCCGCCTTTGATGACGATGCTCATGCGATGGTCTCCGCCCCGCCCTTCATGCCCTCATCCGGCTGCCGCCACCTTCTCCCCGACGGGGAGAAGGTGAAGCCTCGACCGTTCCGTCCGTTCGACCAACGCCGAAGCTGCCCCTTCTCCCCGTCGGGGAGAAGGTCCCGGCAGGGGGATGAGGGCCTGTCGGGCGCGGCGTCGCTCACTCCACGATCCCCGCCGTCTCGACCACTGCCTGGAGCAGCACGTCGGTACCCGCCTTCGCCCAGTCCTTCGAGATCTCCTCCGCCTCGTTGTGGCTGAGGCCGTCGACGCAAGGGGTGAAGATCATCGCGGTCGGGGCGATGCGGTTGATCCAGCAGGCGTCGTGGCCGGCGCCCGAGACGATGTTCCGGTGCGAGAAGCCGAGCCGCTCGGCCGCCGCACGCACGGTCGCGACGCACCCCGCGTCGAACACGACCGGGTCGAAATGCCCGACCTCCTCGACGCTCGCCTCGATGTCGAGCGCCTCGGCGATCAGGTCGATGCCGTCCTCGATCCGCTCGCGCATCGCCTCCAGCGTCTCCTTGTGCGGAGAGCGAATGTCGATGGTGAAGACCGCCTTGCCGGGCACGACGTTGCGCGAGTTCGGATAGACCTCGACATGGCCGACGGCGCCGACGGCGTCCGGCTGGAAGTCCATCGCCGTCTCGTGGACAAGCTCGATCACCCGCGCCATGCCGAGCCCGGCGTTGCGGCGCTTGGGCATGGGCGTCGAGCCGGTGTGGGTGTCGCGGCCCGTCAGCGTCACCTCCAGCCAGTAGAGGCCCTGGCCGTGGCTGACGACGCCGATGTCCAGCCCCTCGTCCTCCAGGATCGGCCCCTGCTCGATGTGGAGCTCGAAGAGCGCGTGGATCGGGCGGTCCTTCCCGACGGGTTCCTCGCCCTCCCAGCCGATGCGCTTCAGTTCGTCGCCGAAGCGCTTGCCCTTGGAATCGACGCGATCCTTCGCCCACCCCTCCTCGTGGAGGCCGGCGAAGACGCCGGAGGCGATCATGGCCGGGGCGAAGCGCGTGCCCTCCTCGTTGGTCCAGTTGACGACGACGATCGGGTGGCGGGTCCGGATGCCGAGGTCGTTCAGCGTGCGCACGACCTCCAGCGCTCCGAGAACCCCGAGCACGCCGTCGAACTTGCCGCCGGTCGGCTGGGTGTCGAGATGGGAACCCATGTAGACGGGCGGCAGGCTCGGCTCGGCGCCCTCCCGGCGGAAGAACATGTTGCCCATCGTGTCGACCGACATCGAGAGGCCCGCCGCCTCGCACCAGCGCCGGAAGAGGTGACGGCCTTCCGAATCCTCGTCGGTCAGCGTCTGGCGGTTGTTGCCGCCCGCGACGCCGGGGCCGATCTTGGCCATCTCCATCAGCGCCTCCCAGAGCCGCTCGCCGTCGGTCTGGATGTTCGATGCCATGCTCATGCGATCGGAAGTCCCTGTCGGCCGGGCCCCGCGTCGTCGCGCGGCCCGCTCGTCTGAGGCGTGATGCGCCCGTTCGAGCCGAGGCTAGGAGAGGCCCGAAAGGCGGTCAAGCGCGATTGCACCCTGCCTCGGCATCGTCCACCATTGCGCAAAAGTGCGGCAGAACGAGCAGCCTTAGCGTGTCCGATACCATCCCCCCGCCCGCGACGCGCATCCAGACGGAGAACCGCAAGGCGATCCTCGACGCCGCCCTGACCGTCTTTTCCGCGCGCGGTTTCAAGGCCGCGAGCGTGGAGGAGATCGCGCGCGCCTGCGGCATGTCGAAGACCAATCTGCTCTACTACTTCCGCCGCAAGGAGGACATCTACCGGGCGGTTCTCGTGGGCACGCTCGACGCCTGGCTCGCGCCCTTCGCCGCGCTCGATCCGAACGGCGACCCGGCCCGCGAACTGGAAACCTACATCCGTGAGAAGATGCGCCTGTCGGCCCAGAGACCGGAGAACTCGCGGCTCTTCGCCAACGAGGTGCTGCACGGCGCGCCGGTGATCGGGCCGTTCCTGCGCGGCCCCTTGCGCGACCTCGTCAAGGACAAGGCCGCGATCCTCGCCCGCTGGATGGACGAGGGGCGCCTTGCCCGCACCGACCCGGTGCATCTGGTCGTCCTGATCTGGGCCGCGACCCAGACCTATGCCGATTTCGACGCGCAGGTCCGCGCGATCCTGCCGGAGGAAAGCGGCCGACCGGACTTTCACGACAACGCCGCCGAGACGGTGCTGTCGATCATCCTCAAAGGCGTCCTGCCGCGCTGACACGGGGCCTACTCCGCCGGTTCGGTCAGTTCCATCGGCTCGGGCGCGAACTGCATCGCCTCGCGTCGCATCGGGTTGTTCGGATGCGCGGTCCAGTTGGTGTAGGCGGCCGGAATGGGCGCGTCGGTGCGCGGGTCGAAGCCCTCGATCCGCTCCATGGTGATACAGTCCTCCACCGGGCAGACGTTGACGCAGAGATTGCAGCCGACGCACTCGGCGTCGATCACCTCGAAATGCCGCTTGCCGTTCACCTCCTTGGTGATCGCCTGGTGCGAGGTGTCCTCGCAGGCGATGTGGCAGCGCCCGCAGGAGATGCACTTGTCCTGGTCGATCCGCGCCTTGGTCACGTAGGAGAGGTTGAGATATTGCCAGTCGGTGACGTTGCGCACCGCCTTGCCGCGGAAATCCTCGATCGAGGAATAGCCCTTCTCGTCCATCCAGTCGGAGAGGCCGGACGCCATCTCCTGCACCACCTTGAAGCCGTAGGTCATGGCCGCGGTGCAGACCTGCACCGTGCCGCAGCCGAGCGCGATGAACTCGGCGGCGTCGCGCCACGTCGTCACCCCGCCGATGCCGGAGATCGGCAGGCCGTAGGTCTCGCGGTCGCGGGCGATCTCGGCCACCATGTTCAGCGCGATGGGCTTCACCGCCGGGCCGCAATAGCCGCCGTGGCTGCCCTTGCCGTCGATGGTCGGCGTCGGCGCGAAACTGTCGAGGTCGACCGAGACGATGGAGGAGATGGTGTTGATGAGGGAGACCGCGTCCGCCCCGCCTCTCTTCGCCGCGCGCGCCGGATAGCGGATGTCGGTGATGTTGGGCGTCAGCTTCACGATCACCGGCAGGTTCGAGTGCTCCTTGCACCAGCGCGCGACCATCTCGATGTATTCGGGCACTTGGCCCACCGCCGAGCCCATGCCGCGCTCGCTCATGCCGTGCGGGCAGCCGAAATTCAGCTCCACGCCGTCGCAGCCCGTCTCCATGACGCGCGACAGGATCGAGCGCCACTCCTCCTCCTCGCACGGCACCATCAGCGAGACGATCATCGCCCGGTCCGGCCAGTTGCGCTTGACCCGGACGATCTCCTCCAGATTGGTCTCGAGGTCCCGGTCGGTGATGAGCTCGATGTTGTTCAGGCCGAGCAGCCGCCGGTCCGGCCCGTGGATCGCGCCGTAGCGCGGGCCGTTGACGTTGACGACCGGCGAGCCCGCCTGCCCCAGCGTCTTCCACACCACCCCGCCCCAGCCTGCTTCGAAGGCGCGATTGACGTTGTACTCCTTGTCGGTCGGCGGCGCCGAGGCCAGCCAGAACGGGTTCGGCGAACGGATCCCGATGAAGTTCGTCGACAGGTCGGCCATGCGTTTCAACCCTCCTGCTGCGCCGCGCGGAGGCGGGCGGTCAGCGCGTCGTACTGCTGCGCGTTCGTGTCGGCGAAAGCGTCGCTTCGGTCCGAAGCGACGTCCTGGTAGTCGAGGGGATCAGAGAACTGGGAGGCGGTGAAATCGACCCGCCGGCCATCGATGCGGTTGTAGAAGTGCCACCCGCCCTCGACCCTGGTCTTCAGGATTTCGCCACCAAAGGCGTCGTTCGCGACGAGGCTGGTGACGCCGCACTGCCCGAGCGCCGGATTGTCGGCACGCCAGCGTGTGGACGATTGGTTCGACCACGCCCGTTCGAGGCAACGGCCGAACCGGGCAAGGCTCGATGAGGCGAGCGCGCTCATTCCGCGGCCATCCTCACGCCCGCTGTCAGCGCCTCGTGGATCGAGAGCGCCGCCCGCTTGCCGTCCTCCACCGCGACGACGGTCAGATCGTCTCCGCCGGCCACGCAGTCGCCGCCGGCCCAGACGCCGGGGAGACTCGTACGGCGCTCCTCGTCGACGACGAGCCGGCCGCCTTCGGTCGCCACTCCGAACCCGTCGAGATCGACGCCCTCCAGATGGAAACGCTGGCCGATGGCCCGGAACACCTGGTCGGCTGCGAGAATCTCCGTCTCGCCGGTCTCGACCAGCCGACCGTTCTCCTCGCGGGTTCGCGCGAGTTCGATGGCGTGGACGTAGCCGCCCTCGTGGAGAAGCCGCTTCGGCGACAGATTGCAGCGGATGTGGACGCCGCGCGCGAGCGCGATCTCCTGCTCGTACGGGCTCGCGTTCATCGCCGCGCGCCCGCGCCGGTAGACGAGCGTCACGTCCTCGGCGCCCAGCGCCTTGGCCTGCACCGCCATGTCGATGGCCGTCATGCCCCCGCCGATGACGACGACGCGCCGCCCGACGGGCAGGCTCGACAGATCCACCGTCTGGCGCAGCTCGGCGATCCAGGCGACGGCGTCGTGATGGCCGCTCGCCTCCTGCGGCTCATGGCCGAGCGCGTTGACGCCGGCAAGGCCGATCCCGAGGAACACCGCGTCGAACGCCTCGCGCAGATCGGAGAGATGCAGGTTCTCGCCGAGCCGCACGCCCGTCTGCAGCGCGATGCCGCCGATGGAGAGGACGAAGTCCACTTCTTCCTGCGCGAAGCCGTTCGTCGCCTTGTAGGAGGCGATGCCGTACTCGTTCAGCCCGCCGGCCTTTTGGCGCGCGTCGAAGAGGGTCACCTCGTGGCCCAGCATGGCGAGGCGATGGGCACAGGACAGGCCCGCCGGCCCCGCCCCGACGACCGCGACGCGCGTTCCGGTGCTCTCGGCCCGCCGGAAGGGATGCTCGCGCACGCCGACGACGTGGTCGGTGGCATAGCGCTGGAGCAGCCCGATCTTCACCGGCTTGCCCTCGGCGGCCTCGCGCACGCAGGCCTCCTCGCAGAGCGTCTCGACGGGGCAGACACGCGCGCACATGCCGCCGAGGATGTTGGAGGAGAGGATGGTCTTGGCCGCGCCCACCGCGTTGCCGGCCCCGATCTCGCGGATGAAGAGCGGAATGTCGATCGAAGTCGGACAGGCCTGCATGCAGGGCGCGTCGTAGCAGAAATAGCAGCGGTCGCTTTCGACCAGCGCCTCGTGCCGGTCGAGCGGCGCGTGGAGGTCGAGGAAGTTGCGGGTGAGCGCCTGGGAGTCGAGCCGGCCCGCCGCGATATCGGGCCCTGCCGCGGACGGAGAAAGGGCATGAGGAGTTTCGGTCATCGACGCTCTCCTTCGAACCATTCCAAGGAGACTGTCTCGGCTGCCCGATCGCGGTCAAGCTCAAATTTTGACCACTCGATCAAAGTTTCCTCCCTTTCATCCGCCCGGAGCACCGTCGTTCCGCCTCATCGAGAAGCCGCGAGACGTCCGTTCCGCGTGGGCGGCCGTTCGCGAACGGCGTACCGGCCGACATTTCCCTTGCCGAACCCGGCGCGGGCATGCTCGACCCCACGGGAAGAGGGCGGCCCGGACGCCGGACCGCCGCGGAGCGAAGGCGAGGCATGATCCGCTTCATCCATTCGAGCGATTTGCATCTCGGCAAGCGCTTCGGCCAGTTCTCCGGCGACCTGCCGGGGCGCCTGCGCGAGGCCCGCCACGCCGTCCTGGCGCGCCTGGCCGCCGAGGCGCACGCGACGGGCGCCGGCACGGTGCTTCTCGCCGGGGACACGTTCGACACCGAGACGCCCGCCCCGCAGGTGCGCCGGCAGGCGCTCGCCGAGATGGCGGGGCACCCCACGATCGGCTGGGTGATCCTGCCCGGGAACCACGATTCGCTGCAGGCCGCGCCGCTCTGGCAGACGCTGGCGCGCGAGGCACCGGACAACGTGACGCTCGCCACCGAGCCCGAACCGATCGAGATCGCGCCCGGCGCCTTCGTCCTTCCGGCCCCTTGCACGACGCGCCGCCCCGGGCGCGACCTCACCGCCTGGATGGACGGGGCGCAGACACCGGAGGGCACGGTGCGCATCGGCCTCGCGCACGGCGCCGTCCAGAGCTTCTCGGAGGAGGCGAACGCGGCCGAGATCGTCGCTCCGGACCGGGCACG
This sequence comes from Pseudomonadota bacterium, assembly GCA_023419535.1. GTDB lineage: Bacteria > Pseudomonadota > Alphaproteobacteria > Rhizobiales > Rhizobiaceae > Aureimonas. The sequence continues at coordinate 2,387 of JAEZXX010000088.1, read as the reverse complement.
GCGCGCGGGCCTCGACTATCTGGCGCTCGGCGACTGGCACGGGCCGATTGCGATCGACCCGCGCACCGCCTACAGCGGCTCGCCCGAGCCCGACCGCTTCAAGCACGAGCGCCCCGGCGAGGCGCTGCTCGTCGAGATCGCCGGGCCCGGCGCGACGCCGAAGCTGACGCCCTTTGTCACCGCCGGCTTTTCCTGGCGCACGCTCGATCTGCATCTTCTACCGGGCGAGGATGCCGTCGAGACGCTGCGGGCCCTTCTGCCCTCGCCGGGCGAGCGCCGCCGAAGCCTCGTGCGGGTGGTGGCCAGCGGCACCACGGGTCTTGCCGCCCGCACGGCACTTGGCACGGCCATCGACGAGGCCGAGCCCGACTTCGCCCATCTGGAGCTCCACCTCGACGCGCTGTCCACCGAGCACGAGGTCGACGACCTCGACCGGATCGACCGCGCCGGCGCGCTGCGGGACGCCGCGGAGGCGCTTCTTGCCGAGGCGGGCGACGGCGCGATTTCGGCCGAGCGGCGCGAGACGGCGCGCGCCGCGCTCGCCCGGCTCTATTCCTATTCGCAAGGCGTGCGGCCATGAAGATCACCGCGCTGCGGCTCCACAACGTCAAGCGCTTCGCCGGACGAGGCGTCGCGATCGAGGACATCGGGGCGGGCGTCAACGTTTTGTGTGCCGCCAACGAGTTCGGCAAGTCCACGAGCTTCGAGGCGCTGCACGCCCTGTTCTTCCTCAGTCATTCGAGCGTGGCCGGCGACGCCAAGGCGCTGCGCCCCTATTCGGGCGGAAGCCCGATGGTGGAGGCCGACATCGAGACGGACGCCGGCCGCTTCCGCATCACCAAGCAGTTCTTCGCCGGGCGCGCCGCGCGCGTCGCGGACCTCGCCTCGGGCCGGCTCCTGGCGCAGGCCGACGAGGCCGAGGCCTTCGTCGCCGAGCTCGTTCGCGGGGGCACGGCCGGCCCGGCCGGGCTCCTCTGGGTTCGGCAGGGCGTCACCGGCATGGAGACGCGCAAGCCCGCCGAGGAGGAGATCCGCGTCCGCGCCGGCCTCCTGGAATCGGTGCAGGGCGAGGTCGAGGCCGTCACCGGCGGGCGGCGCATGGCCGAGATCATGGACAGGGTCCGAACCGCGCTCGGCGAACTCGTCACCGCGACGGGGCGACCCAAGGCCGGCGGGCGCTACGAGCAGGCGCTGCGCGAACGCGACGTCCTGCGCGAGACGGAGGCCCGTCTCGGCGCCGAGGTGTCGGCCCTGCGCGGCCTTTTCGACCAGCGCGCGGCTGCGGCCGCCAGACTTGCCGAGCTCGAGGCCGAGGGCGACCACGAGGCGGAGCGGCGCGAGATCGCCCGGGCCGAGGCTGCGCTCGACGCGGCACGCGCAAAGGCCGACCGCCTGCGCGCCGCGCAGGCCGAGCAGCGGCTGGCGCGCGAGCGCCGCGACCGGACGGTGGGCGAACTCGCCGCCTTCCGCGACGCGCTGCAGGCGGCCACGGATTACCGTTCCGAACTCGCCGAGGCGGAGGCACGCCGGGACGAGGCCGCCGAGCGACGCCGCGCGGCGGCCGAGACGATCGAGGTCGCCAACCGGGCCGCCGAGGCCGCGGAGGCCGAGGGGGAAGAGGCCCGTCGCCTGCTCGCACGGCTCCAGTCCGCGATGCGTGCGCGCGAAGCGGCCGAACGGCGAACGGCGCTCCTGAAGACGATCGAGGCCGCGCAGGCCGCGCAGCGCTCGGTCGAGGAGAACGAGGCGCGGCTCGCTCACCTCAGGCTGTCGCCCAAGGCGGTCGAAGCGCTACAGGACATCGAGATGGAGATCGTCCGCCTGCGTGCCCGCGCGGAGGCCGCGCGCCCCTCGGTCGCCGTCGCCTACGAGGCCGGGGCATCCGCGCGCGTCGCCATGGACGGCACGCCGCTGACCGAGGGCGAGGCGCGCGGCTTCGACGGGATGGCCGAACTGGTGGTGCCGGGCGTCGGCACCCTGACCCTTCGCGCCGACCGGCCGACCGGCGCGAGCGCGGAGCTTGCCGGGGCGCAGGAGCGCCGCCGGAAGGCGCTGGCGGCGTTGAACGTGCCGGACCTGAAGGCCGCGCGGGAGCGGCAGGTCGAGGCCGAGCGCGTCGAGAGCCTCATCGCGCAAGGCCGAAGCCTTCTCTTAGGACTCGCCCCGCAGGGGCTGGCGAAGCTGCGCGAAGCGGCCGCGGCGCTCCAGCCGCAGGAGGAGGCCGAGCTGGAGCTGAAGGCCGACCCGGCGGCGGTCGAGGCCGGCCTGAAGGCCGCCGAGGCGAGGCGCCTGGAGGCGCGCGAGAGGGCGCGCGCGGCCGACCCGTCGCGCACCCGGGCCGACGACGCCTTCGCCGAAGCCCGCGCCGATCTGGCGCGGCTCGAGGC
>JAEZXX010000119.1 GCA_023419535.1 Pseudomonadota bacterium | reverse complement strand
GCGGACGCCCATCTTCGGACGACGGTCTCGGACGCGACCCATCTCCTGGCCGTTCCGGGGACACGCCGTTCCTGCCGCCGGACCTCGTCGTCCGGCTCACGGCGGGGGCCGCGCGGCGCCCGAGGGTCGCGCGCTTCGACGGACGGCTGCATCCGACGGTCGCGCTCTGGCCTCGCGACGCGCTCGCGGCGATCCCGCAGCGCCTGGACGATCCCTCCCAGGGGCGCTCGGTCCTGAGCGTTCTCGACGAAGCTGGCTTCGAGGCGGTGGAGTTCGACGCCAGCGCCGAGGCGCCGGGCGGCGATCCGTTCTTCAACGTCAACACGCCGGACGACCTCGCCGCGGCCGGTGGCGCCGGCCGCTGAACGTCTATCGAACACCGGTGTCGACCCGGTCGCCGCGACCGCCGCCGGCGACGGTCTGCAGGATCAGTGTCAGATCGCCCAGAACGCTCTGCTCGCGCGCGTATTCGGCGTCGAGCCGCGCCAGACGCTGCGGCTCCGACATGTCGACGCCCAGCACCTGCGCCTTGCCGGTGATGCCGGGCCGGATGTCGAAGACGCCGAGCGCCCGGCGGGCTTCGACCAGCTCTGTCTGCATCGGCAGGCAGGGGCGCGGACCGACGAAGCTCATATCCCCCGTCAGGACGTTCCAGAGCTGCGGCAGTTCGTCGAGCTTGAGACGCCGCAGCCAGCGGCCGAGCGTCGTGACGGCGGCGACGGAGGTGTGGTGCGAGGCGGCGGCGCGCGTCTCGCGATACATGGTCCGCAGCTTGTAGCAGGTGAAGACGCGGCCGTGCCGCCCGACGCGCTCCTGCGCGAAGATGCCGGGGCCGGGCGTGCCGAGCCGAACGGTGAGCGCGAGGATCAGGATCAGCCAGCCGAGGGCGGCGAGCCCGAGAACGGCGAAGACGATGTCGAATGCGCGCTTGGCCATGTCCGCTCGATCAAACCCCAGCGAGCCGAAGAGGCGGGCGGCTCGCCGCCTCCGCCTACATCAAGCGCCGGGCGAACGGAACCTCGTGCTCAGGCTCCGGCGGCCGCCTGGATCTCGTCCGGGATTACGAGGCCCTCGCGCATCGCGCGGGCGCGCGCTTCGAGCCGTCGCGCGCCGGGAAGCCGGGCGCCGTCCTGCACCGCGACCGCCTGCGCCAGATCGGCGAAGCGCTGCGGCGACACGCCGAACGCTGCGGGGTCGATCGCGATCAGGAGCTGGCCCGTCCCCGGCGGATCGCCTTCGGGATCGAGGAAGGAGGAGGCTTCGTCCGCGTAGTTCGCGCCCGTCAGGCCGCCGGCGAGAAGCTCCACCATCAGGGCCAGCGCGACGCCCTTGGCGCCGCCGAGCGGAGCCATCGTGCCCTCGAGCGCGGCCTGCGCGTCGGTCGTCGGCCGGCCGTCCCCGTCGAAGGCCCAGTCGTCCGGGATCGCCTCGCCGCGTCTGGCGGCGGTGACGATGTTGCCGCGTGCGACCTTCGACAACGCCATGTCGACGAGGATGGGCTCGCCGCCCTCCACCGGACAGGCGAAGGCGATGGGATTGGTGCCGAAGACCGCCCGCCGGCCGCCCCAGGGCGCCATCGCGGCGGGCGTGTTGGCGAAGAGAAGGGCGACGAGACCGTCCCGCGACAGAGCCTCGCAGAAGAGCCCCGCCGAGCCGCAATGATGCGAACGGCGGATGGCGGCGCAGGCGATGCCCTGCGCGCGCGCCAGGGCGGGCAGGCGCTCCACCGCCAGATCGAGCGCAGGGTAGGCGAAGCCGAAGGCGGCATCGACCACGAGAAGCCCCGGCCGGGCCAAGCTGGCGCTGGGGATCGCCTCGCCCTTAACCTTGCCGGCGCGAACCTGCGCCGCGTAGCTGGAGAAGCGCGAGAGGCCGTGGCCCTTGAACCCGTCCGCCTCGGCCAGCACCAGCGCCTTCGCCACGCTGCGCGCCGCGACCTCGCCCGTACCGGCATTTCGGAGCGCCGCGGCCAGCGTGCCGACGGCCTCATCGATCGTCGCCATCCGTCAGGCTCCCGTCAGATGGCGGCGCACCGAATCGACGGTGACCTGCGAGACGCGGACATTGGCCTCGGCGCTCAGCCCGGCGATGTGCGGCGTCAGGATCAGGTTCGAAAGGCCCGCGAAGCGCGCGGCCTCCTCCCCTTTCAGCGGCTCGGTCTCGAAGACGTCGAGCGCGGCGCCGCCGATCCGGCCGGCTCTCAGAGCGTCGGCGAGCGCCGCCTCGTCGACGACGCCGCCGCGCGCCGCGTTGATCAGAACCGCATGCGGCTTCATCGAGGTCATTGCGGACGCATCGATCATGCGGCGCGTCTGCCCCGTCAGCGGCACATGAAACGAGACCACGTCGCTCGTTCGAAGAAGCGTGTCGAGCGAAACCTTCGCCACCCGTCCGAAGGGCTGGCTCCAGGCGGGCGAATCCTCGCCGAGCATCGGATCGAAGGCCTGGATCGTCATGCCCATCGCGAAGGCGCGCCGAGCGGTTTCGCGCGCGATGGAGCCGAAGCCGACGAGGCCGAGCGTCGCGCCCATCGCTTCGCGGCCGTTCGACAGCGCGTTGCGCGGCCACTCGCCCGCCGCCATGCGGGCCGTCGCGCCGTAGGCCCCGCGCAGCAGGAGCAACGCGGTCGCGATCACATATTCGGCGACCGACACGTCGTTCGCGCCGCTCGCCGGAAAGACGGCGACGCCTCGCGCCCGGCAGGCGTCTATGTCGATATTGTCGAGGCCGACGCCGAGCCGGCCGACGGCCGTCAGACCCGGCGCAGCCTCCAGAAGCGCCGCGCTCACTTTCGTGCGGTTGCGCACGATGATCGCCTCGGCCCCGGCCGCCTCGCGCGCCAGCCTGTCCGGATCGTCGACGAGCGTCGGATCGTAGAGGATGTCGAAGCCTTCGAGACCGTCGCGGAGGATGTCCTCCTCCATGAACTCCGAGACGACGATCTTGCGCATGGGTCCCCTCTCCCGCCTTTCCGGCATTCGTCGCCCGCGGCGGCCCTCGTTCGGGCAAAGGCCGCCGCCGGCGGTTCAGGCGCTGCGGTAGAGCTTGGTCAGCACGAACTCGCGATGGCCGAGGGCCTCGGCGGCCGTCAGGCGGCCGTTCGCCGTGCGCACCACCATGTCGATCAGCGCGTCGCCGGCGTCCGAGATCGTCATGTCGCGGCGAAGGACGCCCGACACGTCGACGTCGATATGCTCGCCCATGGTGCGGACCGTGCGCGGATTGCCGGTGATCTTGATGACCGGCACGATCGGATTGCCGATGACGTTGCCCTGGCCCGTCGGGAAGGTGTGGACGACGTAGCCGGCCGCCGCCATCAGCGTTACGCATTCGGCCGCGGCGGAGGACGTGTCCATGAAGTAAAGGCCGGGCCCCTTGGCCGGTGCCTCGGCGGGCTCCAGCGCGTCGATGTAGCGGCAGTCGTGGCCGATCTTCTCCAGATTGCCGAGCGCCTTCTCCTCGATCGTGGTCAGGCCGCCGGCGATGTTGCCCTTGGTCGGCTGGGAGTCGGAGAGATCGTCGGTCTTGTGCGCCTCGATCACGTCGTCCTGGTAGGCCTTCCACATGGCGTACCACTTCTCCGCGATCTCGGGCGAGGCCGCGCGCTCCTTGCACAGATGCTCGGCGCCGGTGATCTCGGAGGTCTCGCCGAAGACGCCGTAGATGCCGTGCGGGATGAGCTTGTCGTACATGTTGCCGACGGTCGGGCAGGAGGAGAGACCCGTCGTCGTGTCGGACTCGCCGCATTTGGTCGAGACCCAGAGGTCGGAGACCGGGCACTCCTCGCGGGCGAGCTCGCTCGCCCACTGCACGAAGCTTTTGGCCGCATAGGAGGCCTTGGCGACGGTCGCGATGTCGCCGTGCCCCTCGATGCCGAAGCCGACGACCGGCTTGCCGGTCTTGGCGATGCCCTCGACCACGCGGTTCGTCCACTGGTCCTCGATGCCGATGACGACGACGGCCGCGACGTTCGGGTTCGAGCCGATGCCGATCAGCGTGCGGAAGAAGAGCTCCAGATCCTCGCCGAACTGCAGGCGGCCGTAGGCGTGCGGCAGCGCCATCGTGCCCTTCACCTGATGGGCGACGGTCTCGCAGGCCGAGTTCGACAGATCGTCGAGCGGCAGGATGACGACGTGGTTGCGCACGCCGACCCGGCCGTTCTCGCGGCGCCAGCCCATGAAGGTGGCATTGGCGGCGTCCGCGGAGGCGCGGGCGGTGGAGAGCGCTGCGGTGGAGAACTGGTCGGGCGCGCCGCCCGGAAAGGCGCCGGCGTTCGTCGAGACGGCGTTCGAGACTTCGGACATGACGGGCCTACCAGCGCTTGGTCTTGGCGTTGTGGACATGGACGTGCTCGCCTTCGGCGGCGTCCGCGACGAGTTTGCCGACATCCTGGCCGTACTTGATCAGCGTGTCGCCGGCCTTCAGATCGGTGAGGGCCACCTTGTGGCCGATGGGAATGTCGTGCCGCACGTCGACCTCGAAGGTCGTGTCGTTCTCCGTGACGACCCCGAAGGCCTTCGTTCCGGCCGCCAGGCCCTCGATCACCGCGACCGCGACGTTGTCCTTCGGGCTGTGGGCCAGAACGTGCGGGTTCCGCCCCCCTGCCCCGTGCTGCACCGATCCATCTGCGCTCATCGTGACGCTCCTCCGCTGCCGACGATCCATGTCTTATATAAGACAGCTCACCTGAAAGGCGTCAAGCGACGCGGGCTGCGTGTCAGCGCAGCTCCGAGCGGTAATGGACGTACTCGGTCGAGCAGAGGCTGCGGCGCCACTCCACGGGCGTGCGGTCGAGCGAGAAGGCGATCCGGGTGATCGCAAGCACCGGCGCGCCGGGCTCGAGACCCATCAGGTCGGCCTCCTGGACCGTGGCCGCAACGGCCTTCAGACGCTCCTCCGAACGCGAGATCGTGATCCCGAAATGCAGCGTATAGAGGCCGTAGAGATTGTTCGGCAGCTCCATGAGCTCGATCTCGGGAAACAGCGTCGCGGGAACCGCGATGGTTTCCGCGATCGCGGTGCGTCCCGCGATCGAGCGCAGGCGGCGCATCCTGACGACCGCCCCGCCCGGCCCGGTCCGCAGCGCCGCCGCTTCCTCGCCGGTCGCCTCGGACCGGGCGACCGACAGGATGCGGCTCTGCGGGAAGGCCCGTTCGCCCTCGTCCGGGACGATCTTGAAGAACTGGAACATGATGCGCTCGTCGTCGTGGCGGGAGACGAAGGTGCCCCGCCCCTGTTGGCGCACGACGAGATTCTCCGCCGCCATGGCGTCGAGCGCCTTTCGCACCGTGCCCTGGCTGACGCGCAGTTCGGCCGCCAGCTGCATCTCGCTCGGAAGAAGGTCGCCCGGCGCCCAGACGCCGTCGACGAGGCGCCGGATCAGCATGTCGCGGACCTGGCGGTAGAGCGGGCGGAAGCCCAATCCGGCCTCGGTCGGCGTGGGGTGGGACCGGCGATCTTCCATCTGCACCTCCCGTGACGTCCAACACCCTCGATCGTTCGCCGGGACAACGGCGGGTGCCCGGTCAAGTCTTATATCTTATAGCACCCTCTCGACAGCGGGGCGAGGCTGTGTCTAGCCTGTCCGGTCCCAACGACCCGCGGTGCCGAACGGACCCGAACGTCGATGCCAGAGCATCCCTCCCACCCGACGGCCGCCGGTCTGCGCACACGGATCGAAGGCGCGCGCCAGCTCCTTCCCGGCCTGCTTCTCGCCGTGGTGATCGGGCTCGCGGCGACCTTCCTGTCCGACCACTACGGCGGTCCGGTCATCCTGTTCGCGCTGCTTCTCGGCATCGCCTTCAACTTCATGTCCGCCGACGGGCCGGCCAAGCCGGGCATCGAGTTCACCGCCCGCTCGGTCCTGCGGCTCGGCGTCGCGCTTCTGGGCGTGCGCATCACGGTGGGGGACGCGATGGAACTCGGCCCCTCGCCGATCATCCTCGCGGTGGTGGGCGTGGCGACCACGATCGCGTTCGGCATCCTGCTGGCACGCCTGCTGAAGTTCGACCGCCATTTCGGGCTTCTGACCGGGGGGGCGGTCGGCATCTGCGGCGCGTCGGCCGCGCTCGCCATCGCCTCGGTCCTGCCCCGGCGCGAAGGAGACGGGGAGACGGACACGATCTTCACCGTCGTCGCGGTGACGACGCTCTCGACCGTCGCGATGGTCGCCTACCCGGTTCTGCTGCAGCAGAGCGCCTTCACCGACATCGAGGCCGGCATCTTCCTCGGCGCGACCATCCACGACGTCGCACAGGTCGTGGGTGCCGGCTACAGCATCTCCGCGCAGTCCGGCGACGCCGCGACGCTGACCAAGCTCCTGCGCGTGGCCATGCTTGTGCCGGTGGTCCTCGCGATCTCCTTCGTCCTGGCGCGCGGCAGCGGCAAGGGTCGCATCGGCCTGCCGTCCTTCCTCGTCGCCTTCGTGCTCCTGGTCGTCGCCAACAGCGCCGGGCTCGTGCCGCCCGCGCTCGCGGTCTTCCTGTCCGACCTCTCGCGTTGGGCGCTCGTCTCGGCCATCGCGGCGCTGGGCATGAAGACCATGCTCGGCCAGGTGGCGACGATCGGCCCCAAGGCCCTCTTCCTCGTCGTCGCCGAGACGGCCTGGATCGCATTCCTGGCGGTCGTCATCCTGATGCTCGCCTGAACGCCGCCGCGACGGCGGCATTGCCCGGCAAGCCCGACGTCAGTTCGGGCACGGGCCATACGGGGAGGAACGTGCATGCAGTCCAAGACCATGAGACTCGCCGCGGCCTGCGCGGCCGCGATCCTGGCCGCCGCGCCCGGCTCGCTCGCGCAGAGCGCCTATCCGACGCAGCCGATCGTCCTCGTCGTCCCCTTCTCCGCGGGCGGCCCCTCGGACACGATCGCCCGGGTCCTCGCACAGTCGATGAGCGGCGAGCTCGGCCAGCAGGTGCTGGTGGAGAACGTCGGCGGCGCCGGCGGAACGGTGGGCGCCGGGCGCGTCGCGGCCTCGCCCGCGGACGGCCACACGCTGCTCCTCGGCCACATCTCGCTGTCGATCGCCCCGGCGATCTACCGGGACCTCCCGTTCGATCCGGTCGCAGACTTCACGCCGGTCGGCCTGGCCACCGACGCCGCGATGGCGATCATCGCCCGGCCGGACTTCCCGGCGGACGACGTGGCGGGGCTCCTGGACGAGATCCGGACGCAGGGGGAGGACCTGACCTACGCCCATGGCGGCATCGGCGCGGCCGCGCATCTGTGCGGAATGCTGATCCAGGAGGCGACGGGCGCCGCGATGACGACGGTCCCCTACCAGGGAACCGGGCCGGCCCTGACCGACATCCTCGGCGGGCAGGTCGATCTCATGTGCGACCAGACGACCAACAACGCCGCACAGATCCTGTCGGGCGACGTGAAGGGCTACGCCGTCACCTCGCCGACGCGCGTTCCGGGTCTGCCCGATCTCCCGACGACGGCCGAGGCCGGCCTCGAGGGGATCGAGATCAGCGTCTGGCACGGGCTCTGGGGACCGGCCGGAATGGATCCGGCGGTCGTGGAGACGCTGCGGAGCGCGCTGGCGACGGCGCTCGCCGATCCCGCCGTGCTCGACCGGCTGGCCGCGATCAGCACGACGGCGGTGGCAGAGGAGGACGTGACGCCCGAGGCGCTCGCGGACCGTCTGTCCTCGCAGATCGCCCTCTGGGGGCCGATCATCGAGCGCGCCGGCGTCTACGCGGACTGAGGGTGCGCGCGGGTGCGGCCGCCCCCTTCGCGGCCGCACATGCGATCAGTGCGCGGGGACCGCCATGCGCGGCTCATCGCCGGCGATCTCGTCGAGGATCGGGCAGTCCGGCCCGTCTCCGCCGGCGCAGCGCTCCACGAGGACGGCGAGCGCGCGACGCAGCGAATGGAGCTCTTCAACCTTCCGGTCGATCTCCGCGATGCGGCGGCTGGCCATGCGCCGCACGTCCTCCGAATGGCGCAGATCGTCGCTGTAGAGCGACAGGAGCTTGCGCGCCTCCTCGATCGAGAAGCCGAGCGAGCGCGAGCGCTGGAGGAAGCGCAGGAGATGCACGTCGCGCTCGGCGTAGTCGCGATAGCCGTTCGACGCGCGCGCCGGTCGCACGAGCCCCACCTCCTCGTAATAGCGGATGGTCTTGGCCGGGAGGCCCGAGCGCCGCGACGCTTCACCAATGTTCATCGGAAGACCTCGATCGCCGGATTGTCGCGTCCTGGCAACGAGATGTCGCGCGTCACACGGACGTCAACTGTGGTCCTGCCGACACAAGCTTCCCTCAACCCTCATCCACTAGAAGGTCTACCGTTGCACCCTGAACGAGCGCGGACTTAGACAGGGTGCAGCGGGGCCGACGCTGCCGGCCGGCGCTTTCGTCAGCAGCCTGCCGGACCCTGATATGACCGCATCCTCGTCTCCCCTGCTCCTCGCCCTTCTCGCCTCCGTCGCCTTGGCGGGCTGCACGGCGCAGACGCGCGAACAGGCCAATCTGGCCAGCGTTCCGGGCGTGACGAGCTTCGCGGCCGACCCGGTGAACACGCTCGGCGGCGGGCCGCTCGGAGCGGTGCAGCTGTCGGCCTACGCCGCGGTGACGGATGCCGCCTTCCAGCTTCCGGCGATCCCGACCGAGCGAATCGATCCGCGCTTCCTGCGCCAGCGCGTCGCCTACAACGACCAGGGCTTCCCGGCCGGAACGGTCGTCGTCGATACCGGCAACCACTTCCTCTACGTGATCGAGGCCAACGGCACCGCGATGCGCTACGGCATCGGAATCGGCAAGGCCGGCTTCGAATGGTCGGGCGAGGCCTATGTGCGCGACAAGCAGCACTGGCCGCGCTGGTTCCCGCCGGCCGAGATGATCCAGCGCCGCCCCGAACTCGCACCCTACGGCAACGAGGTGGGCATGGACGCCGGCCTCATGAACCCGCTCGGCAGCCGCGCGCTCTATCTCTGGCAGGGCAACAAGGACACGCTCTACCGCCTGCACGGCACGCCGGAATGGTGGTCGATCGGCAAGTCGGTGTCGTCGGGCTGCATCCGGCTGATCAACCAGGACGTGATCGACCTCTACGAGCGCGTGCCGCTGAACGCGCGCGTCGTCGTGCTCAATCCCGGCGAGACGCTGGCCATGAAGCGCGTCGCCTAAACACCTTCGAACACACGGCGGGGGACCGCCCGGCGGGACGCTTCGGGGGAAGCGTCCCGCCTTTTTCGTTTCGAGAGGGCCGACTCACGCCCCGATGCGTCCGGAACCGGACCGAAGCCGAAGTCGATCCGTCCGCGCCCGCCAAGCGTGTGCGCCTTCAATCGGAAAATGATGCCCGACCACATTTCCCTTTGCCGCGACCGCGACATCTTGGCTGGGAGGCAGACGCCTCGCCGTTCGAGGGAGGAACGATCGTGACTGACGCGACCGCCGGGGCCGCCGCGCCTCCCGTCGACGAGCCCATCAAGCCCATCGCCACCGTCGTCGGCTTCGGTCTCTTCCTTCTGTTTCTGCTTCTGCCCGCCCCCGCCGGTCTGCCGGACGAGGCGTGGACGGTGGTGGCCGTCGGCGTGCTGATGATCACCTGGTGGATCACCGAGGCCATTCCGGTTCCCGCGACCGCCCTCGTTCCGATCGTCGCGCTGCCGCTTCTCGGCATCCTGCCGGCCGGGCAGGTCACCGCCACCTACGGCGACCCCGTGATCTTCCTCTTCATGGGCGGCTTCGTCCTCGCGCTCGCCATGGAGAGGTCCGAGCTCCACCGGCGCGTCGCCCTGAACATCCTCGCGCGGACCGGCTCGCGGCAGGACCGGGTCGTGGGAGGCTTCATGGTCGCGACCATGGCGCTCGGCATGTGGGTGTCGAACACGGCGACGGCCGTCATGATGCTGCCGGTCGCCCTCTCGGTCGCGGCCCTTCTCGGCAAGGATGGCGAGGAGGGCAAGCGCTTCTCGCTCGCCCTCCTCCTGGCCGTCGCCTACGCCGCCTCGATTGGCGGCATCACGACCCTCATCGGCTCTCCGCCGAACGCCATCGTCGCAGGTTTGATGAGCCAGACCTACGGCTACGACATCACCTTCGCGCGCTGGATGTCCGTCGGCATTCCCGTCGCGATCGTCATGCTGTTCCTCTGCTGGCTCCTGCTCACGCGCTTGGCCATCAAGCTGCCGCGCACCGAGGTCGAGGGGGCGCACACCCTGATCTCAGAGGAGGTCGCCAAGCTCGGGGCCTGGTCGAGCGCGGAGAAGCGTGTCGCCGTCGTGTTCGTCGCCACCGCCGGCGCCTGGGTCTTCCGCAGCGTCCTGGCGCAGATCCTGCCCGGCCTGACCGACGCGACGATCTCGATCGCATGCGCCATCGCGCTCTTCGTCATTCCCGCCGGAGGCAAGGAGAACGGTGCGCTGATGGACTGGGAGACCGCCAAGAAGCTTCCATGGGGCGTGCTTCTCCTCTTCGGCGGCGGCCTGGCGTTGGCCTCGGCGGTGACGTCGACCGGGCTCGACCGCTGGATCGGCTACCAGCTGAGCTATGCCGCCACCGGCCTGCCGCTCATCGCCATCGTCTTCCTGGTCGTTCTGGTGATCCTGTTCCTGACCGAGTTCATGTCGAACACGGCGACGGCCGCGGCCTTCGTGCCCCTCGTCGCGGCCCTGGCGATCAGCGTCGGCGAGAATCCGCTGATCCTCGCCATTCCCGCCACCTTCGCCGCTGGCATGGCCTTCATGCTGCCGGTCGCCACGCCGCCGAACGCCCTCGTCTACGGCACCGGGCACGTGCCGATCCAGGAGATGGCCAAGAAGGGCTTCCTCCTGAACCTGATCGTGCTCGCCGTCATCACGACGCTCGCCTACGCGCTGATCCTCCTCGTCTTCGACGTGACGGCCGGGGTCGTTCCCGAATGGGCGGCGGAGGCAACGAGGGGATAGCCCCTCGCGGCGCCCTCCCACCGCGCCTCAGTCGGTGCGCTCGGGCGCCGAGATCGTCTGGATGGCCTCGAACCCCTCGAACTGCGGGCCGCCGAGATAGAGCGACTTGGAGGGGCGCGCGTTGGCGTGCGCGGCACGGAAGCTGTCGGAGCGCGTCCAGGCTTCGAAATCCTCCTTCGAGCGCCAGACCGTGTGCGACGCGTAGAGCCGGTGATCCTCGTTCTCCGGGCCCTTGAGCATGTGAAACTCGACGAAGCCGGGCAGTTTGTGGAGATGCGACTCGCGCTTGAGCCACATGTCCTCGAACTCGGCCTCCGCCCCCTTGATCACCCGGAAGCGGTTCATCGCGATAAACATGAGTGAATTACTCCTATTTCGTGCAGACGGGTTCCTGCCATAGATCGGAACGCATCGCACCCCTTCGCCCTGTCGAAAGTTTGATCGTTCGCCTGCCGTATGATCGGCGAACTGTCACCTCGCCGCACTACGCAAACCTTTTGGTGTGATTTACCCACGATATTCGCCGCGACTGAAGATGCCGTTCGTCGCGGGGCGCCCCTCGTGCGCCCCCGCCCCCCGTTAGAGGGGGGGACCCAAGATGG
>JAEZXX010000007.1 GCA_023419535.1 Pseudomonadota bacterium | reverse complement strand
GAAACCGGCGGGGCGAGCCCGGCGGGCGCCGTGCGGCCTGCCGCGGCGGGCGCCACGGGGCGGCGGTCCGTCTCCGGCTCGACCCGCCGGGGCGGAGGAGGGGCGGGGCGGCCGATGCGCGACTCGATCACGAGATCGTTCGCGCCGCCCACCAGGATCAGGTGCTCCACCTGATCGCGCCGCACGAGCAGGAGCTTGCGCTTGGGATCGACGGCCGTCACGTCGACCACCTCGACCCGGGGACCGTCCGAATTGCGAAGACCCATGCCGCCGGACAGCACTCCGCGCAGGAGCCGGATGACGACGACGGCGAGGCCGACGACGAACAGCGCCGCCAGAACGACGAAGAGAATGGGCGCGACGTCTTGGCCGACGACCCCTGCGAGCCAGTCCTGCATCATTCACCCTTCCCGTCGAGCGGCAACGGCCGGGGCCGACGATTCGTCCGGCCAGCCTGCGCTTTCAGTTCTCTCGCGGCCTTGATGACGCCTCCGGGGCCGCGCTTCAAGGGTCCGGAGGCTTTCCGGCCATCGAGCGGCGCGATCGCGGCTCCCGGGTCCGGCGACGCGCCATCCGCGGGCGGGCGGGCCAAACGCACGAAATCGTCGCGTCCGTTCCGGCATTCGTTTATGCGAAAGCGGAAGAGCCTGCCGTCTTCAGCCGCGGCGGCTTCCCAATGTCGGCGCGCAACGGACACGATCGGACCCATGACGACCCGCACGCCCCCAACGAGCGACAAGGCCCTGGTCGACCGCAGCGCCGCGCCGCACGGCATGCGCCGCCTTCTCTTCCTCGGCGGGTTCCTCCTGGTCTTCTCCGCCACGCTCGCCCTCTTCGGACACACCTACGGTCCGCTGGCTCTCCTGGCGCTCTTCGGCTTCCTCGCCATCGTCGGCATCGTGGCGATGTTCGCCCTGGCGCTCGGTCTCGTGCGGTTCAGCCGCGAACGGACCGACCAGGGCATCTCCCGCACGTTCATCGACACGCTCCCCACGGGCACGGTCATCACCGACCGCAAGGGGCGGATCGTCTACGCCAACAGGGCCTATGGCGCGGTGACCGGCGCGAGTTCGGGGCAGGGGCTGCGGACGCTGGAGCGGCTGCTGGCACGCGAGCCGGAGGCGGCCGAAGCCGTCTACCGCTTGGGCAATCTGGCGCGCGAGGGCGGCAGCGGGGAGGAGGAGTTCCGCCTGTCCCGTTGCCTGGCCGGCGCCGCCGACCCCTCGGCCCGCTGGTACCGGGCCTCGGTCCGCCCGCTCGGGGACGCTGAGGCCCTGCGGGTCTGGCAGCTCGCCGACATCACGGTCGAGCGCCGCGAGCAGGAGGGGTTCTTCCGCGATCTTCAGCACGCGATCGACTATCTCGACCACGCACCGGCGGGCTTCTTCGCCGCCGACGAGGACGGGCGCATCGCCTATATCAACGCGACGCTGGCGAGCTGGCTGGGCATCGACCTGGCCGCCTTCCGGCCGGGCACGCTTTCGATCCAGGACTTCGCCGGACCCGATTCGCGCACCTTCCTGGACTCCGCCGCAGGCGAGGCCGGCGGCACGACGCCCCAGATTCTCGACATCGACCTGGTGCGCACCAGCGGGCAGCGCCTGCCCGTGCGGCTGCTGCGGCAGGCCACCCACGCGGCGGACGGCGCGCCGGGACCGACGCGCACGCTGGTCCTGAACCGCTCGACGGAGGCCGACGGCGCCCGCACGCTCGAGGCGGCCGAGCTGCGATTCACCCGCTTCTTCAACTCCTCGCCCATGGCGATCGCCGCGCTCGACGAGCGCGGGCGGGCCACGCGCGCCAACCCGGCCTTCGCCCGCCTCTTCGGGCAGGCGGCCGCCGGCGGGTCCGTCGCCCTTCAGGACGCGGTCCACGAGGACAGCCGCGAGGCCTTCGATCAGGCGCTCGCCGCCGCCCGGCGGGGACAGGCCGGCATTCCCTCCATCGACGTCGAGCTGCGCGGCGAGACGGCCCGCACAGTCCGCTTCTACTTCAGCGCCGTCTCCGATCTCACCGAAGGCTCAAAGGACGCGACCATCGTCTACGGCGTCGACTTCACGGACCAGCGCGCGCTGGAGGAGCAGGTCGCCAAGGCCCAGCGCATGCAGGCCGTCGGCAATCTGGCGGGCGGCATCGCGCACGACTTCAACAACGTGCTGACGATCATCACCGCTTCGGTGGACTTCCTGCTTCTCAACCATCGCTCCGGCGACCCGGCCTTCCAGGACCTTCTCCTCATCAAGCAGAGCGCCAACCGCGCCGCCTCGCTGGTGCGCCAGCTCCTCGCCTATTCGCGGCGCCAAACGATGCGTCCGAAGATGCTGAACCTGACCGACGTGGTCGCGGACATGCATCTTCTGCTCAAGCGGATCGTCGGCGACCTCGTCAAGCTGGAGCGCCATCACGGCCGCGACCTGTGGCCGGTGATGGCCGATATCGGCCAGTTCGAGCAGGTGATCACCAATCTCGTCCAGAACGCGCGCGACGCGATGCCGGAGGGCGGCACGATCACCATCGCGACGCGCAACATCCCGGCGCAGGAAGCGGCCAAGCTCCCCTACGCCGAGATCTCCGAGGCGGACTACGTGCTCGTCGAAGTCTCCGACACCGGTGCCGGCATGCCCGCCGACGTCGCCGAGCGCATCTTCGAGCCCTTCTTCACCACCAAGGAGATCGGCAAGGGCACCGGGCTCGGCCTGTCGATGGTCTACGGCATCGTCAAGCAGTCGGGCGGCTTCATCTTCGTCGACTCAAAGATCGGCGAGGGGACCACGCTGCGCATCTTCCTGCCGCGACACGTTCCGGCGGAGGTCGCGGCCCCGCGCGACGTAGCGGGCGCACCGCCGCAGGCGAGCGCCGCCAAGGTCGATCTCTCGGGCACCGCCTCGATCCTCCTGGTGGAGGACGAGGACCACGTGCGGGCCGGCAACGTGCGCGCGCTGAAGATGCGCGGCTACGAGGTCCACGAAGCCTCGTCCGGCGTCGAGGCGCTGGAGGTGATGGAGGAGATCGGCGGACGGATCGATCTCGTCGTCTCCGACGTCGTGATGCCCGAGATGGACGGGCCGACGCTGCTTCGCGAGATGCGCCGCACGCGCCCGGACCTGAAGTTCATCTTCGTCTCCGGCTACGCGGAGGACGCCTTCGCGAAGAATCTTCCCGAAGGCGAGAAGTTCGGCTTCCTCGCCAAGCCCTTCTCGCTGCGCGAGTTGGCCGTGGCCGTGAAGGCCGAACTGGATCAGTAGACGGCAGACCGGTCTCTTCACATCCCGTTAGGAACTGCGCGGGTCCGAACGCCACGGCCGTCGCGATTCGGGTTGAGAACAAACCACGAATATCCCTTGCGAGGAGAGAACAAAACCGGTACATGAATGCGGGCGAGCACGCCGAGCGTGCAACCCGTCTCCGCTGGATAAAGGGCTCCTCCCATGGCACAGAGCGCACTCCGACTCGTTGAGGACAATTCCGTGGACAAGAGCAAAGCCCTCGATGCGGCGCTGTCGCAGATCGAGCGGGCCTTCGGCAAAGGCTCGATCATGCGGCTCGGCCAGACCGAGAAGCTCGACATCGAGACGGTCTCCACCGGCTCGCTCGGCCTCGACATCGCGCTCGGCATCGGCGGCCTGCCCAAGGGCCGTATCGTCGAGGTCTACGGCCCGGAAAGCTCGGGCAAGACCACGCTCGCCCTTCACACCGTGGCCGAGGCCCAGAAAGCCGGCGGCATCTGCGCCTTCGTCGACGCCGAGCACGCGCTCGACCCGGTCTATGCCCGCAAGCTCGGCGTCGACCTGGAGAACCTCCTGATCTCGCAGCCCGACACCGGCGAGCAGGCGCTGGAGATCTGCGACACGCTGGTGCGCTCCGGCGCCGTCGACGTGCTGGTGGTGGACTCCGTTGCCGCGCTCACGCCGCGCGCCGAAATCGAGGGCGAGATGGGCGACGCGCTGCCCGGCCTGCAGGCCCGCCTGATGAGCCAGGCGCTGCGCAAGCTCACCGCTTCCATCTCGCGCTCCAACACCATGGTCATCTTCATCAACCAGATCCGCATGAAGATCGGCGTCATGTTCGGTTCGCCCGAGACGACGACGGGTGGCAACGCGCTGAAGTTCTACGCCTCGGTGCGCCTCGACATCCGCCGCATCGGCTCGGTCAAGGACCGCGACGAGGTCGTCGGCAACCAGACCCGCGTCAAGGTGGTCAAGAACAAGCTGGCGCCGCCCTTCAAGGTTGTCGAGTTCGACATCATGTATGGCGAGGGCGTGTCGAAGACGGGCGAGCTGATCGACCTCGGCGTCAAGGCCGGCGTGGTGGAGAAGTCCGGCGCCTGGTTCTCCTACAATTCCCAGCGTCTCGGCCAGGGCCGCGAGAACGCCAAGGTGTTCCTGCGCGAAAATCCCGATGTCGCGGCCAGGATCGAGGCCGCGGTGCGCGCCAATTCCGGCGTCATCGCCGAAG
>JAEZXX010000115.1 GCA_023419535.1 Pseudomonadota bacterium | reverse complement strand
CCTGGGCGTCGGCGCCGACGACGAGGAAGGTGCCGGCCAGCGGATGGGCGGGACGATACCGGCGCACGAGGTCGAGGAGCCGCGTCCAGACGAGCCGGTCCGTCGATCGGTCGGCCGCCCCGGCGAGGCGCCCGGCGACGTCGACGAAGACGGCTTCGTTGGTCAGGACGAACTCGCAGGTTCCGGTCGAACCGGAGGTCTCCGGCGCGTAGGGCATCTCCAGGCCGGAGGCGGCGATCATCGCGCTCTTGCCGGCGCCCTTCGGCCCGACGACGAGATACCAGGGCAGGCGGTAGATTCGCGGGTTCAGGAAGGCGGAGGGCAGACCCTTGCGCAGCCGCGCGACGGTGACGCGGGCATTGTGGCGGATCGCGGCGATTTCGGCCTCGACCGCCGCGTGCTCGCTGGCCTTGGCGCTCGCCGTCTCCTCCTCGCGCCGGCGCACTGCGTCCGGCACGGCGGACGTCGAAGCGGCCGCGGCCTGCCGCGACAGGATGATGGCGGCGCCGACGCCCCAGAAGATGGCGATGCCGAGCATCAGCGCGAGGCGGATGTCGAGCGGGGCGAAGGGCTGGGTCTCGCCGACCACGATCAGAGGCGTCGCGAAGAAGGTGAGAAGCGCGGCCAGAAGCGCGAAGAGGCTGAGATAGAACAGCGGCTGGCGCCAGAACGGTCGGGCCTTCGGCCGGGCGCCGGTCACGGCCGGGCTTCCCGGTAGGCGAGGAGCGCCCGAGAGGCATCGAGATAGTCGGGCCCGACGCTGGCGGGCGGCGTCAGTGCGAGGGCGCGCGCGCCGTGGACGAGGAGCGCGTCCGCGGCCTGCCCGTCTGCGATGCGGTCGCTGAGCGTGCGCAGCCATTCGGCGGCGGCGGAGCTGCGGGCGGCGGAAGGAACAGCCACCGCCTGCCGCAGGCGCAGCTCCTCGGGCGTCGCCTCGAGATCGACGAGGTCGGCCTCGAGCCGCACGAGGAGGTGCGGCAGAAGGCTGTAGCGCAGCGCCCGATCATAGGCCTCGCGCGAGGCCTCCCGCACGCGGTCGACCCGCAGGCCGGACCGCGGGTAGGCGTTGACGGGCGAGGCGATCTCGATCTCGGCCAGCGCCTCGACGTCGAGAAGGATGCGTTCGAGATCGGCCGGGTCGGAGGAGCGCAGCACCGGACCGAGCTCGGCGCTCCTCGAAGCGGGCGCCTCAAGCGCGGCGTTCCACTCCTCGAAGGAGGCGACGACGGGACCGATCGAGAGGGCGAGGAGCGCAAGACTCGCGGCGACGGCGGTCGCGCCGACGACCGGCCGGCGGTGCCAGCGCCGCGGCGCGCGGCGCGTCAGCCCGGCCTCCGAGAGCACGGCCTTTCGGAGCGTGCCGCCGACGAAATAGTTCTCCTCCTCCTCGGCGAGCGAGAGGTCGGGCGCGTCGAGCCCGGAGCGCGGCATACGGTAGCGCTCGGCGAGTTCCGGCAGGAGCGGGTCGATCGAGAGCGCGTCCTGGCGCGCGCTGGTCAGATAGACGCCGCGCAGATGCGCGCCGCGCGTCTTGCGGATCTCGGAGGGGAGCAGGGGTTTCAGGACCGAATCGACGATCGGGTCGAGGGCCGCGACCTGCGCGCCGAAGGTCAGGATGCGCCCGCCGCGCCGCGCGTCGCTCTCGCGCGACAGCCATTCGACGAGGCGCAGCCGCGTGCCGTTGACCAGGCGTCTGATGCCGCCGCGCAGCGCCTCCAGGGCCTCCGTCGACGTCTCCCGGCCGCCGAATTCGGCAGGCAGCGAGAAGCCCCAGAGCTGCTGGCGCTCGTGCGCCTCCATGCGGTCGAAGAACTCGGAGAAGCCGGGCGTCAGGTCGAGTTTGGACAGGAGCACGTAAACCGGCACCCGCGCCTCGGCCAGGGTCTGTGCGCCGGTGACGAGGCGGGCGATGGCGTCCCCGGTCTCGCGCCGTTCCTGAGCATCCGCCAGCGTCAGGTCGGCCGGCGACACGACGAGGAGGACGCCCGTCACCGGCATGGCGGGCCGGAAGCGCTTGAGCGATTTCAGCACCTCCTGGTCGACGCCCATACCCGGCGACATCTCGACGAAGATGGCGTCCGAGCTGATCCACCAGCGCGCGCCGCCGACCTCGGTGGGCGCGTCGATGTCGAGCTGCGAGCGCTCCAGGATGGTGGACTTGCCCGAGCCGGGCGGGCCGACGACGAGATAGAGCGGCACGCGATAACGCTGGCCGCGCCCGGAAAGGCGGCGTGCACGCAGGGCATCGGCGATCGAGCGGCCCCAGCGGTCCGAGGGGGCCCGCGACGCGAACGGGTCGGGTTCGTCGGCGGAGGCGGCGGCGTTCGCGCGGGGGGTCCCAGAGCCCAGGGCGAGAAGGGCGATCGCCCACAGGACGACCGGCGTCGCCGCGGCGACAAGGCGCAGATCGTCCGCGCCGATCGGTGCCAGACGCCAGACCGCGAGCCCCGCGCCGAGCGCGAGGGCCAGCGCCAGGAACCAGGCCGCTTTGGCGCGCAACGTCACAGAGGCGCGTCCTCGGCGGGGATCTGGAACTCGACGCGCCGATTGCGCGCCCGGCCCTCGGCGGTGGCGTTGGAAGCGATCGGATCGACCTCGCCCATGCCTTCGGAGGCGACGCGCTCGGGCTCGGACAGATAGCGCCGCAGCATCTCGGCGGCCGAGGCCGCGCGCTCGGCCGAGAGCGTCAGATTGGTGCGACCCGTAGCCGGGTTCAGAGGCACGTTGTCGGTGTAGCCGCGCACGGTGATCGGTCCCGGCTCGGCGTCGAGCGCCGAGGCGATGCGCTGGAGGAGCGGCCCTTGCGTCTCGGCGATGTCCGATCCGCCGCTCGGGAAGGAGGTCGCCAGCAGCCGGACCTCGACGACGGCGCCGTCGCGCACGACCTCGACTTGCCCGCCCGCGATGTCGTCGGGCAGGAGCGCGGAGATGCGCTCCACCTGCGTGCGGACCGGCAGGGGCTCGGGCTCGGGAATGACGGGAATCTCTGGGATGGCCGGCCGTTCGACGAGGACGGGCCCGTCGGGCGGAACCGCCTCGACCGCCTCGACCGCGGCGCCGACATGGTTGGAGAGAAGGATCCCGAGGATCAGATAGAGGCCGACCAGCGCGGCGACGAGCGCTGCGGCGAGACTCCAGAGCCAGACCGTGCGGGTCGGCGCCTTGTAGGGCGCGGCGATCGCCGCCCAGCCGGGCGAGAGGTCGCGCTCGTAGGGGCCCCGCACGTTGCGGATCGTGCGATAGAGTTCGCCGCGCAGGCGGATGAGCTGGCCCGCTCCTCCCTCGACGACGCGGTACTTGCCGACGAAGCCGATGGCGAGGCAGATCGCCATCAGCTCCAGCGCGTCGATCGTGCGCGCGGGGTCGCCGTGCAGCTGCCCGAGAAGGTCGAAGAAGCGTTCGCCGCCCCAGGTCTCCTGGTAGAGCGTCGAGACGAGCCCCTGCGTCGTCCACTCCGACTGGCCGCCCCAGGCGGTGTTCAGGACGATGTCGTCGATCGTGGCGCAGAGCGCGTAGCGTGCCACGCGTACCAGGCCCGGCGCGATGCCGCGCGCGGTCGCCGTGTTGCCGAAGCGGCGGACCTCGTCGAGCACCGCGTTGCGGAAGGCGTGCGGGTCGGTCGGCGGCGAGCTTTCGTTGAGGCGCGCGGCGAGCCAGAGGAGCGGGGAGGCCGCGCCGACGAGCGGGTTGAGCGCGGCCGCCTCGAAGGCCCGCTCCGCCATGGTCTCGGGCTGCGTCTGCTCCGGTGCGAAGCGCGTGTTCTCGAAGCCCCAGTCGTTTCCGGCCCGGAAGTCGCCCCGCGAACCGAAATCGTCGCGGGCGGCGAACAGATCGGCGTCGGTGCGCCGGCCGCCGTAGCCGCCGCGGCCTGTCCCCGCCGGGTGGCGGGCGAAGTCGTCGAAGCCGCCGAAGTCGCGATCGGGCGCCCGCGGCGGCTCGGCGCGTGAGGGCTGCGCGAGGAACTGTCCGTGAGGCGCGGCAGGCGCCGGAAAGTCCGGCAGAGCGGGCCTGCCGCCCAGGCCGCCATTGACGGGCGGGGAGAGGAAGGGGTCTTCGGGGATCAGTTCGGCCTGGCCCGATCCTGCGCCCGGTCGCGGCGCGGCGGACGGCGAGGAGGGCTCGGCGCGTCCGCCCGGCTCGGCCCCCGGCCCCATGAGGTTCCAGTCCGTCGCGAACGGGTTGTCGCGGGAGCCGAGCGCCGACATCAGTCCTTCACCGCCCAGAGTTCGAGTTCGAGGCCGGGGAACTCGCCGCCCACATGCAGCGCCATGCCGCTCGACGCGGCCACCTGCCGCCACAGCGGATTGGAGCGGTCGAGTTCGCAGTAGGACTTGCCGACATGGTAGGGGATCTGGCGCGGCGCGACGGGGAGTGCGCGCAGCGGAATGCCGGGCAGCGCCGTGTTGACGAGTTCGCGGATCTGCTCGACCGGCCCGACCTTCACCTGCCCGACGAGGCCGCGCACCAGCTGCTCGGAGGGAATGTCGGCCTTGGCGGCCAGGAAGAAGGTGTATTTGGCGTACATCGACCGGTCCGGCACCTGCGCGACGCGGATGCCGTAGCGATGCTCGACGAGCGGGATCGCCATCGCCCCCTGGTCGAGGATGGCGCTGAGCGCCTGGCGCAGCGCCGCGACGAGGGGCGTGAAGGTCAGCTGGAGCTGGTGGTGGATGTAGGGCGCGAAGGGGCGCGGACGCCGCTCGGCCGAGGTGAAGGTCGAAAGCTCCCCGACGAGCGAGACGAGGTTCTGGTAGACGGTCTCGGGATGGACGCCGGAGGCCTGCGACAGATGCGTCATCAGCGGCTGCCAGCGGTTGATCGTCTGCAGCATGGCGGTGTCGACGACCTCCGACGCGGTGCCCGAGCCGCCGGCGGATAGGCGCGCGGCGATCGCCTCGCCGCGATGGTGCAAGAGCCCGACCACCTCGTTGACGAGGCTGGAGAGGTGCGGCCCGGCCTGCGTGGAGAGGAGCGGCGGGATGTAGCTCTCGTCGAGGGCGATCGAGTTGTCGGCGCGCACCTCCAGGATGCGGGCGACGCCGATCGCCTGCATGCCGCTGAGGTCGGTGCCCTCCAACGCATAGGACAGCCGCAGGCGCCCGACCTGGATCGGGGCGACGGAGAGCTGCCCGGCGTTGGCGCTCGCGACGTCCGTCTCGGAGATGAGGTAGCGGGTGACCGGCTCGCCCTCGCCGTCGGAGGCCTCGAAGCCGCCCGGCTGGCTGATCGGCACGGTCAGATAGAGGATCGCGTCCCGCGTCTCGGCGGGCACGAGGAAGGGCGCCGGATGGTCGGTGTCGTCCGGCATGGAGAAGGGCGTGCCGTCCATGAAGGTGCCGCTGGCGCGCTCCAGAGCGAAGCGGCCGGTCGCCAGGAGCTCGCGGTTGAAGCGGATCTCGGTCAGACCCCAGTCGTAGCCGCGAAGCCCGGAGACGCGTCCGCGCACCAGACGCTCGAAATATCGGGCGTTCTGCTGGAAATGCTGGGCACGGATGAACATGCCCTCGGACCAGATCACCTTGCTCGAGAAGGTCATGACTGTTTCGGCTCGCCCCTCACCGAACCGGCCCCGCCGCGGTTCGTCCCCACATTACAGTCCGGCCGAACCGGTTTCTACCTCAACGTCAGGTCTGCGGTCCCAGATTCACCGCATCCGACAGAAGCTCGGCCCGCAGCCGCATCAGGCGCTGCCCCTGCATCGGCACGATGGCGCGCCATTTGGCGGCCTCGAAGTCCCGGAAACCGGCGGTCACGCCGACCATCAGCGTTTCCGGAGGCAGCTCGACCGAAATGCGCTGGACGTCGCTCGGACTGAGGAACAGCTCGTGCTTGGCGAGAAGGGTCGGCCCCAGCGTCGCCTCGTCCTGCTCCCACAGTTCGAAGAAGTTCGAGTCGGTGAACGGTCCCGGCGCCGAGAGAAAGTAGAGCCGCAGAACGATCGGCGTCGGCGTTCCCGTCGTGCCGGGGTTCAGAAGCGGCGAGGCCGTCGCCAGGAAGTTGATCTTGCCGCCCTCGGCCGGCGGCTTGATCTCGATCTCCTGCGGCGGCGGATCCTCCCCGCCGAGGCCGAGCATCGCGCAGGACGGCAGGACGGCGAGCGCGACGAGAAGCGCGGCGCACTGCAGCAATCCCCTCAAAATGCCTCGCCCCCGGACCGACACGCCACCCACACTCCCCCGAGAGACACCAAGCACCCGCCGGTGGCGAACGAGCCTCTCGGCCGGCGAGGGGCTTGCCCGCGCCTCGTCGCCACCCGAAGGCGGAGGAACCGGGATACCTGTTCCGCTTAATCGCTTGTGCTCGATCTGTGAAGAATAGAACCTAAAAATTGAGATCAGTTTAAGTCGTTTACGGTCGGCTCTGTTGCAGTTCCGGCGCGCTTGCGGGCTGCGACCATGTGGACCGCGTAGTGCATCGCGGACCGGTCGTGCAGCCGCACGTGCCAGTCCATCTCGCGGGCGTCGCCTTCGGCGGCGAGGCCCCGCACGGCGTTCGGCCCGCCGCCGAGAAGCATGGAAAGCACCGGTTCAGCCCTTCCTCGCAGGGCGCCGCGGTCGGAATGGCCGCCGATCCAGCTCTGTGCGGGCGTCACGTTTCCCGACCAGTCGAAGGGGGTGGCGAGATGGGCCGGAGCGCCTTCGCCGAGCACGCGCGCGATCTCCGACAAGAGCGCGGCGGGGTCGCGCGCGCAGTCTAGAAGGTTCAGGCCTGCCGCAAGGGAAAAGCTTTCATCCCGGAACGGCAGCGCGAGGGCGTCGCAGATCCACACGTCGCAGCGGGCGAGCGCCTGCGGATCGGCGCCGAGCGGAAAGGCGCGCCGCTCGTAGACCATGCCGATGCGCCGCAGCCCGAAATCGGCGCGCCCGCTCGTCAGGCAGGCCCGGGCGAAGCGCGCGAGCGGAAAGGAGACGTCGATGCCGAGCGTCAGACGGCCGGTCCTGTTTGCGATCTCCAGGGTGGAGCGGCCCGCGCCGCA
The DNA here is from genome assembly GCA_023419535.1 of Pseudomonadota bacterium. Classification (GTDB taxonomy): domain Bacteria; phylum Pseudomonadota; class Alphaproteobacteria; order Rhizobiales; family Rhizobiaceae; genus Aureimonas. The sequence continues at coordinate 34,735 of JAEZXX010000115.1, read as the reverse complement.
GCCGAGATCGAGCGCCGGGCCGGCCGCGGGCCCGGCCTGCGCCATCGAGAGCGCGGCCGCGACGAGGCGTGCGACGCCGCCCGCTCGCGCCCCGCCCGGCACCGGCTCGTCGGCGCTCGCAGGATCGAGATCGCACCAATGGTCCCAGCCGTAGGTCGAGAGATGCTGGCGCATGGCGTCGAGCCCGCTGCCGGGGCCGGCGGCGTCGCCGAGGACCCGGCCCGCGGTGCCCGTCAGCTCCGTCCGCGAGGAGAGGTAGAAGAGATTGTCGGCGACGAAGCGCCGGAGGTCCGGAACGAGGATCGGCAGGCCGTCGAGGATCGGAAATTCGGCGCCGCAGCCCGTGCAGGACAGGACGCCGTCCTCGACGTCGCCCTCGGCCTCGCGATCGATGCTCGCCAGGCCGAGGGCGGCCTGCGTGCCGCCGTCGCGGCAGGCCGGACAGATCGGCGACAGCGCTTCGAAATGGCCGATGCGCAAGGGTCAGCCGCCGATCATGACGGTGGGGCAGCCCGGCGGCAGGATCTTGCCCGTCGGCGAGGGGATCGGCGCGACGCAGGCGACGTGCGAGGTCAGGTCGCCGACGCGCGCGGCCGGAAGGCCGCCGATCAGGACGGTCGCGGAGGCCTTGGCGATCATGCCCGGGCCGCCGGGCACGCATCCCGCCAGAAGGCAGGGTTGCGTGGTGTCGGTCGCCCGCGCGGCCGGCATGCTGCCGATCAGGACGTTCGGCTGGCCGGTGATGATCGGCAGGGGCATGGCGGGGTGGGGCGCGGGCGCGGGAACGGGCGCAGCCGGATGGATCGGCGCATGGCAGTGCGGCGCGTCCTGCAGGACGAGATCGGTGATCCGGGCGGCCGGCGGCATCGCCATTCTCCTGTCGAAGGGCCCGCGCGGCGGACCGAGGCCAATCTACGTCAGGACCCTCGGCGCCGACAATCGACCTTCTGCGTCCCCGACCGCTTCTGACCGGCGTCAGTCCTGCGCCGACAGCCCCTTGCGCCAGCGCAGGACGTTCCATCCTCCCGCGCGCTCGTAGTCGAGACGGTCGCCCAGCCGGCGTGCGAAGGAGAGGCCGAGCCCGCCCACGCTCTCCTCCTCGAGGTCCTCGCCGCCGTGGACCTGCGCCTGGGTCTCGGCCGGGACGCGGAGCGGATCGAAGGGCACGCCGTCGTCGCGCAGCTCGAGCGCCACCTCGTGCGCCGTCACCGCCAGACGAACGATGACCTCGTGCCGCCGTCCGTCCGGGAACGCGTAGCTGACGATGTTGGTGAAGAGTTCGTCGAAGACGAGGGTCAGCGCCATCTGCGTCTCGGCCGGCACCGTGCGCTCGTTCAGGAAGGCCTCCATGGCGCGTTGCGCGCCCTCCACCTCGGCGGCCGAATTGGCCAGGGAGAGCGTCAGTTCGTCGGGCGGCCCCTTGAGCGCGCCGCCGAGGAGGACGACGAGCGCGCCGCCGTCCGGCGAAGAGCTCCGCCGGGCCGCGAGGGCCGCGGCCGCGATCTCGCCCGGCCCGTCCTGCGAACCGGCGGCGGGGAGCCTCAGCCCCGGCAGGCCGGCGCGCAGGAACAGAAGCTGCCCCGGCGAGAGAGAGGGGCGGGCGCGCCCCCTGGCCGGGCCCGCGGCGGCCTCGCCGCGAAGCGCGACGTCGAACGCCCGGGTCGAGAGATCGAGGCGCAGGATCGCGCAGTCGACGGGAGGCGGCGCCGGAAGGACGGCACCATAGGCGCCGAGCCCCTCGTCGAGGGCGCGGCCTGCGTCCGTGTGCAGCCGGCAGGCCGCGCGTAGGAGCTCGCGCAGGAGCGTCGCCCCCGCGACGTCGACGAGCGTCTCGCCCGGCAGGTGGGCGGCCACGACCGCGAGCCCGGCGGGTGCGGTCCAGAAGTGATCGACGAAACTGCGGCCGGGTCCGGTCGTTCGGCCGTCGAGCGCGACGTCGCGCCGGAACGGAAAGGGGGAGGGGACCAGCGACAGGGCGAGCAGCCGGTCCAAGGACGCCTGCGAACCGACGGGGTCGACCATCCCATGCTCCCGAATCGTCGCGTTGCGAATTGCGCCCGCTCCGCGGACTCTTTAGAACACCGCTCGTCGCGATGAAAAGCGAGACGGAAGGACTTTACCTTCCCGTCGGGAAGGTCGCCTTCATGAACGTTACCGAATCCAGAGCCGCCGGTCATGTCGTCGTGACGCCGATCGGCCGTCTCGACAGTGCGACCTCCTCTGCCTTCGAGCGCCAGCTCGCGGCCATCGTCTCGCGCGGCGACGCGCGGATCGTTCTCGATCTCGGCGGCGTCGACTACATTTCGAGCGTCGGGCTGTCGGCGATCCTGTCGGCCGCCAAGAAGGTGAAGGCCGCGAACGGCCGCCTCGCGCTGGCGGGGCTGAACGACCGGGTGCGCCTCGTGTTCGAGATGAGCGGCTTCCTGCGGCTCCTGCCCGTGTTCCCTTCCGTTACGGAAGCCGTGGCTGCCTGAAGGGTGGAAGGGCGGTTCGGACGGGCCAAGGCTTGAGCCATCTGTCCCCTCCGGTAGCATCCGCCGCTTTATGTCTTGTCGATGACGCGACGGCGAGGTCAGAATCGGTCCAAATGTCCGAGGGACCCTTGCGGCAAGCGAACTGATTTGGCATTGAGTTGACGCACGCCAAGGGGGGCGTTGCGAGATTTGCGGGCTAAACCCGCACGTTCGGGTTTCTATCGATTTCAGACGGCCTCGTTTTGGGGTCCGAGCGCTGGCGGTGGTCCGCCGGGCGCGGATCGCGTGCGGCCGGCGGTTGCGGAGGACTGGCATGGCATTGGATCTGCAGGCGCTCATCGCGCGGCTGAACGCTCAAACCCGCTCCGCCCTGGAGGCCGCCGTCGGCCTGACGCTCTCGCGGACCCATTACAACGTCGAGATCGAGCATCTCCTGGTCAAGCTCGCGGAGGCGTCCGACAACGACGCCTCCGCGATCCTGCGGCACTTCGGCATCGACACGTCGCGTCTCCTCGCCGACCTGACCCGCGTCCTCGACCGGCTGAAGACGGGCAACAGCCGACCGCCGGCTCTGTCGCAGGACGTCGTGAAGCTCCTGCGGGAGGCCTGGCTCGTCGCCTCGCTGGAGGCCGGCCAGAAAATCCGCTCCGGGCACATCCTGGCCGCGCTGCTGGCCGACAAGGGCCTCTCCTCGCAGGCCCTGACGGCCTCGCGCGAATTCTCCAAGATCGGCGAAGCCGACATCGCCGCGCAGCTCTCCGAGCTGACCGCCGGCTCCTCCGAGGCCGCCGAGGCGGCCGCCTCGGGCCCCGCGTCCGGCGCGCCGAGCGACGGGCGTACGGCCGCCATGGGCAATGCCGCGCTCGACCAGTACACGATCAACCTCACGCAGCGGGCCCGCGAGGGCAAGATCGATCCGATCCTCGGCCGCGACGCGGAGACGCGCCAGATCGTCGACATCCTGACGCGGCGCCGCCAGAACAACCCGATCCTCACCGGCGAGGCCGGCGTCGGCAAGACCGCCGTCGTCGAGGGCTTCGCGCTCAAGATCGCCGCGGGCGAGGTGCCGTCCGCGCTGAAGGACGTCGAGGTCCTGTCGCTCGACCTCGGCCTCCTGCAGGCGGGCGCCGGCATGAAGGGCGAGTTCGAGAACCGCCTGAAGAACGTCATCGAGGCGGTGAAGGCCTCGCCCAAGCCCATCATCGTCTTCATCGACGAGGCGCATACGCTCATCGGCGCCGGCGGGCAGGCCGGCCAGAACGACGCGGCGAACCTTCTGAAGCCGGCCTTGGCGCGCGGCGAGATGCGCACCATCGCGGCCACGACCTGGGCCGAGTACAAGAAGTACTTCGAGCGCGACCCGGCGCTCACCCGCCGCTTCCAGGTGGTGAAGGTCGAGGAGCCGGACGACGAGAACGCCATCGCCATGATGCGCGGCATCGTGCCGACGCTGGAGAAGCACCACGGGGTGCGGATCCTGTCGGAGGCGGTCGAGGACTCGGTGCGCCTGTCGCGCCGCTACATCCCGAGCCGGCAGCTTCCCGACAAGGCCGTCAGCCTTCTCGACACCGCCTGCGGGCGCGTCGCCGTCGGCAGCAACTCGATCCCGGCGCCGATCGAGGACGCGCGCCGCCGCATCGAGCTGTCGCAGACCGCGCTCGACGTCCTTCGCCGCGAATCGAAGATCGGCACAGACCATTCCGAGCGGATCGGCGAGATCGAGGCGCGCATCGAGACGACGCGCGTCGATCTGGAGGCGCTGGAGCAGCAATGGGCCGGCGAGCAGGAGCGCGTGGCGCGCATCCGCGAACTGCAGTCCAAGCTCGGCGACGCCAAGGACGGCGAGGCCGCCGAGGACGAGGCGGCGCTCAAGGCGGAGCTAAGGAGGCTGAACGAGGAGCTCGCGACGCTGCAGGGCGAGAACCCCCTGATGCGCGTGACCGTCGACAGCCAGGCGATCGCCGAGGTCATCGCGAACTGGACCGGCATCCCGGTCGGTCGCATGGTCTCCAACGAGATCAAGACGGTCCTGAACCTGAAGGACAAGCTTTCCGAGCGTGTCATCGGCCAGCCGCAGGCGCTGGAGGCGATCGCCGAGACGGTGCGCACCTCGCGCGCCAAGCTGGCCGATCCGCGGAAGCCCATCGGCGTCTTCATGATGGTCGGCACCTCGGGCGTCGGCAAGACGGAGACGGCGCTGGCCGTCGCCGACCTCCTCTACGGCGGCGAGCAGAACCTCACCGTCATCAACATGTCGGAGTTCAAGGAGGAGCATAAGGTCTCGATGCTCGTCGGCTCGCCTCCGGGTTATGTCGGCTACGGCGAGGGCGGCGTCCTCACCGAGGCGGTCCGCCGGCGGCCCTATTCGGTGATCCTCCTCGACGAGATCGAGAAGGCCCATCCGGGCGTCCAAGACGTGTTCTACCAGGTCTTCGACAAGGGCATGCTGCGCGACGGCGAAGGCCGCGACATCGACTTCAAGAACACCGTCATCATCATCACCTCGAACGCGGGCACCGACCTCATCCACAGTCTCTGCAAGGACGAGGACACGCGGCCCGACGCGGCCGGGCTGACCGAGGCGCTGCGGCCCGAACTGCTGAAGCATTTCAAGCCGGCCTTCCTCGGCCGCTGCTCGATCGTGCCCTACTTCCCGCTCGCCGACGACGTCATCAAGCAGATCGTCAGGCTGCAGCTGAACCGCATCGCCAAGCGCTTCCTGGAGAACTACCGGGCGCGTCTGGTGTGGGACGACAAGCTGATCGAGGGCATCGCGGCCCGCTGCACCGAGGTCGAGAGCGGCGCGCGCAACATCGAATGGATTCTGTCGCGCGGGCTCCTGCCGCAGCTCTCCTCCAAGGTGCTGGCGACGCTCGCCGACGGCGAGGAGGTCGGCGACGTGTCGATCGAGCTCGGGCCGGACGGGACCTTCCAATTCACGACCACGCCCGGCGCGCCGATCGAAGAGGCCGCCGGTCTGGACGAGAAGGCGGCGTAGCGTTCCCGCTCCGCCGGACGTTTCAATCAACCACCGCAAGGGAGAATGACCATGCCGATCTATTTGAAGTTCGATCCCGAGGTCAAAGGCGACGTGACCGAGGAAGGCCACAAGGGCTGGATCGAAGTCAGCTCGTGCCAGTTCGGCATCGGCCGCGGCGTCTCGACCCCGGTCGGCTCGGCCGCGAACCGCGAGACGAGCGCCCCGTCGATCTCCGAGGTCACCGTGACCAAGCAGATGGACGCTTCCTCGATCCCGCTGTTCCAGAACTCCCTCGAGGCCGACGAGGGCGTGAAGGTCTCGATCGACTTCTGCCGCACCGAGAAGGACAAGCTGCAGGTCTACGCGCAGTACGAGCTGTCGGACGTCATCATCTCGGGCTACTCCGTCTCCTCGGGCGGCGACCGGCCGACCGAAAGCCTTTCCCTGAACTTCACCAAGGTGATGTTCTCCTACGATCCGGGCGACACGAAGGGCGCCAAGACCAACAAGGCCTCCGCGACCTACGATCTCGCCGCCGCCAAGACGGTCTAAGTCCCTGAACGACCGGCCCGGCGCCCAGCCGGGCCGTCCCAACCGGGCCCCGCCGGCAGGAAATTTCGATGTCGGACTACAACCAAGCGAACCGGCTCCTGACCCTGAAGACGGTTCTGGGCGCCAATGCTCTTCTGCCCGGCGAGGTCGTCGGCGCGGAGGGCATGTCTTCGCTGTTCTCCTTCGACGTCACCGCTCTGGCCTCGGTCGCCGTCATCGAGCGCACCGACATCCTCGGAACCTCGGCCACGCTGGGCCTCGGCTTCCACAATGCGGCCGGCACGCGCACCTTCCGCTACGTCAATGGAATCGTCTCCTCGATCGCGGCCGGCGATTTCTCGCGCGGCGGGCAGAGGATGTTCCACCTGCGCATCTCGCCCAAGCTCTGGCTGCTCGACCGCACGACCAACTGCGCGGTCTACAACAATCTGATGAAGGTGAAGGACGTCATCGAGACGGTCCTGAGGCGCAACGGTCTCACCGCCACGTTCAAGCTGACCAAGACCTATCCGGACAAGGAGTTCCGGATCCAGTACAACGAGACGGACCTCGACTTCGTTCGGCGCATCGCCGCCGACGAGGGTCTGTTCTTCTATTTCGAGCACACGGCGGACGCCCACGAGCTCGTCTTCGCCGACGATGCGGACTATCCCGACTGCGCGCTGGCGGCAGTGGAGTATCGCCAGGGCGCGGCGAGGGCCTCCAACGTCATCTCCTCGATCCGCGAGCGCCAGGTCCTGGCCGACGCGGGCTGGAAGCACGTCCAGTACGATTTCGAGGCGCCGGCCACCCCGCCGAGCGGCGAGACCAAGAGCACCGTCGCCAACAACTCCGCCGGCAAGGTGACCGACAACTACGCCTTCGGCCACGGGCCGGCGGACGCGGCGGCGCTCAAGAAGCGCTCCACCGACCGCATCGAGGAGATGGAGGCGGCCTCGACGGTCCTGGAAGGCCAGTCCTCCTGCGCCGCGCTCGTGCCCGGCCACACGTTCGAGCTGACGGTCGCGGAGAACGAAGGGTCGGGCGGACGCTACGTGGTCTCGACGATCGAGCACCGCGCCAGCGACCCGGTCTTCCTGAACCAGCAGAAGCCCGAGCTGCCCTCCTATTCGAGCCGCTTCACGGCCCTTCCGGCCGCGCGGATCGCCCGGCCGGCGCCGCTGCCCCGTCCCTCCATGCAGGGCGCCTTCGTCGCCAAGGTCGTCGGGCCCGCCGAGGCGGAGGTCTACACCGACGCGCACGGGCGCATCCGGGTCGAGTTCCCGTGGGACCAGAAGGGGGCGGGCGACGAGAAGAGCTCCTGCTTCGTGCGCGTCGCCCAGAGCTGGGCCGGCAAGGCCTGGGGCAGCTTCTACCTGCCGCGCGTCGGCATGGAGGTGATCGTCCAGTTCGCCGGCGGCGATCCCGACCAGCCGCTCGTCACCGGGGCGCTCTACAACGGCACGAACACGCCGCCCTTCCCGCTGCCGGCCGAGAAGACCAAGAGCGGCGTGCGCACCCGTTCGATGGACAAGGGCAGCGCGCAGACCTTCAGCGAGCTCTCCTTCGACGACAAGAAGGACAGCGAGAAGGTCTTCTTCCGCGCCCAGAAGGACTTCGACCGCAAGGTCCTGAACGACGACACGCTGGACGTCGGCAACGACCAGACGCGCACGATCAAGAACAACCGCACGCAGACGATCACCGACGGCAACGACAGCCTGACCGTGTCGAAGGGCAACCGGTCGACGACGGTCGACAAGGGCAACGACACCCACGACGTGAAGACCGGCAACCGGCTCGTCAACGTCGACACCGGCAACGACACGCTGAACGTCAAGACGGGCAATCTCGCCGTCACGGTCGACAAGGGCAACGTCACCCATTCGATCAAGCTCGGAAACGTCACCATGAAGGCGACGGCCGGCGAGATCACCCTGGAGGCGGGCATGGGGATCACGCTGAAGGTCGGGTCGAGCACGATCAAGGTCACCCCGCAGGGCGTGCAGATCGAGGGCCTCGCGATCGGCGCCAAGGCGTCCATGAAGGCCGACGTGGAGGGGGCCATGGTCACCGTGAAGGGGTCCGCCATGACCGAGGTCTCCGGCGGGCTCGTGAAGATCAACTGATCGCCATGCGGATCCAGCACGCTCCCTTCGCCAAGATCGTCGACCGCCAGGCAACGGCGATCTGCGCGCGCGTCGACCTGTCGGCCGAGGCGAAGGCGCTCCTCGTCGAGGACCTCTCGCCGCAGGGCTTTCTCTCCGTCCTCACGCTGAACGAGCGATGGGCGGACGCCATCCGGTATCTCGCCTTCGCGCTGCCGCCGCGCGAGGCGATCTGGTGGGCCTGCGTCGTATGCCGCTCCATCGGCTCGGCGGTCGACGCCCGGAGCGAATCCTGTCTGGCGTCCGCCGAGCGTTGGGTGTTCCAGCCGAGCGAGGCCGCGGGCCGGACCTGCTACGCGGCAGCCGAGGCGCTGAAGTTCGACGGGGCGCCCGCCTATGCCGCGCTCGCCGCCTTCTGGACGGGGCCGAGCCTGGCGCCGGAGGGTCTGCCGCCGGTCGCACCCGATCCGAGCCTGTGCCCGACCGGGGCGGGCGCCTCGGTGCTTCTGGCGGTCGCCGGCGACGGGCCGCAGCGCTCCGCCGATCTCTACAGGATGGCGATCTCGAGCGCGGTCGACATCGCCAACGGCGGCAACGGTCAGGCGGGAGCGGGCCGATGAGCCTTGGTGCAGGGCGCCGTGCGAGGACGGCCGAGAGGGGACGAACGCGATGAGCGCACCGGCCACGCTGGATCTCGAGGCGCTGCTCGCCCCGATCTCGGAGGACTTGCCGCAGGGGCAGGATCCGCGTGACGACGACAGCCCTCAGTCTCTCTACTACCGCGCCAAAGGCGCGCGCTCGGCGGCGCGTTCGGCCGAGCGCGCCGCGACGGACGAAGAGGGCTCTCTCCCCGAAGACTGGTACGAGGTCGTCGACGCCGCCACCGCGCTCCTGACGACGCGCGCCAAGGATCTGGAGGTCGCCGCCTGGCTGGCGGAGGCCAAGACGCGCATCGACGGTTTCGCGGGTTTGCGCGACAGCCTCAAGTTGCTGACCGGCCTCGTCGACAATTACTGGGAGGGCGTCTATCCGCTTCCCGACGAGGACGGACTGGAGACGAGGCTCGCCGCCATCGGCGGGCTGAACGGCTCCGGCGGCCCCGGCACGCTCAACCAGCCGCTGCAGACCGCGGTGCTCTTCGGGTCGGACAAGACCTTCTCGCTCTGGCACTACAATCAGACGACCGAGCTCGCCACGATCACCGACAAGGACCGTCTGAAGGCCCGGGCGGCGGCGGGCGTGCGCACGCCGGAGGAGATGCGCGAGGCGATGACGGTGACGACGCCGTCGGCGCTGCGGGGCACGCTCGCCACGATCGAGGAGGGCTTGAGCGCGCTCGCCGCCCTCGGCGAGACGCTCGACCGCCACGCCGGGGCCGACTCGCCTTCGCTTTCGGCCCTGCGCAACATCCTGCAGAACGCGGCCGGCGCCATCCGCCATTTCGGCGGCGACAAGGCCGTGACGCCCGCCTCCGACCTCGCCGCCGAGGGCGACGCGGCGCAGGGAGAGGGCGCCGGCGAGGCCGTGGAAGGACAGGGCGGCGGCGGGTCCGGACGGCCGCGCACGAGCGGCTTCCAGAACCGCGAGGAGGCCCTCGCCGCGATCGAGGCGATCGCGACCTATTTCAGGCGGACCGAACCGCAGGCGATGATCTCCTACACGCTCGACGACGCGGTCCGGCGGGCAAGAATGACGTTGCCAGAGTTGCTGATGGAGCTTACAGAAGACTCCTCTCAGATCCGCACCATGCTGACCGCGGCAGGTATTAAATCGCGTGACGAAGGGGAATGAGACCCAACGTCAAGTGTGTGTTGAGCTCGATACGATTCCGTTAGAGACATTTGGGGGACCACCATGTCGGAAAGCGTGCAGAAGAAACTGAACCGGGTGCGCAAGCCGCGCGTCCACATCACCTACGACGTCGAGACCGAAGGCGCCGAAGTCCGCAAGGAACTGCCCTTCGTCGTCGGCGTGATGGGCGATTTTTCCGGCAAGTCCTACGAGCCGCTGAAGCCCCTGCGCGACCGCAAGTTCACGCAGATCGACCGCGACAATTTCGACGACGTGCTGCGCCGGCAGACGCCGGGCGTCCAGTTCCGCGTCGACAACACGCTGGCCGACGACGGCACGCAGATCCCCGTCGACCTGAAGTTCAAGTCGATGGAGGACTTCGAGCCGGGCGCGATCGTCCAGCAGGTCGAGCCGCTCCGCAAGCTGCTCGACGCGCGCAACAAGCTGCGCGACCTCCTAACCAAGGTCGACCGCTCCGAGGATCTGGAGAACCTCCTAGAGCAGGTCCTGAAGAACACCGACCAGCTCGAGGCGCTCGCCGGCGAGCTCGGAACCCAGAAGCCGGAGGCAAACTGATGAGCGAGGTCAAGTCGCAAACCGCAGCGCAGGGTGAGACGACGACGTCCGAGCTCAGCCTCCTCGACCAGGCGATCGGCGCCACCCGCTCCTCCGAGCCGGACGAGGTGCAGGACCTTCTGCGCAACCTGACCAACGAAGCCCTCAACGGCACGGTCAAGTTCGACAAGAACCTGCTCAACACCTTCAACCGTGCGATCGCCGCGATCGACGCGAAGATGTCAAAGCAGCTCTCGGCGATCCTGCATCATCCGGACTTCCAGACCCTGGAGGGCTCCTGGCGCGGCCTTCAGCATCTCGTCAAGAACACCGAGACGAGCGCGACGCTGAAGATCCGGATGCTGAACCTCTCCAAGAAGGAGCTCCACAAGGATCTCACCAAGGCGTCAGAGTTCGATCAGAGCATGACGTTCAAGAAGATCTACGAGAACGAGTTCGGTTCGTCAGGCGGCGAGCCCTACGGGGCGCTGATCGGCAATTACGAGTTCGGCACGGGCGCGGAGGACATGGAAGTCCTCTCCGGCATGTCGAACGTGGCGGCCGCCTCCTTCGCGCCGTTCATCGCGGCCACCGCGCCCTCCATGTTCGGCCTGGAGAGCTTCAACGAGCTGTCCAAGCCCCGTGACCTCGAGAAGATCTTCGAGACGCCGAACTACGCCAAGTGGCGCTCGTTCCGCGAGAGCGACGACAGCCGCTTCGTCACGCTGACGATGCCGCGCGTCCTCGCCCGCCTGCCCTACGGCTCGTCGGGCACGCAGATCGACGAGTTCAACTTCGAGGAGGCTCCGGTCGATTCCGAAGGCCGCACGACCTCGATGACGCCCGACAAGTTCACCTGGACGAACGCCTCGTTCGCGCTGGGAGAGCGTCTGACCACGGCCTTCGCCGAGACCGGCTGGTGCACCGCCATCCGCGGCGCGGAGGGCGGCGGCAAGGTGGAGAACCTGCCGAGCTTCACCTTCACCTCGGACGACGGCGACATCGACCAGCAGTGCCCGACGGAGATCGGCATCACCGATCGCCGCGAGGCGGAGCTCTCCAAGCTCGGCTTCCTGCCGCTCTGCCACTACAAGAACACGGACTATTCGGTGTTCTTCGGCGCGCAGACGACCCAGAAGCCGAAGAAGTACGACGCGCCCGAGGCGACGGCGAACGCGGCCATCTCGGCCCGTCTGCCCTACATCATGGCGACGGCGCGCATCGCGCACTACCTGAAGGTCATGGGCCGCGACAAGATCGGCTCCTTCCTCGAGGCCTCGGACGCCGAAGCCTGGCTGAACCGCTGGATCGGCGGCTACGTCAACGGCAACGCCTCCGCCGGCCAGGAGACCAAGGCGCGCTTCCCGCTCGCCGAGGCCCGCGTGAGCGTCAAGGAGATCCCGGGCGCGCCCGGCTCCTACAACGCCGTCGCCTATCTGCGTCCCTGGCTGCAGATGGAGGAGCTCACGACCTCCATGCGTCTGGTCGCCCGCATCCCGCAGGCGAGCTGACGGGCAAAGCCTGAGCGATGGAAAGCGCCGCCGCCGTCCGTGACGAAGTCGAAGCTTCGCCGCGCGTCCCGGACCCGGCCGCTCCCGTCGCTCTGCGCGACACCATCGCGGCCGTCGCGCTCGGCCGGTCGGAGGCGGTGCAAGCGGCCGCCTTCGACCGGTTCGTCGCGGCGGCCGATCCTCTTTCGGTGCTGGCCGAATGGTTCGGCCCGCATCTGCGGACGCAGTGCGAAAGGGGCGGCGAGGCTCTGCGGATACGGCTCGACCGGGACATCGCCGCACTCGACACGCTTCTGGCCGAACAGCTCGACCTCGTGCTGCAGGATCCCGATCTCCAGGCGCTGGAGAGCGCGTGGCGCGGTCTGTCGCAGCTCCTGAGCGCCGCGCAGGACGACGAGCGGGTCAAGATCCGCTTCCTCTCGGCGTCCTGGGACGAGCTGTGCCGCGATTTCGAGAAGGCCAGCGAGTTCGACCAGTCGCGCCTGTTCGAGAAGATCTATTCCGAAGAGTTCGGCATGGCGGGCGGCGAGCCCTTCGGGCTGATCCTGTGCGACTACGCCGTCCAGCACCGCCGGTCGAGCGGGCGGCCGGGGTCCCGGGCCGACGACATCAGCGGCCTGACGGCGCTGTCGGCGGTGGGCGCGGCGGCCTTCGCCCCGTGCGTCGTCGCCGCCCATCCGAGGCTCCTGGGCGTCGAGAGCTTCGAGGAGCTGTCCTACGTCCAGGATCTCGGCTCCTTCCTCAAGGGCGAGGACTATTCGCGCTGGCGAAAGTTCCAGGAGCGGCCCGAAAGCCGTTTCCTCGGCATCGTCTTGCCGCGTGTCCTCATGCGCGCGCCCTGGTCCGACGACGGGTCCCGCCGCGACCGCTTCCGCTTCGGCGACGGCTGTGCGGGCCTTCGTTCGGGCGACTGGCTCTGGGGCAGCGCCGTCTACGCCTTCGGGGCCGTCGTCGTGCGGGCCTTCCGCGAGAACGGGTGGTTCGCCGATATCCGCGGCACGCGAACCGACAGCGAGGAGGCGGGCCTCATCACGCGGCTTCCGCAGACGCCCTTCTCGACGCGAGAGGCGATCGCCTACCGCCCGCCCGTCGAAGTGGCGCTCACCGACCGCAAGCAGCGCGCCTTCGAGGAACTCGGCTTCATCACCGTCTGCCCCTGTCCGATGACGCCGGACCTGACCTTCCTCGGAACCCAGTCGGCCTACAGCGAGGCCCATCTGGGCTCCCTCGCCTACGAGGCGAACAGCCGGCTGTCGGCCATGCTGCACTACGTCCTGTGCGTCAGTCGCTTCGCCCACTACGTCAAGGTCATCGCGCGCGACCGCGTCGGCTCGCAGAGCACGGCCGAGCAACTGCAATCCATGCTGAACGACTGGGTCCGCCAATATGTGACGAGCCCGACGGCCAGCAACGAAGCCAAGCGCCGCCAGCCGCTGAGCGACGCCTCCGTGGAGATCACCGACGTCGTCGGACGCCCCGGCGTCTTCGGCTGCGTGATGCACATCCAGCCGCATTTCCAGATCGATCAGGTCGTGGCAGGCTTCCGTCTCTACACCGAGATCGAGGGCCTGCGGATCAGCTGAGGCGCCGGCGCGCGTCGCTTCGGCCGGACGGCGGGACGAAGGGGGAGGGGCGATGAGCGAGATCATGAAGCCGACGGCCAAGCTGTCCGTCTTCGACCGCCTGCTCCTCGACGAGAGCTGGGAGAGCGTGCGCTCGCAGGACCGTGCCAACCGGCTGGCGCGCGCCGCCGTCCGGCGCGACCTGGAGATCCTCTTCAACTCCCGGCCGCGCTGGCGGTCGTGGGACCCCGCGCTGACCGAACTCGCCGTCTCCAATCTCTCCTACGGCCTGCCCGACATCCAGACGATGCAGATCGCCGACAACCAGATGCGCCAGACCTTCCGCCAGCTGATGGAGGACGCCATCGCCAAATTCGAGCCGCGGCTGAAGGACGTCCGGGTGGAGATTCCGAGTTCCGCCGACCGGCTCGACCGCTCCTTCCGCTTCCGCATCCACGCCATCCTCGTCTCGGATGCGGACGGCGAGCCGATCGTCTACGACACGGTCCTCGATCGCACCGCGCGCACCCTGTCCATCGTCGGCGCCGATCGCGCGCTCGACTCCGGTTCGCTCTGATCGGGCCCGCCATGCAGGAAAGCCTCCTCGTCCACTACAACCGCGAGCTCCTGCACATCCGAAGGGCCGCGGCGGCCTTCGCGGTGGAGCATCCGCGCATCGCCGCGCGCCTGCGCATCTCGGAGGATTCGGTCGAGGACCCGCAGGTGGGGCGCCTGATCGAAAGCTTCGCCTATCTGACGGCGCGGGTGCGCGAAAAGCTCGACGACGACTTTCCCGAGCTTCTCGACGCCCTGCTCGGCATTCTCTACCCGCACTACCAGCGCCCGATGCCCTCCATGGCGATCATGCAGATGGAGGGCGTCCCCGATCTCGGCCTGACCTACACCGTGCCGGCGGGCGCGACGGTCGACACCGAGCCCGTCCAGGGCGAGCCGTGCCGCTTCCGCACCGCCTACCCGGTCGTGCTGCATCCGGTCGCGCTGCGCTCGGCCGCGATCGGCGCCCGGCCCTTCGCAGCCCCGCCGGTGCCCCAGGCCGCGGGGGCAGCCTCCTGCCTGCGCCTGTCCTTCTCGGCGAACGAGCCCGGCGCGCCCTTTTCCAGCGTCACGCCGAAGAGCGTGCGCTTCCACCTGCGTGGGCAGCCGCAATTCTCCTACGCGCTGCACGAGCTTCTCCTGAACGACGTGGTCGCCGTCGCCTTCGCGGCCGGCAGCGACGACCGGGCGCCCGTCGTCCTCGGCCCGGAGGCGCTGAAGCCCGTCGGCTTCGACCTGTCGCAGGGGCTGCTGCCCTATCCGCAGGCCGCCCATGCCGGGTTCCGCCTCCTGTCGGAGTTCTTCGTCTTTCCCGAGAAGTTCCTCTTCGTCGATCTCGACTTCCCGCCGGGCGCGACGCTCGCCGGCAAGGGATCGAACGTCGACGTCTTCGTCTATCTCCAGCGCAACGTGCCGCAACTGGAGCGCGTCGTGGAGGCGGAGACCTTCGCGATGGGCTGCACGCCGATCGTCAACCTCTTTCCCCTGCGGGCCGAGCCCATTCGCGCCGACGAGCGCACGAGCGAGTACCGCGTCGTGCCCGACAGCCGGCGCCCCCAGGCGCTCGAGGTCTACAGCGTCGACCGCGTCCTCGCCTCCGACGGCGACGGGGAGACCACCGAGCTCTCGCCCTTCTATTCCGTCGACCACCGGCGCGACACCGCGCGCGGGCGGAACCCGGACGCGACATGGTGGCTGGCGAGCCGCCGCGAGGCGTCGGGGGCGAGCGAGACGCATCTGTCGCTGGTCGGTCGCGACCACGAGCCGAGGCGGGCGGCCGACACGGTCCTGTCGCTCGACGTCACCTGCTTCAACCGCGACCTGCCGACGCGCCTTCCCTTCGGTGGCGGGCAGCCGCAGCTGCAGCTGACCGAGCCCTCGCCGGTGGTGGCGCGGCTGCGTTGCCTGACGGCGCCGACCCCGACACGGCGCGCCTTCCACGGGCAGGGCGGGCGCTGGCGCCTGATCTCCCATCTGGCGCTCAACCATCTGTCGATCTTGGACAAGGACGCCGCCTCCCTGCGCGAGCTCCTCGGCCTCTACGATTTCAAGGATTCGCCCGACACGCGGACCCTGATCGACGGGATCGTCGGGCTGAAGGCGCGTTCGGGCACGGCGCGCATCCGCGGCCAGGGGCAGATGGCCTTCTGCCGCGGCGTCGAGATCGGCGTCCTTCTGGAGGAGGCCAATTATTCGGGATCGAGCGCCTTCATGATGGCGAGCGTTCTGGAACGGTTCTTCGGGCTCTATGCCTCCGTCAATTCCTTCTCCCGGCTGACTGCGGAGGTCCGGGGGCGCAGTGGAGTGTTGAACGCATGGCCCGCGCGCGCCGGCGACAGAATTCTTCTCTGATCGACGACCTGTTCGACCACCCGGAGGCCTTCGAATTCTTTCAGGCCGTGCGGGTGGCCGAACGCGTCGAGTTCATGGAGGCGAAGGCCCGCGGGGCCGGGCGTCCCGAGCCCGTCGGCCGGGGCGTCGACCCGCGGCAGGCGGCCGTGCGCCTCGTTTCCGACCTCTCCTTGAGCTTCGCGGATGCGGAGGTGACGTCCGTCGCGCGGGGCGCGAGCGGTCATCTGGAGATGACGCAGAGCGTCGCGGGGCTCTTCGGGGCCGCCGGCGTGATGCCGCTCGCCGTCAGCGAGATCGTCCAGGCGAGCGTGCGGGCTCGAAACCCGGCCCCGCGCGCCTTTCTCAACCTCTTTTCCGACCGGCTGGCGAGCCTTCTCTACGACGCCTGGGCCAAGCAGAGGATCGTCCTGGAGGCCGAGCGCTCGCCCTTCACCGGACGCGCGCCCATCGGGGACCTCCTGCGCGCGCTGATCGGCATCTCGCTGCCCGGCCTGCGCGAGCGCTCCGCCTTTCCCGACGCGCTCCTCCTCGGCTATGGCGGCATCCTCGCACGCCAGGCCCACTCCGCGCACGGCGTGGAGCAGGTGCTGTCGGGCGGGCTCGGCATGCCGGTCGCCGTCGAGCAGTTCGTCGGCGAGTGGGTGGCGATCGCGACGCCCGACCGTACGCGGCTTGCGGGGCCAGGCCTGCCGGAGGGCCTGCTCTGCCGGCTCGACGAGGAGGCGGTGCTGGGCGAGCGCACCTTCATCGTGCAGGGCGCGGTGCGCCTTGCGATCGGTCCACTCGACTACGGAACCTTCGCCTCGCTCCTTCCCGGCGGTTCGGCGCGCCCTGTCGTCGAGGATCTCGCGGCCTTCGCGCTCGGGCCGGACATCGTCTACCGGCTGCGCCTCACCCTGCGGGCTGAGGAGGTGCCGGAGCTGAGGCTGTGCGAGGATCCGCAGGACGATCTCGCCCCGCGGCTCGGCTGGAACACCTGGCTCGCCAGCGACGGCCCGCGCCGCGAGGTGGGCCGCATCGATCTGGAGCCGGCCTCGGCGCTGGGCATGCTCTGATCGAAGGCCTCGTCGGGCGGCCTGTGCCGGAAACATCACGCTGCGGCAGGTTCGTCCGATATTCAGGCTCGCGATGGTTGTTCCAGCCTGTACGACGGTCGAGCGTGTATGATAGCCTTTGCGGAGGCGTTTGGGGATTTCGCCGGGATTGCGGGAATTGGACGTTCGCGAGGTCTTGGACCGCGGGCGGGCCGCCCGGCCGTTCGAAATGCGTGTGCTGCGATGAGGGCGTTCGATCCGGGCTGTCGGACGGGGGCCGGCGGGGAGTTGCGTCCGATGGAACGAGCGAGCGGGAGGGCACCGGACTCTGCGGCTGGGAAGACCGCACGCTCGCGGCGGAGCCGCGCGGCCCTCTTCGCCATGGCCCTTCTTGTGGCAACCGGTCCGGCCGGCGCGCAGTCGCAGGTCGCGGTGAACGCGCCCCCGACGGCTGACCTTGCGGAACTCTCGCGCATCGAGGCGGAGCGCGAGGTGCTGTTCCGGCGGATGCTCGTCGATCCGGCCGATCTCGATCTCGCCTTCCGCTATGCGGCGCTTTCGGCCCAGGCCGGCGATCTCGAAGGCGCCATCGCGACGCTCGAGCGCATGCTGATCTTCGCGCCGGGCCTGCCGCGCCTCCAGCTCGAACTCGGCGTCCTCTATTTCCGGCTCGGCGCCTACGAGACGGCCTCCGGTTACTTCGAATCCGCCCTCGCCGCACCCGACGTGCCGCCCGAAGTGCGCCAGCGCGTGCTGCCCTTCCAGGAGACGATCGCGGCGCGCACCGCGCCCTCGCGCTTCGAGGCGGCGGTGATCGCCGGTGCGCGCTACCAGTCCAACGCCAACGCCGCCCCCGAAAGCCGCACGGTGCGTCTGAACGGCCTCGACTTCCTTCTCAGCGACGCCTCGACCAGCGCCAGCGACGTGAACGGCTTCCTCGCCGGTTCCCTGCGCTACTCCCTCGACCTGCAGACCCAGGGCGACACGCTCGACATCGGCCTGCAGGGCTACGGCGCGCTCTATGCCGACCGCACCGAACTGAACACCGCGCTCGCCGAGCTCACCGTCGGCCCGCGCTTCAACCTGCAGCGCTTCCGGATCGACGGCGCCTCGCTCGGCGTCTACGCGATCCTGGGCGGCGTCCATCTCGACGGCGATCCCTATCTCCTGTCGGCAGGCGCCGGCGCAAACCTGACGAAGACGATCGGCTCGGACACGCTCGCCTCGCTGACCTTCGAGTACCGCAACGAGGCGTTCCGCAACTCCTTCCGCCGGCCGACCGCCTCGACGCGCACCGGCGACCGTTTCTCGGGCCGAGCCTCGCTGGAAAAGCGCCTGACCGCCCGCACCTCGATCTTCGGCACCGTCAGCGGCGAGCGGCGGGACGCCAACGAAGGCTTCTTCAGCCTGAACGAGGGCGGCCTCTCGCTCGGCACGACGCATCTCTTCGAGGGGCCGTTCGGGGCGCGGGACCGTCCCTGGTCGACGACGCTCTCGGGCGGGCTCCTGCGCCGCGCCTACGACGATCCCGACCCGCTTATCAATGCGCGGCAGGCGCAGAACGACGACGAGGTCTTCCTCCAGGGCTCGCTGACCGTGCCGCTGCGCGACGACTGGGCCGTGCAGACCGTGCTCGGCTACCGCGACGTCTCGTCGAACTACGACATCCGCGACTTTTCGAACGTCAGCGCCACGCTCGGCCTGATGAAGCGCTTCTGAGAGGAGAGGACGATGAGGCCCAATCCCGCGTTCCTCTCCGCCGTCTGCCTGATCCCCCTGATGGCCTCGGCGGCGCTCGCGCAGAACGCCGGTGTCACCGCCGCGGTGAACCAGCAGGCCGCCGGCACGCCGCCGGGCGGCTCCATCCGCACCATCGTCCTCGGCGACAACGTCGTCCAGAACGAGCGGATCGACACGAGTGCCGAGGGGCTCGTTCAGATTCTGCTCGCCGACGGCACGGCCTTCACGGTCGGGCCCAACTCCTCGCTCTCCATCGACCGCTTCGTCTACGATCCGCAGGCCGGCAGCGCACAGGTCGCGGCTACGCTGACGCAAGGCGTCTTCCGCTTCATCGGTGGGCGCACGTCGAAGACGCCCGGCGGGGTCGTCCTCGACACGCCCGTCGGGACGGCCGGCATCCGGGGCGCCATCGTCGACATCGTCCTGAATCCCGGATCGGACGGCACGGTGGCCGAGTTCGCCATGCGCTTCGGCCAGGACGTCACGCTGACGTCTCCCGGCGGCAGTTCGAAGCGCGTCTTCCAGCCGGGCTACAGTATCGTCGTCGGCGGCAACGGCCGCGTGTCCGTCGTGCCGACGCCGCCGGGCAACGCCATTCAGAACGCTTTGGCGGGGCGCCCGGGAACGACGGGCGGGGCGCCCGTCTCGCCGACCAACCCGATGGTCGCCGCGAGCCAGGTGCCGGGATCCAATTCCGAGCAGCCGATCGTCGTCATCGCCGCGCCCGTTCCCACGCCGCGCCCCGAGCCGATCGCCCGCGCGCAGGAGATCGTCGTCGCCGAGGCGACGCGCGACGCGATCCGCGGCGTCGTCGAGCGCACCCCCGGAGCGCCGCCGCCGCCCGGGCCCGAGCAGCCTCCGGTGGTCGATCCGGAGCCGGAGCCCGAGCCTCCGGTGCAACCGGAACCCCCTGTGATCGAGCCTGAGCCAGAGCCGGAGCCGCCTGTCGAGCCCGAGCCCGAGCCTGAGCCTGAGCCGCCGGTCGTCGAACCCGAACCCGAACCTCCGGTCGAGCCGGAGCCTGAGCCGCCTGTCGACCCGGAACCGGAGCCTCCGGTCGAGCCGGAGCCGCCAGTCGAGCCCGAGCCGAGTTCGGCCACGCGTCTGTACCGACAGACGCCGGAAGGCGTAGATCAACAGGACGTTGGGCTCAGCGAGACGGAAGACGGCCAGCGCTTGCGAGGGTTGGTCGACGAGGATCTTCTCGACTTGCCGATCATCCTCGACGCTGAGGAGGACGAAACGCCAGCACCGCTCCGCAACGTAACGATCGGTGAGAGCGGCGTATCCGAAGGCGAAGCCCGGATGGCCGTCATCGTCGAGGAGCGGGCAGATGCGTTTCTGGGCGGGCTCCCGCTGAATGGCGTTGCCTTTGCTGGGCGAGATGGCTTTCGTGCCTTTTTGACACGTGCTGGGTTCGGAGGCAGCGACGGCGAGTTTCCAGGCGAAGGGTCGGAATCTCCGCCGTCTGCGTCAGTCTCCCCGGAGGACCTCGTCTTCGCGATCGACGGCCGGCCGACAGACGTGTCGACGGCGTTCACCGGCACCGCAGTTCGCACCTACACCCTTGAAGCGGACCCGTTCCAGTTCTTCGACGTCGCTCCCTTTCTCAGCCAATTCCGATACTTCGAGCAAGGGTTCACCGTATCGGACATGTATCTCGTCGAAACGTCGGATGCGGCAACCGGTTCGGCGAAGATGCTTCAAATCTCACTTCTGCTGGATCCCTCGGCCACGTCGACCAGCGAAGTTCTCGTGAACGTGGGGGCGATTGTCGGCGGCAGCTTCGACGGCATCCGCCGCGGGGGATTTCGCGGCGGCGACAGCTTCGCACTTGGCCATTACGGAACACTAGGCACCCTCAAGGGCCCGCGCGGTGAAAGTGGTTTCTTCGGCGAGGACGGTGAATATTTCGTCGTGTCGAGCATCGCGGCCGATGGTTTGAGCGAACGCGGCGCATTCGACAGCGACACGCCTGTCGGCTCGATGACGCATCTCGGTTCCCTCGACGGGGCCGATCCGCTTGCGACCGTGGGGCGACGCGAAACTACGCTCCAAGGTTTCAGTGCAGGCCTCGTAGGCATCTCCGGCGGAAACTTCGCTCAGATCGCCTTCGTCCGCAGTGCCGATCTAGCGGGAACGTCGTTGGACTTCTCACCCGGCGCCAACGGGCTCGGCACGTCCTTCGACATGGCATCGAGCGAAGGATCACCGAGCCTCATCCTCTCGATTTCAGCCGGCGGAGCCGCGGACGGACCTTCGGCCTTCGCCACGAACGACATCTATGCGGCGACCGCGCGGACCGGGGGGGCAATGGCGAGACTTGACGATGTGGATCTCGCTCCTTCCGGGGAGGTCGGAACCTACGTCTTTTCAGGCCGCAGCGCTCCCATCGCGGGACTCGACCCCTTCGGACTGCAGCCGGCGGAAGGGACGGGCACGCGATGCAACGAATGCGGGTTCATCGAATGGGGATGGTGGGGCACGCAACTGACCGGGACGGTCGGTGAAGCCGGTACGAGAACGGTCGGCGTCCATCTCGGCAACTGGGTCGCAGGCGACGTGACTTCGGATGTTGACATCAATAGGCTGAATGCCTTCCGCGCAACGTATCAGGGCGGTGCCGTCGGAACGGTCGTCGAGAGTGATCGAACCTTTATCGCGGCTGGCGACATGAACATGGAGGTCTTCTTCGGCAGCCGGAGCGGTTCGCTCACGATCTCCAACTTCAACGGGCGCAACTGGACGACCGAGATCGAGACGAGCGGCGGTCAGTTCCAAGGATCGGGCGGTGGCCTCGTCGTCGGCTCGGCGACGGGAGCATTCGTCGACGGACCGGGCGGAGTGTCCGCTCAGGGCGTGATCGGGAATTTCGGCATCGAGCAGTCCGGCGGCGGCTGGAGCGCTAACGGCATCTTCGCGGGGGGGCAAACGGAACTTGAGCTTCTCCCGCCCCCGCTCTGACCTAAACCGAGTCGACCTGCCATGCTCCGCGCCTTCGCCTCGCGGCTCTCGCGCGCCTCCGCCTCCGACCGGCGGCGGCGCCGGCTCGTGCTCGGCGTCGGGCTCGCGGCGCTGGCGCTCGTTCTCGCCTTCGCGGCCAGCGGCACGACGCCGCTGGCGCGGCTGACCCCGCTCGTCTTTGACGCCTATCAGCGCATCCTGCCGCGGGCGCAGGCCGGCGCGCCCGTCGTCGTCGTCGACGTCGACGAGTCCTCCATCGCCGAGCTCGGCCAGTGGCCCTGGTCGCGCGCCGTCATCGCCCGCATGGTCGACGTGATGGGCGAGCTCGGCGCCGCCACCGTCGCCTTCGACATGGTCTTCTCCGAGCCCGACCGCACCTCGCTGGCGCAGGTCGAGGCCAGCCTCGCCGAGGCCGGCTACGCCTTCGCCGCGCCCGCCGACGCGCCGCTCGACAACGACGCGCTGCTCGCCGAGGCCTTCGCGCGCAACAACGTCACCGCCGGCATCGCCATCTCGAACGAGACGCAAGGCCAACTCGCCCCGCCCAAGGCCGGCTTCTCCTATGGCGGGTTCGACCCGCGCACCATCCTGCCGGCCTTCTCGGGCGGCGTCGTCAACGTCGAGGCGCTGACGCAGGCCGCGCCGGGCCTCGGCTTCTTCTCCTTCCCGCCGACCGCCGACAACATCGTGCGCATCCTGCCGCTGGTCGCCTCGGCGCAGGGCCATCTCTATCCCTCGCTCGGGCTGGAGGCGCTGCGGGTGGCGCAGGGCGCCGGCTCCTTCGTGGTGCGGACCTCCGCAGCCAGCGGCGAGGCCGATGCCGGGCGGCCCGCGATCACCGCAGTGCGCGCCGGCGCGCTCGACGCCCCGACCGGGCCGGGCGCAGAGTTCTGGGTCTATTTCTCGAAGATGCCGGACATGCCGACCATCCCGGCGGCGCGCCTCCTCGATGCCGATGCGGCGGAGCGCTTCGGGCCGACGCTCGCCGGCAGCATCGTCCTCGTCGGGACCAGCGCCGTCGGCTTGCGCGACATCGTCGCCACGCCCGTGGAGCGCGCCGTGCCGGGCGTTCGCGTCCACGCCGAGATCATCGATCAGATCGTGGGCGGCGTCTTCCTCACCCGGCCCGACTGGGCGGAGGGGGCGGAGATCGCGCTCGCCCTCGCGCTCGGCCTCCTTCTCGTCCTGACGGCGGCCTATCTCGGCGCGATCCCGTCGACGGCGGCCGCCATTCTTCTCGGCGGCGCGGCGCTGGCGCTCTCCTGGTTCGCCTTCCAGCGAAGCCAGCTGCTGATCGACCCATTGCTGCCGATGGCCGCGGTGCTGGCGGTGTTCGCCGCGACCATGCCGCTGCGCCTTCTCCTCACCGACCGGGAGAAGGCCTTCGTGCGGGGCGCCTTCGGCCGCTACCTGTCGCCCATGCTGGTGGAGCGCCTCGCCGACAACCCGGGCGGGCTGAAGCTCGGCGGCGAGACGCGCGAGCTGACGGTGCTCTTCTCCGACATCCGCGGCTTCACCGCGATGAGCGAGAGCCTCGACCCGGACGAGCTGACGACGCTCCTCAACGGCTTCCTGACGCCCATGACCGACGTTCTGCTCGAAGGCGAGGCGACGATCGACAAATATATGGGCGACGCGATCATGGCGTTCTGGAACGCCCCGCTCGACATCGCCGACCACCGGCGCAAGGCGTGCCTGTCCGCGCTGCGGATGCTGGACGTCCTCGCCGCGCTCAACCGCGACCGCGCCGCGCCGCTCGCGATCGGCATCGGGCTGCATGCGGGGCGCGCCTGCGTCGGCAATCTGGGTTCGGCGCAGCGTTTCTCCTATTCGGCGATCGGGGACGCGGTGAATCTCGCCTCGCGCGTCGAGGGCCTGACCAAGTCCTACGGCGTCCCGGTCCTCGTGACCGAGGACGTCCGGGCGGGTGCGCCCGATCTGGCCTTCCTCGAGGTCGATCTGGTGCGGGTCCTCGGTCGGGCCGCGCCGGTGCCGGTCCATGCCCTTCTGGGCGATGCGGCCCATGCCGCGTCCGAGGCGTTCCGGACCCACGCGCAGCACCACGCGGCCTTGATCCGCGCCTACCGCGCCGGGGACGCGGCCCACGCCTCCGTCTCGCTGGAGGCGGCGCGCGAGGCGTCCGGCGGCGCCCTTGCAGGCCTTTACGACCTCTACGGCCGCCGCCTCCTGGAGATGGCCGACGCGCCGCCGCCGCCGGGATGGGATGGAGTCTTCATCTCTACGAGGAAATGATCCGTACAGGACGAGACCTTCACCGCCGCGGACCGCGACCTTCGGCCCGCATCCACGAGTACCCCTGAATGACGTTCGATCTCCTCGCCCTTCTCGTGCTCCTGCAGGTGAAGCACTTTCTGTTCGATTTCGTCTGGCAGACGCCCTACCAGCTGGCGAACAAGGGGAGCTGGGGCCATCCCGGCGGGATTCTGCATTCCGGGCTGCACGCCCTCGCCACGCTGGTCGTCCTCCTCCTGCTCGGCCTTTCGCCGGGACTGATCCTGGCCGTCGCCCTCGCCGAGTTCGTGGTCCACTACCATCTCGACTGGGGCAAGGAGCAGTTCGTCCGCCGCTTCGTGGACGGGCAGGGCGCGGGCTTCTGGCGCGCGATCGGCTTCGATCAGATGATGCACCAGCTGACCTATCTGGCGATCGCCTACGCCGTGGCCTGAACTGGCTCGCCGAGGGTCTGCGCCAGAACGAAGGGGACACCGTGCGGCGGCAGCGCGTTGACGCGCAGCGCGATGCCGAACACCCGCTCCATCAGGTCGTTTGTCAGGACCCGGCCAGGGGGTCCGTCGGCCGCGATCCGGCCCTTCGAGACGACGATCAGCCGATCGGCGAAGCCGCTCGAGAGATTGAGGTCGTGGAGGACCGCGAAGGCGCACCCGCCGGCGGCGGCGAAGCGGCGCGCGATCGAGAGGACGTCCACCTGATGTCGGATGTCGAGGCTCGACACGGGTTCGTCGAGGAACAGGGCGCGGGGTTCGCCGCCCTCGGTCGGCGCGCCGACCTGGGCGAGGACGCGGGCGAGATGGACGCGTTGCTGCTCGCCGCCCGATAGCGCGCCATAGGCGCGCGCGCCGAAGCCCGGCAGGCCGACGCGCGCCAGCGCGGCACGGACCGCCTCCGGGCTCTGGCGGTGGCCGCCGGCCTCGAGGCCGAGTCGCACGATCTCGGCGACGGTGAAGGGAAAGGCGAGCTGCGCGGACTGCGGCAGCACTGCCCGGCGCCGGGCGAGGCGCGCCGGATGCAGCCGGTGCAGATCCTGCCCGTCGAGCCTCGCCGAACCGGAGGAGGGGACGGCCTCTCCGGTCAGAAGCTTGAGAAGCGAGGATTTCCCTGCCCCGTTGGGGCCGACGACGATGGTCAGCTCGCCGGGGCGCAGCGTCAGCGACACGCCGTCGATCACGCTGCGGCCGCCATAGGTCAGGACGAGGTCGCGCGCCTCGAACATGTCAGGCCTGCCACAGCGCGCGACGGCGCATGAGGATCCACAGGAAGACCGGCGCGCCGATCGCGGCGGTCAAGATGCCGATCGGCAGCTCGGCCGGCGCGACCAGTGTCCGCGCCGCCATGTCCGAGACGAGGAGCAGGATCGCGCCGAGGAGGGCGGAGGCCGGCAGAAGCGTGCGGTGGTCCGGCCCGATCGCGAGGCGCAGAAGATGCGGGGCGACGATGCCGACGAAGCCGATCGGGCCGGCGACCGCGACCGCCGCGCCCGTCGCCAGCGCGACGAGCAGGATCGTCGTGCGCTTCAAGGTGTGGACCCGGATCCCGAGATGGTACGCCTCGGCCTCGCCGAGCACGATGCCGTTTAGCCCGCGCGCGACGAGCGGGGCGAGGGCGAGGGCGAGGGCCATCATCGGCGCGCTCGCCAGGAGCTTCGCCCAGCTCGCGCCGGCGAGGCCGCCCAGGCTCCAGAAGGTGAGGTCGCGCAGTTGCGCGTCGTCGGAGAGATAGACGAGGAAGCCCGTGCCCGCGCCCGCCAGGGCGTTGAGTGCAATGCCGGCGAGCAGCATCAAGGCGACGGAGGACTGCCCGCTCCGGGTGCCGATCCGGTAGATCAGGATCGTCGCCGTCAGGCCGCCGAGAAAGGCGGCCGCCGGAAGAGTGTAGGCTCCGAGCAGGCTAGCTAGCGGCGCAAGGACGGAACCCGACAGGACGATCACGGAGACGGCCGCGAGCGCGGCGCCGGCCGAGACGCCGACGAGGCCGGGATCGGCGAGCGGATTGCGGAAGAGCCCCTGCATCATCGCGCCGACGCAGGCGAGCGAGGCGCCGACCAGCGCGCCGACGAGAACCCGGGGCAGGCGGATCTGCCAGACGATCACGCGGTCGGCGAGGGCCATGCCTTCCGCGTTCGGGCCCGCGAGGAGGACGGCCAGTACCTTCCCCGGCGACATCATCGAAGGACCGGTGGCAAGGCCGAGGACGAGGGCGGCGAGAAGGAGGGCGCACAGCCCCGCGATGACGGCGCGCGCCCGTGCGCTGCGGTCGCCGTCCAGCGTCATCGCCGGCGCCCGCAGGGCCTCAACGGACAAGGTCAGCCTCGCCGGACAGGTCGAGGTCGGGATAGAGCGCCTGCGCCAGTTCACGCGCCGCCTTCGGGGTCCGCGGGCCGAAGCCGAGGAGATAAGCCGCGTCCATGCGCACGACCGAACCGTTGCGGCCCGCCGGCGTCGCGGCGAGGGCCGGGACGCTCAAGGGGTCGATCGCCTCCTGTCCCGGTCGGTCGATCACCAGAATGGTTTCGGGCGCGAGCGCGGCGGCCGCCTCCAGCGACAGCGCCTTGTAACCGGAGGCGTCGGAGAAGACGTTCTCGCCGCCGGCCAGCGCGATGACCGCGTCCGCACCGGTGTCGCGGCCCGCCGCGTTCGGTCGCCCGTCGACCAAGGAGTAGACGAAGAGGACGCGGCGCTTCTCGCCGACCGAAGCGAGGTCGCGTTCGAGCGACGCCAGCTCCCGCGCGACCTCCGCCGCCATGGCTTCGCCCGCCTCGGCGCGTCCCGCCGCAGCCGACACGAGCGCGATCTTCTCCATCAGCTCCGGGACCGAATGGCCGGTCGGGACGTGCTTTACCGCGACCCCCGCGGCGTCGATGAGATCGACCGCTTCCGGCGGACCGGCACCCTCATCCATGACGATGAGGTCGGGCGAGAGCGCCAGAACCCCTTCGGCCGAAAGCTGGCGCAGATAGCCGACATTGGCCTTCTCCTCCAGGGCGCGGGGCGGAAAGAGGCTGGTCGCGTCGACACCCACCACGCGGTCCTCCACGCCGAGCGCGTAGAGGATCTCGGTCACCGCGCCTCCGACCGAAACGATCCGCTGCGGCTCCTGCGCCTGCGCCGCGAAGGGCGAGAGTGCGAGGCCGAGCGCGAGGAGCATGGAGGCGAGGCGGGTCATGGCTGCATTGTCCGTCTGCAAGGAACGACGATGTCGAAACCATTCCATGCGCCGGGGCGTCAAGTAATTTCTGAAGGAAGAATCGTCTTTCACTGCTATCTGGAGCGTTTCCAATCTGGATTCATTCCAGATTGTAGTCGTTCTACGATGTATTGGAGTCGTTCTTGTTTGACTCCTATTGTCGTTCGGACATACCAAACGCGCGCCTCTTCAGCTCATTTGTTTGGAAGCGCTCCAAGAAGAGGAGAGCGCTTCGACCGGGCAGGTTCCTTCGATGGTTGATCGACACTTCAAGCGCCTTGCGATCGCGGGCACGGCACTGGCGACGATGACCGGAAGCGGCCTTGCCCAATCCAGCGTATCGTCGGCGCCGGCCGTGGAGCTCGAGCCCGTGATCGTGCGCGGCGGGATCGCCGAGACCGGAACGGGCGGCTTCGCCGGAACCGCGACGACTTCGACGACGACGCGCCCGGCGCTGGAGAACCGCTCCATCGAGTCCATCGAGGATCTCGGCCGGCGCGAGGAGGCGGGCGTCACCTTCAACCGCGCCAACCGCTCGATCAACGTGCGCGGACTCGACGGGGCGCGGGTGCTGACGACCATCGACGGCATCCGCGTGCCCTATCTGGCCGACGCGACGCGCGGGGCGAGCGGGGGCGTCGACAGCTTCGACTTCAACACGCTGTCGGCCGTCCACCTGACGCGCGGCGCCGATCCGACGCTCGGCTCCGGGGCGCTCGGCGGCGTTCTGGCCCTTCGGACGCTGGAGCCCGACGATCTCCTCCTCGGCGGGCGCCCGATCGGCGTCTTCACGCGCAACGGCTACGACTCGGCGGACGAGAGCTGGTTCGCCTCGGGCGCGGTGGCGATGCGCCACGGCGACACGTCCATGCTCCTGCAGGGCGGCTACCGGGACGGGCGGGCGCTGGGCAACCAGGGCACGGTCGGCGGCATCGGCGCGGCGCGGACCGAGCCGAACCCGCGCGACTACGACCAGTCCAATCTCCTCGGCAAGGTCTACCAGGACTTCGGCGAAGGGCACCGGATCGGCCTGACCGGCGAAATCTTCCGCCGCAACGAGGACATCGACACGGCCACGGCCGAGAGCGAACGCGGCATCTTCCGCGCCGGCGACCATCGCTCGGGTGAAGACGTCGAACGCCGCCGGGTGGCGCTGACCTACGACTATCTGTCGCCGGAAGCGGGAACGGGGCTCGTCGACGAGGCCGCCGCCTCGCTCTACTGGCAGGATGTCGCCCGCTCCTCCACGGTCGACGCGGTGCGTTCCTCCGCGCCGCTCGGCCCGTTCGGGCGCGACAACTCGATCGAGGAGGAGACGGTCGGCTTCATCGGCCACGCCGCGCGCGAATGGCAGCTCGGCGCGCTCGCCAACCGCTTCACCATCGGGACCGAACTGCGGCAGGCGACGACGGAGCAGTATTCGTCCGGATACGACAGCTGCACCCCGCGCATCTTCGCCTGCCGCCTGCTCCACACCAACCAGGCCGACGCGCCGAAGGTCGACGGCGCCTCGATCGGCATCTTCGCGGAGAACGAGTTCGGCCTTCTCGGCGGGCGCTTGCGCGTCACGCCCGGCCTTCGCTACGACTGGTACGAGGAGGAGCCGGAACTGACGGCCGAGTTCCGGCGCAACCCGACCTTCCGCGGGCTGCCGCCGTCCTCCTCCGACGACGCCTTCTCGCCCAAGCTCCTCGCCGAATACGATCTGATGCCGGATCTGACGGCCTTCGCGCAGTACACGCGCGCTTTTCGCGCGCCGACCGTCGGCGAACTCTATTCGCGCTTCGGTGGGCCGGGGACGTATCTGCGCATCGGCAACGCCGAGCTGGAGCCGGAGGTCGGCGACGGCTTCGACGTGGGGCTGAGGCTGGAGCGCGAGACCTACGGCGCGCAGTTGACGCTTTTCCACACCGACTACCAGAACTTCATCGAGGTGGTGCAGGTCACTCCGCCCGGCGGCGAATATCCGCTCGGCGGCATCTCCTCGCTGCGTAATGTACCGGACGCGCGAATCTCGGGCGTCGAGCTCGGCGGCCATGTCCGGTTCGCGGACCGCTGGACGGCACGCGGCTCGCTCGCCTATGCCGAGGGACGCAACCGGACGGACGGGACCTGGCTCAACTCGGTTGCGCCGCTGACGGCCATCGTCGGGCTCGGCTACGAGCGGACCCATTGGGGCGCGGAGGTGTCCGCCAAGCTCGCCGCGGCGCGCGATAAGGTGAGCGGCACCGGTTTCGAGGCGCCGAGCTACGGCGTCGTGGACCTGACCGCCTGGGTGGAGCCGGAAAGCCTGCCGGGTCTCAAGATCGCCGGTGGCGTCTTCAACCTCTTCGACGAGACCTACTACGACGCGGTCTCGGTTCCCGTCACGCGCTCGCAGCCCGACGCGTTCTATTCGGAGCCCGGCCGCTCGTTCCGGATCAACGCCAGCTACCGCTTCTGACCCGGCAGCCGGCAAGCGATATGGCCGATCGGAAATATCGCTTGCCGGGACGGGAGCGCGTCGGCATATCGTTATGTCCAATTGGACATAACGGAGGCCTCCGCATGCGCCTGATCCTTCTTGTCACGGCCGCGATTCTGCCGACGGCGGCCCACGCCGAGACGACCAACGTCGCGGTCGCCGCGAACTTCACCGACGCGGCGAACGAGATCGCGGCGGCCTTCGCCGAAGGCGGCGAGCACGAGGCTGTCCTGTCCTTCGGCGCGACGGGCCAGTTCTACACCCAGATCACGCAAGGAGCGCCCTTCGACCTCCTGCTTTCGGCCGACGACATACGGCCCGCACAGGCGGTGGAGGAGGGCTACGGCGTCGAGGGTTCCGTCTTCACCTACGCGATCGGCCAACTCGTTCTCTATTCGGCCGAAGACCGGTTCGTCACCGGCCCGGAGACGCTCCAAGCCAGCGACTTCCGTCAGATCGCGATCGCCAATCCCGAGACCGCGCCCTACGGCGTCGCGGCGGTGGAGACGATGCAGGCGCTGGAGGTCTACGACGCGCTGCGACCCAGGATCGTGCAGGGCCAGAACATCGGGCAGGCCTTCCAGTTCGTCGAGACCGGCAATGCCGAGCTCGGCTTCGTCGCGCTCGGGCAGGTGGCGCTGAGCGAGACCGGCTCCCGCTGGCTGGTGCCGCAGGACCTCTACGAGCCCATCCGGCAGGATGCGGTGCTTCTGGAGACCGGGCAGGACAACCCGGCCGCCGTCGCCTTCCTGGAGTTCCTGAAAGGCCCGGAGGCGACGGCGATCATCGAACGCTACGGCTACGCGCTGGCGCAGTGACGGGATAGAGAGGAGCGGTCCCGCTCCTCTCACTTCGCTTCAGGATGCTTTCCCTGTCTCCCGAACTCTGGTCGCCGATCCGGCTGACGATCCAGCTGGCGGCGCTGACCTCGATCATCCTGATGATCGTCGGCACGCCCATCGCCTGGTGGCTCGCATGGACGACGTCCCGCGCGAGGGAGGTTGTGGCGACGATCGTCGCCTTGCCGCTCGTCCTCCCGCCGACGGTCCTCGGCTTCTACATCCTCGTCGCGCTCGGGCCGGACGCGCTGGGCGGCTGGTTCGGGCCCCTCTTCGGCCTTCGCACCTTCGCCTTCACCTTCGAGGGCTTGCTGGTCGGCTCGGTGATCTCGTCCATGCCCTTCGTCGTCCAGCCGATCCGCAACGCCTTCGAGGCGATCGGCTGGCGGCCCTTCGAGGTGGCTGCGACGCTGCGCGCCTCGCCGTGGGATC
Organism: Pseudomonadota bacterium; assembly: GCA_023419535.1. Classification (GTDB taxonomy): domain Bacteria; phylum Pseudomonadota; class Alphaproteobacteria; order Rhizobiales; family Rhizobiaceae; genus Aureimonas. The sequence continues at coordinate 3,902 of JAEZXX010000115.1, read as the reverse complement.
GGTTCCGCACCGTCGCGGTGCCGCTGGCGATCCCGGGCTTCCTCACGGGCGCCGTGCTCTCCTTCGCCCACACGGTCGGCGAGTTCGGGGTCATCCTCATGGTCGGCGGCAACATTCCCGGCGAGACCAAGGTGCTCTCCATCGCCATCTACGATTTCGTCGAGACGCTGCGCTGGCGCGAGGCGCATATCCTTTCGGCCGGCATGCTGGTCTTCTCCTTCACCGTCATCCTCGCCGTCTCGCTCCTCGCCCGCCGCTCGGGACGGCGCGCCTTTTGACGGGCGCGATCGAGATCGCCCTTGCCGGACGCCTGGGCGCCTTTTCGCTCGAGATCGACATCGCCGCGCCGATGCGCGGGATCACCGTGCTGTTCGGGCCGTCGGGCTGCGGCAAGACGAGCATCCTGCGCGCCATCGCGGGGCTGAACCGGCTGCCGGGGCGCATCCGGATCGGCGAGGAGGTCTGGCAGGACGAGAGCCGCTTCGTGCCGACGCACCGGCGGGCGGTCGGCTACGTCTTCCAGGAGGCGAGCCTGTTCCCGCATCTCTCGGTGCGGCACAATCTGACCTACGGGGCGCGACGGACGCGGGAGCCGACCCGCATCCGCCTGGAGGAGGTCGTCGGGCTTCTGGGGCTGGAGCGCCTCGTGGAGCGTGATCCGGCGCATCTGTCCGGCGGCGAGCGCCAGCGCGTCGCCATCGGCCGGGCGCTTCTATCCCAGCCGCGCCTGATGCTGATGGACGAGCCGCTCTCCGCGCTCGACCGCATCTCGAAGGACGAGATCCTGCCCTATTTCGAGGCGCTCCACGCCGAGCTCTCGATTCCGATCCTCTACGTCACGCACGATCTGTCGGAGGTCGAGCGCCTCGCCGATCACCTGGTGATCCTGTCCGAGGGGCGGGTCGCGCAGAGCGGGGCGCTGAACGAGGTGCTGGCCCGGCGCGGCTCGAAGCTCCTGGCGCGGCGCGACCTCGCCTGCGTCCTGCCGGGCCACGTCGTGCGGATCGATCCCGACGGCATCGCCTGCGTGCGGATCGAGGGCGCCGAACTTCTCGCCGTCGCGGGCGACCTCGCGGTCGGACAGGCGGTGCGGGTGCGGATCGCCGCCGGCGACGTCTCGATCGCGCGGCGGAAGAGCGAGGCGACGAGCATCCTCAACGCGCTTCCCGTTTCGATCGCGGGCCTGGAGCGGCTCGGCGAGGCGGAGATGCTCCTGCGCCTGTCGCTCGGGCAGGGCGCGCCGCTTCTGGCGCGCATCTCGCGACGTTCGGTGGAGGCGCTCGCCCTCGCCGAGGGCGAGCGCGTCGTCGCGCAGGTGAAGGGCGTCTCGCTCCTCGCCTCGCGCTGAACGGCCGCTCAGCCGCGCCCCAGATAGGGCATCTTGGTCGCCATCACCGTCAGGAACAGGACGTTGGCGTCGAGGGGCAGGCTCGCCATGTAGGCGACCGCGTCGGCCGCATGGCGCGGGTCCATGGTGGGCTCCGGCTTGATCGAGCCGTCCGGCTGGAGCGAGCCGTGCGAGATCCCGACCGTCATGTCGCTCGCCGCATTGCCGATGTCGATCTGGCCGCAGGCGATGTCGAACTCGCGGCCCTCGATCGCGGTGGCCTTGGTGAGGCCGGACATGCCGTGCTTGGTCGCCGCGTAGGGCACCGAATGCGGCCGGGGCGTCGTCGCCGAGACCGAGCCGTTGTTGATGATGCGCCCGCCCCTCGGGCTCTGCCGCTTCATCAGCCGGATCGCCGCCTGCGTGCACAGGAAGGCGCTCGTCAGATTGATCGCGAGCGCGCTGTGCCAGTCGGCGAGGGGCACGTCCTCGATCTTGTGGGGCGTGGTGAAGATGCCGGCATTGTTGACGAGGACGTCGAGGCGGCCGAACTCCTCTTCCACGAGATCGAAGAGATAGGCGACCGCCGCCGGGTCCGACACGTCGGTGGGCACGGCGCGCGTCCTCACGCCGTGCGCCCTCTCGATCTCGCGGGCCGCCCTCTCCAGGGGCTCCTGGCGCCGGCCGGCGAGGACGACGGCGAACCCGTCGTGCGCCAGCGCCTCGGCGAAGGCCCGGCCGAGGCCGGAGCCGCCCCCCGTCACCAAGGCGACGCGCGATCCCCTGTGCGTGTTCGTGTCGTTCATGCGGTCCCCCCGATCGTCAGTGTCCCATAACAGAAAAGGCCCTGCGCGCGAGCGCAAGGCCTTTCGTTGAAATGGTCGCCGGCTTTCCGGCGGCTCGGACCGATCAGGTCAGGCCGAGGAAGCTCAGGATGAAGACGATGACGACGATGACGCCGATGATGTAGAAGATATTCAAAGGGGCGGCTCCTGTTCCTGACAGAACCGTGAACGCACGTCGCCCCAAGGCGTTCCAAGCCGATTTCTGGAGGCTTGCCTCAAGCCTGCCGGCGGGCGGCGAGCCGGCGGCGGTCGGCCGCGTTCGAGGCCGAGGCCATCTTCTTGATTCCATAGAGGCCGAGGGCGACGCTCACCACCGTGACAACGGCGAAGAGGCCGATCCAGTGGCCCTCGGACAAAGGCCCCATCTCGCCCACGCCCTGCGCCGTCAGGTAGCCGGGCGCCAGCATCGCCGGGGCCCAGACCAGGGCCGAGGCGACGTTGGCGATCTGGAACTTGGTGTGTCCCATCTGCACGATGCCCGCGACCAGCGGGATCGTGGAGCGCACCGGCCCGAAGAAGCGGCCGAGGAACACCGACACGACGCCGAAGCGTCTGAAGAACAGCCGCGCCCGCGCCACCGAGCGGCGGTGCTTGTTCAATGGCCAGCGGTGGACGATCGTCGGACCGAAGTAACGGCCGAGATAGTAGGAGACGGCGTCGCCGAGCACCGCGCCGACGATGGTGGCGACGAGAACGGGGATCGGGTCGAGGATACCGGCGCCGATCAGCGTGCCGATCAGGAGCAGGATCGCCGTCGCCGGAATCAGCAGGCCGACGATGGCGAGCGATTCACCGAACGCAATGATGCCGACGATGGGGATCGCCCATATCGCGTGGGATCGGATGAGCTCTTCCGCCCAGATCAGCCATGCGTCCATCGTCCGTGTCGTCCCTTCGCGCCGTGCGTTCGCGCCGCCCATAGCACCGTAAAGCAGGCGAAGAGAGGGCGTCGATGTCTCGGGTGTTGGAAATGACCATGGGGCCCATGGCTTTCACCGGGCTGGACCGACGGGCGATGCCATTCCGGTTCGTCCCCGGATGATGTAACGGCAAGGTCCGGGGGCGGGCTCTGATGTCGCTCCCGCGCCAAGGAGCGGACCGCCCGTGCGCCGGCTTTCGACCTACACCGGCACGTCCGCCGGCATCGCCTTCATGCTCGTCGGCACCGCGCTCTTTGCGACCAACGACGCCATGGGCAAATGGCTGATCGCCACCTACGCGGTCGGGCAGATGATCCTGATCCGCTCGATCGCCGCCTTTCTCGTGCTCCTGCCCTTCATCGCGAGGGAGGGGCGCGCGGTCTGGACCCCGGAGCGCCCGGCGCTCCACGCCGCGCGCGGGCTGCTTTCGGCGCTGGAGACGTCGCTCTTCTACGCCGCGCTCTACTATCTGCCGCTCGCCGAGGTGATGACCTTCTATCTCGCCGCGCCGATCTACGTCGTCGCGCTGTCGGCGCTGGTCCTGCGCGAACGCGTCGGCTGGCGGCGGTGGTCGGCCGTCCTCGTCGGCTTCCTCGGCGTCGTCGTCGCGCTCGGCCCCAGTCTTTCCGTGGACGCGACCGGATCGGCGATCGCGATCGCCGGAAGCCTCTGCTTCGCCGTCCTCATCACGCTCACCCGCCGGCTCTCGGCCGCAGGCGGCACGACGCTCATCGCCTGGCAGATCGTCGCCACCCTTCTCGTCGGGCGGCGCCAGGCGCCCCAAGCCAGGGCCCGCCCCCCCCCCGGCGG
>JAEZXX010000064.1 GCA_023419535.1 Pseudomonadota bacterium | reverse complement strand
GGCGATGTGCCCGTCGCCGTGCCGGCAGGCGCCGCCGGGGCCGTCGCCGAGCCGCTCGCCTCCGGCGCCGCCGCACCGTCGGCCGCGGCGGCGTCCTCTGCCAGCACGAACTCGAGCTGGTCGTTGGCGATCGCCACGTCCCGCTGGCCGACCCCGAGGAAGCCGCCGATGCCGACGACCACGGCCTGGATCTGGCCATCGGTGTCGAGAAGCAGGTCGTCGACCGTGCCGATGCTCTCGCCGTCCGCGCCGCGGACGTCGGCGCCCATCAGGCCCGAGGCGAGCAGCTGGCTGCCCTCCTGGTAGGTGATGAAGCCGCCTTCGTTGGCCGCCGCGCCGGCCTCGGCGCCTTCGGTGCCCATCGCGCCACCGGTCGCGGTCGGTTCGGTGCTCCCGGCGCCCGGGGTGGTCGCCGCCGGAGCGGTCGCGGGATCGGTCTGCGCATAGGCCGAGCCGGCGAAGGCGGCGGTGGTGAGCATGGTTGCGAGGAGAAGGTTCTTCATGGGGAACTCCAATGTGTGGTTGGGAGCGCAACCCGTCAGGAGTCCCAAGGTTCCGGCGCCGATGCGTGGCTGGCGTCCGAGACGCGAGGGTCCGGCCGCGACGGTGCGGCCCGCGTCCGGCCCGCCTCTGCCCGGCTCTCGGCCACGGAGGGTCAGCCCCGTTCATCACGTCACGAAACCGCGAGGAACGATCGCTCGAACCGCGTCGTTGCGCCTTCGAAGCGACTGCGGGGGTGCCGGAATTGTCGAAGAAGGACTCGGACGAGACCGCGGAGGGGACGACCGTCGTCGCGCCCAATATCGGCCTCGTCAACCGCCAGACGTTTCAAGTCGGTCCGCGCTGGGCGGTGATCGGGATCTTCCTGATCCTTCTGGGCGGCGCGCTGTATCTGACCGCGAGCTTCACGCTTCCCGTCGTCTTCGCCTTCCTCTTCGCCCTCGTCCTGTCCCCGATCGTGCGATTCGCGCGGCGGCGGCTGCGCCTGTGGGAGCCCCTGACCGCCGGCGCGCTCGTCGTCGGCCTGGTGATGTTCCTGACCATGTCGTTCTACATGCTGAGCGGGCCTATGGCGCAGATCGTCATGAACGCGCCGCAGTATGTCGAGGCGGTCGAGGAGCAGCTGTCCTCCGTGCGCCAGCGGCTGTCGCGCCTCCAGTCGCTCGGTCAGGAGGTCGGATCCTCGGGCGGGTCGGACGAGGCTCTCGCCCCGGTCATCGACGAGGAGGAGGCGCAGGAGGTCGTGGTGCGCAGCCCGAGCCTCATCGACAACGCGGCGACCACCGCGCCGCAGCTTCTGGCCTCCGCTGTCTTCTCGTTGATCTTCCTGTTCTTCCTGCTCTCCTCCGGCAGCCTCTTCCACCAGAAGCTGATCGAGGCCATGCCGACCTTCTCGGACAAGAAGCGCGCGCTCGGCATCGCGCACGAGATCGAACGCGAGCTCTCGCGCTATCTCTTCACCATCACGCTCATCAACGCCTGCCTGGGCATGGCGATCGGCACGATGCTCTGGTGGATCGGCATGCCCTCGCCGGCCGTCTTCGGGGCGCTCGCCTTCCTGCTGAACTTCATCCCCTATATCGGCGCGATCATCGGCATCGGGCTCGTCGGCGTCATCGCGCTGGCCGAGTTCGGCACGCTCGGACAGGCGCTGGTGCCGGTTCTTCTCTACTTCGTCATCACCTCGATCGAGGGACAGCTGATCACGCCGATGGTGGTCGGCCGGCGCCTGGAGATGAACGCGGCGGCGATCTTCCTGTCGGTCGCCTTCTGGGGCTGGATCTGGGGCGTCGTCGGCATGTTCCTGGCCGTGCCCATCATGGTGGGCGTGAAGATCCTGTCGAACTACGTCGAGGGCCTCAGCACCTTCGGCAACTTCCTCGCCTCCGAACGCAGCACCGTGCCCGAGGATACCAAGGAGTAGGGCGCGGCGGGCGGCTGAGGGGACAGACGGCCGGACACGGTCGAAAGGTCCCGCCCGGGACGTCGAACCCTCGGCCGCTGCCGGGACGAAGCGTCCCCGGCAGGCGGAAGCCTCGACGCCGGCTCCGGGAGCCTTCGTCGCCCACCTCGTCCTCGAAGGAGATGCCGTCGGTCCAAGCGACCGAGCCGCCCTTCCACGCCGGCTCCCTCGAGCGGCCGTCGGACAGCGTCGCGACCATTCGACGACAGGACACGCGCCGGGACGACCGGGCCGTGCCGGCCACGCCGGAGAACAACGGCTCAAACGAAAAGGCCCGGCGGTGCGAACCGCCGGGCCTTTTCTCGTCGATCCCGAACCGTCAGTTCGCCTGGGCGGTGACGATCGGTCGAACCAGCGGCGTGATGCGCCGCAGCGTCACGCGGCGGTTCTCACGGTTGGCCTCCTGCGTCTCCACCTTCAGGAACTCCTCGCCGTAGCCCTGCGTGACAAGGTTCTCCGGCGGGATGTCGTAGTACTCGGTCAGCGCGATCGCCACGGCCTCGGCGCGCCGGTCGGACAGAGCGAGGTTCGCCGCGTTGGAGCCGACCGCGTCCGTGTGTCCCTCCAGGAGGAAGGTCTCGTCCGGGTTCTCGTCGATCACCTGGCTGATGGCGTTGGCGAGCGCCTCCAGATTGGCGAGCTGCGCCCGCTCGATCTCCGCCGAACCGGTGGCGAAGGTGATCGTGTTGAGGTCGATGCGGCGCACCTTGTCGCGGATGCGCTCCGAACGCCGCACCTCGTCGACCGAGTAGATGCGCTCCACCGTCTCCACCGGGGGCGCGACGATCGTCTCGTAGTAGAGACGCTCGTCCGGCTCGTAGACGTCGACGATGTAGCGCTCCTGCGGGATCGTCAACTGCAGCGGCGGCAGCGTGGCGCCCACGTCGTAGTAGTAGACCGGCTCGGCCTCCTCCAGCACCGGATCGTAGAAGAGGACCACCTCGCGGCCGTCCGGCAGGATGCGCGAGCGCTGCACGACGTCGCCGTAGCGGTTGTAGATGGTGACGACCTGCACGCCGTTCTCGCGCACGATGGTCTCGCGCGAGAGGCCGCGCGGCAGCTCCTCGACGTAGAACTCCTCCGACGCCACGCGCAGGCGCTCGGTGTCGTTGGAGCGGATGAAGTAGGTCGTCGCCGCGCCCGCGACGGCACCGGCCAGCGCCGCACCGGCGAAGGTCAGGATGTCGCGGTTGCCGACCCGTTCGACCACCTCCACCTGCGGCGGCAGCACCGGGGCAGGGGCCTGCTGAACGATGTTGCCCTCGATGTTGGTCACCGAGTTGATGGTGATGTTCTGCTGGATGTTCTGCACCTGGGCATCGCTCGCGGCGATGTTGCCAGGCTCGACCGCGCGCAGCTGGATATCCTCGGCGACGGGCTGCGGCGCCTCCAGCGGCTCTTCGGGGGCGATCAGCGACTGGACCTCGGCCGGAGCCTCGGCGGGCTGACCCTCGACAGGCGCGCCTTCGACCGGCGCGGCACCCTCCAGGGGCTGACCCTCGACGGGCGCGGCACCCTCGACGGGCGCCGGCAGCGGCTCGCCCTCGGCCGGCAGTTCCGGCGCGTCGGCGGGCGCGGTCGGATCCGGATCGGGCACGGCCACGCCTTCGCCGGCCGCCGGCGCGGGACCTTCGGACGGATCGGCCGGAGCCTCGGCAGGGGCCTCGGCCGGAGCGTCCGAGGCGGCGGGCTCTTCCGCCGGAGTGTCGACTGCGGGCTCTTCCGCCGGAGCGTCGGCGGGCGCCTCGGCCGGAGCGTCTGCCGCGGGCTCGTCGGCCGGAGCGTCGGCGGCGGGCTCGTCGGCAGCGGGTTCCTCTGCCGGCGCTTCCTGCGCAGGAGCCTCAGCCGGGGCGTCTTCAGCCGCCGGCTCTTCGGCGGGCGCCTCCTCGGCGGCCGGTTCCTCGACCGGAGCTTCCTCGACCGGAGCCTCCTCCGCGGCAGGCGCCTCGGCCGGGGGTTCCTCGGCTGCGGGCTCCTCGACGGGCTCGGGCTCGGGCTCGGGCTCAGGTTCGGGCGCGGGTTCCGGCGCTGGCTCGGGAGCCGGTTCCGGCTCGGGCGCGGGTTCCGGAGCGGGCTCCGGCTCGGGGGCCGGCTCCGGCGCTACGTCGCTCTGCGTGCCCTCGTCCACCGGCAGCTCGGCCGGGTCGCCCTCGGGCGCCGCGGGCTCCGGCGCGGTCTCCTCCGGCGCGGGGGCGGCCGGTTCGGCGCCCGGCGGCGGAATCAGCTCCTCGGGGGCCTGCGCGACGCGAACCCCGGCGGTGTCCTGAGCGTAGGCCGCCAAGGGCACGCTCAGCGCCGTCGACGCGGCGAGCGCGGCGACGGACAGGAATTGGCCCGGACGGGCGATCTTCGACATATCTCGACCTTCTAAATCTGTCCCTTACAGATCCGAGCCGGCTCGACCGCCCCGTTTTCGCGAGGCGGCGTATCGGTGGGGCGCTGGGCCCTTTCGGTCGGCTCCTAACTAGGCGGCAAATGCGGCCGTCAAAGGGGCGCTCGCGCAAGCGTCAACGGCCGGCATCGTAGCCGGGCATCCAGTCGTAGAGCCAGGCGAGGTCGGCCCTCAGGCTCTCCGGCGAACGGAGCGCCAATGCCGCGTCGCGGCCGAGGCTCGCGGGGAAGGGGAGGTGGTAGACGAAACGGTGGAAGGCGACGCGCGAGCGGACCTTCGCAAGCCGCGTCTGCCGTTCTGCCTGGAAACGCGCCAGAGCCTCGCCGAACTTCGCCCCCGCTCCGGCCTGCGCCAGGTTCTGCGCGAGGACGTAGCCGTCCTCGATCGCCATGGCCGCACCCTGCGCGGCGAAGGGCAGCATGGCGTGGGCGGCGTCGCCGATGAGGCAGACGCGTCCGTTCTGGTCCAGCCGCCGCTCCGGCTCGGTGGTCATCAGGGGCCACGTCCCCACGGGCTCTGCCCTGGACAGAAGGCCGCGCAGTCGCGGGTCCCAGCGCGAGAAGCCGGGCAGGACCGGCTCGGCGCTCGGGGCGATGAGGACGATGTTGACCGCCCGCCCACTGCTCATCGGATAGGCGACGGCATGGCGCCTTGGGCCGAGCCAGGCTTCGATTTCGCCCTGCGCCGCGCCGCCCTCGATCGGCGCGGCGAACCGGGCGGCGACGAGGCCCGTGTCGCGGGCGGGCGGCAGTCCGAGGCTCTCGGCGACCGCCGAGCGCACCCCGTCGGCCCCGATCAGGAGGGGTGCGCCGTCGATCCGTTCGACGTCGGCAGCGTCCTTCACGGTGAGGATGACGCCGCCCGGGCCCACGGTGAAGTCGGCGAGCGTCGTCCCGAACTCGATCGAGATCAGCCGATCGCGCCGGGCAGCCGAAAGCAGGCCGTCCTGGAGGTCGGACCGGTGGACGGCGAGGTAGCCGACCCCGTCGGAGGCGGCGACCGGCACCTTGGCGATGACGCGCCCGTTTCGGGCGCGCCGCAGCGTGACGGCTCGGGCTTCGACGCCGCGCGGGACCAGATCGGCCAGGACCCCGAGACGGTCGAGGACCCGCAGCGCGTTGGCCGAGAGCTGGATGCCGGCGCCGACCGGCTCGATCCGCGGCGCCCTTTCGAAGACGCGGACCGCAACTCCGCGCTGCGCCAGGGCGATCGCTGCGGTCAGGCCGGCGATGCCGGCGCCAGCGATCGCGACCGGTTCGCGGCCGGAGATGCTCGCCGGGATGGTCCCGCCCGTCTCAGGCGGCCTTGTCGTGGAAGACGCAGCCGGCCGGGCGCGTCTCCTCGCGGCCGAGCGCCGGGTCGTATCGGTAGAGCGTCGAGCAGTAGCCGCAGACCTTCTCGCCGTCGTCGCCCATGTCGAGGAAGACGTGCGGATGGTCGAAGGGCGGGTTGGCCCCCACGCACATGAATTCCGTCACCCCGACCTCGATCACGGCGTGGCCGGCGTCGTTCTGGAAATGAGGGGTCGAATGGCCGGCCATGCGCGGAGGTCTCCTTGATAATGCGCCGATCGCGTGGGTCTTCTAGGTGAAGGATCGGCAAAAGAACAGGTGGCCCGAAGGCCGGCAGCGGGCTACTTCCCCGTTCGGCACCACACGGACGACGAGGAGTTGCGAGCGGCATGACGGACCATTTCACCCATGACGGCCTCTCGCTGGCCTATCGCGACGAGGGCCCGAAGGGCGCGCCCGCGATCCTGCTGATCCACGGCTTCGCCTCCTCGATGCTGGTGAACTGGGTCGATCCGGGCTGGGTGTCGACGCTGACGGGCGCGGGCTACCGCGTACTCGCCTTCGACCATCGCGGCCACGGCGCATCGGACAAGCCGCACGATCCCGCCCTGTATACGCCCGAGGCGATGGCGAGCGACGCCATGGCGCTTCTCGACCACGCCGGCGTCGAGCGGGCCGTGCTCTTCGGCTATTCGATGGGCGCGCGCGTCAGCGCCTTCGCCGCGCTCGCCCATCCGGAGCGGGTCGGCGCCCTGATCCTCGGCGGGCTCGGGATCGGGCTGGTGCGCGGCGTGGGCGACTGGGACCCGGTCGCCGCGGCGCTGCTCGCCCCCTCGCTCGAGGACGTGTCGCATCCGCAGGGGCGCATGTTCCGCGCCTTCGCGGACCGCACGCGCTCCGACCGGCATGCGCTCGCCGCCTGCATCGAGACCTCGCGCAAGGAACTGACCGAGGACGAGGTCGCCCGGATCGCGATGCCGGTCCTCGTCGGCGTCGGCACCAAGGACGAGATCGGCGGCGCGCCGGAGGATCTGGCGAGGCTCTTCCCGAACGGCCGGGCCTTCGCGATCGAGGGCCGCGACCACATGCTCGCCGTCGGCGACCGGACCTTCAAGGCCGAGGTGCTGCGGTTCCTGGCCGACGATGCGGAGTTGGCCCCGCGCTGAGCGGGCACGCTTTCGCGGCGTGCGGCAAAGGCCTATGTAGGACGCTCGAAGGCCGCGAAAGTCCGAGAGATGACGACCACGACGCTGCACCGCACCGGTCCCGAGCGCTCCGATCCCGATCGCGTGGAAAGCTGCGACCCGATCTGGGCCAAGGTCCGGGAGGAGGCGCGGCTCGGCGCCGAGCGCGAGCCGCTGCTCGGCGGGTTCCTGCACTCCAGCGTGCTGAACCATTCGAGCCTGGAGGAGGCCGTGGGACAGCGCGTCGCCAAGCGTCTCGACCACACGGACATGCCGGCGGCCTCCATCGAGCAGGCCTTCGCGCAGATGCGCCAGGCCTCTGCGGAATGGTCGGACGTCCTGCGCACCGATCTGCAGGCCGTGTTCGACCGCGACCCGGCCTGCGAGCGGTTCCTGGAGCCGCTGCTCTACTTCAAGGGCTTCCACGCCATCCAGACGCACCGCCTGGCGCACTGGCTGTGGCGCGAGGGGCGGCGCGACTTCGCGCTCTATCTCCAGTCCCAATCCTCCTCGGTCTTCCAGACCGACATCCACCCCGCCTCGCACATGGGCCGGGGCATCTTCCTCGACCACGCCACCGGCCTCGTCGTCGGCTTCACCGCGCGGATCGGCGACAACGTTTCGATCCTGCAGGACGTGACGCTCGGCGGAACGGGCAAGGAGTTCGGCGACCGCCATCCCAAGATCGGCGACGGCGTCCTGATCGGGGCGGGCGCCAAGGTGCTCGGCAACATCCGCGTCGGCCGCTGCTCGCGCATCGCCTCCGGATCGGTCGTTTTGAAGGAGGTCCCGCCCAATTCGACGGTCGCCGGCGTGCCCGCCAAGATCGTCGGGACCTCCGGCTGCGAGGAGCCGGCGCGGGCGATGGATCACGCTTTCGAGAGCTAATGGGCGGACGGATCGTCGTCCGGCCTTTCCCTTTCCCCTCCTTCGTCCTAGCTACCGCGCCGACGAAACGGAAAGGAGAAACCCGTGAAGGGCGACGAGATCCGCAAGGTCGAGGCCTATCTCAAGAAGGTGATGAAAGGCTCCGACGTCGAGGTGCGCGCCATGCCGCGCAAGCAGGACACGGCGGAGGTGTTTCTCGGAGGCGAGTTCGCGGGACTGATCTCCAAGGACACCGACGAGGGCGAACTGTCCTATCACTTCACGATGACGATCCTCGACATCGATCTGGAGTAGCGCTGCGTTCGAGAGCGAGACGAAGACGGGGGCGGAAGGCCGTTGGCGTTCCGCCCCTTTTTCATGTCCCGTTACGGCTGCCGCTCGGCTCGGGAAGGCGTCAGCGCACGCTGCCGACCAGCATCATGTCGCGGTCGTCGGAGATGCCGAGCCACTGGCCCGCATGCGCCTCGGACTGGCGCTTCAGGAATTTGTAGGGCGTGTCGCGCCAGTTCATGACGCGGTCGTCGAGATTGTCGAGGACGAAGTCGCCGCCGTCCGTGCGCACCGTCAGGACCGCGTGGCCCTCGCCGTTGGGCTGGCGCACGACGGTGATGAGCAGCGCTGAGCGCGAGAAGCCCTCCTTCTCCAGCATGTACTGCTTGAGGAGCGCGTAGTCCTCGCAGTCGCCCTCCGTCGTCGGATAGGACCAGAGCTCCGGCACGCCGTGCATCTCCATGTCCGTGCGCGGCGTGATCGCGCCGTTCACCGCGGAGTTGATCTCCACGATCGTGCGCCAATTGGCGTCCGACAGGCGGGCGATGCCGACCGAGGCGTTGCGCGTGCACTGCTCGGCATAGGTCTTGCAGAAGTCGTAGTGGCCGATCGGCTGCGAGGTCGGCCCCTGCAAAGTCATCGCGGCCTGCGCGGCGGAGGCGCCGAACGCCAGTGCGGCAAGGCTCGCCCCGATGATGGCGGACGTCTGGAAGAAGTTGCGCATGGCCGTCGATCCCTTCGCTTGGGGACCACAATGCCGGCCTCGTTTTACGCTCGATCCAAGTTCGCCGTCGCAATTTGCATCGAATTCCGGACCTCGCGTTCAGGCTTCATCCTTGCGGCAAAGCCGAACGAAAGCAGCGAATTGTCCGGATCGGCGAAAGCATTCGTTAATCGAAAGCGGGCGCGGATTCACGATCGTTTCCGGCGCGAACGCCTGCGCCGGCGGCCTTCGCGCGAAACCTTAACGCGCGGACGCCGTTCGGGGCCCCCGCCGTTAACCACCGCCGTTCGCGTGACGTCCCGACCGGATTCGACGCTCCGCCGCAAAGCTTAACGGGGCGCCAAAAACGGGTTAACGGCCGCGTCCGTCCGGGCGGGACGGGCCGAAAAATCTTCGAAATTTTTCTGCGTTCTCTTTCGCGACGGGCTGCAGCGTGCGCTAGCGCAGGCGCTTTTCCAGCGTGTCGGCGTCCTGGACGTGGACGAACTCGACCGCGATCCCGTCCTCCAGGTGTCGGACGACGCGCCCGGCGGTCGAGCCCATCTGGACGCGGGTGCCGATCGCCGGCTTGACCTCGCTCGCGAGCGCGGCCCCCGACAGCGACAGATCGATGATGCGGCCCTTGTAGCGCCGGCCGTCCGGCACGACGATCTCGACGGACGGGTCGCGCGGGGCGACGCGCTCGTGCCGGCGGTCCTCCGGCAGGTTCAGCTCGCGCCGGTTGGCGAGCCAGGTCAGCTGCGCGGCGAGCTTCTCGCGCTTGCGGTCGCTCGCCTTGATGGAAGAGGCGAAGCCGCCGGGCAAAAGCTTCTCGACGTTCCCCTCGATGCGCCCGACATGGTCGATGTAGAGGATGACGCGCTCGCCCACCTGCGGCACGACCGGCGTCGTCACCGCCAGGTCGCCGGGCGACATCCGCTCCACCCGGCAGGGATACTCGGCATAGTCCTCCAGCATGAACCGCCCGAGCACGTCGATCTCCACGCGCGAGAAGCGCGCGTCCTGGTTCGAAGCGAAGCTCGGCGAATGCGCCTGTGTGTGCATGGTGGACCGTGGTCGCCGTCGGGGAGCGTGGACAAACCGTAAGCGAGGAACGTTAACGAGGGATGGACCCGGCAGCACCTCCGGCTGCCCGCTTCGCCTTCGCCGGGCGGTGCGCTAGATCAGGGCGCCAAGCGGGATGACGGGACCCATGGAATCCAGAGACGACAGATGGCCGGAGCCGGTCCGCCGGCCTTCGGCCAACCCGCCCGCCTTCAACGTGCCGGCCGTCATCCTCGTCGCGATCGCGGTGCTCGTCGGGGTCCATCTCGTTCGCACGCAGTGGCTCGGCGAGATCGAGGCGGTGCAGACGCTGCTCGACCTCTCCTTCATCGCCGGCTGCTACGACGGGCCGGTCGATCTCTGCCGCTTCCGGACCGAGGGGGCGGACCTGTGGTCGCCGGTCAGCCACGCGCTCCTGCACGGGGACTGGACGCATCTGGGCGCCAACGCGCTCTGGCTGCTCGCCTTCGGCACGCCGGTCGCGCGGCGCATCGGGTCCCTGCGCTTCCTTCTGTTCTGCGTTCTCGGCGCCGCCTCCGGCGCGGCGCTCTTCTATGTCCTGAACCCGCATCTCCTGGCCCCGATGATCGGCGCCTCCGGCGTCGTCTCGGCGGTGATGGGCGGGGCGTCGCGCTTCGCGCTCGGCCAGACGGGGCGCTTCACCTCGCGCGACGTCGTCCATGCGCGCCGCCTCGGGCTCGCCGAGAGCCTCACCAACCGCACGATCGTCTTCTTCGTCGCCATCTTCTTCGCCACCAACATTCTTATCGGCTCGGGCCTCGGCTCGGCCTTCGGGGCCGATCTGCAGATCGCCTGGGAGGCCCATCTCGGCGGCTTCGCCTTCGGCTTCCTGGCCTTCTCGCTGTTCGACCGGCCGCGGCGCACGCCGGTCCTCTGAAGGTCCCGGCGCCCGGGTGCAGGGCCGACTGCCGCATCGGTCCAGCGCTTCAGGATCTTTCGAAGGCCCGGTTCCGTCTTCGGACCGATGCCCCACTTGCGACAGGGGCGCGCCTGTCGCACGATCCGGCGATCGGTGCATGCGCGTGGGAGGCGAGCGAATGACGGTCCGGCAGATTCTGGAAGCGAAGGGACGCGAGGTCGTCACCGTGGAAGCGGCCATGAGCGTGGCGGATGCGGCGGCCCGGCTCAGCCAGCGCAAGATCGGCGCGATGGTCGTCGTCGATTCCGAGGGCGGCGTGCTGGGCATCCTGTCCGAGCGCGACGTCGTCCGGCTGGTCGTGGCGCACGGCGCGGACGGCCTGTCCCGGCAGGTCGCCGAGACGATGACCTCGGACGTCGTCACCGGCCGGGAGGACATGACCTCGGACGAGGCCATGGGCCTGATGACCGAAGGCCGCTTCCGTCATCTCCCGATCTGCGAGGGCGGCCGGCTGGTCGGCATCATCTCCATCGGCGACGCGGTCAAGCATCGTCTGGAGCAGGCCGTGCAGGAGGCCGAGGAGATGCGTTCCTACATCCACACCGCCTGAGCGCTCAGCGCGTCAGGCTCTGGAGCAGGCGGTCGATCTCCGGCAGCTGGCGCTGTGTCTCGGCATAGCCGAGGTCGATCGCCTCCCTGGCCCGGAAGAACTCCGAGAGGCCGATTTCCCGCACGCGCGGATGGATCGACAGGTCCGGCGGATCGCCCGCGAGGCGGGAGCGCGACGTGCGATCCTGGATGATGTTGAAGGCGTCGACCATGGAGCGGGCGATGCCGACGCGCTCGCGCCGTTCGCCGTCCTCGCCGCCCGCCTCGGCGCGCCCCGCGGCCGGGCCCGGCCCGCCGGCGGTCTCGCAGGCGCGCATCCGCAACACCGCGGCGCGCCCGAAGAGGTCGTAGTTGAGGTTCACCGCCACGACGAGCGGCTCCTCGTAGGCGCGGCAGACCGAGACGGGCACGGGATTGACCAGCGCGCCGTCGATCAGCCGGCGCCCGCCGCACTGCACCGGCATGAAGACGCCGGGCAAGGCGTAGGAGGCGCGCATGGCGAGCACCAGCGAGCCGGAATCGAGCCACACCTCGTGGCCGTTGCGCGCCTCCGTCGCCACGCAGACGTAGCGGCGGCCGAGATCCTCGATCCGCGTCTCGGCGAGCGCGTGGACGAGCTTGCGGTTGAGTCGCATGCCGCCGAGGAGGCCCGCGCCGCCGATGGAGAAGTCGAGGAAGCGCAGGAGCCCGCGCCGCGTGAGCGAGAGGGCGAACTCCTCCAACTCGCCCAGCCGGCCCGCAAGGTAGCAGCCGCCGACCAGCGCGCCGATCGAGGTTCCCGCCACCATAGAAACCGGGACGCCCGCCTCGTCGAGGGCTCGCAGGACGCCGATATGGGCCCAGCCGCGCGCGGCACCCCCGCCGAGCGCCAGGGCGATGCCCTCGGCGCGCTTGGGGGCGGCGATGCCGGTCGGCTCGGCCGAGGGACGTTCCACGGGCTGTTCGGTGCGCCGGAAGATGGTGTCGAGCATCGTCATCTTTCCCTCCGGCAGGAAGGTTAGCGTCCGTCCGCTGAACGGAGCCTAAATGTCGGTCACGAGGCGGGGGGAGGCTTTCGTCTCGATCCGGCGGTAGAAGCAGGTCCGCCGCCTCGTGTGGCAGGTGTCCTCGGGCTTGGCGACCTCGACCTTCAGCCAGAGGGCGTCCTGGTCGCAGTCGACGCGCATCTCGACGACGCGCTGGAGCGCGCCCGAGGTCTCGCCCTTCTTCCAGAGGCTCTGTCGCGAGCGGCTGTAGTAGTGCGCCGTGCCGGTTGAGATCGTGAGATCCAGCGCCTCGGCGTTCATGTGGGCGAGCATCAGCACCTCGCCCGTGCCTGCGTCGGTGACGATCGCCGTGACGAGACCCGAGGCGTCGAAGCGGGGCGACAGCGTCTCGCCCTCCTCGAGCGCCTGCCTGGACGCGGGCGGCGGGGGAAATCGCTCGTCCAAGCTCAGCCCTTCCCGACCAGCTTCAGGAAGCGTTCACTGGCGGCTTCCTCGGTGAAGACGCCGGTGAACGCCATGGTCGAGGTCAGCGCACCGTGCTTGTGGACGCCGCGCATCGACATGCACAGATGCTCGGCCTCGACGAGGATCGCGACGCCCTTGGGCTTCAGGCCGGCGTGGATCGCGTCGGCGATCTCCTGCGTCATCGCCTCCTGCGTCTGCAGGCGCTTGGCGAACATGTCGACGACGCGCGGGATCTTCGACAGCCCGACGACGTGGCCGTCGGGAAGATAGGCCACGTGCGCGCGCCCGATCACCGGCACCATGTGGTGCTCGCAATGCGACGAGAAGGGAATGTCGCGCACCAGGACGAGCTCGCGATAGCCGGACACCTCCCGGAAGGTGCGTGCCAGCACGGCGGGGGGGTCGGCGGCATAGCCGGCGAACATCTCCTCGTAGGCCCGCACGACGCGCGCCGGCGTCTCGCGCAGGCCCTCGCGGGCCGGATCGTCGCCGATCCAGCGCAGCAGGGTCTCGACCGCGGCTTCGGCCTCGGCGCGCGTCGGCCTGGGGGCGGCCTCGGTCTTTTCGGGAAAGCGTGCGACGGTGGCGTCCATCTCGAACCTTTCGGGGGACATGCCCCTTTGGGATAGGGCCGCGCCAACGCTTTCGGCCGCTCCTTCGCCCGCCTATATACGGACGGGGCGGGCCGGTGTGTAGGACGCCCGCGCCGGATTTGAAAGCGAACCCGCCATGATCGACGACGTCTACAACGCCCGCATCATCGAGCTCGCCGGCAACATTCCCCGGATCGGGCGGCTCGACGCGCCGGATGCGAGCGCCACCGCTCATTCCAAGCTCTGCGGCTCGACGGTGACGGTCGACCTTGCGATGGACCGCGGCGTCGTCTCCGATTTCGCCCACGAGGTGCGCGCCTGCGCGCTCGGCCAGGCCTCGTCCTCGATCATGGCGGCGAACGTCGTCGGTGCGAGCGCGGAGGAACTGCGCGCGGTGCGCGCGCAGATGCTGGCGATGCTGAAGGAGAACGGCCCGGCGCCGACGGGCCGCTTCGCGGAATTGAAGTTCCTGGAGCCGGTGCGCGACTACAAGGCGCGCCACGCCTCCACCATGCTGACCTTCGACGCCGTGGTCGAGGCTCTCGACCGCATCGAGAGCAGCGCCGAGAAGGCGGCCTGAGGGGAGGAGGGCAGGAAGATGAGGCCTTCGGAGATTCTGGACCACAACCGCGAGCGGATCCGATCGATCGTCCGCGAACACGGCGCGGACAATCCTCGCATCTTCGGCTCGGTCGCACGAGGCGACGACCATGCCGAAAGCGATTTCGACATTCTCGTCGACCTGCCGGAAGGCGTCCCCTTTCACCAGATCTTCCGGATCGAGGATGCCTTGTCGTCCGTCCTCGGCCGCAGGGTCGATGTGTATCCGGCCGGTAAGCCAGGCTCCCGGTTCCTGGAGCACATCCGTCCCGACCTCAGGCCGATCTGATGGCGCGCACGACTAGAGACCTGCGCTATCTTCTCGGGGACCTCATTCAGTGGGGCGAGAAGACGGAGCGCGTTCTCGATGGTACGAGTTCGGACGCGATCGGTGGCGACGAGAAGACGTTGCTGGCTTTGGAGCGTGCCGTCGAGATCGTCGGAGAAATCTGCGGGCGGCTGCTCACGCAATTTCCGGAGTGGAGCGCGCAGGTCGACGACGACGATCTTCGAGACGCCTACAGGACGAGAAACAAGCTCGCTCACGGTTACGAGGACGTTTCTGCCGAACTCCTGTACCAAATCGCGCGGGACGATGTGGCGGCTCTGACCGCCAAGGCGCGCCGCTGGCTCGCGGATCTCGATGCCGGTTAGCCGCAACTATTCCGGTCCATGGCGGCGCACGCCCGGGCGAATCCTCGGCACCGCGCTCGTGCGGCTTTACCAGCTGACGTTCTCGCCGCTGGTCGGCGGGCACTGCCGGCATGTTCCCACCTGCTCCGAATACGCCTACGAGGCGGTCGCGCTCCATGGCCTCGTTCGCGGCTCCTGGCTGTCGGCCCGCCGCGTCGCCCGCTGCGGGCCGTTCGGGAAGGGCGGACACGATCCGGTGCCGCCCGCCTGACCTGAGCCCCTGACTTGCACGGGCGCGACCACCTGACATAAGAGGCGGCCCCTCGCACATTCGTGTGCGCATTCTCGATCAGGCTTTCCCGCGCTCGTAGGCGGGAGTGAGCGAACAAGGACATCTCGATGATCGACCTCGTCTTCCCCGACGATTCCGTCCGCCAGAGCGAGCCGAGCGCCACGGGCGCCGAAATCGCGGCCGGCATCTCCAAATCGCTCGCCAAGAAGGCGGTCGCCTACGCGCTGGACGGCGAGGTGCGCGACCTCGCCGACCCCGTCGGCCGGGGCGGCCGGCTGGAGATCCTGACGCGCGACGATCCGCGGGCGCTGGAGCTCATCCGCCACGATGCCGCGCACGTCATGGCAGAGGCGGTGCAGGAGTTGTGGCCGGGCACGCAGGTGACGATCGGCCCCGTCATCGAGAACGGCTTCTATTACGACTTCGCCAAGGAGACGCCCTTCACGCCCGACGACCTGCCGGTCATCGAGAAGAAGATGGCCGAGATCATCCGCCGCAACGCGCCTTTCAAAAAGGACGTGTGGAGCCGGGAGAAGGCGCGGGCCGTCTTCGAGGAAAAGGGCGAGGGCTACAAGGTCGAGCTCCTCGACGCGATTCCCGAGGGAGACGACGTCAAGATCTATAGCCAGGGCGACTGGTTCGACCTCTGCCGCGGGCCCCACATGGCCTCCACGGGCCAGATCGGCGAGCACTTCAAGCTGATGCGGGTGGCCGGGGCCTATTGGCGCGGCGATTCGAACAATCCGATGCTCTCGCGCATCTACGGCACGGCATGGGCGAGCGCCGAGCAGCTCCAGTCCTACCTGCACATGCTGGAGGAGGCCGAGAAGCGCGACCACCGCCGCCTCGGGCGCGAGATGGACCTCTTCCACTTCCAGGAGGAGGGGCCGGGCGTCGTCTTCTGGCATGCGCACGGCTGGCGCATGTTCCAGGCGATCGTCGCTTACATGCGCCGCCGCCTGGCCGGCGACTACGACGAGGTGAACGCGCCGCAGGTGCTCGACACGTCCCTGTGGGAGACGTCCGGTCACTGGGGCTGGTACCGCGAGAACATGTTCCAGGTGGAATCGGCCGGCGAGGAGGCGGACGACAAGCGCGTCTTCGCGCTGAAGCCGATGAACTGCCCCGGCCACGTGATGATCTTCAAGCACGGGCTGAAGTCGTACCGCGAACTGCCGATCCGCTACGCCGAGTTCGGCCTCGTCCACCGCTACGAGCCGTCGGGCGCCATGCACGGGCTGATGCGCGTGCGCGGCTTCACGCAGGACGACGCCCACGTCTTCTGCACCGAGGAGCAGATGGCGGCCGAGTGCCTGCGCATCAACGACCTGATCCTCTCCGTCTACCGCGACTTCGGCTTCGAGGAGGTGATCGTCAAATTGTCGACGCGGCCCGAGAAGCGCGTCGGCACCGACGACCTCTGGGACCACGCCGAAGAGGTGATGACGAACGTCCTGAAGACGATCGAGGCGCAGTCCGGCGGGCGCATCAAGACCGGCATCAACCCGGGCGAGGGCGCCTTCTACGGCCCGAAGTTCGAGTACACGCTGAAGGACGCGATCGGCCGCGAGTGGCAGTGCGGCACGACGCAGGTGGACTTCAACCTGCCGGAGCGCTTCGGCGCCTTCTACATCGACCAGACGAGCGAGAAGAAGGTGCCGGTGATGATCCACCGCGCCATCTGCGGCTCGATGGAGCGCTTTCTGGGCATCCTCATCGAGAACTATGCCGGGCACTTCCCGCTCTGGCTGAGCCCGCTCCAGATCGTCGTCGCGACGATCACGACGGAGGCGGACGGCTACGCGCAGGAGGTGGCCGACGCGCTGCGCGCGGCGGGCCTTCACGTCGAGACCGATCTTCGCAACGAGAAGATCAACTACAAGGTCCGCGAACACTCGCTCGCCAAGGTCCCGGTGATCGTCGTCTGCGGCAAGCGCGAGGCGGAGGAGCGGACCGTCAACATCCGCCGTCTCGGCTCGCGCGACCAGCAGTCGATGAGCCTTTCCGAAGCGGTGTCGTCGCTGCAGGGCGAGGCCGTGCCGCCGGATCTGAAGCGCGCCTGACGGCGCGCCTCGTTCCCATCCTCAGTCGCCCGAGCCCTCGACCGGAGCGTCTATGACGCCGTCCGGGACGACGGCTTCGCCGACCTGGAGTTCGACTTCGGTGTTCTGCCCGGCCCGCACGGTCAGTTCGCGCTGGTAGGTGCGATCGCGGTTCTTGGCGATGACGACATAGTCGCCTTCGGGCAGGACGATAGTGGAATAGGGCCCGGTGCTGGCGGGGATGATGTCCCCTTGCGAGGAGGCGATCGACCAGGCGGTGTCGGCGATCGCCTCGCCGCCCGTCTCCCGCACGAGCTTCATCGTCAGTTCCGCCGCATGGTGCTGGAAGCTCGCGCCCGTGATGCGCCCCGCCTCCACCCGAACGTCCGCCGCGACCTTGTTGGCCGCCCCGTAGGACGAGACGACGTGATAGGTGCCCGCGTTCAACCGCAGCACGACGTCGGCTGGCACCTTCTCGGCGACGAGCCGCCGCGGGCTTTCCGGCGTCTCCTGGCTGTAGACGTCGAAGGTCAGGCTCTCGGAGCGGATGGGCCCCTCGCCGTTGGCCGCCGAGGCGCTGAGGCGAAGGCCGCCCGCCGCCAGCTTCACGGTCTCGCTAGTGCGCAGACCGGAGAACTCGATGCGCTTGGCGATGCCCGCGCGCCCGTAGCCGACATGGAGAAGATAGGAGCCGGCCGGCACGTCGAAGGTCGCCTCGCCCCCGCGCACCACACCGATCAGCTGCAATTGGCCCTCGCGGTTCAACGTCGGGGCGAACAGGCGCCAGACGAGGCCGTCGGGAATGCGCGAGCCGTCCTCCAGCTCGGCGTTCAGGACGAGCGCATGGTCCGGCCGGACGATGGTGGGGTTCGGAAGCATCGGCGGCGCGAAGGCGGGGATCGACGGCAGCAGCGCGTCCGGTTCCAGCATCCGCCCCACGCCGTCGGGCAGCGCGATCGGGTCGATCGTCACCCGGCCCTGGCGCGGGATGCCGAATCGCTCGTCGGTCGGCGGCTCGGGGATGGCGGACGGGGAGGCGTAGCCGGCGGGCGGGCCGTCTTCCGCGTCGGCGCCCCGGCCTCCGCCGGGCGGGCCGGACTGCGCCGCAGCACCCTGCCAGGGCGTGACGATGAAGGCCGCGAGGAGGGCGACGGCGGCAAGGTCGTTGAGCGCGCGCACCCCTCTTCGTCTCCCCGCTTCCGCCTTTCCAGAAGGGAAGGCTTGGACCCCATTTCGGCGACGATTTCAAGGCGCGGCGGATCGGGAGGGTCGAGGCGACTTGGCATCGGGCGCCAGGAACCGTAGCTGTGCCTCGTCGGACCCAGTCGGAAGCGGACCCATGACGGAACTGAAAGACCACCTCGCAACGCGGCGCTCGATCTCGATCCCGGCGCTGAACGAGCCGGGTCCGACGAACGAACAGCTGGACCGCATCCTCTCCATGACGGTCCGCGTGCCCGATCACGGCAAGCTGGCACCCTGGCGCTTCGTCGTGATTCGCGGCGAGGCCGCCCGCGACCTCGGCCTGCGCATGGCGCAGATCGCCGAGGAGAAGGAGGGTCCCTTGAGCGAGGCCCGGCGCCGCTTCGAGGAGGACCGCTTCTCCCGGGCGCCGCTCGTCGTCGCCGTGGTCTCCACCGCGCGCCCGCATTTCAAGATCCCGGAGTGGGAGCAGCACCTCTCGGTCGGGGCGGTGACGATGAACCTCATCCACGCCTGCTACGCGGAAGGCTTCGCCACCAACTGGATCACCGAATGGCCGACCTACGACGAGGCGGCGAAGGCCGCGCTCGGCATCGGGCCGGAAGAGAAGGTCGCGGGCTTCATCTATGTCGGCACGCCGTCCGAGCCGCCGGTCGAGCGGCCGCGCCCGGCGCTGGCCGACGTCGTCACCGAGGCGGGCGCCCCTCGCTGAGACGCCGCCGCAGCGAGATCCGAACGACAGGAGCATCCCCCGCATGTTCTACGAAGCGGCCGGCAGCCGGCACGGGCTGGCGCACGATCCCTTCAAGGCGATCGTCTCGCCGCGGCCGATCGGCTGGATCTCCACCCGTTCGAAGGCGGGCGCGGTGAACCTTGCGCCCTACTCCTTCTTCAACGCCATCTCCACCGAGCCGATGCTCGTGATGTTCTCCTCCTCCTCGATGAAGGACTCCGCCGCCTTCGCGATCGAGAGCGGCGAGTTCGTCGCGAATTTCGTCTCCAAGGACCTCGCGGCGGCGATGAACCGCTCCTCGGCCGACGCGCCGCGAGGCGTCTCCGAATTCGCCTTCTCCGGCGTCGACGAGGCGGCTTCGGTCCTCGTCTCAGCCCCGCGCGTGCGCCAAGCGCCGGCCGCGCTGGAATGCCGCGTCACGCAATGGTTCCACCCGAGCGGGCTGGACGGCCGGGCCTCGCCCTGGGTGACGGTGATCGGCGAGGTCGTGGGCGTCCACATCGCCGACGCGTTCGTCAGGGACGGGCGCTTCGACATGGCCGCCGCTCCGCCGCTCTCCCGGCTCGGCTATCACGACTACGGCGCCTCGACCGAACTCTTCGAGATGCGCCGCCCCCGTCGGCCCGACGCCTCGGACGCCTGAGAGACGTGCGGTCCGGCATGGTGAACGCTTCGTTAAGCATGATCGGAGAATAGTCGGGCTCTTCGGGAGCGGCGCGGGCGGACGCGGATGGCGGGCGAATTCCATAGGTGGTGTCAGGCGGCGAACGCGGGCGAACGTCGAGAGGCGGCGGGCCTGCTGGTCGAGGCGGTCCTCGCGGCCCCGCCCGGCTCCGAGGAGGGGCGCAACTGCCTCGATGCGCTCCTGATCCTGGCCGCGGACCCTTCGCCGAAGGTGCGCGCGCACATCGCCGAACGGCTCGTCCACGAGCGGACCGCGCCCCGCCGCCTCGTGCTTCTCCTGTGCCAGGACGTGGATTCCGTCGCCGTTCCGCTCGCCGGCGCGACGCTGGCCCTCGGCGAGGAGGACCTTGTCGAACTGGCGGGCTCCGGCTCGCCGCGCCTGCGCTGCGCGCTGGCGCGCCGCACGCGCGTCCCGGCGCCGCTGTCCGCCGCCCTCGCGGTCTGCGGCGAGCGCGTCGTCGCGCTGGACCTCCTCGCCAACCGCGCGGCCGAGATTTCGCCCGACACGCTCCGGGGGCTCGCCTCTCGCTTCGGACCGGAGGATGCGTTCGTGCGCGACCTGATGCTGCGCCGGCCGACGCTGCCGGCCGACGTGCGGCGGCAGCTGCTCCTGCGCACGCGCGACGCGTTGGCGGGCATGGATCTCGTGCGCGGGGCGCTCGGCGAAAGCGCTGCACGGCGCGTCGCCGCGCAGGCCTGCGAGGACGGCGTCGCGATCATCGCGGACGACCTTCAGGGCTCGGCGATGGACGAGTTCCTCCGGCACCTTCGCGCCGAGGGCGAGGTGACGCCCGGCTTCCTGGCGCGCGCGGCCTGCGCGGGCCGCATCGAGTTCTTCGCCGCGGCCCTCGCCAGCCTCGGCGGCCTCAGCTTCCACCGCGTGCGCGCGATCCTCGT
This sequence comes from Pseudomonadota bacterium, assembly GCA_023419535.1. Classification (GTDB taxonomy): domain Bacteria; phylum Pseudomonadota; class Alphaproteobacteria; order Rhizobiales; family Rhizobiaceae; genus Aureimonas. The sequence continues at coordinate 60,642 of JAEZXX010000064.1, read as the reverse complement.
CGATGCCAAGGAGCCCGCCTTCTCGGCGCTGTGCGCGGCGGCGCGGCTTCCGCACGAGGTGCGGCCGCTGCTTCTATCGGCCATCCGGCTGTGGCGCGACCATGCGCGCGGCGGCGAGGCGGTCGACGAGGAGGCGCGCGTGGCGATCCTGGAGCGTCTGGACCGGCTCGTTCGGGCGGGGGAGGTTCCGGCGGCCGAGCCCCTGCGGGATCTTCTCGCGAGGCTCTCTGCGGACGCCGTCCGCCAGGCGGCGTGTCCCGCCCGGCGGCTGGCGGCCTGACGCATGTCCCGCCGGAGCGGAACCGCTTCGCCGGGACCATAGAACGAGGTCCTAGTAGCGGAACTGCTCGGCCAGGATCCGGTCGTCCCAGGAATGGTCCGGATCGAAGAGGAGAAGGCCTTCGGCGTCGCGCGCCCGGCGCACCGAGACGTGGCGCACCGACTTGATCTCCTGGTGGTCGGCCACCGCGTTGACCGGCCGCTTCTCCGGCTCCAGCACCTCGAAATCCACCGACTGGCGGTCCGACAGGAGCGCACCGCGCCAGCGGCGCGGCCGGAAGGGGCTGACGGGCGTCAGCGCCAGGAGCGGCGCGTCGATCGGGATGATCGGCCCCTGGGCCGACAGATTGTAGGCCGTCGAGCCGGTCGGGGTCGCGACCATGACGCCGTCGCAGGCGAGCTCGTCGAGGCGCGTGCGTCCGTCGACCGAGATGCGCAGCCGCGCCACCTGATAGGACTGGCGGAAGAGCGCGACCTCGTTGATGGCGAGCGCGCTGTGGTGAACCCCTTCGGCGTCGACCGCGTCCATCGTCAGCGGATGGACCGCGGTGCGCGTCGCCGCGGTCAGCCTCTCCTCCAGCCTCTCCTCGCGATACTCGTTCATCAGGAACCCGACGGTTCCCCGGTTCATCCCGTAGATCGCCTTGCCGGTGTTCATGAAGCGGTGGAGCACGTGAAGCATGAAGCCGTCGCCGCCGAGCGCGACGATCCGCTCCGCGTCGCCGGGCTCCGTCCGTCCGTAGAGCTCTTCGAGGCGGCGGGCCGCGGCCTGCGCGTCCGGCGCGCTGCTGGCGAGAATGGCGAAGGAGGAGATGCGCGAACCTCGCTGCGATCGGCCTGAAGGGTCTGCCGACCGGGTCTACAACATCCGGCCGCCGAGCGGTATCGCATTCGCGGAATGCGCCCCGCCGAAGGGCATCCGACGGCTCGAATTCACCGTATCTGGGATATCGAATCTCAACCCTCGGGCGCTATCTTAAGCTTGGCCACTCCAACAATGGACCTAACCCTGTGCGTGTCGAAACCGTCGTGACGCTGATCGTAAATGCCGCGGGCTTTGCGTTGTTCGGCGCGGCCGCACTGCTGGTGGCGAAAATCCTCTTCCCTTAAGGTCCAGGCGCCGTGCGGCCGCGCCCGCAAGGCCCTGAATTCTCTAAGTCTCGACCCGGAAAACGGCGCCGTCCGGCCAAGCCGTCCGATCAGCGAAGCTGCGCGAGAGACCGCCCGGTCATCGCGGCCGGCTGGTCGACGCCTGCGAGCGCCAGGAGGGTCGGCGCGATGTCGGCGAGGATGCCGTCCTCGACCGCGGAGACGTCCGAAGAGGCGACCACGATCGGCACCGGATTCAACGTGTGGGCGGTGTGCGGGCCGCCGGTCGCGGGATCGCGCATCATCTCGCAATTGCCGTGGTCGGCGGTGACGATCGCAGCGCCCCCGCGCGACAGCACGGCGTCGACCACCGGCCCGAGCTCGCGGTCAACCGCCTCGACCGCCGCGATGGCCGCCGTCAGGCTTCCGGTGTGGCCGACCATGTCCGGATTGGCGAAATTGACGATGACGGCGTCGAAGGCGCCGCTCTCGATCGCCTCGCGAACGCGCGCCCCGAGCTCGGGCGCCGACATCTGCGGCTGGAGGTCGTAGGTCGCGACCTTCGGCGAGGGGACCGTCACCCACTCCTCGCCGGGCCAGCGCTGCTCGACCCCGCCGTTGAGGAAGTAGGTGACGTGCGGATATTTCTCGGTCTCGGCCAGATGGATCTGGCGCAGCCCGGCGCGCGACAGGGCCTCGCCGAGCCCGTCCGTGAGGCTCTGGGGCTCGAAGAGCCGCCGCATGCGCTGGCTCAGCGTCTCCGAATAGGCGACCATGCCGACGGCGCTTGCGAAGCGGACGGTCCGCGCGCGCTCGAAACCATCGAAGTCGGGTTCCAGCAGCGCGTCGAGGATCTCTCGGATGCGGTCCGAGCGGTAGTTTGTGACGAGGAGCGCGTCGCCGTCGCGCATGCCGTCATAGGCGCCGATCGCCGCCGGCTCGACGAATTCGTCGGTCGTCCCGGCGCTCGCCGCGGCCTTGAGCGCGGACGACGCGTCCGGGAAGCGCGCGCCCGTGCCCGACACGACGAGGTCGTAGGCGCGCGACACCCGTTCCCAGCGGTGGTCGCGGTCCATGGCGTAGAAGCGCCCGCAGATGGTGGCAATGCTTGCGCCCTGCGGCAGGGCGGCCTCGAGCCGGGCGACGTCGCGCAGAGCCGCGTCCGGCGCGCAGTCGCGCCCGTCGGTGAAGGCGTGCAGCTTCACCGGGATCCCTTCGGCCGCCACGATGCGCGCGAGAGCCAGCGCGTGGTCCTGGTGCGCGTGGACGCCGCCGGGCGAGGCGAGGCCGAGGATGTGACAGGCGCCGCCGGAGGCCTTCAGCGCCTCGATGAGGCCGCTGGCACGCACCCGCTCCGCAAGCTCCCCGCCGGCCGCCGCGCGGTCGATCCGGGGCAGATCCTGCATGACGACGCGGCCCGCGCCGATGTTGAGATGCCCGACCTCCGAATTGCCCATCTGCCCGTCCGGCAGGCCGACGGCCGCGCCGTGGGCGGTCAGAAAGGCGTGCGGGAAGTCGCGCATCAGCCGGTCGAAATTCGGCGTCGCGCCCTGCGCCACCGCATTGTCGGCCGGGTCGTCGCGCCAGCCCCAACCGTCGAGGATCGCGAGGAGAACGGGTCTGTGGCGCGGCATGTCGAACGGCTCCCTCCTCAAGTCGCGGCTCGCTCGTGCGGTCACGTCTCGTCAGCGCGATGGAAGCGACGGGGAAGAGGGTTGGAGGCCTCGGCCGGAATCGAACCGGCGTGCAAGGATTTGCAGTCCTCTGCGTAACCACTCCGCCACGAGGCCCCATTGGCGCTGTACCTACTGAGACGTATGGGGTTTCGCAAGAGGCTCCCTCGTCATTCCGAAAAACAGTCCTCGCGCCATTCCGAAAAAGCGTTCACCGCGTGTTCTGCATGACGGCGCGGCGCGGGGCGTTCGCCTCGTCGTCCTGAAGGATCTGAAGGCGCGATTCTCGGCGCTTGAGCGTGGCCGAAAGCATGCGCTCGCGCGTCTCCTTCGCGTACCCGGAATAGGAGCTTCGGGTCTGGTGCGCCGACAGGGCGCGGCCCTGGCCGTCCGTCAGCGCGGCCTCTTCCAGCTCGGTCATGCCGCCGTGCCGGCAGGCGTCCAATGTGAACCCCGGCATCTTCAGCTTCCCAGCCACGTCCGCGACGATCTGCGTCAACCGGCTGGACGTCTCGCCGTAGACCGTGCCGTCCGGCTTGGCGACGATCGACAGGCCCCACCTCGGGACCCGTGACAGGATCGCCTCCGCCTCGGCGTAGAGGAGGACGGGATCGCCGCCGGCTTGCTCGGCGAACTCCAGCGGGTGGATGCGCGTCTGTCGGTTCTTCTTGTGCCGGATGCGGATGCCGCCGGGGTCGATCTGGCCGCGGTAGTCCGACCACGTCGCGAGCCCAGCCGACACGTTGCGAGGCCGCATGAGCCATTCGAAGCAGAGGACGGCGGCAGCGGCGCATTGCGGGCGCCCGATGGCAAGCGCGCCTTCGGCAAACCGGTAGACTGCCTCACGCGTCACCGCCGGCTTCACCGCTTTCTCACGCCGACGTTTGGTCACGCCATCCCACGGGTTGCCGGTCTCGCGGAAGACAGCGGGATAAAGCGGCATCATGCGTCGCCAAGCAGTGCCGGCGTACATCAGCGCCTTTTCAGCACCGCGAAGCGCCCCGGTGTCCGCGAGCTTCTTGTAGATCCCCGAAGCGGTCTTCACCGTCACCGCCGAGATCGCGGTCTCGCCGAACGTCTTTCCGCTTTTCATGGGCAGCTGCGCCAGCCGGTGATAGGCCCGCTCGTAGTCTGGGCGGTTAGGCTCGTCGACCCGCTGGAGGAAGCAGTCCTCGCGCTGGTACGTGCGGAAGAGCCAAGCCACCGTTCCGTATTCGGAGATGGGTTTCATCGGCTGATCGGACTTCCGCCCGCGCCGCCACTCGTCGAGCAACGCGTTGATCGGCGCCGCCGCCCGGTCGAGTTCGAGCTGCGAGAGGTTCGAGCCGAGAGCCTTGCCCTTCTCTGGGAAGCCTTGCTTGAAATAGACGAGAGGGCAGGACCAGTAGAACCCGGTCCGCCCGCTGCTGAGGGTCTTCGTCCTGACATAGCGCGGCATGACGAGTTCGATGGTCACGCGACCTCCGCCTCGCCTTCGTCCTCGCCGGTCAGGACGGCCCGCTCCAGGTGTGCTTTCAGCCATAGGCGACGACGCCCCTTGCCGACGCCCTCGTCGACCACGGGCATAGGATATTCGGTTCCGACGCGCCGAAGGAAGCCTTCGACCGAATCTTCCCCGACATACCCGGCCGCCATCGGCGCGGACATACGGATAGGCCACGCGCCAGAGGGGACGACGGCAGGCTTAGCCATCTGCGCCACCGTAGGCGCAGCTCGCGCACTCCTTCGCCTGCGGTCCGCCTCGGAAACGACTGTCGCACTTCGGGCAGCGGTGGACCTGATTGCCAGGCTGCCAGCTGCCGCGGGCCGGGCGCGGATCGCGGGCGAGGTCGTCGGGCAGATCACCGGGTCGCTGCGAAACCCGGTGATGAGGGTGAGGAGCGATCGAGGCAACACCACCCTGAACGCCTTGTCCCGCAGCACTTTGAGGCGAGGATGCAGCCGTTTGAGCACCGCCCACTCGACGCTTCTTCGCCTTCTGAAACCAGACCGCCGCTAGCGCCTTCCAGAGCGGAAGCCCATGCGTCGCCGCGAACGTCTTGGCGTCGCGCTCGAACCCAGCGTGCGCCACGATTGACGCTGCGAGCGCGTCCGGGTCCAGGGCGGCGAACTCTTCCTCGAACAGCAGCCGCTCCACCGCCCGGATATGGTCCGCCTTGATCGGTCCAAGCCCTGCCGCCGACAGGATCGACAGAACGCGCGCGGCCTCGTCGAAGCCGATGCGAGCGATCAGCCCCTTGATGGCTGACACCGCGATCGTCTGACCGGGCCGGTAGTCAGCCCTGCTGGGCGGACCCCGGAGGATGGTGACGCCGGCACGCTCGGCCGCCCGCTCCATCTCGGCCGCTTCCTCGTCGCCCGCCGCGACCGCCGCGACGTGCATCTGCGTCGCGGTCATCGCCAGCCGGTCAGCGTTCTGCCCGATGAACGCTTCCGCCTGAGCGCGCGTGTCCGCAGCCTCGACGATCATCACCGGGATCTTGTCGACGTGCGGGTTGCTGGCCGCCGCGATGGCCGTGTGCTGTCCGTCCAGAACCCGAAGCGTCGTATTGCCGGCAGCGTCCTCCGCATAGGCGCAGATGGGCGGCTTCAGCTTCGTCCAGTCGAAGCCCTCGACGATCCGGCGGAGCATCCGCATGGACCGTTCGGAGAGGCTGCGCTGATAAGCTGGATCGACCCACAGGCTGCGCGGGTCGACGTATTCGACGATGGGGATGCCGGACGAGGGCGCACGGGGCGTCAGGCCGCGGACGTCGATCGGCTCGATGGGGCGGAGGGCGGTCATGCGGAACCTCCCTGACGTTCTCGAAGGCGACGAGCATAGGCGCGCCGGATCGGATAGAAGCCGTCCTCTACCTTCGTGGCATCGGCCCGCCGGCAGGCCCACGCCCAGCGGAAGGCAGCCGAGCGGTTGCCGCCCGGTTCGGGGTCTTCGCGTTCGTAGCTGAGGAAGCCTTCCATCAGCTCAGAGTCGTCGTACGCGTCCATCTCATCGAGGCTGCGCGGCGGGAACACGGTGCCGAGGGGCCGATCGTCGATCAGCTTCATGGGGTGAACAATGTTCATGCGTGCCCCACCTGCGTCCCGAGACCGATCGCGATCCGCTTCCCTTCCTTGATGATCGCCGCTCGGTAGATGTCGTGCGCGATCATGGCGTCGTTCTCTGACGTGCCGTGGTCGATGAAGTAGCGCTTCAGCCAAGCGCACTCGTCGTTCACCAGCGCCGTCATCGCGTCGGGCTCCAGCAGGTCGGCGACCGTTCGACCCATGATCCGGCGCGCGGCCGTCTCACCCATTCGCTGAAGGCTGTCGGTGACCTGGGCGCATGCTTCTTCGTGTGACGTGCCGTTCATTTCGTCTTCTCCGAAAGAGCCGCCTTGGCCTTCCGCATCGACTGGCGGATGGCGCGCGGGACGTAGGTTGTGGATCCGCCGCTCGGCGTGGACGGCAGGGGAATGCGGACCTTCGTCAGACCATTTTCGAAGGTGAGGATGGGGTGCCCGAGCCCGGTGGGCGGCAGGATCTCGAACTCGCTCACGCCAGCCTGGGCGAGCGCGCGGAGCATCGGCTTGTAGAAGTCCTGCCGGCGTATGGTGCGGAGGAAGCGGGATCGGCTCATCCGATCAGGCCTCCGCCGAGGTCGCGAAGGGGTGTGAACTCGCCCTCGATGCCGTTCTCGTTCCGGTACGCTGCGATCGAGTAGTTCACCCGATCGGCCGCGTTCGGCAGGTGTGCGACCAGAGCCGTCATCGCTCCTGCGCCTCCCATGGCGTAGGAGGCTTCGAGGCTCGCGGGAGCGCCGGCCACCTCGATAAGCGCACCGATGAGCCCTTGAGCCATGAAGTGCGGAGCGATCATCGTCTCGCCGGTCTCGGTCCAGACCATCCGAATGTCGTCGCGGTGTTCTCGGCGGATGCTGGCGTGGAACACGCGCCGGAGCCCGCGGTCCATCGACAGGCAGGTGAAGAGATCTGGCACGGCGAACCACGGCATCCGCGGCCCCTCCAGCGGCGACTTGAAGAACCGAAGGTTGCCGAGGCCTACGGCGGCCGTGTGGATGGGTGTCGTCAGACGACGGTTCATGCGACCACCGTCACTTTCTCGGCCGCGCGCGTGATCGCCGTGTAGAGCCATCGCCTTGATGCGTCGGCGTCGCCGCGCGTCACCGCTCGGCTTTCATCGAAGACCACGACATCATCCCACTGCGATCCCTGCGCCTTGTGGGTCGTCAGGACGTAGCCGAAGTCGAAGTCGTCGTAGTGCTTCCGAAGGCTCCAGTCGTCGCTGCGTCCCTTGAATAGCTCCGCGTGAATGCGGACGAGCTTCCGGTCGTTCGGGTCATCCGCGTTCTGGACGGTGAGCGTCAGCGCCCCATGGCGGCCCTGCCTTGCACTCTGTGCGACGTCGAAAAGACATCCGTTCAGCAGGCCTTTCTCGCGGTTGTTCCGCAGGCACACCAGCCGGTCGCCTGCTACAGGAAGCTCTTCCGAGAAGCCGGGAACGCGATCAACAATCCCGCTCTCCTGCCGGAAGCGGCGATTGTACGCCTTCCGAGTTCGATTGAGCCCGACGAGAACCTGATCGGAGCCCATGACGTCGGCCGTCGTGATCTGATCGTCCGTCACCACTCGGCTGGAGCCGTAGTCGCCATGCTTCAGACCGCGACCTTCGCGAACCTCTTGCGCGAGGTGAATGATCGGATTGTCCGTTGCCTGCCGGTGGATCTCCGTCAGCATCACGTCGGGGCGATGCTCCGTGAAGAACCCGCCACCGGACACGGGCGGTAGCTGCGCCGGATCGCCAAGGACCAGGACGGGCGTCCCGAAGCTCAGGAGATCGCGGCCAAGCTTCTCGTCGACCATCGAGCATTCGTCGATGATGATGAGCGCCGCGTCTCGCACCTCACTCTGGCGGTTGAGCTTGAAGGTGGGGTCGCCGCGGTTCTCATCGTCAAGGCGGTAGATCAGCGAGTGGATCGTGCTCGCCTTCTCACACCCCTTCGATTTTAAAACGAGCGCCGCCTTGCCGGTGAAGGCGGCGAAGAGCGTCGTTCCCCGAACGCCATGCGCGATGGTCTGCGCCAAGGTCGTCTTCCCGGTTCCGGCGAAGCCGAAAAGCCGGAAGACTTGAGGCCGGCCCGATTGGAGCCAGCGGTTGACGGCCATCAGGGCCCTGTCCTGCTGCGGGGACCAAGTCATGCCTGCGCCTCCGATACGAGGGAGCGCAGAAACGTCATCAGGTTCCCGTCTTCGGCGTAGGTGTCGCCAGCGCCGTCGTCGAACCCGGTGAGATCCCACAGGATCGGGCAGCGCTCTCCGACGTTCTCCGTCAGGAGGTATTCGGCCTTCGCCCGCACGTCGTCGATCGAGACGCAGGGCTGGGCGAGCATGGCGACGAACGCCGCGTTGCAGACTGCCTCGCTGGCGTCGACCTCGGCAGGGCTGACGAGGAGGTCCCCGTCATCGTTGAACATGGCCTCGTCGGCCGCGACAGCGGAGCGATGGGCGGCGATTGCCGCGACCACGCTCATAGCGATGCCTCCAGGTCGCCGGGCTCGCCATGGTGGACGATGGCCTGATTGATGTGTTCGCACCGTCCGAGCGACCACTCCCGGTCGTCGTCCATCTCGCAATCGTCGCCAGCGTCGTCCTCGCGGTCGTCAGCGGAGCCGATGCTGTAGGTCGTACCCGACCAGCCAAGGTCAGGCTCGAGATCGGGGTCGCCGTCGATCAGGTCGAGAAGGGCGATGCGCTCCTCGATCTGACGCTCCAGTTCGCGGCGGGTGAGGACGCCGTGCGGGAACGCTCCGGCGCCCTGGCTGATGCGAAGAGCGAAGGCCATCACGCAGCCCCCCTGTCGAAGTAGGTGCGCGCCGCAGCTAGAACGGCGTGTTCGAACCCGCCGGTTCCGACTAGCCGCAGTTCCTCCTCCACCAGCCGGACGGCCTCAATGGCACCCTCCATCGTGGTCGCGACGGGGCAAGCGTCCCGAAGGCGATACCAGGGCGGGTCCATGGTTGCGGCTGCAACCTCGTCGCTTTCCTCGTCTGTCAAACCGTCAGGTGACGCGTTGAAGATGGCGACCTGCTCCCGATACTCGCGGATCAGGTCCAACAGCGGATCACGCTCGGCGGCCGGCACCGGCTCCGGAACGCAGCTGGTGGTGGCGACGATGACGGCGCCGGTCAGGCCGACGGCTGCTCCGCTGGCGAACACCTTGAAGCTCTCGCGACGGGAGATCATTGGATCACCTCCGCGGCGCCGCCACCGATGACGAGGTCTCGATAGTACCTGTCGCCAGCGCGGCCGATGTCCTTCGCGACCACGTGAAGGAAGCCTTCGACACGACCAGCCATCAGGCCAAGGGTTGCGATGATCGCCGACAGAGCGTCGGACTGGTGGTCGATGGGGTACCTTTCGCAGGGGCTCTCGATGACTGCCATGACCAAGCGAAGGACGAGCGAAGCGTCGTCGGCGCCTTCTGCACGCTTCGTCAGCTCATCCTGGATCTCGAAAATTCGGTCGCTGACCCGATCAAGGGCCGCTTCGATCTCGGGCAGCCCGACCTTCCGAGCCTCTTCGCGCTGTTCGCGAATCCGAGCGATGACCTTCCGAGCCGCCCTGATGCCGGCGAGACGGCACTGCCGCCGCGACCGCACCGCGATCGGCCGGTCGTCCTCGCGCTTCGGCGCCAGGAACATGGCGTTCTCGAATGCCTGACGAGGGCTGATGCGGTTGATCCGGTATCCGATCCCTTCGGGCCGTCCGGCGTTCTCTTTCTCCGGCCAGCCAACGACCGTGCCGGACATCACGCCGTCTGCGTCGATGCGGTCGAGGCCCGGAGCCGCCCAAGCCGGAAGCTGGGCTTCGGCAGCGATCCTCTTCTCGCGCAAGCAGTAATAGTGGCTGTTCGAGGCGGCGAGTTCGGAGAGAAGGTCGTCGACCGTCCTTTTGGTTGCAGGCAAACCTTCGGCGGGTGCCGAAACGCAGAGCGTAGGCATTGAGTGACCTCACGGGGCTGAATCGCGGTCTCGTGTCGAACCGTTAAGGCGAGTTAACCCGCGTAAGTGTCGTCAGTCAACCCGTGAAAGTGTTACGCCAGCGTGTTGGCGCGAGAATTCGCGGGGCGGGCAGCAGAAATGATTCGACTTCCCGTCATCGGCGAGGAATCCATAGGGAGAACGAAGAGGGAACAGATGAACGCTGGCGCTGTGCACACGATGGCTGATCGACCCGCCGAAGAGATCAGTTCGGCAGCGGTATCATGCTCGCGCTGCGGTCATACCGCGATGCTTTTCCCGGCGCCGGCCATCGTAGAAGGACGATCGGCATCAGGGTTCGTTGCGGGTCTGCGCTGTACGCGGTGCGGTGCGGTGGGCCGGGACCCGGCCGGGGTTCGGTGCGCGTTGATTTGGCGCTCCGACGAGGCGGATCGGGTGCGCGAAAGGTTCTCTAGACTTCGCCGCTTGCGATGATGCGATGAACGGCGATCACCTTCTCGCGCGGGAAGCGCAGCCGGAAGCGCTCGTCTTGGGGCGCGTTTTCCGGAACATCTTCGCGGGGCTCGATCTGCTCTAGGACGAGCTCGTTCGAGTTCATTGAAATGAACCTTTTCACGTACCCGGCGGCGTCGTCAGCCTCGTTGTCGCCAGCTATCTGAGCCACGACGTAGTTCGAGGTTCGCACCGGAATATGAGGGTTCACGAAGACGGCTTCGCCCGGTTCGTACCGCGGAAACATAGACGTTCCATGTACGAAAACGCCGTAGGCGCCAGGCACGCCGACGAGCTGCGGTGGCGCGAGAACGTCCATGATCTTCTGGCCGTTCAGTATGAAGCGCCCGTCGTCTCCGCCGGCCACCTGGCCCATCATAGGCAGGCGGTCGCCGCTCCATGACACCGGAGCCGGCGGCGATGCATTCGGCTTCGGCGTAGTAGAAGGCAGAGGGCTCAGTAGGGCGACCTTGTCGTCCGGCGCGTCCATCCCGAGGACATCGAGCAGGGGCTTCAGCCACCTAGAGGCGCCCACCTGGCCGTTCTCGATGCGGTTCACGGTCTGCTGTGACACGCCAACCCGCTCCGCCAACTGCGCTTGGCTGAGATTGAGTTCGCGGCGTCGAACGCGGATGCGTTGGCCGAAGTCTTTGTCGGTGGTCATGGCTTCAATTACTCCCTAGCGAGTTGCTGCGCCAGTGTTGTTGCACGCAACCCGTTTACGGGTTATGACCAGCCATGGACACTTTTCAGCACCCTGGCATCCGCGCTGCGATCGAGTGCTTCGGATCGCAGAAAAAGCTTGCGAAGGCACTCCCGCGCTGGTCGCAGCAGACCATCTCGCGCGTGCTGAACAGCAAGAACCCGATCCACGCCGAGCTGGCGATCGACATCGAGAAAGCGACGAAGGGGCGCGTCCCGCGCTGGACCCTTCGTCCCGATCTCTTCAGCCCTTCCCCCGTTCCCTCGCAGATCGACATGGTGCCTCACGCGAGCGCGGCATGACGTCGTCGGATCAGTTTGTCCGCACAGCGGAAATTCGGCTCGCGGTGGAGGGGCGAGAGGAAGACGTCCTTGACGCTCTCGGCATCCCGTTTCGAACCGCGCGGGGAAAGGGGCATATCGACTGTCCTTACCCGGACCATGGCGGGGCAAATGACTGGCGATGGGACGATCAAAAGCGAAGAGCGCGCTGCACGTGCCTGACGAGCGCCGGGATCCTCGACGTCGTCATGAAGTGCGAGGCGGTCGATCTCGAAGGCGCGAAATTGCGTGTCGCCGAGATGATTGGCCGGTCCGACCTGATCAGGACGCGGGGCGGGGGCGAGAAGGATGTCGACAACCGCTTCCTGAAGACTACCCCTGAAGGGTTGATGGGCGTGAAGGCGGACTTCCGCGATGACGCCCTCGTCGCGAACTACCTGGCCTTCCGTCTCGGCATCGACGACGTCGACGTTTTGCTTCCGTCGACGCCAGTGCGAGGGATCACGCACAACGCCATATGGGATCCGCCTAAGACGCGGAATGGAAAGCTGAAGCTATTCGGCATTTTCCCCGCGGTGGCATTCCTCGCCATCGACTGTGACCGGAGGAAGCACGCGCATCGGATCTTCGTGGCGCCGAACGGGCGGGGCAAGGCTGATCTCGGCTCGCTCGACGGTCGGCCTCGTCCAGTGAAGAAGGCGGCAAAGGTCACGGAAGGCGACAACACTGCCGGTCGATCGGTCTTCTGGGGAGACCCGGCCGTCGCGTCCCACCTGATTGTTGCCGAGGGCATCGAGACTGCCGCAGCAATCGCGCATGCTCTTCGAAGCGAGGTGGAGGCCAAGTCGATTTCAGTGGCCGCCGCCATCTCTGCGGTGGGCGTCGAAGCGTTTCGCCCATGGCCGGCGACGAAGATGATCACGGTCGCGGCCGACCGCGACGATGCCGAGAAGCGAGGGAAGCCGGGTTCCCAACGCGGCGAACAGGCGGCACGGAAACTTGGCATGCGTCTGCTGAAGGCCGTGGCGGTGAAGGTTGCGCTGCCAGGGGAGCCGGGCCAGTCGACCGACTGGCTCGATACCCTTCTCGAAACCGATATCGCGACGGTGCGGCGCGGCGTCCTTGAGCAAGCTGACGACTTCCGCCCAACGAAGAACGAGTTGGAGGAGTGGCGACAGTCTGCGGACCGGGAAGCCGAAATCGCCGAAGCGCAGCAGGTCTACCCGCTGCCGCAGATGCAGGCCCGGACCCTCTACTACGCCCACGACGCCAAAGATCGCGTCATGGTCCACGAGGTGAAGGTCCGGACGTTCCCTGGTGGCAAGCCGAGCGAAGAGATCGTGCTGCCGGTGATGACTCCGGTTGGCGTCACGGCCCGTCTGCGACACGCGGACCAAGGGGACGGGTACAGCCTGCGGATCGTCGTTCAGGACATGAACGGTCGTCCGCGCGAGCTCGATGTTGCCCGTAGCGCACTTGCGAAGATGAGCGGCGCCGAGATCAAGTCGATGCTCTTCGAAAACGGCTTGCGGACCGAAGGCGATGGCGAAGCCGTTGCCGTCGCGATCCTCAAGGCTGCCGATCCCGAGCATGAGATCACGCTCGTCGCCCGACCCTCGTGGCATAGTCTCGAGCCCGGGGAAGAGCCCTTCTTCGTCGTTCCCAGCGGTTCGGTGGTCGGAAACACGTCAGGCCGGTCGGTGGAGTTGGGGACGACGTCACGTCTGCCGGCGGCAATCGCAAAAGGCGGATCGCTAAAAGGCTGGAAGGACGCTGTCGCGGCCGCTCTCGCGCAGATGGAGTGCCCACATTGGACGCTTGGCGTCATGGCCGGCTTCGCTGGTCCACTGATCGCGCTAACCGGGCTCGACACCTGCGGCATCAACCTGTCCGGTCGATCCTCTAGCGGCAAATCAACGGCGCAAAAGCTCGCGGTTTCCGCCTGGACCGTCCCGGATACGACGAAGAACGGCTTCTTTCGCTCGGCGAAGGCCACCGCCAACGGCATCGAGACCTTCAGCCATCAGGCGAACGGCACGATCCTGTCGATCGACGAAATGGCGCACGTCTCCGGGAAGGAGGTCGCCAAGATGATCTACATGATCGCGGGCGGCGTCGGAAAGCAGAGGATGAAAGCCGATGCCTCGGCGCGCGAGGCGTTTCGCTGGCAGACCTTCACGATTATGTCGGCGGAATGTTCGCTGCAGGAGAAGGTGGAGTCGGACGGCGAAACCTTCATGGCGGGTATGGCCGTTCGCATCCCGGACGTAGACGTCAGCGGCATCAACCGCGACGTCGACCGCGGAACCATGGGGCGCATCGAAGAGGTCCAGCGTCACTACGGCCACGCCGGGCCGGCGTTCGTCGAATTCCTGATCGGCGAAGGACTGCACCTGAAGGCGGACGAGCTGCGCGCGGCAGTAGGGACCACCGCCATCGCCATCGCTGGAGGGGAGGGGGCCGATAGTGCGCTGATCCGAGCGGCGATGCCGTTCGCCATCCTCGTGACTGCCGGGAGGCTGGCGCAACGTGCCGCGCTGCTCCCCGGTGACGTCGATCTGTCCCGCGCCGTCTCATGGGCTTGGAGCCGGTTCCAGTCTTCTTCAGATGCAAAGGTGCTCGACCCATCGGCACAGGCGATCGCGAACTTGCGTCTGTGGATTCTCGAGCGTTGGGGCGTGACGATCCGCGATGTCGAGAACAACGTCGGCAATCAGATCGCGGTCGGCTGGTACGACGCGGACGCGGTCTACATTCCGAAGGACAGACTTCGAGACGCCGCCGGCGGTGCGTTGAAGCAGCAGGAGATCGTCGCGGCGCTGGAGGCGGAGGATTTCATCGCGAGGCGTAAGGGCACCCGGCCCTACGTCACGTACGTTCCGAAGATCGGCGACGTCGGCGCCTATGCGCTCAAACGATCAGCTTTTGGTCGCTCGAATTCGCAACGCGATCTCTCGGCTTATCCAGTGATCCAGGGAGGGCGCGATCGTGACTGACGATCTGTTCGCCGACCTTGGAGAGATGGCGCGTCGGTTCCGCCCAGAGGCAGCGGACGCGGCTCAGATTTTGGACAGTTTGGACAGTTTGGAACAAAGTGTCCAAGGCCAAGTCGTTGAAAACGAAGCGTTTGGACGAATTGGACAGTTTGGACAGTTTTCGAAGGCTGACGAAAATTTCCGTACTCGGGATCGATCGTCCGACATCGAATTCCCCCCAGACCCCCTTCTAGAAACAGGCGAGCGCGCGAGGGCACTCAATGAAGTGTCCAAACTGTCCAATTCGTCCAATGCCTCTGAAAACAATGGGATGGAGTTGGACAGCTTTGGACAGTCTCCTGCCGAATTGTCCAAAGTGTCCAATCTCCGGGATCGTCGGGAGGCTTTCGAAGAACGGGCGGCCATCCTCGAGTTCGACGAGGGTCTGACGCGCGCTGATGCCGAGCGAGTGAGCGCGGAGCAGACCGGATACGACCCGAGGCCGCGCCCGTCTGGCGTCACCATCATCGCCATGCCGATCGAGGTGCCTGGGACTGAGTACGACGCGCACATGGATGCGCTCATCATGGCGTCACCACAGGGCTCGGCGGAACGAACCGTTCTTATGACGAAGAAGCGGCAAGGCCGCGTCGTGCCGCGCGGCGACGGGTTCATTTTTACGAGGGGAAGACCATGAGCGAGACGGCACAACGGGCGAAACGCCTGGCGCTGAAGTTGGCGGAGATTATCTTTCGAGGGTTCATGGAATTGGTGCCAGTCACGATGGGCGTAGCAGTCATTCTGGTGACGCTGCGCCTGATCTCGGTAGCCCCGGAGTTCGGGTCCATCGTCTTCTCTTCGGGACTGATCGCCTTGGCGATCTACAAGCGCCCGCCGACTACGATTAGCCAGCATTTCGATGTTCAGGATCTCACCATGGAGCATGTCGATGCGCGATCCGACACGGCGCTGGCGCTCAAGGTGCTGACGGAGATGCAGCGGGCAGCCGAACGAATGAAGGAGAGTGGCCGATGAGCGCGGCGGACACCAACGATCGCCGGCCGGTATCTTCGATGTCGGAGGTGATCGCCAGCGCACGAGTGGCAACTGCGCCCTTCGCCAAACGGACGCCATCTCAGCGGAAGGCGGAAGCGGGCCGGGTCACAAAGCCCAAGAAGGTGAAGGGCGGCGAGAAGCCCGGCCCCGATGGTACCGTGTACCAGGCTCGCCGGATCACGACAGGAACTCAGGCCATCGCAACCCATAAGGTTCGATGCCGACCGGGCACGTTCGAGTGGCGCTACGGCCGCTTCGGAAACCCGCAGTACCATGCAGGCGCGGACTTCGCCCACCTCTGGGAGCGGGCAGGGGTGGCCTCGGCGTCGGGTATCAAGTTCGAGGCATCTGGTGGGGGCGGCGGGTTTGGCGGTCTGCCCGACGCACGCACGCTGGCTATGGACAGAATCCGGGGGATTACGCAGGAAATCGGAGGCCCGATGGCGCGCCGATTGGTAAGTTACTGTGTCGAAGGTCGGACGCCAAAGGAGATCGCCGCGTCATACCGCCCTCAGCTCCAGGTGAGCGACCGGCAGATTTCCGACACCCTCGACCTCGATCTCCACGAACTTGCGAAGGCGATGAATTATGCCTGAGAAGAGCAAGCGCATTATCATCCGTGACCTACCCGGCTTCGCCGACATCGAAGCGAAGGTGCGGCTGTTCTACAATCCGAATCTTCCGACGCCGCCGTACCTCGATCACTTCATTGACGCCGTTTCGTTGAAGACGTTCGGGACTGTCGAAAACGAAGTATGGGAGGAGTACGGGCGCCACGTTGGCGATGGCGAAGACGAGTACGTGGAGGAGGAGGATCTGCCGCAGGCGGTCCAGCACTTCATCGCGGCTGGCGTCCATATCGAGAAATCGGACGAGGACGCGGTGAACATCCTCCGCGCCCTCGGGGTCGATTTCAGGGACGAGCGCGGTTGGCCGCTCCTCTGTACTAGGTTCTTCAAGTGGCAAGCGTTGGCGGCCGTCGCCCGGATCAAGGGAGTGCTTCCCGACATTGAGGAGGCCGGGCTCTCGAAGCTCGCGTCTAGCCTTGAGGACGAGGTCGCACGTTTCATGAAGGCGAAAGGCGCGGCCTGACCGATTTCCTAGGCTTCTGCCTACGATAGGACCATTGACCTTTCTGCCAAGATACGCGATATACATTCCTATCATGGGGAACTGCGGTCAGGGGCTCGCTTCGGCGGGCCTTCGTCGTTTCAGTTTTGCTCAAGGACCTCACGCATCTGGTCCAGGTCGGCAGCAACGTCCGGGGGAAGGGCCACCACGCCCGAACCGACTTCGATCACGCGCTTGATGCAGGCGTAACGTGCGGCGTTGAGATGCAGTTCTCTGATCGCTGTCCGGCCGGCTTCGAGCTCTTCGTAAGTGCGAAGCGCGATCCCCATGAGGTGCGCCATATTGGACTGCGTCGTTTGAAGAATGAGGCGGTACGTGTGGAGCTGGTTGCGTCCGGTCATTGTCTCGTAACCTCCGTTCGACTATCTTCGGGATCGGAGAGCCGGGAGCATTTGCGCCCCCGACCCTCCGGTCTTACAGGCTTATGGAAAGTGCTAGTTTCCATCTGCCGAACCGGACTTCGAAGCTGAGCTTGATGCTCATGGTTGGCTCCTAGTCCCCGAGGCTTGATTGCCCCGGTGATTTGTTATCCCACATTTCCTGTGGGTGCGCAAGTCAGACCCACATAATTTGTGGAATTAATTCGACCCCGTCAGGCTTCGGCCCGGCGGGGTTTTCCTATTGCGGGCGTAGATCAGGGGAAGATCGCCGGTCTCATAAGCCGGAGGGCGCAGGTTCGAATCCTGTCCCCGCAACCATCATCAGGCGGACGCCCGGCGCTTCGGCACGGCGCGCACATCCTCCCGCCTGATAAGCGGTCCGCATTCGGGATGTCCGATGTCAGCCGGATAAGGCGAAGCCGAAGGATCGGTTGGCCGGTCGCCGCTACCAATCCGAGGCTGACGATGAAGATGGATCGACGCCAGTCCGCACGCGCCCGAGGGTATGACGGCCGATGGGCGAAGGCACGCCTCGCCTACCTCGCCGAGCATCCGCTCTGCTGCCGATGCCAGGAGACGGGGACCATCGAGCCCGCCACCGTGGTCGATCACATCCAGCCGCACCGTGGTGATCCGAAGCTCTTTTGGGACCGGAAGAACTGGCAGCCCCTCTGCGCCTCGCACCACAACAGCCACAAGCAGCGCGAGGAGAGGCGAGGGCATCGCATTGGCGTGACCGTCGAGGGACGCCCGGTCGATCCCGATCACCCGTGGAACGTCAAGCCAGCCTGACGATAGGGGGGGCGGGTCGAAACTTCAGGGGCCCAGGGGCCACGACCGGCGGGGTCCCTCCATTCGCACCGAAGACGATTTTCGGAAGGGGGGTTTCGCCATCCCCGAAGGGGATGAGCATGAGCCTCACCACGATCACTGGCGGAGACGGCACGCCTCCGGAGCCGGATTGGCGGTCTCTCTACGTCGAGCAAGACGATATCGACGCCGCGTCCGCGGAGTGGTCGCGCATCGTCAGCGAACTTCGGACTATGGAAGCTCTCGCCGTCGCAAACGGGCACATGGTCGAGCGTCTAGCGCACTGGCGGGTGCAGTACGAACGTGCCACGCGGCAGATTGCCGAGACGGGGCCGATCGTCGCGGCAAAGCGGACGAAGGTGCCGCAGATTTCGCCGTGGTGGACCGTGATGCGGCAGGCCAGCGAGGAGATCCGCATCATCGAGATCGAACTCGGCATTCCGCCGACCCGTCGAGGCAAGGTCACAAAGGTCGTGCGTTCTAAGCGGGCAGCCCGCGCCTCGGATGGATACCTGAAGCCGGCTGCCGGCGGGGGATGAGGGAGGGCGGAGGGTTAGTCGGCTCGAAGGAACTTCGGGAGCGGCTCAAGGATCTCGGCATACTTGGGATCTGACAGGACAGCCTCTTTGCCTAGAGCCCGCGTTGCCGACCAGAGGAACGTTGTCCGGTAGCTCCCATGCTCTGGCGTGAGCGGTTCGTAAGGGTTGCGGTACTCACCCCGCTCATGGAAGTCCTCGAGCGCAACGCGCCGGGCATAGCGTTCAGGGTTGTACCGATGGGGATTGCTCTGAACGAAACGGGCGCGTTCTCGCATTTCACCGATGTTTTGCAGAACGCGAGTGAGCCCCTTCTCCAAGCGCTCGAGCCGGTAAGCGGTATCACGGTGTTCGGAATCTACGTTCTCGAATCGGCGAGATAGAGAATCGTCCAACCGCTGCACGATCTCCGCTGTCAACGACCGGTTCGCGCGCTGGGCCTCTTCCTCCAGCGCGGTCTTCAGGCTCGCCGGCATCCGGAAATTTACTTGGACGACAGGTTCCGACATAGCGCGCTCCGATAAAGCAGATTGCTATTGACCGCAAGAAAGCGGAATGCTTTATAGCGAAGTGCTTGTTAAGGAGGCGTGAACATGGCGAAAGGCGATCCGCAAATTGTGGTTCGGGTGACGCCGGAGCTGAAAGGCTGGCTGGAGGAGACCGCCAAGCGCAACTTGCGCTCGACAAACTCCGAAATCCTTTTGGCGATCCGGGAGAAGATGGAGCGGTCGACCGGGGAGAACCCCGCGTGACGGCGCAAAAGAAAGGCCCGGCCGAGGGTGCAACCTCGCCGAGCCATGGTTCAACCAATTCCGTGGAAGGAAAAGTCGTGAACGACGAAAAACATAGCACGGCGAGCGCCGGAAGCAAACCCGATCGCATCGACATGGAGGGCGCGGTCAACGACGCGGCGCGCTGCGCCTCGATCGCCTGCACTCTGATGGAAGGCGCGTTGCGTCCGTCGGGCGTCCACCAGCAGCCGAACGGCTACAAGGTCGTGATGCTGTCGCAGGAGGAGTTCGACGACCTGCACTTCATCGTCGGCGAGAGCGCCTTTCGGGCGAAGAAGGCGGTAGAAGCCTTCTACGCGAGGGCGAGCTGATGGCCGCCGCTGAGAGGCAGGCGGCGACCGAGGAGAAGCCGTCCGACCCTGTGGGAACGGCGGCGCGAGAGGCGTTGGATCAGGCGAACGGCGATCTTGTCGCAGCCACGGCGATAATGGAGGCGGCGGTTCACCGCTCCCCTCGACTGCGGAAGGATCTGACAGAACCGCTCATCCGAGACGCTTGCTACGACGCGGTTCGGATGGTCATGCGGAAGCAACGACATTCGGTTTGGAATGCGCCGACGAGCAAGCCGGTCGACTTGAAGGCCCAGGCTGAACATCGTCAGCGCGTTGTTCATCTGGCGAGTGGGACGCTGCTGATGTTCCCGCTGCCCGGCGGCGTTCTGCTTCGGGACGCCGACCGCGATCAGGTGATGGAAGCAGCCGAATTCTACGGCCGCCAGTCGCGGGATATGCGCGTCAAAGAACGCTGGCTTCGTCTCGTTGCTGCGAAGGTGCCCGAGGGGCGCAGGGTCGGGGTCGCACTGACGTCGGCCGAACTGGAGACGATGCAGGCGGAGGCGTCCCGCCATGCGTGAGGATTTCGAGATCGCCGGTGTGTCCGGCGGCGGTGATGTGACCTATTGCGATATGCTGTCCAATGGTGACGCGTCGCTCACCGCACCAATTCAGATCAGTCGTGAGACTGACGGCGTCGGCCACGGTCCCAATGCGACCCTTGGGAGTGCTGCCGACGCCCACCTGATCGGCGGAGACGTCGAAGGCCGTGGCGGCCAAAAAGTTGACGACCTCCTGGGGTGCCCTGCCGCCACGGCCAAGCAGATCGGCAGCGATGCCGAGGGCGAGGAGGGCCAAGGATGTTATGCGGCCCGTACGACTTCTGTCCTTCTCGCCACCACCATTGATGAAATTCGCGAACAGTGGCGCCGCCGGCAGTCGTGGCATCGTGCGGAGAAGTCGCTGACCCTCCAGGCCAAGGCGCTGTGCCGACGCTTGGCGGGCGGCGAGATCAAGGAGGCGGACAAGCTCTACCGCGCGGCCATTGGCAAGGGCTCACACCCAATGGCTGAGATCGCGATGGCAGCTATCCTGCCGCTGGTCGAAGCCCGGGACGGGGTCGAACGGCATCGAAAGATGGTCGAGAAGCGGTTGGCGAAGCTGGCAAGGGCGCTCCCGGTCGCCCCGTGGGTCGATGACGTCCGCGGTTTTGGTATCGCGTCGCTGGCGGCGATCGTCGGCGAGGCTGGCGACCTCGGTTCTTACGCCAACCCCGCGAAGCTGTGGAAACGGATGGGGCTCGCCGTCATGGCAGACGGACGTCAGCGCAGGGTCGGCGGGGCGGATGCCGTCCTTCACGGCTACTCGCCATCTCGGCGGTCTGTGATGTGGAACGTCGGAGCCTGCATGATCAAATCGGGTGGACCGATGAAGGAGGTCTACGACGCGAGGAAGGTCTACGAGGCCGATCGCGTGGAGACGAAGGCACACGCGCACAACAGGGTGCAGCGCTACATCGAGAAACGCCTTCTCCGCGACCTTTGGGCCGCATGGAGGCGGGCGAGTGCGGCCACTAGCCCCGTGCTTTCCTAAGGCAGGCTGCTGCACCGCCAACTGATCCGCGAAAGCGGAAGGGCGACCATCGATCTTCTGAGACCCGAATGCGTGGTGTTGCCCTCGGGGTCGGCTCATCGCCGGCCCCTTTCCTTTGAGCCCTGCGGGGAGAGCGAATGAAGAAGGAGGCTTTCGACCGAGCTGCGACCGACCCGACCACGCAATGGGCGCTCGACGCGGTCGAGGGGCGGATCCTCGTCGGCGAGATCGTGAAGGCCGCTGCACAGCGCCATCTCGACGATCTGCGCGACGGGCCGAAGCGCGGCTTGGTCTGGCGTCCCGAAAAGGCCGCGCATGTCCTCGGGTTCTTCCCGGCGGTGCTGTCGATTACGGCAGGGTCGTATGCGGGCCAACCCTTCCACCCTCTACCCTGGCATGTGTTCACCATCGGCTCGCTGTTCGGCTGGACGAAGGAGAGTGGCCGGCTGCGCTTCCGATCGGGCTGGCTGGAGACCGGAAAGGGACAGGCGAAGAGCCCGCTGATGGCAGCGATCGGCCTCTACCTGATGGGCTTCTACGGCGTCCCGCGCGCCGAGGCGTATGCGATCGGACAGGATCGCGCGACGGCGAACGTTCTTTTCAAGGACGCGGTCGCCATGTGCAGATCGAACATTCCCGGCGCCGAGGAAGACGAGACCGACACGCTGGAATCGCGCGGCGAGGTCATCATCCGGGGCGAGGGCGACAACGCCTGGAAGCTGGAGCACCCGGAAACGGGATCGAAGTTTCAGGCGCTGGCGAACGGTCAGGCAATCTCGGGTCCGCGCCCAGTGGCGGTGTTCGCCGACGAAATTCATGAATTCCGATCGAACCATCCGATCGAGACATGGAAGCGTGCCATCGCGAAGATGCCAAACGACGCTTTGATGCTTCTCGGGACGAACACGCCGGCAACGACGCAGCACGTTGGAACGGAGTACAGCGAATTCTACCAAGCCGTCGCGAACGGCAAGGTCAACGACGACGAGGCCTTCGCCTTCGTGGCGCGGGTCGACAAGAAGGACCGCGAGACGATCTTCGACACGCCCGCGGTTTGGCAGAAGGCTCTGCCGGCGTTGGGTGTCACTTTCCCTGCGGCCAACATCGAAGGCGAGGTCGCGACGGCTCGGGTGCTGCTTTCTACCGCCATGTCGGTGAAGCGGCTCTACTTCGGCATTCCCGCCGGCTCCGCGTCCTTCTGGATCGCGGAGGACGCGTGGATCGCGGTGCAGGGCAAGGTCGACGTCGCGAAGATGAAGGGCTGGCGCTGCTGGCTCTCGCTCGACCTGTCGAAGAAGAACGACCTGACGGCGCTGACCGCCTGCTGGGAGTGCCCGGAGACGGGCCACCTCTACGTCAAGACTTGGTACTGGACAGTGAGGAACGGCATCGAGGACCGTTCGAAGGCGGACCTGGCGCCCTACGATCGGTGGGCGCTGGAGCCGGACAAGACGAGCCTGACGGCGGTCCCCGGCGCGGTGATCGACAAGACGTTCGTGGCCGCGAAGGTCGCCGAGCTCGTCGCGGAACACGAGGTCGAGTTCCTGGCCTTCGACCCGGCCGGCATGGCGGACTTCATCGCGGCCTGCGAGCAAATTGGGTTCCCGGTCTGGCGCTACAAAGGCCCGACGGAGCCCGAGGGCTCCGGGTTCAAGATGGTCGCGCACGGCCAGGGCAAGCGCGTCGTCTACGAAGAGAAGCAGCTGACCATGCCGCGCTCGATCGAACGTCTGGAGGACCGGATCCTCGATAAGACGATCACCATCGACGAGTCACCGGTCACCTACAGCTGCGCCGCGAACGCGATCGTCGACGCTGACGGCCAAGGGAACCGAGCCTTCGACAAGGATCGCTCGCGCGGAAGGATCGATGGAATGGTCACGATCGCGATGGCCGTCGGCGCGGCGGACAACGAACTCGGCAACGGCGCGCAGACCGATTGGTCGGACATCTTCACGAACATGGTGTCCGCGTAATGGGTATCTGGGACCTCGGCCGCCGGCTCATTGGCAGGCGCCTGACCGCCCGCGACAACGAACTCTACGAGTTCATGGGAGGCGGCGAAACTTGGGCGGGTGAAAGCGTCACGACGCGAGGCGCACTGAACCTGTCGGCCTTCTGGGCCGGAACTCGCATCACCGCCGAGACGATCGCCAGCCTGTCGCTCGACGTGATGGAGGAGGGGCCGGACGGCGTCAGGGTTCGAGTGAAGGACCATCCTCTTGCGGAACTTCTGGACCGGAGCCCGAACGCGGATCAGACGGCGATCGAGTTCTGGGAAGAGCGGGTCCTTGGTCTCTGCACGACAGGCAACGCGTTCGCCGAGAAGGCTTTCGTAGGCGACCGCCTCGTCGCCCTGAACTCGATGCCCGGCGACACCTTCGTTCGCCGAAACAGCGATGACCGGCTGGAGTATCGGTTCCGAGACCGCGGCAAGGACGTCCTGCTGCCGGCAGAGAAGGTCTTCCACCTGAAGGCGTTCGGCGAAGGGGACGTCGGCTTCTCGCCGGTCGAGTACGCGCGCCAGACGCTCAGCCTCACGATCGCGACGGAGAAGGCTGCCGGACACGCCTATTCGAAGGGTCTGCGGTCGAAGGGGTTCTTCATCACGCCGGCCGGGGCGACGAAAATGACGCTCGAGCAGAGGGCGGACGCGAAGAAGTCGCTCGTTGAAGCGAACAGCGGTCCGAATGCGCCGTGGGCCTCCATTCTGGAGGGTGGGCTCGACTTCAAGAGCATCAGCCTTTCGATGCGCGATGCCGAAATGATCCTGAACCGTCGGTTCAACGTCGAGGACGTCTGCCGTTGGCTCGGTCTCCCTCCGATCCTCGTCGGCCACGCGGCCGAAGGACAGACGATGTGGGGGACGGGCGTCTCGGCGATCATGCAGAACTGGCTGAACCTCAGCCTGCGCAACCGCCTAAAGCGCATCGAACAGGCCATCGCCAAGCGGGTGATGACCCCGGCGGAGCGACGCCGACTGTCGGTCCGCTTCAACTACGAGGACCTGCTGCGGACGGATACGAAGGCCCGGTACGAGGCGCACGAGATCGCCAGCCGCGCGGGCTTCAAGACGCTCAACGAGATCCGGCGCTACGAGGGCGACCCGCCGGTCGAGGGCGGCGACGTCATCCGCACGCAGATGCAGAACGTGCCGATCGACCAGGCCGACGCCGCGGCACAGGAGAACAAGCCATGAGCCTTCGACCGCTTCCCGAGCTTCGATCCCCCGAAGGCACGAAGGCGTCGCCGATGCTGTCGGAAGAGGCGCTGAAGCGCTGGAGCCCGACGCAAGCTGCGACGGACGGTTCCGACACGATCAGCATTCTCGACCCGATCGGCTTCGACTGGTGGACGGAGGAGGGCGTCACCGCCAAGCGGATCGGCGCCGCGCTCCGACAGATCGGCGACCGTCCTGTGACGGTGCAGATCAACTCGCCCGGCGGCGACTTCTTCGAAGGCACGACGATCTACAACATGCTGCGGGCGCACCCGCACAAGGTCACAGTCCAGATCGTCGGCATCGCTGCCTCCGCCGCCGCGGTTATCGCCATGGCCGGCGACGAGGTGCAGATCGCCAGCCTCGGGTTCATGATGATCCACAACACGCAGTGGGGCGCGGCCGGTGAGAAGACGGTTCTGCGGACCACCGCAGACGCCATGGAGGTCTTCGACCGGGCGGCAGCCGAGATGTTCGCCGAGCGGTCCGGGCTCAGCGTCGCCGAGGTGACGGCGATGCTCGACGCCACGACCTACCTGTCGGGCAGCGAGGCCGTGGAGAAGGGCTTTGCCGACGCGGTCGTTGACTTCGAAACCAGAGAGGTCGCGCGCAACGAGGCGCCGGCCCTTTACCGCCTCGAGGCGGCACTGACGACCGGACGGGCGCTTCCGCGCTCCGAGCGCCGCCGCCTTTTGAAAGAGATCGCCGATGGCAAGCCGAGCGCTGCCAGCGGCCCCGTCACGCCGGGCGCTGACGAAGATGCAATCGACCGTCTGCGCGTCGCGGCGGCACGACTGAGCCTGACCAGGGCCTAGAGCCCGCTCCCTACATTCAGGAGGCCATTATGGCTGATGAACTCCGCGACCTTCTGACGAAGGTCACGAACGACCTTTCGCGCGTCAACGACGACTTCTCCCGCAAGGCGGAAGAATGCCTGACCGAGGTCAAGAACACCGGCAAGCTCTCGGCCGAGACCAAGGCCGAAGTCGACAAGCTGACCGCCAGCCAGACGGACCTTACGGGGCGGCTGGGTGATTTGCAGGCCCGGCTCGGCGAGGTCGAGCAGTCCGCCACCCGTCGCGGCGGCGGCGGCGCCGACCGGCAGTCGGTCGGTCAGCAGGCCGTCAACTCCGAGGCGTTCAAGGGCGTCAACTCCAGCATGTCTCGCGGCCGCAGCGTTTCCGCTCCGGTCAAGAACGTGCTGAGCACCGACATCGCCGCTGGCGTCGTCGAACCCCAGCGCCTGCCGGGCATCGACCAGGCGCCGAAGCAGCGCCTCTTCATCCGCGACCTGATCGCTCCCGGCCGGACTACCTCGCCCGCGATCTTCTGGGTTCAGCAGACGGGCTTCGACAACAAGGCCGCCGTGATCCCGGTCGAAGGCACGAAGAAGCCGTACTCGGACATCGAATTCGCGACGAAGATCACGCCTGTCGTGACGATCGCGCACATGTTCAAGGCGTCGAAGCAGATCCTCGACGACTTCGCGCAGCTGCAGTCGATGGTCGACGCTGAGATGCGCTACGGCCTGAAGTACGTCGAGGAGCAGGAGATCCTGTTCGGTTCCGGCACGGGCGGTCATCTGGAGGGCATCGTCCCGCAGGCGTCCACCTTCGCTCCGGCCTTTGCTCCTGCGGACCGCACGCCGATCGACGATCTGCGTCTCGCGGTGCTCCAGGCGCAGCTCGCTCGCCTGCCCGTCACCGGGTTCGTTGTCCACTTCACCGACTGGGCGCGCATCGAACTGACCAAGGACAAGAACGGCGGGTACATCCTCGCCAATCCGCTGAGCCTTGCCGGCCCGACCCTCTGGGGCCTGCCGGTCGTCGCCACCGAGGCGCCCGAGTTCGAGGGCGAGTTCCTGGCGGGCGCGTTCTCGACCGGCGCGCAGATTTTCGATCGCGAGGACGCGAACGTCGTCGTCTCGACCGAGAACGTCGACGACTTCGAGAAGAACATGGTGTCGATCCGCTGCGAAGAGCGTCTGGCGCTCGCCGTGAAGCGGCCCGAGGCCTTCGTCACCGGCGCGTTCGGTGCCGCTGTCACGCCGTAAGGCGAACGACATGGGCCGTCCCGATCGTGGGGCGGCCTTCTCCATTCGAGAGGACAGAACGATGGACCTTCGAGCGCTTCGCACCTTCAGGTTCGGCAGCGAGAACATCCGTCGCGGCATGCCGGTGACGATGTCCGATGCGCGCGCGAAGGATCACCTGATGCGCGGGCTGGTCGAGGAGGTGAAGGCCGAAAAGCCGAAAGCCGATCCGAAGTCCAAGGCCGACGAGAAGGCAAAGGCCTAACCATGCGCGTCGTCGTCATCGAGCCGCCGAAGCCGATCGTGAAGCCCGAGCAGGTGCCCGGCAACCACGCGACCGACGACGCGCTGGTGACGGCGATGATCGCGGCCGCACAGGCGGAAATCGACGGGCCCTCCGGCTGGCTCGGTCGTGCGCTCGGCGAGCAGACGCTGGAGGCGCACCTCTACGGTTTCGATGAGCCGCTGATCGCATTGCCGTGCCGCCCGATCATTAAGGTCGAGAGCGTCGAGTACGAGGATGCAGGCGGCGTCATGCAGACGCTTCTGCCGGTCGAGTACGAACTCGTTGGCGACAGCGTCGTGATGAAGTTTGGGAAGTCGTGGCCTCCGGTGCGCTTCTACCTGTTCAACCGCCGTGAACCGGTCCGCATCCGTTACCGTGCCGGCTACGACGGCGCGACGACAGGTAAGGTGCCCGCGAACGCGGTGGCCGCGATCATCCTCATGACGCAGGAGCTGCTGGCGCAGGCGAAGGCCGATGGCGGGCTCCGGTCCGTCACGGTCGACGACGTCATCACCCAAGCGTTCAACAGCCCGGACATGGTGCAGCGCGCCAGGACGGTTGCAGTCGAACGGCTGCTCGCTCCGCTGCGGGTCTACGTCCTGTGATCGACCTCGTCGCCAGCACGATAGCCGAGTATCGACGCGCGTTCGCCCTCGTCGGCGAGACCGTGAGCATCCGCCGCGGAACGTCCGGCAGCGCTACCGCAACCGCCGTTCGGGCCCGGGTGAAGGACTATGCCGCAGACGAGCTCGTCGGCGACATCGCGCAGGGAGACCGGCGCATCATCATCATGGCCGAGGACGTACCGTTGGCCCCGCCGCTCGCGAAGGGTGACCGGCTCGTTGTTCGCGGACAGCCGATGGTCGTCCAGGTCGTGGACGACAACACGAGGCGGGTCGCAGGCGTGCTGATCGCCTACGAGGTCCGCGCGCGAGGCCACTGATGTCGCGCCTCAGAGCCACCGCCGCGCAGTTCGACATCGTCATGCAGGCGACCCGCGAGGCAACGCAGCGGGTCCTGATCGAAGTGGCGAAGCGCGAGCACGGGAAGATCATGGCGGCGACGCCGAAGCCCAGCACGTTCCGACGGTTCGTGGACGGGGTCGAGGGCGTTCGCGAGGAAGCCGCCAGGCCCTTCGGGGTGATCCAGTACGACTACATCCGCCTGGACGCCGCCGTGCAGTTCGCGATGGAAACGCTGTTCGATCTCTCCCCGGTCCTCAGCGGCGATTACCGGATGGCGCACACGCTGTTCGTCGACGACGTCGCGGCCTCGAACCTCGCCAACTGGCGGCCGGGCTCGACGATCGTCATCAGCAATTTCGTGCCCTACGCCCGCAAGATCGAGCTGGGGAAGATGAAGATGCGGGTTTCGGGGACGGACCGGGTCTATGCCCAAGCCGAGCGGATCGTTCGCAGGCGCTTCGGCAACATGGCGCGGATCTTCTTCACCTATCGCGGCATCGTCGGTGGTGGCGTCGTTGGCGGCAAGGCCGGGAACGAGTCCAGCATCCGATACCCGGCCCTCGTGATCAGCGAGCGATCCTGATGGCAGATTACGCTGGAGCGGTCGCCGCGATCACCGCGCGGCTGAAAGAGCAATGGGGGGATCGAACCCCGATCGGTGTCCTGAACGAGGCCCGGCCCGATCTGGTCGACGACAACGGCGATCCGGTCCCAGCCTGGCTGTTCCTCGAGGTCGTCGGCGCCGGCAGCGACATCGTCGGCGCAGGGCGTCCGGGCGATCATCGCTGGGTCTACGACGGCCTGATCCAAATCCATGTGTTCGTGCCGGTGGGCGGCGGGTCCGCGGAAGCCTTCCGCCTCGCGACGGATGCGGGCGAGATCTTCCGGGCCGCCGAGTTCTACCGCCAGGACGACTGCTGCGTCCGCTCGTGGTCGCCCCGCCTGGATGGCGGCGACGGGGGTTCTGAGGACGGCATGTGGTGGCGAGTCACCGCCACGATCCCCTTCGAGTACCTGCATCGCGGGTGAAGCCTTCGCGGCGGCTCTGCCCGCGCCGCCGTGAACTGGACTGTCGGGCAGCCTGACCGGCGCATGGCGCCAACCCCCTTACCAGATTGGAGCACTGCCATGGCCTATCAGACCGGCCGGAACATCCTTGTGACCTACAAGCAGGAGGCCGAGTTCGGCGTCCGCCCCGCCAACGATGCCGCGCGCGTCTTCCGCCCGAACTCCGGCGGGATGAACCTGACGAAGGCGCCCATCACGTCCGGCGAGAACCGCCGCGACGGCATGACGACGCGCGGCCGCCACGGTTCGCGCTCGGTCGCTGGCTCCTTCGCGGGCGATCTCAGCCTCGGCACCTTCGATCCGCTGATCGAGGCCGGGTTCCGCGGGACCTTCGACGTTCCGCTGGCGCTGACCGGCCTTTCCCTGACGGTGAACGCCGCCGCCCGCACGATAACCCGCGCGGCCGGATCGTGGATCACCGACGGCGTGCGCGTCGGCGACGTCGTCCGCTTCTCGGGCTTCACCACCGCGGCCAACAACGGACGGAACGTGCGCGTCGTCGCGCTGACGGCAACGGTGATGACGGTCGCGGAGGCCCTGACGAACGTCGGCGCCGCCGAGAACGCCGTGTCGCTGGCGCGGCCGAAGAAGCTTCTGCAGGGCCTGACCCGCCGCTCGTTCACGGTCGAGGAGACCGAACTCGATATCGACGGTTCGGAGATCTTCACCGGCAACCGCGTCGGGCAGCTGCAGCTGTCGCTGGCGCAGAACGGCATGGCGATCCTGACGACGTCCTTCGTCGGCCAGGACATGGCCGTGCTGACCGGCGCGGCGTCGCCCTACTTCGCCAACCCGGTCGCCACGACCTCGATCGGCATGACGGCGGTGGAGGCGGTGATCCGGCTCGGCGACGAGGACGTGCTCGACCTCACGACGCTGAGCCTGTCGATCAACCTGAACGCCAGCGGTCAGCCGGTCGTCGGGTCGAACGTCACGCCCGACGTCTTCGACAACCTCGCCAGTGTCGAAGCCTCGGTCACGGCGCTGCGAAAGGACGTCAGCCGCGTCACGCAGTTCCTGAACGAGGACCAGCTCAGCCTGCATCTCCTGTTCACGGAGAACGAGGGCGAGCCGCGCGACTTCTGCTCGTTCTTCCTCGGCAACCTGACGCTCTCCAGCGCGTCGAAGTCCGAGCTGGGCGCCGACGGTCCGCGCACGCAGACGCTCGGCCTGATGGTCGGCATCGACGAGCGCGGCGGCGCCTTCGACCCGACGATGGTCAAGTTCCAGACCTCGGCCGCCTGAGCGGCTGAACCTGCCGCCTGATCAACGGAGCGCGGCGGCCGCTCCTCTCTCCCCGGAGGCCATCATGGCTGAGAAGAAGGCGGGTGCCGAGCACCCGAAGGTCGCGGCCGTTCGCAAGGCGGCCGATGCGCTGGTCGACGCGGTCGGCGAGGCGCGAGCGGCAGGGTTCGCGGTCGACTGGCCGTCCCGCATCGACGGGCTGCGCTCCATCGCCGTCAGCGAGACGGGCAAGGCCGGCGCCGAGGTGTCCGACAGCCTCGCGGGAACGCAGGTCGAGACCAAGACCGTCGAGACCTGATCGAGACGCCCGCCGAAACACGGGCACGAGCTGCGCGCAGAGGCGGGCGGCGTGTCGGCGCCGCCTGCCACCCCATTCCTTCCGACAGAGGACATTCGACATGGACAACACGAACGCCGCGATCGACATCTCGGTCTTCATCCCGCAGGACATTTCGTCGCTGGAGATCATGAAGCCCGGTGGTATCGAGGGCACCGGCTGGCACGTCCAGTTCGCCGGTCCGGCGCACCCGAAGACGGTCGCCTGGAACAACGAGCAGAACCGGAAGAACCTGCGTCGCTCGCAGCAGATCGAGCAGGCTCAGGTGAACGGGAAGAAGTTCAAGAGCGAGGACCGCGACGTCGACGAGGTCCGGCGTGACAATGTTGCGTGGGTCGTCGCCCGCATCGTCGACTGGACGCCGGTTCGCCTCGGCCCGGGCGATCCTGTCGCGTTCGCCGAAGAGGCCGCGATCCGCCTCCTGATGCAGCCGAACATGGGCTGGGCCTTCTCGCAGATGATCGAGTTCCTGGTCGACGAGCGGTCTTTTACGAAAGGCTCGGCGACGAACTCCGAGCCTTCGCAGAACACCAGTTCGTTCTCGGAGCAGTAGACGAGAGCGGGGCAACCTACCGCGAGACGCTGGAAGGGCTCATCGGCCGGGCCCGAACGCCGGAGAAGAAGGCCGAACTGGAGGCGGAGCTCGAAGGGGCCCCGCTTCCGCTCGGCGCCGCCTATCTCTGGCGCATCTTCAGCCGGTTGCACGGTAGGCGGGCGCCCGGGGCGTTCGGCGTTTCCGCGATCAGCTGGGGCGACATCGACGCATTCTCGCGCCTCAGCGGCGTGCGGCTGACCCCGTGGGAGGTCGAACAGATCGAGGCCATGGACGCGGCGTTCGTCGCCGAGTGCGGGAAGCGGTCAAAGAAGGATGCGACGAAGGGCGCCTAGCGGCCTTCGCGCTCACATCGCCCGACGACAATTTCGAGCGCGAGAGGGTCATCGGCGCTTCGGTAGCCCGGTCGGTTCACTTCCGCTCTGGCCTCGTTGCACTCCTGCTGCGCTGCGGCCTCTACCGCATCCGCCCGGGCGGTGTGCTGGTTCCAGAACGTCACTGCCGTCAGCGCCACGATCGCGACGACGACGATTCCAAGCCCAATCTTCGCGACCATCGCACCCTCCGTTCGAACCCGAACGTAGCGCGGCCAGGCTGCGAACCCAAGACAGGCGTCCTGCATGTCGAATGTGATCGTCACGGAACTGATCGTCGACGCCCGCGGGGCGGAGGCCGGCAGCGCACGGCACCAGCGTGCCATGCAGGCGGCGCAGGCTGCCGTCGACCGGATGATCGACCGCGAGGAGCGCTTGGCGGTCGCGAGCGAAAAGGCGTCTATCGCCATGACAGGCGGGGCGACCTCGGTCGCTCGCGTCGCCGCTCAGTACCAGCGCCTCGCGGCCGCCGCCGATCCAGCGATCGCCGCCGGTCAGAAGATCGCGGCGGCGCAGATCCAGATCGACGCCGCCGTTCGCCGTGGGGTGACCACGCAGACAGAGGCGTCACGGATCCTCGAACTCTACGCTTCGCGCATGAACGGCTCGGCACAGGCCGCCCGGGAGTTGCAGCGCGAGCAGGAAGCCTTGGCGCGGCAGGACGTCGGCAACATCGCGCTCGTCCAGCGTCATCTCGAGAACATCGCCCGGGAGGCCGCGACCCTCACGCGCACCTACGATCCGTTGATCGCGGCGCAGGAGCGATACAATCAGAGCGTCGATCAGGCGAACCGCCTGGCGCGCCAAAGCTTGATCTCGGAGGAGACCCGCCGGACGGCCATCGCCGCCTCGCAACGCGCTTTGGAGGCCGCTGGCGCGCCTCGCGGCGACCGAACGTCGAATGTGCAGCGCGGGCTCGATCTTGCGTCGTCGGTCCGTCACTCCGGACTGTCCGCTCGTGACAGCGCTTCCGTCTTCGAAGCGGACGCGCGGGCGATGGATGCGATGACCGCGTCGGCGGCTCGGCTGCGCGCGGAGATCGATCCGCTCGGCGCGGCGCAGGCGCGACTGACTGTCGAACTTGCCAGCTATCAGGAGATGGCGAGCCGGCAGGTTATCACGACCGACGAGATGGCGGTGTTCTCCGGGCGTGCCCGCGAAGAGTTCGAGAAGACAGCCTCGGCGCTGAAGCCCGTCGAAGGCGGGATCAAGCTGACGAACCATCAGGTGACGAACCTCGGCTACCAGCTGAACGACGTCGCCACGATGCTTGCCATGGGGGCCAGCCCGTTCGCGATCATCTCGTCGCAGTCCGGGCAGGTCGTGCAAGCGCTTGGCGACGGGCCCGGTGGTGTGCGCGGCTCGCTCCAGGCGATCGGCACGGCCGCGAAGGCTGGGGCATTGGCGGCTGCTGCGGCGATCGGTCCGCTCGGTTTCGCCTTCATCGGCGTCACGGCAGCCGCGGCGGCCTTCGCGTTCGTCATGCGTGATCGCATTCCAGACGCCACCGCGACGATGGAGGATCACAGCCGGATCCTCGATCAGGTGGCGAAGCGATACGACGGCATTGCCGAGGTTCTGGCGCAGATCGACCGCCGTGCGACGATCGGCATCGAGATCGAGCTTGGGGCCAATACCGACGACCTTCGCGAGATCATGCAGTCGCAGATCCGGCAGCTGGAGCGCGAGTTCATTGGGGCAGGAGGATGGCTGGGAACGTCCGCCTACGGGACGAGCGACACAGCATCCATCCCTGCGCTGCCCGAATTCGAGCCGATCCGGCAGATGGTCGAGGACTTCCGCGCCGAACTGCGCGCCGGAGAGCCCGATGTCGAAGCGTTCATGCGATCGCTGAAGGTCGCATACGCAGCAGCCGGCGACGACACTGAGATGCGGCGCGCCATCGAGACAGCGCAGAACCTCGTTAAGGCGCTGGCCGGAACGGCGCTCGCGCTCGACAAGAACGCCGCCGCCGCTGACGGGTCCGCGCAGGCGCTTGCCCGCTACAATTCCGCCATGTCGACGCTGGCCTCGCTGGCGCCGGACCTGCGGACCAACGCTGAGCGTATCAACGACGCCTTTCGCGAGGCGATGGCGAATTCGCAGAGCATCTGGGAAGACCGCGCCGCGATCGAAGACCGGAACCGCGGCTTGGCCGCCGACACCGCCGGCGCCCTCGATCGCCTCGCTGACGCGCGCGCCGGGCGGGCCGCCATTGGTCTGTCGGACGAGGCCAAGGCCATCGCCGACGTCAATCGACAGTACCAGCTGTCGATCCGCGCCTATCGCGGGAACGCCGACGCCATCGAGGCCCTGACGGAAGCCCGCGACATCGAGATCGCGACCATTCGCGAGCAGTCAGCCTTCGATCTCGGGCAGAAGGCGCGTGAGGAAGCGGAGGACTATCGACAGGCGTCGACAGACCGCCTCGACGGCATTCGGCAGACGGTCGACGCGCTGGAGATGGAACGCAGCCTTCTCGGCCGAAGCGAGGGCGACATCGCCGCGGCTCGGTTCGCCTATCAGGCGCTGGCTGAGGCCAAGCGCGCGGCTGCGGAGGCCGGAATGGCCGTCAGCCCGGCCGAGGTCGCGGCCATTCAGGAGGCTGCCGCATCGATCGGCGCCCTGACGACGCAGATCAACGCCATGCGAGAGGCGCAGGCGCAGGCCGAGCGCGTCGCCGAAACGATCGCGGACCTTCAGTTTCAGGGCTCGCTCTTCGGCCTGTCGGACACCGACCGTGAGATCGCGACGACGCTGAACGGACTGAAGGTCTCCTACGAGAGCCTCGACGGCCAGCGCATCGCCGGCCAGATGCGCTACAACGCGTCGCTCGAGGAGACGCAGAACGCGCTGGAGAAGCAGCGCCAGCTCGTCGAGAACGTCGCCAGCACGTTCTTGGACATCTTCACCGACAGTTCTTCCGACAGCTTCTTCGACCGCATCCTGAAGGGGCTGGGGGATATCAGCCGGCAGTTCGCGGACCTCGGCAAGCAGCGCCTACTCGACATGTTCACGGGCGGGTCGGTCGGTTATACGTCCGGCTTCCCGGCGCCGGGCCAGCGCACGGTCGCGCCGATCGGCGTTCCCCTTGCGGCGAACCAGAACTCGCCTGCCGGCATCAGCGTAGGTGCCGTCACGGCGCTGAACGACAACCTGCGCCAGTCCTCGCGGTCGGCGATGGACGTCGCCAAGCAGTTCGACGGCTTGAACGAGCGCGCCGACAGCCGCGTGTTGGACTCGTTCATGCAGGCGTCGGGCACGTGGCGGAACCTGTCGGCTCGCGACACCGCCTGGTGCGCGGCCTTTGCGAACGCGGCCCTCGTCGAGAGCGGCCAGCGCGGAACCGGGTCGAACCTCGCTTCGTCCTTCATGGGCTGGGGGCAGGGCACGAACGCGCCCAAGCCAGGCGATATCGTCGTGTTGCGTCCGCAGGCTCGGGGCGCTTCGGGCCATGTCGGGTTCTTCGACGGCTTCGATGATCGCGGCAACGTCCGCGTCTTCGGCGGCAACCAGTCTAACGCGGCGAACACGCGCACCTTCGCCGCGAGCGAGGTCCGATCCTTCCGCACCGCTGTTGCCGGGGGCGTCATCGACGCGCAGCGCGCCATGGCGACCGGTCAGGCTGGCATTGTCGCGTCCGGGCCGTCCATGTCTGGCGCAGCGTCGCAGGCGATGGCTGGCGGCTGGGGCGGCTTTGGGCCGGTCGCGGGTCAGGGCAGCGCTCAGCTCGGCCTTCTCGGCCGGGCTCAACAGTTCATGCAGTCTCCCCTCGGCATGGGCGGGATGAACGCCTTCTCGGCCTTTGGCGCCGGCATGTCGTCGGGCTCGCCGGTCTCGGGCGGCTTCTCCGGTGCGCTCGGTGCGATCGGGATGGGGCTTGGGCCGGTCGGCATCATCGCAGGCGGTCTCGCCGGTATCGTCGGCGGTCTGTTCGGCCGCTCCCGTCAGCGGCGCGCCGAACGACGCCAGCGCGAGGAGCAGGAGCGTCAGCAGCGCCTCCAGGCGCAGCAACAGCTGGAGCAGCAGCTGCCGGCCATTCTCGAACTGCAGGACACGCTCCTCGACCGCGCGTCCGGTACGCTCGTGAAAGAGAAGGCTCGGATCGAGAGCCAGATCAAGCAGTACCAGACGCTCGCGAAGACGGCGAAGAATCAGACCGAGATCGACCGCCTGAACTCGATGGCGGACTCGCTGAACGACTACATGGAGCGCCAGTACGATCAGCTTCGGCTGACCGCATCGAGCGTCATCCAGTCGCTCGCGGCCGGTCGTGGTCTCGAGCCGGAGTTCGCCAAGTCGGTGTCGGCTGTTCGCGAGCAGAGCCTCACGATTCGGAACTACATCGCCGACCTGACGGCAGCGACAGGTGCCGGTTCGGGTGAGGTGCAAGCGGCGACGTCGGCGGGCCGCGAGCAGCTTCTCCGGATGCTCTCGGGCGCCGAAGAGGTCACCGAGATCTGGACGCGCCTCGATGCGCTGACCGGCACCGCGTCGCAGCTGTCGACCGAACTCCAGAAGCTTGGCATGTCGGCCGAGGACGCGGGCAGGGCGGTCTCTGATCACCTTGGCCGAGGCATCCAGAAGATGCGCGACGAGTTCGTTCGCGGGATCGCGGACGAGACGGCGGAGGGCATGGGGCTCGGCTACCTGCCGCAGTTGCGCTCGCTGATGGAGCGTCGCGAGACGATGCGGGCGGACGCGACGTCGCTCGGCGCCGATCCGACGCTGATCGATCGCTGGTTCGGCGTCCAGGCGCGCAACATCCTCGATCAGGCCGGACTCCTCGACAAGGAGATCGCGCCGCTGGTGAAGGCGTTCCCAGACCTCGCGAATGTCCTCGGCGATGCCTCCGCCAAGATCGAGCGCTCGCTCGCCGACGCGGAGAATGGCCTGCGGACCGCCTACCAGCGTGTTCGACAGTTCGCCGATCAGCTCGCTGCGTTCCGCGACGACATCAAGCTCGACCGCAACCTCTCGACCCTTGGGCCGGAAGAGCGCCTGCTTGAAGCTCAGAAGCAGTTCCGCGCCGTCGCCGAGAAGGCGGCCGCGGGGGACGCGGAGGCGCAAGGCGAACTCATCAACCTGTCGCGGTCCTACCTCGACGAGGCGAAGGCCTTCTACACGTCGAGCGAGGCCTACTACGCGATCTTCCGCGAGGTCGACGGCACGCTGAAATCGACCGAGGCGAAGGCCGTGGCCGAGCTCGATCTCGCCAAGTCGCAATACGGCGCGCTCCTGTCGCTGAACGAAAGCGTGCTGACGATCCCGCAGGCGCTGGCGGCGATGGACGCAGCGCAGGCGGCTCGCGATCTGGCGCAAGGACAGGCGTTGCAGGCCTATGTCCAAGCGCTGAACCCGCAGGCGGCGATCCCGAGCTACCAGGCGCCCGGTCCGGTGACCGGCAACCCTGCTCCTGCTCCGGCACCCGCTCCGGCGGGGCCTGCTCTCGTCAACCAGACCATGTGGAACGGCAGCTCGTACTCGAACTACGTCGGCAGCTGGACGACGCTGACCGATCGCGGGTTGATCTCATTCATCGGCTCGGACCGGCTCTTCGTCCCGACCGGCATGGATCAGGCGTCGGCGCTGATCCTTGCCAATACGAACCAGGCCGGGCCTTCGAAGGGCGGCCCTGTCTTCAATTGGGACGCCAAGCGGCTCGGCGGCGAGATCGGGCGGGGCTATGGCGGGCTCGGCTATCAAGCCGGTGGCGTGGTCGCGAACGGCACGTGGGACGTCGACAGCGTCTTCGCCCGTCACCGCGACGGCGGGGCGGTTTGGCTTGCCGGTGGGGAGGGCATCCTCAACGCCCACGCGATGCGCCTGCCTGGTGTCCCGGCGATCATGGAGGCGGCGAATGCCGGTCGGCTCCCCGATTTGCGTTTGCCGCAGGTCTCCATGTCGGCGGCTCCGACGATGCGCAGCCACGACAACCGCGAGCTTGTTGCTGAGGTTCGCGCTCTTCGCGCGGAGGTCAGCGGCGTCCGCCAGGCCGTGGGCCTCGGCGCCGTCGAGACCGTGGGTGCCGTCGAGCGCGGCACACGCGTCGCGCAGGAGCGGGCCATGGAAGCCAAGCGCCAGAGGGCGGCTGCATGATCTACCTGATCGAGATCGAAGCGTTCGACACGGTGGTTTCGGCTGCCGTCGTCGAGCGCTTCGCGACGCACGGCTACACGACCCGGCCATCGGACGATCCGCCGAACGTCCACTTCGAGAGCCGCGTTGCCGATCCCGGCAACTACCAGCGGTCGGTCTTTGAGCAGGGGCGGACGTCCGGGCCGTCGTCCATCGGCTACGGACTGATTGAGCTCGTGAACGCGGACGGTGGCCTTGACCGGATGGCGAACTATGCGGTGGACGGGCGCCGGCTGACGATCCTGTCGCTTCCCGATCCCCGTTCGCCGTGGTCCGCGCGCCAAGTCGTGCTGACGGGCACGATGGATCAGATCGAGCTCGAATGGCGCAAGGTGTCGATCCGCCTGCGTGACCGGTCCGCCGAGTTCTCCGAGCCGCTGCAGCCGACCGACTACGCGGGCACGACGATCTCCGGCGGGCTGAACGAGGCCGAGGGCGAAGACGACCTGAAGGACAAGCCGAAGCCGACCGCTTGGGGCCGCGTCTTCAACGTCTCACCGGTCCTCGCGAACCGCTTCTCGCTGATCTGGCAGGTGTCCAGCCGGCCATTGAGCGCGGTCGATGCGGTCCGCGACAACGGCGTCTTGCTGACCGCTGACGTCGACTACCCGACCCTGACGGCATTGCGCGCTGCGACGATCCCGACCGGGCGGTACGCGACCTGTCTTGCCGCTGGTCTCATCCGCACGCAGCGCGAACCTGCGGGCGATCTCACGGTGGACGTGCGTGAGGGTGCGAACAGCCAACGCTCGGCCGCCATGACGGCGCGCCGCGTTCTGGAGTTCGCCGGGTTCGTCGCTGGGACCGACTTCCTCGCCAGCGACTTCGATGCCTTGCACGCGGCCAACCCGGCCGAGGTCGGGTGGTGGACCGGGACCGAGACGGCGGACATCGCGTCCGTGCTCTCAGCGCTGCTCGGCAGCGTCGGCGCGTGGATCTCGCCGGACGCGCTAGGCCGGTTCCGGGTGCGTCGGCTGGAGGCGCCAGCATTCGACTCTGCGACGCCGATCCTCGACGAGGTCGTGATCCTTGACGGCGGAGACGGGCTCGCGCGCCTCGCGACCGGCGACGACGGAAAAGGCGTTCCCGCGGCCAAGGTCACGGTCCGCTACGCCCGTAACTGGACGGTCCAGACGAAGGCGACGCTCGACGCAACGAACTCGACGCCTGCGGTGCGCGCCTTCGCCGTGGAGGAATACCGAAACGCTGTGGCAGAGAACGCTGCGGTGCGGACCGTCCATCTCCTTGCCAAGGATCTGACCTTCGACACGTCCTTCGCCTTCCTCGCCGACGCCCAGGCCGAAGCGAGCCGCCGGCTCGCGATCTACGGCCAGCGCCGCGACCGCTACCGCGTCCCGCTGAAGGCCGAGGAAGCATCCGGCGTCACCCTTGGCGACACGGTGATGCTCGCGATCGACCGCTTCGGCCTCGACGCCGGCAAGACCTTCGTCGTCATCGGCGAAGAGGTCACGCTCGCGACCGGCAAGATCGTCCTCGACCTCTACGGATAGCTCATGCGACCCCACAACATCATGCTGGGCTTTCCGAACCGGATCGACCAGTGCTCCATCACGGGCGGCTCATGGGTGGCTACGCTGCCGCTCGCGAACCTGAAGAACCGCCTGTTCAGCCGCGTCGCTCGTTCGACCGGACTGGCGCTGTCGCAGACGACCTTCACGCTCGACATGGGCCAGCCGCAGCCGATCCGCCTG
The DNA here is from genome assembly GCA_023419535.1 of Pseudomonadota bacterium. Lineage (GTDB taxonomy): Bacteria > Pseudomonadota > Alphaproteobacteria > Rhizobiales > Rhizobiaceae > Aureimonas. The sequence goes on along the minus strand of JAEZXX010000064.1, from coordinate 21,651 downwards.
TTCGCGCTCGTGGCGCACAATCTCAGCGTCACCGCCCGCGTTCGGCTGGAGGCGGCCGACGCGCCGGACTTTGCGACGACAGTCTTCGACCAGACGTTCGATGCGTGGGGCTCGGCAGCGAACGCGGCCTGGAGCATCGCGCAGCTCGAATGGGAGTCCGACAACTACTGGCTCGGCACCTACACGAGCGAGCAGATCGAAGGGTTCACCGCCGTCTCTCAGCATGTCCTGCCGGGTGAGGAGGTCGCGCGCTACTGGCGCGTCACGATCAAAGATCCGGACAACACGGACGGCTACGTCGAGGCGGGCCGCGTCTTCATCGGCTCCGCGGCGCAGGCGACCATCAACTACGCCTGGGGCGCCAGCCTCGGCTACGAGTTCGGGACCGTCGTCGAGACGTCGCTCAGCGGCGCAGAGTTCTTCGACGTGCGCGAAGGCGTCCGCGTTTTCCGCTGCGTCCTGCAGCACATGGCCGACGACGAAGCCTACGGGACGTTCCTCGAGATCGTCCGGCGGGGCGGCGTCCACTCCGAGATCATGGTCATCCCGGACCCCACCGACATGACCAACGGCATCCGCCGCAACTTCATGGGCCGCCTTCGTCAGCCGTCGCCGCTGGAGCAGATGACGTGGATGAACGGCGGCTCAGCAAACTCAATGGCCTTCGAACTCAAGGAGCTTCGCTGATGGCGGACTTTCCCACGGCCGCGGTTGCCCGCCTCGGCGATTACAACGGCGAGCGCTATGACGCGCAGACGAATCCTTACGGCATGGCGATCGGCGGCCATCGTGTGAACTTCCCCCCGGCGCTGAACTACACGGCTGTCGTCGTGAACTACGTCGGCGAGGTGGCAACGGAGATCGCGGCGTTCGCGCAGCAGACGGCGGCGGATCGCGTCCAGACCGGCCAGGACCGCCAGGCGGCAGCGAACAGCGCTGCAGCGGCCGCGACGTTCGACCCGGCGCAGTTCGCCAAGCTTGTCGGAGCGAACTTTAGCGGACCCGTTTCAACGACTGGGCTCCTGAAGTCCAACGCAGGCATCGTATGGGGTGGTAACGCTGCACCGACGCAGGATGATTGGGATGCTGTAGTTGATGGGGGTGTCTACCTTCAAGCGGGCCTTGCCAACACGCCGGACGGCTCCGGAGGGTGGTTCTTTGTTATCGTCCAGCGAGGCGATCCCGGCCACGTGGTTCAGTCTGCGACGAGTCTTTCTTCAGGCGAAATGTACCAGCGCTCGCGGATCGGAGGCGTATGGCAGCCTTGGGCTCTCGTCTACACGGCTGCTGCGTTGATTCCGAACTCAGCCTTCACGAACATGGCGGGGGGAACGGTCAAGATGCGACGTGCCGGGGCAACAGCGGGTGCTCCGGTCGATGCGACCTTGGAACAGCTTGCGGCGGACCTCGGCTTTTCTTCCACCCTCCAAAGTAACGGCATTCTTCGGCTCCCGGGCGGATTTATCCTCCAGTGGGGTCTGTCGGCGAACGGGACTGCGGCGGAATACTCGCAAGCTTTCCCGATCGCTTTCCCCATCGAATGCCTGTGCGGGATCGCGTCCGTATCAAGGGGGGCGGGCTACCCTACCAACTACCTTTACAGCGTCTCTTGCGACACGTTTAGCGCGGCGTCGATGGCGTTCCGCAAGCGCCGTGCGGTGAACGGTGGGGTGGTCGAGTCGACCGCTGACGGGTTCGAAATCAGATGGATCGCGATCGGACGATGAGCATGACAAGACGAATCTACGCGACCTTCGACGCCGAAGGCTTCCCGATCGGGTACTATCCCGACGACTGGCACGGGCCGCGCATGCGACCGGTCTATGGCGAGCCGCCGGAACCGATGCTCGATGATCCGAATCCGGCCAGACCGATCATCGGCGAAGAGCCGAACCCGGACACGACGATCCCGACGGAAGCGATCGAGATCAGCGAGGCGCAGTACGCAGAGCTTATCGAGAACCCCTTCCGTCGTCGCTGGGTGAACGGAGAGGTGGTCGCCTACGATCCGCCGCCGCCGCCGGCTCCTCTCATCGTCCTCTCGGCCGACCTCCTCTTCTTCGAGCGGATGACGGACGACGAATACGACGACCTCGATGCGAGCGTCCGCGCCGGCGAGACGGCCCGCGTCTATCGCGGTTGGGCCGCAGCAACGTCCTTCACCGAGGGCACCGACCTCTGGGCTCTGCTGGTGAAGCACCTCGACCTGACGGTGACCGCCGCGCGCCGCGACGAGCTGCTGACGCGGCCCTGATCTGCCCGCCCACGACCGACCGACCACGGCGCCCGCGAGGCGCCTTTTTCATGTTTGGAGAGAACCGATGAACCTCAGCGCCGCAGGGGCTGCCTTCGTGCGCCATCACGAAGGCTTCGTGCCCCGCTACTACCTCGACCCGGTCGGCATCGGCACGATCGGGATCGGCTTTACCTGGCGCTCGGACGCGTTCCGCGACTGGTGGTCCAGGAACCGGCCGGGCAAGACATTCGGCCCCGGCGCGACGATGACGCGGGCCGAGGCGGAGGACGCGCTCGTCTACCTGATGCGGGAGGAGTACGGGGCGGCCGTCGCACGCGCGTTCGGCTCAGCCCTGCGCCAGCACGAGTTCGATGGCGCCTCGTCGGTCGTCTTCAACGCGGGCGCCGCCACCCTGGACGATCGATGGGCGCAGGCGGCCAAGCGCGGCGACTGGCGCGCTGCGGCCGATCTCCTGAAGACGACGCGGGTCACGGCGAAGGGGAGGCGCCTGGCCGGGCTCGTCTCGCGCCGCCTCGACGAGGCCGAGCTGATCTCGATCGGCGATTACACGATCGGACGCCCGCGCCCCGCCAGCGCCGATCCCATGGCGGACGGCATGCTCGTGCGCGGCGAGCGCGGCGAGGCGGTGCGCCGCCTCCAGTCCGATCTTCAGGCCGCCGGCTTCTACACGGACGGGACGCTTGATGATGTCTTCGGCCCCGGCACCGAAGCGGCCGTCATGGCGTTCCAGCGATCGGCCGGTTTGAAGGACGATGGCTACGCCGGACCGCTCACGCTCGCGGCCCTGGCAGAAGCGATCAAGCCGAAGCCGGCACCGGTGCTCCCCATTCCGACGCCAGAGCCCCGTGGCGAGCTTGCTGCACCGATCGGGCACAATGGCGGGCCTGCTCTCGAACCGCCGCCCGTGCCGGTAGGAGGGCCGCGTGCGAAGGCGAACGGCGCGGGCCTCGGCGTCCTGATCGTGACGCCGGCACTGGCGCTGATGGTCCGCTTCGGCTGGATCCCCGCCGACGTGGCGAGCGATCCCGAGACGGTGGTTCAGATCACGGGGCTCGCGCTTGCGGCCGCGGCCTATGCGGGGTCGTGGATCGCGCCCCGCAACGCAACCGCCGGAGCCTGACGATGCCCGAGAGGAACGCGCTCGCCGCCATGTGGGATCGCATCCCGCCCTACGTCATGCTGACGATCGCCGTCACGGGCGTCGTCGTCTCGTCAGCCGGGGCCTACTTCTCGCTCGGCTACGAGCTGCGCACGCTGAACAACTGGCGGATCGAACATCTGGAGCATCATCGCGAGCGTGCGGCCGATCTCGCGGCATCTGAGGCGGCGATGACGACGTCTTTGACCGAGGTTCGAGGCCAGATCGACGATGTGCGGCGGACTTCGGACGAGCTGAAATTTCGCCTCGGCGCGGCTGAAGAAAACGCCAGGCGCACTGGCGAGGCGATCACCGCGCTTCAGGCCAGCGTGAACGCCCAAGCGTCCGATATCCGCGTCATGCGCGAGATCCTGGAGCGCTTAGACGAGCGTCGCGCTCAGGGGGAGGGAACGAGGTTCGCGAGGGGAGAGGCGCCGCGGTGAACGGCGCTGGTATGGCTGTGCCGTAGAACGTTGCGTATGGCGCAAAAAGAAACCCCGCCAACGAGGGCGGGGCTTTGGTTCGTCAGGTCGTAATCTGCATCAGCCGGTGGCGACCTTGAGCGCGGGTTCGTCGCAAGCCGCCTCGTCCGCGCGCATCTCAGTCAGGAGACGGCGAACCAATTCCGGGTCGCGTTGGATGATGATCAGATACGCACGCTCGCTCCGCACAGGGCGCGTCCTGTTCTGTTCCCAATCCCGGATCTGGCCTACGGAGAATCCGAACTCGGACGCGAACCCATCCTGGGTTAGCCCGACGTTACGACGGATGCTTCTGACGTCGATTTCGGGCGGAACATGAATATGTGCAGGCTTGCGCTCGCCGCGGGCAATTTCCCGCATTTCGCGGGCCGCGTTCAGCAACCTTGTACCAGCCTTGCTCATGATGCCACCTTTGCCACTTTCATATCACAGACGCGTTCGCGAACGGACTCCCGGTACTCGTCGACGAACGCTTCCAGCTCCTTCTTCAGATCCGCTCTGTCGCGTGGTGAGAGGTTGATCTTGTCGCCCTTGGAGTAGACGTCCATCAGGAAGACGGGAATGTCCTCGCCGCTGTAGAACGTCACGACACGATAGCCACCGCTTTTGCCCTTCCCCGGCTTGCCGACCCTAAGTTTCCGGGCTCCGCCCGTGCCTTGGATCACGTCACCGCTGTCGGGCTGCGCGCTCAACTGGTTTTTCAAACGCGTGACCTCGTCCTCCGACATCCCGGAGGCCGCTGCCGCTTGCTTGAAGCTCTCTGTTTCGACGACGCAGTGCATGGCGATCAAACAACTACGGGGATAACGTAGTTCCGTCAACAAGCGATTAACAGCGGGATTAGCCGCAAAATCGTCGCATCGACCGATGCGTCATTCCCGCAACGGAGGGGTCTCGCGTTACCCACGGGGTAATCGAGCCCTTTCCGCATCTTGTGATCAGCGACCAGCGGCAACGATCTCGTCTCGCATCTGCACGAGCCTGCGCAGCGTCGGTGGATCGTAATCGAGCGGCACTGAGCTTTTGGTCTGATCCCGGCCCTCACGCCCCGCCTTCCTCCCCGAACCTTCCGGTCATTCTGGCGAGCGAAAGGTTGGAGCGGTCAGGCTCGAGGAGAAGTAAGGCGCCCACCGGTTAGGCGGGCGCCTTTCGATTAAGGACGGCAGATTGTGGTGTTGTCCGGGTTGCGCAGTAGCTCGCGCTGAGTGCGCCCGTTGGGTGCGATGCCTTCGTAGACGGCGCAGTTCCGGGCGTCGTACTCGATCCGTGCATCTCGATAACGCAGGCGTGCATCAGCTTCCTGGAAGGCAGTCACTTCTGCGCTGGGAAGACCATCGTTGCCGTAGGGAACTTGCTGGGGAGCAGACGCCCGCGTACCCGGCTCCTGCGGAGGAATTCCCGGTCCTGCCGGCCCGAGGCTATGGAATGGGTTCTCGCCGCGTCCGATGAAGCGACCCGACACGAAACCGTCCGGCTGTCCACCCGCCTGGACCTGACACCAGCTTCCCTGGCAAGAGATGACGTTGACGAAATCGCCCTTGGTCAGCCTGCCGATGACGCGATGGGTCGTTCCGGGCCCGGCCCTCAGATTGACGTTCGTCGTTACGTAAGCCTGCTCGGCTTGTCCGCCTTGCTCAGGCGGTGCCGCATACGAGGTGGCGTTCGCCATGCCAGCGGCGCTGATGACGACGGCGACAGCGAAAGCCGCGATAGTGTTTAGCTGAGACAGCACGCGATGCTCCTAAAGTGGTCCCCGTTCCGTTAGCAGGGGACGGTTGAACGCTCGCTGAACCTGCATCCTGGCGGAATCGCGACGGACTTAATTACGCAAAGGCGTACGGCATCAGATTCACCCTAGGGTATACAGAGTGAGGCAGCCAAGGTTGTAACCTGCCTTCACTCCTTCCGCCGCTTTTACGCTGCCCCTTCCTCCCGCACCTTCCGGCCCTTCTCGGTCAGCCGGTAGAAGATCCGCCCGAAGTCGCCATCAAGCCGCTCTGCAAGGCCCATGTGGACGAGTTCAGTGGCGAGCCAGTAGCCGTCAAAGCTCATTCGATCTTCGGCGGAGTTTTCAACGTCATCCGTCGCCGCCGCCAAATGGAGGCGGTCGAGCATAGCGAGAAGCCTACGTGACAGGTCCGCGCGGTTTGTCATTCGCTATGCGGTAGCAGGCAGCCTCCGCGCTGTCTGGCGGAGGTCGAGAGGCGGCTACTGGCTTGACGGGTATCCGCGCTGCTTCCGGGCGAGTTTAAGCGGGCGGTCGCATCGGCTTGATGCGGTGGCACTCTAGGAGCGTCAAATGCGCCTTCACCTCAACCTCTACCGCGGCGAGACCCTCATCCCGGATCTCGAGGGGGCAGAGTACGCGAACTTGGAGGAGGCCTACGCCGAGGCTGTCACTTCCGCTCGGGAGATCATGGCCAATCGGCTTAGGCATGGGAAAGAACCGTTCCGGGCGTCGTTCAGCATCGTCGACAGCGATGGCATCACGGTCGCTATCCTTCCCTTCCAACAAGCGATCCCGGTAGACGGTTAGGCCACCTCACTCCTCCCCGAACATCCCCGCCGGCAGCTCGCCGAACTTCGCCAGCACGACCGGCTCCTCCAGCACCTCGCCGGTCTCGGCGTCGACGGTCTGTTGAATGGCAACGACGCCCGCGCACCTTGTCGCGTCCCGCTCGGCGCGCGCAGTGGCCGCGTCGGCGGATGGCTGCTCCATCTGACGGCCGGCCATGATCCGCTTTCCGACGCGGTCGAACTGCTGGACGATGAAGAGGGTCTTCGCGGCCATGGTGGTCTCCGATCTCCGAAGGGAGCATATGGGGTGAGAATCACCCGAGAGGTCGTCCCCCATGATCCGCGAACGACAGCCGTCAATCGACCCCGAAGTGATGGGCATTGCAGCCCTTCAGTTCCTCTCCAGCGATGACGACCTGATGATGCGCTTCCTGGCCCTTTCCGGCCTGCGGGCGGACGAGCTTCGCGCCGCCGCGTATCAGCCCGGCTTCCTCGTCGGCGTGCTGGACTTCATCCTCGCTCACGAGCCGACCGTGATGGCCTTCGCCGAGCATGCGACGGTGTCGCCGGATCAGATCCAGAGGGCTCGAACGGCGCTCGACGAGCATTCCGAAAAAGCCGAAAACGCGAGGTAAAACAACGCGCCGAAAACGACCGTAAAAGTCTCGATCCTCGGCAGTTTTCGGAATGGGCGTTGTTTTCGCTGGGGGCTGGCTGGATTTGCAGTCCTCTGCGTAACCACTCCGCCACGAGGCCCCGATGCGCGCCTACCTACTGGCGCGCCGCCCTTTGCGCAAGGGGCCGCCCCCGGCAATCGGGAGATCGACCGCGCGACCGACCGACGGCGCGCGGGGGCATGCCGGCCGCGCAGGTCTTGGCGGTCTCGGATGGAAGCCGGGGGGACGAGGGATCTCTGCCGCCCGGGCAAGACCAGCCCGTCGATCGCGCCGTCGCCGCTCCGGCGGCGCGGCAGGGAGCGGGCACACGCGCCCCAGGCTCCGTAAGGCGCGCGAACGGCCGGCCCCGCGGCCTTGACGCGCGGCGCGAGCGGCCAAATTCACCCGTTGCGGGCGTTCCTGTCCCGGCCAAGAGGAGTTCGAAATGGAAACGGGTTGGATTGCGGCGATCATCATCGGTGGTCTCGCCGGCTGGTTGGCGACGATGTTCATGAAGACGGACACAGGCGTCCTTCTCAACATCATCCTCGGGATCGTCGGCGCGGCGGTCGCGAGCTTCCTCTTCGGTCTGCTCGGCATCCAGTTCGGCGGCTGGATCGGCTATCTCGTCGCGGGCTTCATCGGCGCCTGCATCCTGATCGCCATCGCGCGCGCCGTGCGCGGAGACCGCGTCCGGCATTGATCAGCCGGCGCTGGCCGCAGGCTCCGACGAGCCCTCGGGCAGGGGCCTCAACAGCTTCCAGGTGCCGCGGGCGGTTGCCACCAGCCGCCCGCCTACGCGCATGGTGCCGTCCATGAAGATCAGCGACCGCGTCCGGCGCAGGATGCGGCATTCGATCTCCGTCACGTCGTCCACATGGACCGCGTCGATGAAGTGGACGTCGAGTTGGACGGTCGCGGTGCGGATGCGCGGATCGCCCTGACGGGCGGTCAGGCCCATCGCGCGGTCCGCGAAGGTCATGATCATGCCGCCCTGGACGACGCCGCGCAGATTCCGGTGCTTGTCCTGCGCGACGAAGCGGAAGCGGGCCGTCTCCGCCGTCATCGCCCCGGCATACATCGGCCCCACCAGGGCGATGAAGCCTTCGTCCTCCATCTCGGTGAAGCCGTCGTCGGTGGGGTGCGTCGGCTCGCCCATCCGCTGTCCTCCTCGGCGCGGCCTCCCGGGAATCGTCCCGCGCCGCTCCTCTTCCTCTTCCGGCAGGCCCGCTCGCCGATCAACCCGTGCCGTCCGGTCAGGCGAGATCGCGCATGACCGCGTAGAGGGCCGATTTGGCCTCGAAGCCGACGCCGGGGATCTGGGGCAGCGCGACCAGGGAGTTCTCCACCGCGATGCCGTCCGCGAAGCCGCCGAAGGGCTGGAAGACGTCCGGGTAGGATTCGTTGCCCCCGAGGTGCAGGCCGGCGGCGATGTTCAGGCTCATCTGGTGTCCGCCATGGGGCACGACGCGCCGGCTCGACCAGCCCATCTCCTCCATGACCTTCAGCGTGCGCAGATATTCCACGAGACCGTAGGAGAGGGCGCAGTCGAACTGCAGATAGTCGCGGTCCGGCCGCATCCCGCCGTAGCGCAGGAGATTGCGCGCGTCCTGGTGGGAGAAGAGGTTCTCGCCCGTCGCCATCGCGCCCTCGTAATGCTCGGCGAGCTCGGCCTGGATGGCGTAGTCGAGCGGGTCGCCCGCCTCCTCGTACCAGAACAGGCCGTAGGGCTTCAGCGCCTCGGCGTAGCGGATCGCGGTCGCGGTATCGAAGCGGCCGTTGGCGTCGACCGCGAGGCGCCGGCCTTCGCCGACGACCGACAGCACCGATTCGATGCGGCGCAGATCCTCCTCCAGCGGCACCGCGCCGATCTTCATCTTCACCACGTCGTAGCCGCGGTCGAGATAGGACCGCATCTCGGCCTTCAGCTTCTCGTCGTCCTTGCCCGGATAGTAGTAGCCGCCGGCCGCATAGACCCAGACCGTCTCGTCCGCGACGCCCCCGCGATAGCGGTCGGCCAGGAGCCGCCACAGCGGCACGCCGGCGATCTTGGCGACGGCGTCCCAGATCGCCATGTCGATCGTGCCGACCGCGACCGAACGCTCGCCGTGCCCGCCGGGCTTCTCGTTCGTCATCAGGGTTCGCCAGACGGCGAAGGGGTCGAGATTGTCGTTCTCCTCGTCGACCAGCGTCGCGGGATCGGCCTCGAGCACGCGGGCGAGGAAGCGGTCGCGCATCAGCGCGCCCTGTCCGTAGCGGCCGTTGGAGTTGAAGCCGTAGCCGACGACCGGCCGGCCGTCGCGGATCACGTCGGTGACGACGGCCACGACCGAGCAGGTCATCTTGGAGAAGTCGATATAGGCATTGGCGATCGGCGAGGCGATCGAGACGGTCTTCTCGCGGATGTCGGTGATACGCATTCGGCATGGCCTCCTTGGCGGATGGGCCTCGATAGTCCTACACATCACCATTGCGCCAATGCCGATGGGGCTTGGCGTCATGCGCGATGGGCATGGGCGATGGAACTGGCCTGGCTTCAGGACTTCGTGGCGCTCCAGAAGGAGCGCAGCTTCTCCAGGGCGGCGCGGGCGCGCAACGTCACGCAGCCGGCCTTCAGCCGCCGCGTGCGAGCCCTGGAGCACTGGGCCGGCGCCCGCCTCTTCGATCGCGGCGCGCAAGGGGTGACGCTGACGCCGGCGGGCGAGGTGTTCGCGCGCGGCGCCGGGGACCTTCTGGGCCAGGCGAACACGTTGCGCGCCCGCACGCGGGAGGCGGGCGAGAACGCCACCGGGATCCTGCGCTTCGCCGCCACGCAGACCCTGTCCTTCACCTTCTTCCCGAACTGGATCCGGCGCATCGGCGGCTTCGACCTCGGCCTCGTCCAGATCAGCGCGGCGAACATGGCCGTGTGCGAGGAGATCCTGGCCAAGGGCGAGGCGGACTTCCTTCTCTGCCACTGGCACGAAGCGGTGCCCGATCCCTTCGACGCGCGCCTCGGCCATCGCACGATCGGACGCGATCGGCTGGTCTGCGTCCGCGCACCGGATGCACACCGGCCCGGCGCGGACGACGCACCGACGCCCCATCTCGGCTACGACCGAAGCTCGGCGCTCGGGCGCATCGTCGCGGCGCGTGAGCCGGACGCGATCCGAGCCGCTCCCCGCGCCACGCTCTTCACCTCGCATCTCGCGGCGGCCCTGCGCTCGCTCGCCCTCGGCGGGGAGGGGACGGCGTGGCTGCCCCTGACGCTCGCGGGCGACGATCTTTCGGAAGGCCGTCTGGAGCGGGTGGCGGGGGAGGACGACGACATCGCGATCGACATCCGGCTCTATCTCGGCACGAGCCCGAGCGCGGCGGCGCGGCGCTTCTGGGACGGACTGGCCGTCACGGCCTGAGCATCGAAGACGGACGGGAGAGGGAAGTGGTGCCGCTTGCGTGACTCGAACACGCGACCTACGCATTACGAATGCGTTGCTCTACCAACTGAGCTAAAGCGGCCCGCCCGGCGGCGAACCGCTGGGAACGCGGCTCTGATAGCGCCAAACCCCGCGCCGTTCAAGGTGCAATCGACCGGGCGGCCTCAGCCGAGAAGCCGGGCGCGCGCCGCCTCGTATTCGCGCGCCAGCCGGTCCACCAGATCGGCCGTCGGCCCGATCGACTTCACCGCACCGATGCCTTGGCCCGAGCCCCAGATGTCCTTCCAGGCCTTGGCCTTCGGCCCGTCGCCCGCCGCCGCGCTGCCGAAATCCATCTTGGACGGGTCGGCGCTCGGCAGACGGTCCGGATCGAGCCCCGCGCCCTCGATCGAGGCCCGCAGATAGTTGCCGTGGATGCCGGTGAAGAGGTTGGAATAGACGATGTCGGCGGCCGAGCCCTCGACGATGCCCTGCTTGTACCCCTCGCTCGCCCGCGCCTCGTCGGTGGCGATGAAGGCCGAGCCTACATAGGCGCCGTCGGCGCCCATCGCCTGCGCCGCGAGGATCGCGCCGCCCGTGCCGATCGCGCCGGACAGGAACAGCGGCCCGTCGAACCACTCGCGGATCTCGGAGACGAGCGCGAAGGGCGAGAGCGTGCCGGCGTGCCCGCCGGCTCCCGCGGCGACGGCGACCAGCCCGTCGGCGCCCTTGCGGATCGCGCTTCTGGCGAAGCGGTCGTTGATGATGTCGTGCAGGACGATGCCGCCGTAGGAGTGCACCGCCTCGTTCACCTCGGGCACCGCGCCGAGGGAGGTGATGACGATCGGCACCTTGTGCTTCACGCAGACCGCGAGATCCTGCTCCAGCCGGGTGTTCGACTTGTGGACGATCTGGTTGACGGCGAAGGGCGCGGACGGGTGTCCGGGATGGTCGCGGTCGTGGAGGCTGAGCGTCTCGGTCAGCTCGCTCAGCCATTCGTCCAGCTGCTCGGCGGGGCGCGCGTTCAGGGCCGGAAAGGAGCCGACGATGCCCGCCTTGCACTGCGCCGCGACGAGCGGGGGGTGCGAGATGATGAAGAGCGGCGCGGCGATCATCGGCAGGCGAAGACGGTCCTTCAGAACGGTCGGCAGCGTCATGGGCAAGCTTCCTCCATTGACGTAAACGTCACTCGGCAAGCGATAGCAGAGCCGCCCGCGGGACGATAGGGCGCGGCCCCGGTCGCGCGCACGACCCCGTCACGGCCTCCCCCATTTGCCTCAATGAGTCCGATTTTTCGTGACAGCGAAGGCGGTCGGCTCGGCGGGGGCCGTCGGTTTGATGTGGAAGGAAGATCGGATGTTCTCCCGCTGGATCCTCGCGACGAGCGCCTGTCTGGCGCTTTCGCTTCCCCTCTCCCCTGCGCTCGCCTCCTCGCCTTCGGCCTGGGAGGAGTTCCGTCGCGACGTCGAGACCGCCTGCCGGGACGCCTCCGCCGCGCAGCTGACCGAGCCGCAGATCGTGGTCGATCCCTTCGGGCTCCAGAGCTACGGCCTCGCCTTTCTGAGCGGGACCTCGACCGAGGACGGCATGCCGCGCTCCTTCGTCTGCGTCTACGACAAGGTCGCCAGGTCGGTGGAGATTGGAGGCGAGCTGGCGCTGGAGCGCGCGGTTCCGGCGATGGGAGTCGCGCAGGAGGCGGCGATCGCCGCGGCGGCGCCCGCCGCATCGCCGCCGTCGAGCGGCGTCGCCGAGCGCCTGCTGTCGCCCTCGACCTTGACCGAGACGCCGCAGATCGCGGCGCTGCAGGCGCCGGGCGCCGCCGGGACGCCGGGGGCGGCCCCGTTCGCCTGCGATGCCGCCTGCGCCGTCACGCTGGGCGAATTGACCGACGACGACCGCGCGGAGCTGACGGGCCTGCCCGACCAGATCGAGCGGACCGTCGCGGCCAACGCCTCCGCCTCGCTCGGCGCGGGACCGGCGGCGGCGCGCGAGGCGGCGGAGGCCGCCGCCCGCGCCCTAAGGGGCGGCGAGGCCGAGATCGCGCTCCCGGGGGCCGAACTCGCCGGGGCGGCGTCCTGCACGCTCTATTATTTCGGATTTTCAGGGGAGGCCGCGCGCACCGTCGGCACCCATCAATGCCGGATCAGCGAAGGCGAGGGCGGCGCGCTCCTCGTCGAGAAGACCAGCGGCGAGCGCCTGCGCGCCGACCTGCGCCCCCTCGGCGCGCAGGTCTCCGCCTTCGTCGGGCGCACCTTCGCGTCGGGCGAGGGCGGCGGATACGACCGCGACAACCCCGACGAAGCGGGCTCGGACGAGTTCGGCAACACGGTGGGCTTCGCCACGCAGGTCGACGGCCAGCTGATGCTCGTCTCCTCGCAGCGCCGCCGCTTCGATTCCTCCGACAGTTTCTTCTGGGTTCTCGCGCTCGACCCCGCCTGAGCGCTTGCATGGACGGCACGGAACGCCGATCTTGGTTCCGCACGCCATGATCGAGCTGTTCCCGACCCTTGCGACCACGCCGTCGCTGTTTCCCGAGGCGGTCTCGCCGGTCGTGCGAGTCATCGACACCGAGACCGCCGGCCAGCGCCTGTCCGAGGACGCGGTGATCGAAATCGGCTCGATCGACCTCGATCTCTCCACCGGCGCGATCTTCAATCCGATGCAGTCGCTCGCCGATCCGGGCGGGGTGGAGATCAATCCTCACGCCCGAAAAGTCCATCGCATCACCGACGAGATGCTTCTCGGCGCACCGAGCTTTGCGGAGGCCAGCGCGCCCTTCGCGGGCGCTCCGTCCTACGCCGCGCAGCGCGCCGACTTCGACCGGCCCCGCCTTCGCATGGCCGGGCGCTGGCTCTGCACCCACAAGCTGGCGCTGCGCGCCTTCCCGCAGGTGCGATCGCACGGTCTGCAAAGCCTGGTGAAGTACGTGCCGCTCGACCTGTCGGGCGTCGAGCCCATGCTGGCAGGACTTCATCCGCATCGCGCGCTCTACGACGCGGTCTGCACGGCCGTGCTCCTGCGCTCCATCGCCGCGGTTCTGATGCCGCGCTGCGCCGACATCGCCGATTTCCTCGACCGGGCCGAGAAGGTCTCGGCCGAACCGGCGCTGCTGGCGCGCCTTCGCTTCGGCAAGCACAAGGGCGTCGCGATGCGCGAATTGCCGGACGACTATCTCGACTGGCTCGGGCGCCAGCCGAACATGGACGCCGACGTGCTCTTCACCGTGCGCCACCATGTGCGGGCGCGGCGCCAGGCCGCGCTCGCCCGCTTCGCGCGCGGGCCAGCCGCGGCCTGACGGAGGGCGCCCGGCGACCTATCTAGGATCCTGCCCGCCAGCCGGACCTGAGACCCTTGAAGCGCTTCGCCGAACTCCTCGACCGGCTCGTCCTCACGCCCTCGCGCAACGGCAAGCTGCGGCTGATGGAGGACCATTTCCGGCAGGTGCCCGATCCCGAGCGCGGCTACGCGCTGGCCGTCCTCACCGGCGGGCTGGAGATCCGCTCGGTGAAGCCGGCGATGCTGCGGGCCTTGATGGCGAGCCGCATGGACGAGGTGCTGTTCGGCTATTCCTACGACTATGTCGGGGACCTCGCCGAGACCATCGCCCTCGTCTGGCCCTCGCCGCACGACGGCATGCGCGGGCGCAACGACGTGCCGACGCTCGCGGAGGTCGTCCACGCGCTCGACGCGGCGAGCCGCGCGGAGGGGCCGAGGCTCGTGGAGGACTGGCTCGACCGGCTCGACTCCTCCGGCCGCTACGCGCTCCTGAAGCTCGTCACGGGAGCCCTGCGCATCGGCGTCTCCTCCCGCCTCGCCAAGCAGGCCCTGGCGAACTACGGCGAGAAGGACGTCACCGAGATCGAGGAGCTCTGGCACGGGCTGGAGCCGCCCTACGAGGCGCTGTTCTCGTGGCTCGACGGGCGGGGCGAGAAGCCCGTCTCGGCCGCAGCCTCGCCCTTCCGGCCGGTCATGCTCTCGCAGCCGCTGGAGGAGCCGGACTACGCGCGCGTCACGCCGGCGGATTATGCCGCCGAATGGAAGTGGGACGGCATCCGCGTTCAGGCGACGGTGGAGCGCGGGGTGAAGCGGCTCTATTCGCGCACCGGCGACGACATCTCGGGCTCCTTCCCGGACCTCCTCGACTTCATGACCTATGACGGCTCGCTCGACGGCGAGCTTCTGGTCGCGCGGCCGGGCAGGCCCGGAAAGCCGGCGCTCGACCCAAGGAAGGGCAGGATGCAGGACGACATCGTCGTCGGCACCTTCTCCGACCTCCAGCAGCGGCTGAACCGCAAGAGCGTTTCGGCCGCCGTGATGAAGAAGCACCCGGTTTTCCTGCGGACCTACGACCTCCTGCAGGACGGCGCCGAGGACCTGCGCGCGCTGCCCTACGCCACACGGCGCGAGCGGCTCGACGCCTTCGTGCGGCATCTGGAGCCGACGCGCTTCGACGTCTCGCCCTTTCTGCCCTTCGAGGATTTTGCGGCGCTCGGGCGCCTACGCGCCGATCCGCCCCATTCGGTGATCGAGGGGGTGATGCTGAAGCGCTGGGACAGCCCTTACGTCCCCGGCCGCCCGAAGGGGCCCTGGTTCAAGTGGAAGCAGGACCCGCATCTGATCGACGCGGTGCTGATGTACGCCCAGCGCGGCCACGGCAAGCGCTCGAGCTTCTACTCGGACTACACGTTCGGGGTCTGGACGGGGACGGACGAGGAGCCGGAACTGGTGCCGGTCGGCAAGGCCTATTTCGGCTTCACCGACGAGGAGCTGAAGCGCATCGACAAGTTCGTGCGCGACAACACGATCGAGCGCTTCGGCCCGGTCCGTTCGGTGCGCGCCACCCGAGACCACGGGCTGGTGCTGGAGGTCGCCTTCGAGGGGCTGGCGCGGTCCACCCGCCACAAGTCCGGCGTCGCGATGCGCTTCCCGCGCGTCAATCGCCTGCGCTGGGACAAGCCGGCGGCCGAGGCGGACCGGCTGGAGACGCTGCAGGCGATGCTGCCGGTCTGAGGGTCCCCCTGCTTGCGATGACGGCCCCGGCCGCCTACCTCTGCCGCCGGGACGACAGACAGGGTGCACCGATGTCCGGAAGCGTATCGAGATTCCTCGGCGGGTCGCCGCTGTCGGTGCTGTTGAAGCTGGCGCTGATGTCGCTGGCGGTCGGGATCCTGCTGTCCTGGTTCGACATCCACCCGTTCGATCTCGTCGACTGGGTCGTGGACCTCTTCCGCGACGCCTGGAGCATGGTGTTCGGCTCGCTCGGCCGCGCCGCCGAATATTTCCTGCTCGGCGCCGTCATCGTGGTGCCCGTCTTCCTGATCTCGCGTCTGATGAAGTCGGGGCGCGGCGGCTAAGACCGGAAGAACTCCGCCGCCGCGCGGTGCACGATCGTGTGGCGGCGCGACACGGCCTCGATGTCGCGGGAGTATCCGCCGCCGATGACGCAGGCGACCGGCAGGCCGAGGTCGCGGTAGAAGCCGATCACGCGTCGGTCGCGCGCCATCAGGCCGGCGTCGGTGAGCGACAGGCGGCCGAGACGGTCGTCGCGGTGAGGATCGACCCCGGCATTGTAGAAGACGATGTCGAAGGCGCCGAGCCAGGCCGTGCGCTCCAGCGTCTCCTCCAGCACCCTCAGATAGGCGTCGTCGCCGGTTCCGTCGGGGAGCGGCACGTCGAAGTCCGAGCGGGCCTTCTTCTCCGGATAGTTCTTCTCGGCGTGAATCGAGACGGTGACGACGTCCGGCTCGTCCTCGAAGATGCGGGCCGTGCCGTCGCCCTGGTGGACGTCGCAGTCGAAGACGAGGATGCGCCCGACGCTGCGCTCGTGGAGAAGCGTAGCTGCCGCCACCGCCACGTCATTGAAGACCGAGAAGCCGGCGCCGCCGGAGCGCCCGGCGTGGTGGCTGCCGCCCGCCGTGTTGCAGGCGATGCCGTGCTCCATCGCCAGCCGGGCGGCGAGGAGCGTGCCGCCGCAGGCGCAGGCCGAGCGCATCGCGACGCGCGCGTCGACGGGAAAGCCGATCGCCTTCTCGATCGCCGGCGGCACGCTCTGTGTCAGGACCTGGGTGACGTAGGCCGGGTCGTGCGCCCGCGAGAGGAGCTCGGCCTCCGCCGGCTCGGGCACGTGCCAGCCGTCCGGGCCGACGAGCCCGTCCTCGACCAGGATCTGCGCCAGCCGCGTGAACTTGCCCATAGGAAAGCGGTGCGCCGGATCGAACCGCGCGTCGAAGGCGGGGTGGTGGACGAGCGGGAGCGCCAAGGATGCGCTCAGCCGACCGCGTCCATGCCCGGCGGGGGACCGTGGTCCAGCACCTCGTTCACCGTCCGGTCGCGCATCTCGTGGATCGAGCGCGCGCGCGTGCGGTCCATGATCTCGCAAAGGCCCCTGAGGATGCGCTTGGGCAGCCCCGGCCCGCCGTAGACGAGCGCGGTGTAGAGCTGGACGAGGTCGGCGCCGGCCTCGATCTTGGCGAGCGCGCTCTCGGCGCTGTCGACGCCGCCGACGCCGATCAGCGGCATCTCCGGTCCGAGCGCGCGGCGGAAGGCGGCGAGCACGTAGGTGGAGCGCGCCATCAGCGGCCGGCCGGACAGGCCCCCCTGTTCGGCGGCGGCCGGGAAGCCTTCGATCTCGGCGCGCGAGACCGTGGTGTTGGAGACGATCAGCCCGTCGATCCGGTGCCGCTTGGCGGCGTCGGCGATGGCGCCGATGTCGGCCGCCGTGAGATCGGGCGCGACCTTCAGGAAGACGGGGCAGGGGCGCGTGGCGGTGATCGCCGCCGCGCCGTTGCGCGCCGCGATCACGCTCGGCAGCAGGCGCTCCAGCTCCTCCGAGCCCTGCAGATTGCGAAGGCCCGGCGTGTTCGGCGAGGAGACGTTGACGACGAGATACTCCACCATGCACTCGAAGCGGTGGATGCCCATCACGTAGTCGTTGATGCGGTCGGGCGAATCCTTGTTCGCGCCGATGTTGACGCCGACGATGCCGGCCTTGCGGCGACGCCGGTCGAGCCGGGCCGCGGCGTCCGCGTGGCCGTCGTTGTTGAAGCCGAGCCGGTTGATGACCGCGCCCTGCTCGGGCAGGCGGAAGATGCGCGGGCGGGGGTTGCCCTGCTGCGGCAGCGGCGTGACGGTGCCCACCTCCACGAAGCCGAAGCCGAGGCGCAAGAGCGCGTCCGGCGCCTCCGCGTTCTTGTCGTAGCCGGCGGCCAGCCCGAGCGGGTTGGGGAAATGGATGCCCGCCACCTCCACCCGAAGGCGCGGGTCGACGATCTGGTTGCGCCGCGGGACGAGCCCGCTCTTCAGCGCCCTGATCGAAAGCCGGTGCGCGTCCTCCGCCTCCATGCGGAAGAGCGCCGGCCGGGCGAGATCGTAGAGCCCGCTCATCGCACATCCTCCGGAAAGCGATGGGTGCCGTCGTCCCCGAGCGGCAGTTCCGCGACGCGGGAGGCCGATGCGGGATCGAGCGGGCCGTAGAGATGGGGGAAGAGCGCGCCGCCGCGCGAGGGCTCGAAGCGCAGGAGGTCGCCGAGGGCATCGGCCTCGACGGCGACGAGCAGCAGGTCGCTCTCCCCCGCGAAGTGTCTGGCGGCCGTCTCGCGCACTTGGTCTACGGTCGAGAAGTGGATGTAGCCGTCGGCCAAATCCACCGGCGCGCCGTCGAACCGGCCTTCCGCCACCGCTGCGTCCCAGAGACTGCGGGGCACGATCTTGTAGATGGTCGTCATGGACGTGCGGTGCCGCAACCCTCCTGTCGCGTCAAGCGGCGACGGCCCCCGGATCCCCGAGCGCGCGGGCGAGAAAATCGGCCATCTCGGCGTTGGAGGCGTGCGCGGAGGCGATGTCGAAGGCCTGGAAGACGTGAGCGCCGCCCGTCCAGGTGGAGAGCGTCGCCGCGTTGCCGGCGGCCATCCAGCGCGCCGCCATGAACAGCGTGTCGTCGAGAAGCAGGTCGCGCGTGCCGACCGTGAAGAGCGCCGGGGGCAGGCCCGCCAGATCGGCGTACAGCGGCGAGACGGCGGCGTCCATCAACGGCTGGGAGTCCGGCACGAAGCGCAGCACGAACTCCTTCACGTCGTCGGTGTTGAGGACGAGTCGCTTCTCCCCGAAATTGCGAACGCTCGGCGTCAGCGACAGGTCGTAGCAGCCCGCGACCAGATTGGCGGCCCTGAACGGGGTCGAGCGATGGTTGTCGCGCAGGCGCAGCAGGGTCAGGACGGAGAGGTGCGCTCCCGCCGATTCGCCCCCGATGGCCAGGAAGCCCGTCGGCAGATCGGCGATCTCCCCGCGCGACAGGGCGAGCGCCACGTCCTCGCAATCGTCCGGGCCGGCCGGGAACGGATGCTCGGGCGCGAGGCGATAGTCGACCGAGAGCGTGACGAGGCCGGTCGCGTCGGCCAGCGTGCGCAGGCGCGAATCGTTCTCGGCCGGCTCGCCGAAGACCCAGCCGCCGCCGTGGACATGAAGATAGGTGCCGCGCGCCTCGCGGCCCTGCGGCCGGATGATCCGGGCCCCGATCGCGTGCCCGCCGCGCCCCTTGATGGTGATGTCCTCGCCGCGCGGGTCGGGGGTCAGGCCGGGGAAGACGCCCTTGCCCTCGCGCCGCGCCTGCCGGACCGCGTCGAGCGGGAAGGACCACGGGCTCGGCTTCTCCGCCTGGAAGGCCATGATCCTCTCGTTGAGTTCCGCGAGGCTCTCGTGGGTGCGGTCGAGGTCGAAGGTCTCGGCGTTCAGGATGATTGTGTGGCTGGTCATGGGGCGTCCCGCTGCTGTCGTCGCCAATCTAGATCGCAAACGCACGGCGCAAACGAGGCCTCCGTCAGCGATCCGTCGGATGCCAGCGGGCCGTCCAGAACTCCGACAGCACACGGCCGTCCAGCCGCAGCACGCAGGCGATCTCCGGTTCCGAGCCGAGCTCGGCCCGCACGTCGAGAAACACCCGCCAGCCGGCCATGGGCGCATTGGGCAGGATGGTGGAGGCGACGATCTCGGCGTTCGTCGCGCGCGCGTCCACCTCGATCTCCACGTCGGCGGCAAGTTGCCCGAGCGGCCCGCCGGAGAAGTCGATCACGAACTTGCGCAGGGTCGGATCGGGGCTCGAGGCGATGCCGCCCACGCCCGAATAGGTTCCGACGACGCGCGCCAGGACCGTGTTGACCGGCGGGTTCGGCCCCCAGTGGAGCCGGTAGCGGTAGGCGAGCTCCTCGCCGGGCGCGGGCGGCGTCTCCGGCGTCCAGAAGGCGACGATGTTGTCCTGCGTCTCGTCGGGCGTCGGCAGCTCGACCAGGCGCACCTCGCCCGGCCCCCACTCGCCGACGGGCTCCACCCAGAGGCCGGGGCGAAGGTCGTAGCGCGCCTCCAGATCGAGATAGTGGTTGAAGTCCCGGTCGCGCTGGATGAGCCCGAAGCCCTGGATGTTGTCGTCGGCATAGGCGCTGATGTCGACGGTCTCGGGGTTCCGCAGCGGCCGCCACATCCAGTCGTTGGCGCCGGTGCGCAGCGACAGCGCCTCCGAATCGTGCACCTGCGGGCGGAAGTCGGAGAAGTCGCCGCGGTCGGCCTCGCCGCGCATGAACATGGAGGTGATCGGGGCGAGGCCGAGATGCTCGATCTCCCGGCGGGGAAAGAGCGAGGCCGAGACGTCCATCACCGTCGATTCGCCCGGCGCGATCACGAAGCGGAAGGCGCCCGACACGCTTTCGCTGTCCATCAGCGCGTGGAGCGTCAGGGCGCTGTCGCCGGGCGCGGGCCGTTCGAGCCAGAAGGTCTCGAAGCGGGGGAACTCCTCCCGCTCCAGCCCGGAGCGGATCGCGAGGCCCCGCGCCGAGAGGCCGTAGCGGCCGTCCAACCCGATGGCCCGGAAATAGCTCGCGCCGAGGAAGACCGCGAACTCGGAGATGTTCAGCCCGTTCAGCGGATAGTGCAGCCGCAGCCCCGCGAAGGCGGGACCGGCGACCTCGCGGATCGCCTCCTCCTCCTCGCCGAAGTCGAACATGTCCGCCCGGTAGCGGATCGGCCGCGCGCTGCCGTCGGCGACCTCGAAGAGCTCGACCGCGCGCTGGTAGAGCCCGCCCACGTGGAAGAAGTCGGCGCGGAAGGCGAGGTCGTCCTCGCCCGCCCACAGGGCCTGCCCGAAGTCGAATCCGATCGACCGGTACTGGTCGTAGGTCAGATTGCCCGCGACGGTGGGCTTCTCCACGAAGGGCTTCAGACTCAGCGCCCGCGCCCGCTCGCGCACCTCGTCGCCGATGGCGCTGCGCGTCTCGAAGGGGCCGACGACCTGCGCCCGCGCGCCCGCCGCGCCCAGAAGCGAGGCCGCGGCCGAGGACGCCAGAAAGACACGTCGCGTGAGGAGGGGGGCGGTCACGGGCCATGCCTTTCGAGCGCGGGGCGAAGGCTCGCCCCGGGAGAGGATCGGTCCGGGATGGACCGGTCCCGCGAAGACATATGGCGCGGCGAACGCTCGGAAACGGCGCCGCGGGGGATCGCGACGCGATGCGGCGCGCCCCGCTGGGCGCGAGCGGGGAGTGCCGGCCGTCCCGCTCCCGTCAGTTCATGCCCAGCGCCTGCATGTAGAGGTCGAGGATCGCCTCCTGCTCGGCGCGCTCGTTGCGATCCTGCTTGCGCAGCGAGACGATCTTGCGCAGCACCTTGACGTCGTAGCCCCGGCCCTTGGCCTCGCCGTAGACGTCCTTGATGTCGTCGGAGATGGTCTTCTTCTCCTCCTCCAGGCGCTCGACGCGCTCGATGAAGGAGCGCAGCTCCTCGGCGGCGACGTTGGTCTCGGCCGAAGCCTCCATCGTCTCGGACATCGTGTCGTTCCTCAAATCGTATGCGCCGGCGCGGGAGCCGAGGGCGTCCGCGGCGCGTGATGTCGAATCTATGCGAGGCGAGCCTGCCGCTCTCGCGCGGGGTCGGACCCGATCGCCCGTGGGCGTCGGCCGATAGCAGATTTCACCGCCGCAATGGAAGCCGCGCGATGACGGCGGGGCCGGCGAGGCCGTTTCGGGCGGCGACGCCGCGACGAGCGGCGTCTGGCCGGGCCGGCAAAGCTCGTCGGACGACGGCTGGCCGCGCAACGGCTCGCCGGCGGGGAAGGCCTGCACAGGCCGGGCCCGCATCCGCCGGCTGCCGAGCGGATGTCGTCGCGTCGCAGGCCGTCCCGCGCCCGGACCTCTCGAGTCCGGGGGCCCCCCCCCCCGGCGGCCGG
>JAEZXX010000121.1 GCA_023419535.1 Pseudomonadota bacterium | reverse complement strand
TTTTTTGCCGCCCGCGGGGGCCCCGCCGGGCCCGCCGCCGTCCGTTCTGGACGGCGGCGGGCCGATTTTTTATATCGAGCGGGATATTTCCCGTTCCTTCCCAGCAAGGTGCCCGATGGCCGGTCATTCCCAGTTCAAGAACATCATGCACCGCAAGGGCCGGCAGGACGCGGTGCGCTCCAAGATGTTCTCCAAGCTCGCCCGCGAGATCACGGTGGCCGCCAAGGCCGGCCTGCCCGATCCGGACATGAACCCGCGCCTGCGCCTGGCCGTGAACAACGCCAAGGCGCAGTCCATGCCCAAGGACAACATCGACCGCGCCATCAAGAAGGCGATCGGCGGCGACACGGAGAACTACGACGAGGTCCGCTACGAGGGCTACGGTCCGGGCGGCGTCGCCGTCATCGTCGAGGCGCTGACCGACAACCGCAACCGCACCGCCTCGAACGTACGCTCCTACTTCACCAAGTCGGGCGGTGCGATGGGCGAGACGGGGTCGGTCTCCTTCATGTTCGACCGGGTCGGCGAGATCCTCTATCCGGCCAAGGCCGGCGACGCCGACAAGGTGATGGAAGCGGCGATCGAGGCCGGCGCCGACGACGTGGAATCCTCCGAGGACGGCCATCGCATCATCACGGCCTTCGAGGACCTCGGCGAGGTCTCCTCGGCACTTGAGAAGACCTTGGGCGAAGCCGAGAGCGTGAAGGCCATCTGGCGTCCGCAGACCGGCACGCCGGTCGACGAGGAGAAGGCCCAGTCGGTCCTGCGCCTCATCTCGAATCTCGACGACGACGACGACGTCCAGAACGTCTACGCCAATTTCGAGGTCGACGACGCGGTGATGGCGAAGCTCTCGGCCGCCTGAGCCTGAGGATCAGGGCGCGAAGGTCGCCCGGACCTCCAAAGCCTCCTCGAGGAGACGATGATAATCGGTGCGGTCGATCTCGATCGCGCCGAACTGCGACAGGTGTTCGGTCAGGAACTGCGTGTCGAGGAGGCGGTAGCCGCCGGCCATGAGGCGGTCCCACAGATGGACGAGCGCGACCTTCGAGGCGTCGGTCGCGCGCGAAAACATCGATTCGCCGAAGAAGGCCCCTCCGAGGCTGACCCCGTAGAGGCCGCCGACGAGCCGCCCCTCGCGCCAGCTCTCGACGCTGTGGGCGAAGCCCATCCGATAGAGCTGCAGGTAGAGCTCGCGGATCGGCTCGTTGATCCACGTGTCGCGGCGCCCCGGCGCGGGTTCGGCGCAGCGGTCGAGCACCTCCGCGAAGGCGGTGTCGACGCGCATCTCGAACGTGCCGCGCCGCACGGTCTTCATCAGGCTTCTGGAGGCGCGGAACCGGCACGGCAGGATGACGCCCCGCCTCTCGGGGTCGACCCAGTGGATCGCCGGGTCGCCTGCGGCCTCCGCCATTGGGAAGATGCCGCAGGCATAGGCGCGCAGGAGGAGCTCGGGCGTGATCCGGAACTCGTCTGCCCGGCGCGCCATGGGGCCGGCGGTCTCAGGCCGCCTTGTCGCCGGCGAGATACTTCTCAAGCCAGTGGATGTCGTAGGCCCCCTTGGCGATGTCCGGATTCTCGATGAGGTCCTGGAACAGCGGCAGGGTCGTCTTCACACCGTCGACGATGATCTCGTCGAGCGCGCGCCGAAGGCGCATCATGCATTCGGCGCGGGTCGCGCCGTGGACGATGAGCTTGCCGATCAGCGAATCGTAGAAGGGCGGGATCGAATAGCCCTGATAGACGGCCGAATCGACGCGCACGCCGAGGCCGCCCGGCGCGTGATAGTAGCTGATCGTGCCGGGAGAGGGCACGAAGGTGCGCGGGTCCTCGGCGTTGATGCGGCACTCGATGGCGTGACCGGAGAAGACGATGTCCTCCTGCCGCTTCGACAGGCCCTGGCCGGAGGCGACGCGAATCTGCTCGTGGACGAGGTCCATGCCGGTGATCGCCTCCGTCACCGGATGCTCCACCTGCAGGCGGGTGTTCATCTCGATGAAGTAGAACTCGCCGTTCTCGTACAGGAACTCGATCGTGCCGGCGCCGCGGTACTGGAGCTTGGCCATGGCCTCGGCGCAGATCGTGCCGATGCGCAGGCGCTGGGCGTCGTCGAGGGCGGGCGAGCGGGCCTCCTCCCAGACCTTCTGGTGGCGGCGCTGCAGCGAGCAGTCGCGCTCGCCGAGATGGATGGCGTTGCCCTTCCCGTCGCCGAAGACCTGGATCTCGATGTGGCGGGGCTTGGCGAGATACTTCTCGATATAGACCGAATCGTCGCCGAAGGCGGAGCCCGCCTCCTGGCGCGCGGTCGCGAGCGCCATCGGCAGGTCCTTGGCGGTCATGGCAACCTTCATGCCGCGCCCGCCGCCGCCCGCCGCCGCCTTGATGATGACGGGATAGCCGATGTCGTCGGCGATGCGCTTGGCCTCGGCGTCCTCCGTCACGGCGCCCGGCGAGCCGGGCACGACCGGAATGCCGAGCCGCTCGGCCGTGCGCTTGGCCTCGATCTTGTCGCCCATGATGCGGATGTGATCCGCGGTCGGGCCGATGAAGGTGACGTTGTGCGCTTCCAGGATGTCGGCGAAGCGGGCGTTCTCCGACAGGAAGCCGTAGCCCGGATGCACCGCGTCGGCGCCCGAGATCTCGCAGGCCGCCAGGATCTGCGGGATGTTCAGATAGGAGTCGCGCGAGGGCGGGGGACCGACGCAGACGCTCTCGTCGGCGAGGCGCACGTGCATGGCGGCGTTGTCGGCCGTGGAGTGGACCGCCACCGTCGAGATGCCGAGCTCCTTGCAGGCGCGCAGGACTCGGAGCGCGATCTCGCCGCGATTGGCGATCAGGACCTTGTTGAACATCTGCATCCTCCGCCGGTCCGGTTCGGACCGGTCGCTGTACGACCCGTTCGATCAACCGACGACGACGAGCGCCTCGCCGTATTCGACGGGCTGGCCGTTGTCGACGCAGATGCGCTTGACGGTTCCCGAGCGCGGCGCCGGGATCTGGTTCATGGTCTTCATGGCTTCGATGATGAGCAGCGTGTCGCCCTCGGAGACCTGCTGGCCGACCTCGATGAAGGGCTTGGCGCCCGGAGCCGACGCCAGATAGACCGTGCCGACCATTGGGGAGGGCACCGAACCGACCTCGGGACCGGCGGCCGGAGCAGGTGCGGCCGGCGCCGATGCGGCGGGCGCGGCGGCCTGCTGCGGCTGGGGCGCGGCATAGGAGAATTGCGCCTGCGCCGCTTCCTTCTGGCGCGAAACGCGGATGCGCAGCTCGCCCTGCTTCAGCTCGATCTCGGTCAGATCGGTGTCGTTCAGGATATCGGCCAGCTCGCGGATCAGCTTCGGATCGATGGCGTTGTCTTCGTTCGACATTCTTCTTGGTCCTTGAGGGTCGCGCGGCGGTGCGCCTCGCGATGCGCCTTGGAGATCGGGGGAAGCGTCCGGCGCCGATCTCGGCGCCACATGGCTGGGGACGCCCTATAGCGTGGGACGGCCCCAAGGCAAAGGGGCGCGGGTCCGCGCGCAGACGCCCGCGCCCCGGTTCAGCAGCTCGCCTCGCCGCACTCGCGCACGTTCGCGACCCGCGTCGCGAGCTCTTCGGCGCCCACGGCGCCGGGCACGAGCTCGTCGCCGACGACATAGGTGGGGGTGCCCGTGATGTTCAAGGCCGCGGCGAGCCGGGCGCTCTCCTGCAGCGCGGAGACGACCGCCGGGGAGGTGGTCGCCTCGGCGATCGCCGCCCGGTCGAGCTCCATCTCCTCGGCCAGCGCGAGCGCGGCCGCCTCGTCCGCGGTTGAGCCGCTGGTCAGGAGCCGACGCTGGAACTCGGCGTAGCGCGTCGGCTCCAGGTCGCGGATGGCGAGGCTGACCCGGCTCGCCTCCTCCGATTCCGGACCGAGGACGGGAATCTCCTTCAGGACGACGCGAAGCTCCGGATCGTTCTCGATCAGCGTCTCCATGTCGGCCTGGGCACGCCGGCAGAAGCCGCAATTGTAGTCGAAGAACTCGACGATGGTGACGTCGCCCTGCGGATTGCCGAGGACCGTTCCCTCCGGCGAGGCCGTCAGCTCGGCGCCCGCGGCGGCGATCGCCTCGCGCTGCATCTCGCCGGCCTGCGCAGTGCGCTGCGCCTCCAGCGCGTCGAGAACCTCGACGAGAAGCTCGGGCTCGCGCAGGAGGAATTCGCGCACGATCGTCTCGATCTCCTCGCGCTCCTGCGGCTCGACGGCGAGCGCGGGCGAGGCGACGAGAAGCGCGAGCGCGCTCGCGGCGATGAGGCTGGCCTTCAAGGACGGGACCTTTCCTGGTCGTTCGAGCCCATGGCGGCTCAAGGCGAGGTGATGATGTCGTTGGCGCGCTGCCATTGCGGCGTGCCCGGCCTGAATTTGCCCTGCGCGCGCGCCGCGAACACCTTGGCGTCGCGGAAGCGACCGGATTGCCAGTAACCCTCGGCGGTGGCGAGTTCGGCGCTGCCGACCTCGCCGATCTGGCCGTAGGCCATGGCGAGGAAGCGGTAGGCCGTCGCGTTGTTCGGCTCGGAATCGAGGCCGCGGCGGATCTGCGCGATCGCCTCCTGCATGCGCGAAGGATTGCCGCCCGTGACGAGCGCCTGGCCGACGGAAGCCCGCAGGAGGCCGGAATTCGACGGATCGAGTTCGGCCGCGCGCGAGAACGCGCTCGCGGCCTCGCCCGCGCGGCCGGCCTGCTGCAGGATCTCGCCCTTGATCTCGTGGAAATAGGGGTTGCGCGGCGCTTCGCTGATCAGCGCGTCGACCTTCTGGAGCGCCTGCGCCGGTGCGCCGGAGAGGTGCGAGGCGATGGCGTCGCCGTAGCGGGCCGGCAGCGAATGGAGGTCGCGCCCGAAGGTCTGGCGCACCAGCCCCGCCCCGCCGTTGTAGGCGGCGATCTTGGCGCGCGCGAAATCGTGCCGAAGCTGGAGCTGCGGCGGGTCGCGGCGATCCCAGTAGGGGCTTTCCTGCGCCAGCGTCTGCAGGAGCCCGAGCCGGTCCTGCGGGGCCGGATGCGAGGAGACGTAGCGTGCCGTCGAGCCGCCCGAGAGCATGCTCGTGCGCATCATGTTCTGGAAGCCCTCGAGCAGCCCGCGCGGCGACTGGCCGGTCTTGTTCAGATAGGTGACGGCCGAGCGATCGGCGGTGATCTCCTCGCCGCGCTGGTAGGCGAAGAGACCGCGACGGGCGATGCCGCCGCCGCTCGACATGGCTGCGGCGCCGGCGGAGGCGAGCTCGCCCTGTCCGGCGGCGGCGCCCGCCGCGGCGAGGCCCGCGCCGAGCAGCCCCGCGACGACCGCGATCGTCTGCGCGCGCGCGATCTCGTCGCGCATGCGGTCGAGATGGCCCCCGGCCAGATGACCGATCTCATGGGCGATCACCCCGATCGTCTGGTTCGGGGTCTGCGCGGCCAGGATCGTGCCGGTGTTGATGAAGATGCGTCGCCCGGCGACGAAGGCGTTGAAGGACAGGTCGTTGACGAGGACGATCTCGACCCGGCTCGCCGAAACGCCGGCCGCCTGGAGAATCGGCCCGGCATAGTCCTTCACCAGCGCCTCGATCTCGGCGTCGCGCACGACCGGCAGCCGGGCGCGCTCGCTCTGGGCCGCGGCCGGAAGGGGCGTGGCGAGGGTCGCGACCGCGGCGAGGACCGCGACGAGCTTGGCCCGAAGGCTCGCAGACCAGCGTTTCATGCTATTCCCCCGCCATTCGCACGAACCCGACGAGGGCTTGCCGAAAGGCCCTCGGTCCGCTCGGGTTCGGACATTCCATTCCGGCGATTGTGAGGCCCCCATGCCGTCAGGATCAACCCCGAGCCCGTCCGCGCGCTCCAATGTCGACCCGTTCCGGGCGATGGACGTGCTCTCGGCGGCGAACCGGATGATCGAGGCGGGCGTGCCCGTCATCTCGCTCGCCGTCGGCCAGCCGAGCGCGCCGGCGCCGAGCCTCGCCATGGCGGCGGCGCGTGCCATGCTCGACCACGGCCGGATCGGCTACACGGACGCGCTCGGCCGCGTCGCGCTCCGGGCGAGGATCGCACGGCACTACGAGGAGGCCTACGGCCTCTCTCCGGGCCTCGACCGGGTGATGGTGACGACGGGCTCCTCGGCCGGCTTCAACCTCGCCTTCCTCGCCGCCTTCGACGCGGGCGATCGGGTGGCGATCGCCGCGCCCGGCTACCCGGCCTACCGCAACATCATGAAGGCGCTGGGACTCGTGCCGGTCGAGATCGAGGTCGGCGCCGGCGACGGCTACGTCCTGACACGTGATCGTCTGGCGGAGGAGCACGGGCGCGCGCCGATCCAGGGCGTCCTGATCGCGAGCCCCGCCAACCCGACGGGAACGGTGACGCCGCGGGACGAACTGGAGCGGCTCGTGCGCTTCTGCGACGAGGGCGGCATCCGCTTCGTCTCCGACGAGATCTATCACGGGCTGACCTACGGAGCGGACACGGCCTCGGCGCTGGAGTTCTCCGACCGGCCGATCGTCGTGAACTCCTTCTCCAAATACTACTGCATGACCGGCTGGCGCTGCGGCTGGCTGGTGCTTCCGCCGGAACTGACGCGTGCGGCCGAGCGGATCGGGCAGAACCTCTACATCTCGGCGCCCGACCTCAGCCAGGCCGCGGCGCTCGCCGCCTTCGACTGCCGGGAGGAACTCGACGACGTCCGGCGGCAGTACGAGACGAGCCGCGACCTCGTCATGGACGCGCTTCCGCGCCTGGGTTTCTCCGAGATTGCGCCGATCGACGGCGCCTTCTACGCCTATGCGCGCATCCCAGAGCGCTTCGCGAGCGCCAGCTCGATGGCTTCGGCGGCGCTGGCGCAGGCTCATGTCGCCATGACGCCGGGGCTCGACTTCGACCTGTCGCGCGGGGAGCGCTTCATGCGCCTTTCCTATGCGGGCGACCCGGCTTCGATCGCGCAGGCGATCGAGCGCCTCGACCGCTGGATGCGCTGAACCCGCCGCTGGAAACGAAAAGGCCCGGACGCTTCGAGCGCCCGGGCCTTTCTGGTCTCTCGCCTCGGATCAGCCGCGCGACCACCATCCGCGGCGCTTCGGACGGTCGGCCATCTCCTCCTCGTCGGCCTGCGTGCCGTTGGAGATCAGGCGCGGACCGCGCGTGGCGCTGTCGGGCTGGTCCGCGGCGGCCGCGATCTCGACCTCGACATTGTCTTCGTCCGCCTCGATCGTCTCGTCGGTCGCGGGGAAGATCTCGTCGAGCGGAGTCTCGGCGTCCAGGCTCGCCCCCGCCTCGGCGACCGCGGCCTGCACCTCGTTCTCGTCCGGCGGAATCGCGGCCTGCGAGGCTTCCGACTGCGGCTCCTCGCCGTCGTCGGCACCCGTTCCCATGACCGCAGCGACCTCGGGCACCATCTCGGGCTCGGGCGAACGGTCGGCGATCTCGACCGCCGCCTCGTCGGACGAGACGTCCGTTCCCTCCGCGACGTCCATCACCGGCACGTCGCGCGCCTCGGCGTCGGCGTCCTCGTCCGTGTCCGCACCGGCCTCCGTCCCGTTCTCGGTCTCGCGGCTGCGGCGGCCGCCCCGGCGGCCCCGGCGGCGGCGACGGCGCTCGCGGCCTTCGCCGTCCTCGCCTTCGTCGCGCGTCTCGGCGGCTTCGCTCTCGCCCGTCTCGTCGATCGAGCCCTCGTCGCCCGCACCGTTCTCCTCCGAGCCGTTCTCGTCGGAGCCGTTGGCCTCGCCGCCGTTGCGGCGACCGCGGCCCCGGCGGCGGCGACGCCTGCGACGGCCATCCTCCTCGCCGTCCTCGCGGGGCTCACGCCCTTCGCGCGGCTCGCGGGCCTGCGGCGCCTCTGCGCGATCGACCAGTTCGCCTTCGCCCTCGGCCGCTTCGGCGGCGGCTTCCGCGGCGAGCGCCTCGTCGACGGCCGCGTCCTGCGCGTCGACGGCCGCCAGCGGCTGGACCGGATCGACGATCTCGCGCTTGCGGGCCGCTTCCGCGCCGTGCTCGATCGAGACGTGCTGGTGGCCGTGGCCGTCGACGGCCTCGATCATGATGTGAAGGCCGTAATGGCGCTCCAGATCGGTGATCGTCGTGCGCTTCTCGTTGAGGACGTAGAGGGCGGTCTGCGTCGGCACGCGCACGATGAGGTCGTGCGTGCCGTGCTTCTGCAGATGCTCCTCGATCGAGCGCAGGACGTGCAGCGCCAGCGAGGAGGCCGAGCGGATGTAGCCGTTTCCGGCGCAGACCGGGCAGGGCTGCATGGTGGATTCGAGGACGCTGGCGCGGATGCGCTGGCGGCTCATCTCCATCAGGCCGAAATGCGAGATGCGGCCGAGCTGGATGCGGGCCCGGTCGTTCTTCAGGCAGTCCTTCAGACGCTTCTCGACGTTCCGGTTGTTCCGCTTCTCCTCCATGTCGATGAAGTCGATGACGATGAGACCGGCAAGGTCGCGCAGGCGCAGCTGGCGCGCCACCTCCTCGGCCGCCTCCAGGTTCGTCTGGTAGGCCGTGTCTTCGACCGAATGCTCGCGCGTCGAGCGTCCGGAGTTCACGTCGATGGCGACCAGTGCCTCGGTCTGGTTGATGATGATGTAGCCGCCGGACTTCAGCGTCACGTTCGGCTGCAGCATCTTGTCGAGCTGGCCCTCGATGCCGTTGCGCGCGAAGATCGGCGTCGGGTCTCGGTAGGGCTGGACCACCTTCGCCTGGCTCGGCATGAGCATGCGCATGAAGTCCTTCGCCTCGCGGTATCCCGCTTCGCCGGCGACGGTGATCTGGTCGATGTCCTTGTTGTAGAGGTCGCGGATCGAGCGCTTGATCAGCGATCCCTCCTCGTAGACGAGCGCGGGCGCGGTCGACTGGAGGGTGAGCGTGCGCACCATCTCCCACAGGCGCATCAGGTACTCGTAGTCGCGCTTCACTTCGGCGCGCGTGCGGTTGGCGCCGGCCGTGCGCAGGATGATGCCCATGCCGCGCGGCACTTCGAGATCGCGGGCGACCTCCTTCAGCCGCTTGCGGTCGGCCGCGTTCGTGATCTTGCGCGAGATTCCGCCGCCGCGCGCCGTGTTCGGCATCAGCACCGAGTAGCGGCCGGCGAGCGACAGATAGGTGGTGAGCGCCGCGCCCTTGTTGCCGCGCTCTTCCTTGACGACCTGGACGAGCAGGATCTGGCGGCGCTTGATGACCTCCTGGATCTTGTACTGCTTGCGGGGGGCGCGGTTGCGGACCGGCACCTCCTCCATCGCGTCCTCGGAGCCGAGATCCTCGACCTCCTCGGCTTCGACGGCCTCGGCCTCCGCGGGCTCCTCGGCGCGGCGCGAGCGGCGGCGCGCCCGGGTGCGGGCCGGGCGGGCCTCGGCTTCGCCGTCCTCGGTCGAGGCGACGTCGCTGGACGAATCGCCTTCGCCGACGGTCTCGGACGCGTCGTCCTCGGCTGACGGTTCCTCGCCGGCCGCCTCGACCGGCTCGGAGACGCTTTCGCCCTCCTCGGCGACGGCCGCGACCGTCTCGCTGGACGACTTGCGGCGCGAGCGGCGCGGCTTGGCGGCCTTGCGGTCGTCCTCCTCGTCCTCCTCGGCGACGCGGGCGAGCTCCTCCTCGATCAGCGCCTGACGGTCGGCGACCGGGATCTGGTAGTAGTCGGGATGGATTTCGCCGAAGGCGAGGAAGCCGTGACGGTTGCCGCCGTATTCGACGAAGGCGGCCTGGAGCGAGGGTTCGACCCGCGTCACCTTGGCCAGGTAGATGTTGCCCTTGAGCTGCTTCTTGTGCTCGGATTCGAAGTCGAACTCCTCGATCCGGCTACCCTTGACGACGACGACACGCGTCTCTTCCTGATGAGACGCGTCGATCAGCATTTTGTTCGGCATGTGTAGGATGCTCCCGGACCGCCGGCTCCCTGGCGCGGGACGGCAGAGCCGATCGCGATGGAGGAGCGGGAGGGTCCGTCTGGGTCGCGCGTGCGGAGCGTGCCCGACCGGACGCCGGTCCGGCCTGCAGCGATCTCGCTGCAGGTCCGGTGGGCGGGGAGGGACGTTCTTGGATTGCCGACACGCGTTCGCGACCTGAAATTGCTCAGATGGTCGCCGAGCGGCGACCGATGAAGCCGCATGTCCGAAGATGGGAAGAGACCCGACCGACGAGATGCGGATGATCCGTCCGGAAACGATCGTCCGGCGGGGAATTGGCTCGAGACGGCCAGGGAAGAGGCCGCCGGAACCGCGCCGCTTCGGCGCTCCGCGGATCGGAGCGCCCGACGGTTCCGTGAGGCTCCGCGCCTCTCCTTTATGTCTCACTTCCGCTTTTATGCTGGGTGAGGATTCGAAACAAGTGTAAAGCCGAGCCGCCGGCCTGGGCCCGTTCGGTCCGCCGTCCGCAACCGCCGGCCCGCCTCCGGCCGTTCATCGCCCGAGTCCCGCATGACGACCCATCCGTTCGGCCTCGTTTCGCGCGCCTTCCGTCTGTTCGCGCTCGCGCTCTGCATCACCGCCCTAGCCGCGGTGGTCGCCGTGCGCGCGGAGACCGCCGTCGTGACCGGTTTCGAGCTGGAGGGCTCGGCCGTGACGATCGAGATCGACGGGGAACCGTCCAGCGAACTGATCCTCCTCGAGAATCCGTATCGGATCGCGCTCGACCTCGCCGACACGCTGGCGGCCGCGCGCCCGGGGAACGCGAGCGCCTCCGGCCCGGTGGCGAGCATGCGCGACGGCCTCGTCTCGCCCGCGCTCTACCGTGTGCTCTTCCAATTGAGCGAGCCGGCGGTGCCGCGCTTCACCTCGACGAGCGAGGACGGGCGCACCGTGCTGCGCATCGAGTTCGAGGAGGCCGACGAGGAGGCCTTCGCCGCCGCCGTCGCCGAGCGGGCCGGACGGGGCGTCGCACCCGAAGGCGCCGAGCCGGAGGCGGCCGAGGCGCGGCGCCCGGTCATCGTCATCGACCCCGGCCATGGCGGCGCCGACTACGGCGCGGTGGGCGAGGGCGGCACGCTGGAGAAGGAGCTGAACCTTGCCTTCGCCCGCGTTCTCAAGAGCGCGCTCGAGGACGGGCCACGGCCGGTGGAGGTCAGCCTGACCCGCGAGGACGACACGCTCGTGCCGCTGGCCGAGCGCTCGGCCATCGCCCGGCGGGCCGGGGCCGACCTCTTCGTCTCCGTCCACGCCGATTCGATCCGCCACCGGGACCTTCGCGGGGCGACGGTCTACACGCTGTCTGCGACCGCCTCCGATTCGCTCGCGGGCGAGATCGCCGAGGGCGAAAACGCCGCCGACCGCTTCGTCGGACCGGAATGGACGCAGGACACCCCCGAGATCCACGGCATTCTCGTCGACCTCGTGAAGCGCGAGACGGAAACGCTGTCGCGCCGGTTCGCGGACGAGCTCGTGCTCACACTGCGGCGCGAGGGCGTGCGGCTGATGAACAATCCGAAGCGCTCGGCCGGCTTCCGCGTCCTGACCGCGCCGGACGTTCCCTCCGTCCTCCTGGAGATGGGATTTCTCTCCAACGTCGAGGACGAGACGCTGATGTCGGACCCGACATGGCAGAAGGAGACGGCGTCCGTCGTCGCGGCGGCGATCGGCGCCTTCCTGGACGCCCGCTGAACGGCCTTCCCGAAGGCGCGCCGAAGTCCTGGCCGACGATTGCCGGAGACGGTGGCTGGAAAGCCACAACTATCGCCCGAACACCCGTCGAAACATGGGCCCGCCTTAATTATCCTGCAACCCGTCGGTCCGTGCGCTCGTCTTTCGCGCCGACGACACGCGGCGGCACCGCCTCCAGGACGCCGCCGCCGCTCAGAATGGGGACGGCATGCTCAAGCTGCTCGGCTATTTCTTCGGTATCGGTTCCGCCTTCGCGCTGATCGCGGCGGCGGGGGTCGGCTGGTACGTGTCGGAGATGAGCGCAGACCTGCCGGACTACCAGGTGCTCGCCGACTACGAGCCGCCGGTGACGACGCGGATCCACGCCGCCGACGGCGACCTGATGGCCGAGTACGCGCGCGAGCGCCGGCTGTTCCTGCCGATCCAGGCGATCCCGCAGATCCTGAAGGATGCGTTCCTCTCCGCGGAGGACAAGAACTTTTACGAGCATTCGGGCGTCGACTACGAGGCGATCGCGCGCGCGGCCCTCGTCCGCCTCCAGGGCGGGCCGATGCAGGGCGGCTCGACCATCACCCAGCAGGTGGCCAAGAACTTCCTTCTGACCAGCGAACAGACGATGGATCGCAAGGTGAAGGAGGCGATCCTCTCGTTGCGCATGGAGCGCGCCTATTCCAAGGACAAGATCCTCGAGCTGTACCTGAACGAGATCTATCTCGGCATGGGCTCCTACGGGGTCGCCGCGGCCGCGCTCGCCTATTTCGATAAGGCCGTGAGCGAGCTGGAGATCCACGAGGTCGCCTATCTCGCCGCGCTGCCGAAGGCGCCCGAGAACTACAACCCGTTCCGTTCGCCCGACGAGGCGATCGGCCGCCGCAACTGGGTCATCGCCCGGATGCAGGAGAACGGGGTGATCACCTCCGAGGCGGCGGCCGAGGCCGCGGCGCGACCGCTCGACGTCAATCCGCGCCCGACCGGCACCTATCTGGCTTCGGCCGAGTACTTCACCGAGGACGTGCGCCGCGAGATCGTCGCCCGCTACGGCAGCAAGGCGCTCTACGAGGGCGGGCTGTCGGTGCGCACCACGCTCGATCCGGAGCTGCAGCTGCAGGCGCGCGAGGCGCTGCATCGCGGTCTCGTCGCCTTCGACGAGGGCGAAGGGTACCGCGGCCCGGTCGACACGGTCGAGATCGGCTCCGACTGGGGTGCGGCCGTCGGTGCCGTGACCGCGCTGTCCGACGTTCCGGAGTGGCGGCTGGCCGTGGTTCTGGAAGCGGGTTCAGGCTCGGCGACGCTCGGCCTCCAGCCGCGGCGCCAGATTTCCGGTGCGCTCGGCGAGGAGCGCGAGGAAGTCGCGCTCGCGACCGAGGACATGCGCTGGGCCCTCCGCGTGCGGCGCGAGGGACAGAGGCTCGACGCCTCCCGCGTCGATCAGGTGCTGTCGCCCGGCGACGTCGTCTATGTCGAGGCGAAGGCCGACGAGAGCGGCTATCTGCTCCGCCAGCCGCCGCGCGTGCAGGGCGCGCTCGTCGCGATGGACCCGCATACGGGCCGCGTGCGCGCCATGGTCGGCGGCTTCTCCTACGCGCAGTCGGAATTCAACCGCGCCAGCCAGGCGCTTCGCCAGCCGGGCTCGGCCTTCAAGCCCTTCGTCTACGCAGCCGCGCTCGACAACGGCTACACGCCGGCCTCCGTCGTCATGGACGGCCCGATCTCGATCTCGGACGGGCGGGGCAACGTCTGGTCGCCCACCAATTACGGCTCCGACGGCTCGGGCGCCGGCCCGTCGACCCTGCGCGCCGGCATCGAGCGCTCGCGCAATCTGATGACCGTGCGCCTGGCGCAGGAGATCGGCATCGATCTCGTCGGCGAATATGCCGAGCGGTTCGGCATCTACGACCGGATGGGCCGATTCCTGCCGATGTCGCTCGGTTCCGGCGAGACGACGGTGCTCAAGCTCGTCTCGGCCTATGCGGTGCTCGCCAATGGCGGACGCTCGATGCAGCCCTCGCTGATCGACCGCATCCAGGACCGCTACGGCCGCACGGTGCTGCGACACGACCAGCGCGAGTGCGACGGCTGCAACGTCCAGGGCTGGAGCCATCAGGCCGAGCCGACGCTCGTCGACGACCGCGAGCAGGTGCTCGATCCGATGACGGCCTATCAGATCACCTCCATGATGGAGGGGGTCGTCCAGCGCGGCACGGCGACGAGCGTCGCGGAACTCGGCGTGCCGGTGGCCGGCAAGACCGGCACGACCAACGAGGCGCGCGACGTCTGGTTCGTCGGCTACACGCCGGACCTCGTGACCGGCGTCTTCATCGGCTACGACCAGCCGGCGCCGCTGGGGCCCCGCGCCACCGGCGGCGGGCTCGCCGCGCCGATCTTCACCGAGTTCATGTCCGCGGCTCTGGAGGGCACCAACCCGGTCGACTTCCGCATGCCCGAGGGCATGACGCAGATCCTCGTCGACCGTCGTACGGGCATGGAGGCACCGGCGGGCGGCGAGGGCACGATCCTCGAGGCCTTCAAGCCCGGCACCGGACCCTCCAACGTCTACGAGGTGATCGGCGACACGGTCGCCGCCGCGCCCGCGCCCTCGCAGCAGGTCGAGCGCGCCATCATGTCGGGGGCCGGCGGTTTGTTCTGACGGCCGCGGACGGGCGCCGCCCGGTCGTCGTCCGTCCGCGCTCGCCTTTACAGCGCAGGGGCCGGACCCTATGGTCCGCGCCACCTTCCCGAACCACTTTCCAGACATGAACGGGGTAGCGGCATGCGTGCCGAGATCGAGACGATCGTCGACGAGACCAAGCAGGCCGTAAGCCTGCTGAGGAGGCATCTTTGACTGGGACCGCGCCGTCAAGGACCTCGAAAAGCTGAACGCCAAGGCCGAGGATCCGACCATCTGGGACGATCCGCAGGAGGCCCAGAAGGTGATGAAGGAGCGCCAGCGCCTCGACGAGGCGGTGAGCGGCATCCGTCGCCTGGAGCAGGGGCTGGCCGACAACGTCGAACTCATCGCCATGGGCGAAGAGGAGAATGACGCTTCGGTCGTGACCGACGCGGAGAACGCCCTGCGCGCGCTCCAGAAGGAGGTCGCCCAGCGTCAGATCGAGGCGCTGCTCTCGGGCGAGGCCGATTCCAACGACACCTATCTTGAAGTCCATTCCGGCGCCGGCGGCACGGAAAGCCAGGACTGGGCCTCGATGCTCATGCGCATGTACATGCGATGGGGCGAGCGCAACAAGATGAAGATCGAGGTGCTGGAGGAGAACTCCGGCGAAGAGGCGGGCATCAAGTCCGCGACGATCCTCCTCAAGGGCCACAACGCCTACGGCCGGATGAAGGTCGAATCGGGCGTGCACCGGCTCGTGCGCATCAGCCCCTACGACAACGCCGCGCGGCGCCACACGTCCTTCGCGAGCGTCTGGGTCTATCCGGTCGTCGATGATTCGATCGAGATCGACGTCACGGAAGGCGACGTGCGCATCGACACCTACCGGGCATCGGGCGCGGGCGGCCAGCACGTCAACACGACCGATTCGGCGGTGCGCATCACGCATCTGGCGACCGGCATCGTCGTGCAGTGCCAATCGGAGCGCTCGCAGCATAAGAACCGGGCGACCGCCTGGAACATGCTTCGCGCCCGTCTGTACGAGGAAGAGCTGAAGAAGCGCGAGGCCATCGCCAACGCGCAGGAGGCCTCCAAGACCGAGATCGGCTGGGGCCACCAGATCCGCTCCTACGTCCTGCAGCCCTATCAGCTGGTGAAGGACCTTCGGACCGGCGTCGAGCACACGACGCCGCAGAACGTCCTCGACGGCGACCTGAACGAGTTCATCGAGGCGGCGCTCGCGCACCGCGTCCATGGCTCCGACAAGGTCGTCGAGGACGTCGACTGACGCGGTCTGGGGCGACCTTCGATCAGCGAAGGGCGCCCAGCACCTCGCCCGCCCGGAGATATCCGGTCGGGTCGATGGCCTTGCCGGAACGCCGAACCTCGTAGTGCAGATGCGGCCCGGTCGAGCGCCCGGTCGAGCCGACCCGGCCGATCGCGTCGCCGCCGAGGACGCGCTGCCCTGCCGCCACGTCGATCGCCGAGAGATGCGCGTAGCGCGTCACGTGGCCGGACCCGTGGTCGATCTCCACCATCAGCCCGTAGCCGCCGCGTCGTCCCGCGCGCAGCACCTTGCCCGGCGCGGATGCGACGACCGGCGTTCCCGTCGGCGCGGGATAGTCGATCCCCGCGTGCATGGCGGGCCGCCGGAAGAACGGATCGAGCCGGACGCCGAAATTGCTGCTCGCGGACGCGTTCTCGACGGGCGCGCGCAAGGGAAGCGCGCTGGACTGCTGCTGCACGTCCCGCAGATGGGCGAGCGCGTCGGCGAGCCGCGTCAGCTCGTTGGTGAAGGGGTCGACGAAGGGCACCGGCACGAAGGGCCCGCCCATCGCCTCGTCGCTCACCTCGGTCCTGACGCCCACATCGACGAGGACGCCGGCGATCTCCGCCGCCCGCGTCTCGGCCGCCTCGGCGAGGAGCGCGAGCTGCTCGACCTGGGTCTCCTCGATCGCGCCGACCTTGGCGGCGACGCCCTCGAGGGTCGAAACGCTGGCGGGCTCCCCGGACAGCGAAGCGCCGGTCTCCGGTTCCGTCCGCCAGCGGGGACGATCGGCACCGGGGCGCAGGTCGAAGCCGGGGAAGAATCCCGGATCGGCGCGGTCCTGCGGCGCGTAGGCGTTCATCGGCGCGTCGGCCGCATCGGGGCGGGCCGAGGGGAGCGGGATGTCGGCCGGGATGAGGCCGGAGGATCGCGCCTGCGAGACAAGCGGCTGCATCTGATCGAAGCGCTGCTCGATGACGCGCTGGCGGTCGAGCAGACGCGAGACGTTCGCCTCCGCGCTGCGCCGCTCGGAATGCTCGCGGCTGACCGAGCGGTCGAGGTCGCGGCGAAGGTCGGCGATGCGCTTCTCGTAGTCCGAGACGGTGCGCGCCTCCCGGGCCCGGAAGGCGGACGCGACGTCGTCGCTCATGACGAAGAGCGCGGTCGAGCCCAGTCCCGCCACGACGATCGCCGACAGGGCGATCGCTGCCGCCACCGCAGCCGCCGGCCGGACCGTCACCCGCCAGACCCGTTCGCCGCGCGTCAGCGTCAGCGTCGGGCGCGGGGCGGGCGGCGCGAAGATCGGCGTTTGGGTGTGCGCGGTCATGTCCAAGCGATCGTGAGCTGTACCTCGTCTCGATTGGAAACCATTAAGGTTAAGGAAGGGTGAGACGCACGGCGGACCCGGTCGACGGGCCCGCTTCAGCCCGCAGCGACGGCCTTCGCCGCCGCCAGCACCTCGTCCGCGTGCCCCGCGACCTTCACCTTCGGCCAGATCCGACGGGCGCGCGCATCGGCGTCGAAGAGGATGGTGGTGCGCTCGACGCCCATGTAGGTGCGGCCGTACATCGATTTCTCGACCCACAGTCCGAGCGCGCCGATGAGCGCCTTCTCCTCGTCGGCCAGCAGTCGGATGGTCAGATCGTGCTTTGCGGCGAACTTGGCATGGCTCTTGACGCCGTCCGGGGAGACGCCGAGCACGGGAACGCCGATCGCGGCGAACTCGGCTTCCGATCCGGAGAAGTCCTTGGCCTCGACCGTGCAGCCGGACGTGTCGTCCTTGGGGTAGAAGTAGAGGACGAAGGGCCGGCCGCGGAGGTCGTCGAGCGACACCGTCGCCCCGCTCGCCTCGGGCAGTTCGAACGCAGGGCAGGGCATGCCTTCACGCAGCTGTTCCATTCGAGCGCCTTCCTTTCGGCTACATGGGGGTGAAAGAGTTCGTAAACCGAATTCCACGATTCTGGCAGGTGTCGGCTTTTCGCGCGCGGGAGGCCGCCGAACCGGGAACGCGACGCGGCGGAGAGGATCGAGAGCATGGACGACGGCGCCTCGCCCCCGAACCCCCGCGGGCACTCGGTCGAATCCCGGCTGGCGGCATCCGCCAGGGCGAGCCGCTGCCGCGGATGAAGGTGCTGCGCCGTCTCCTGATCGTCGCGCTCTGCGTCCCCATCGTTCTCGTCCTGTTCGGCGCGGGCGCCGTCGCGTTCCTGTTCGGGACCGAGACCGGGCGGGATTTCGCGCGCACGCGCACGCAGGCGACCATCGGCCGGCTTCTCGGCCCCGCCTATGCCAGCGACCTCGGCGAGCAGACGTTCGAGATGCGCCCCGACGGCACGCTCGCCATCGGCTGGGAGGGGGTGACATTGTCGCGGGTCGGCGAGACCGGGGCTGCGACCGCGGTCGACCGCGTCGCCTTCGCCGTCCGTCTCCTGCCTCTCGTCGGCGGCGGCCTGGAGTTCGGGCGTCTGGAGATCGAGGGCGCGCGCATCGACATGGAGACGCTCGGCCTTCGCGCCGGCCCGAACGAGGTTCCCAGCGTCTCGGCGATCGCCGACCGGGCCTTCGTGGCCCTGGAGCGCCAGTTGGGCGCGCTGAACGCCTTCCGCTTCGAGACCGTCGCCTTCAACGACATCGCCGTCGAAGGCCTGCCGAAGCTGCCCGGAGGGGTCGAGCGGCTGCAGCTCCACTTCGCCGAATTGCGACGCGACGGCGCCGGCCGTCTCGATCTGGCGGCTGCGCTGTCGCTCGGTCCGATGCCGGTGTCGCTGACCGGCGAGGCGGCCTTCCGGGACGGGCGCCTGCAGGACCTCTCGGTGCGCTCCAGCCCGGCCGAGATGCGCCTCGTCGCGCCGCCGGGACCGCCGAGGGATCTGCGCGACGAGCGGCGCTTCGCCACCGACGCCGACCTCTCGGTCACCTTGAAGGCGCGGCGGGAGGCGCCGGACGCGGCTCTCGTCTCCGACCTCATCGTCACCTCCGGGCCGGGCGCGGTGCAGCTCGGTCGCAACCGGACGCGGATCGAGGAGGCCGAGCTGCGCCTGCGCCATCGCGGCGGCGAGGAGCGGATCGAGATCGTGGAAAGCCCGGTCCGCTTCTCCGACGTCGCCTTCGAGCTCGCGGGTGAGTTCGAGCCCGTGCGGGACGGGGCGGCCCAGACGCGCTTCCGCCTGCAGGCGCCGGCAATCCGCTCGCGCGTCGGGCTTCCCGAGGGTACGCAGGCGCCGCGAGAGGGGTCGCTCCTGGCCGAAGGCGTGCTCGACCTCCCGGCCGCGAAGGCCGAGCTGACGCGGCTCGCCTTCGCCTCCGGCGACGAGACGCTGGAAGGAACGGGCGGGCTCGACCTGTCCGGCCCCGACGCGGTCAGCCGGCTGGACCTTTCCGCCTCGAACATCGGCGCGGCCACGCTGAAGGCCTACTGGCCGTTCAACCTGGCGGGCGGCGCGCGCCGCTGGATCGTCGCCCATCTCGGCGACGAGGGACGCGCGCCCCTGGCGACCATCTCGCTCGACGTGCGAAGGGACCGCTTCGAGGGCGCCTTCGGCCGCCAGGGCCGGCTGCGCTCCAACGAGTTGCGGGTCGACGTCGACGTCGCGGGCGCGGATCTCTCGACCTTCGGCGGCCTGCCGCGCCTGTTCGAGGCCAATGGCGACATCGCGGTGCGCGGGAGTCGCACTCGGATCGCGCTCCAGGACGCGATGGTGGAAGGGCACCCGGCGGTCGCGATCGGCGCCTCGCGCCTCGTGCTGACCAAGCCCGACGAGGGCAACCCGCGCGACACGCTGTTCGACTTTGAGGTCGAGGCGGCCGGCGATGCCGGGCAGCTTCTCGCCATCGCGGACGCCGCGCCGATCCGGGCGCTGCGCACGCTCGACTTCGAGCCGGCGGACGCGGCCGGAACCGCCAGCGCGCGGGCGCGCGCGAAGCTTCGCATCGGCGACGAGATCGAGCCGGCGGACATCCTGAAGGACTGGTCGGTGACGGCCGAACTGATGGACGCGACGCTTCTCGTGCCCTTCGAGGGAAGGCGCTTCGCCAATCTGAGCGGAACGCTGGACGTGCGGCCCGAGGCGGCGCGTGGGGAACTCGCGGGCCTCATGGACGACATGCCGGCCGACATCGCGCTCGCCATGCCCGTCGGCGCGAGTTCGTCGGTCGAAAAGCTTGTGACGATCGACCTCGACGTGTCGGCGCGCAAGGCGATGGAGCTCGTTCCGGCGATGCGCGGCGCCATCGAGGGGCCGATCGCAGCCAAGTTGACGCAGGACGCGGCCGGCCTTCGTGCGCATCTCGACCTCACCCGCACGGCGCTGACGGTGCCGTCGATCGCCTGGCGCAAGGGCGGCGGCGTTCCCGCGACGGTCGACCTGTTGATCGTCAACCGCGAGGGAGGGATGGATCTCAACGACATCCGCATGGCGGGTGCCGGCTTCTCGGCCGCCGGATCCGCGACGATCGACGAGCAGGGCCTTCGCTCGGCGCGGCTGCGCGACGTGTCGCTCAATCCCGGCGATCAGATCGCGCTCGCCATGGACCGGAGCCCGAACGGCTTCTCGATGGATATCGAGGGCAGCCGCTTCGACGCACGTCCGCTCCTGCAGGAGCTGAAGGCGAGCGCCGGCCGGCCGCGAGTCGGAAATTCCTCGGGCCTCACCTTCGACATCGCGGCGAGCGTCGACCAGGTGCGCGGCTTCGACGAACGGATCCTGAGCGGGATCGAGCTGAACTACGCCAGCGTCGACGGGCGGGTCGCGGCGCTCTCGATCGCCGGGCGCACGGGCGAGGGCGGCCTGCAGGTCGACCTCTCGCCGCGCGCAGGCGGCCCGGCGCTCCGGGTCTCGATGCAGGACCTCGGCGCCTTCGTCGGCTTCGCCGGACTCTACGGCAACATGGAGCGCGGCGCGGCGGTGCTCGATCTGCAGGGGACGCCGGACGGCGCCTATCAAGGCGTGATGTCGCTGACGGACTTCACCCTCGTCGACGAGCCGCGGCTGGAGCGCTTCGTCGGCTCCGAGCCGGTGCCGGGGCAGGGCACGCTGTCCCAGGCATTGGGCCAGGACCTGCGCACCAGCCGCGCCTATTTCGATCAGGCATCGGCCGTCCTCCACTACGGCGACGGCCGGCTCAGCGTCTCGAACGGCATCATCCGCGGGCCGGTCTTCGGATCGAGCTTCGCGGGCATCCTCTACGACCGCGAGAGCCGGATCGACATCGTCGGCTCCTTCATGCCGGCCTACAGCGTCAACCGGCTGTTCGGCTCGATCCCGCTCGTCGGCCGCCTTCTCGGCAACGGCAACGAGGGCGGGCTCCTCGGCATCACCTACCAGCTGTCGGGCGCCTTCGCCTCGCCCACGCTGACCGTGAACCCGATTTCCATCATCGCGCCGGGCGTCTTCCGCCAGATTTTCGAGTACTGAAACGAAAAGGGCGCCCCGTGGGACGCCCTTCGATCGATGCGCTTGCGCGGGCGGTCAGACCGGCCGCACGAGAACGTGCTTCTTGCGCCCGACAGAGAGCTTGACGACGCCTTCCGCCAGATCGGCGCTGCCGACGCTCTGCCGCTCGTCGGAGACGGACGCGTCGTTCAGGCGAACGCCCCCGCCCTGCACGTGACGGCGCGCCTCGCCGTTGGAGGAGGCGAGGCCCGCGCGAACGAGGAGCGCGAGCACGCCGATGCCGGCGGAAAGCTCCGACGACGGCACCTCGATCGTCGGCAGGTCGGACGCGAGCGCGCCCTCCTCGAAGGCGAGCCGCGCCGTCTCGGCCGCCTTCGCCGCGGCCTCGCGACCGTGGACGAGCGCGGTGGCTTCCGTCGCCAGCACCTTCTTGGCCTCGTTGATCTCCGAGCCGCCGAGGGCCGCCAGGCGCGCGATCTCGTCCAGCGGCAGGCGGGTGAAGATCTTAAGGAAGCGCCCGACGTCGGCGTCCTCGGTGTTCCGCCAGTACTGCCAGAAGTCGTACGGGGAGAAGAGGTCGCCGTTCAGCCAGACCGCGCCGGAGGCCGACTTGCCCATCTTCTCGCCGGAGGATTTGGTGAGGAGCGGCGTCGTCAGCGCGTAGAGCTGCGGCCCGCCCATGCGGTGCGACAGGTCGACGCCGTTGATGATGTTGCCCCACTGGTCGGAGCCGCCCATCTGCAGCACCGTGCCGTAGCGCCGGTTCAGCTCGGTGAAGTCGTAGCCCTGCATGATCATGTAGTTGAACTCGAGGAACGAGAGCGACTGCTCCCGGTCGAGCCGCAGCTTCACCGAATCGAAAGACAGCATCCGGTTGACCGAAAAGTGCCGGCCGACGTCGCGCAGGAATTCCAGGTAGTTCAACTTCAAGAGCCAGTCGGCGTTGTTCACCATGATGGCGGGGTTGGAGCCGCCATAGTTCAGGATGTTGCCGAAGACGCGCTGGATGCCGTCGATGTTGGTCTGGATCTGGTCGGTTGTCAGGAGCTGGCGCTGGTCGTCGCGGAAGGAC
Organism: Pseudomonadota bacterium; assembly: GCA_023419535.1. GTDB lineage: Bacteria > Pseudomonadota > Alphaproteobacteria > Rhizobiales > Rhizobiaceae > Aureimonas. Next base: position 32,276 of record JAEZXX010000121.1, on the reverse strand, counting down.
GGGTCGCCCACCATCGACGTGCCGCCGCCCATGAGGCTGATCGCCTTGTGGCCCGTCTCCTGCAGCCAGTAGAGCATGGTGACGGTGATGAGATTGCCGATGTGGATCGACGTCGCGGTCGCGTCGTAGCCGACATAGCCCGTGATCGGGCCTTTCAACGCCAGCGCGTCCAGCCCTTCGGGGTCGGAGATCTGATGGATGAAGCCTCGCTCGTCGAGGACGCGCAGGAAGTCGGACTTGAAACGGCTCATCGGTCTTCTCGGGGCATCGGCAGCCAAACGGCCGCGCTCGTCACTTCAGGCGCTTGGGGCGCTCGTCGGTCAGTTCGCCGGCCAGGCGCCGGTCGAGATAGTCGGCGCACTCGGCCATCAGCTCGGGCGTGTGCTCGGTGTAGAAGTGGTTGGCACCCTCGATCGTCTTCTGGGTGATGAGGATGCCCTTCTGGGTCTTCAGCTTGTCGACCAGAGTCTGAACGTCCTTCGGCGGCGCCACGCGGTCCTTGTCGCCGTGGATGATGAGGCCCGAGGACGGGCACGGCGCCAGGAACGAGAAGTCGTAGGAGTTCGGCTGCGGCGAGATCGACATGAAGCCCTCGATCTCCGGCCGGCGCATCAGAAGCTGCATGCCGATCCAGGCGCCGAAGGAATAGCCCGCGACCCAGCAGTGCTTGGAATCGGGATGCAGGCTCTGCACCCAGTCGAGCGCGGAGGCCGCGTCGGACAGCTCGCCCGCACCGTGGTCGAACTCCCCCTGGGAGCGGCCGATGCCGCGGAAGTTAAAGCGCAGCGTCGTGAAGCCGCGCTCCTGGAACATGTAGAAAAGCTGGTAGACGATCTGGTTGTTCATCGTGCCGCCGAAGCGCGGGTGCGGGTGCAGCACGATGGCGATCGGGGCGTTCTTCTCCTTGGCGGCCTGGTAACGGCCTTCGAGGCGACCGGCCGGGCCGTTGAAGATGACTTCGGGCATTCTCGTATCCTACGGATCGGGACGCGCACGGGGCCGGGGCGGCCTGACGCGGGAGGCGAGGGGCCTGCCTTGACGCGAATTGGGCAGGTCCGTACGCTCGAATTTTCGTTGGGACAGTTCGAAACTGTCACCTTGGGCTGCCGCGCTCTATAGTCCGGCGAGCACGCGAAATTCAAGGAATTTGCGGCGCGAGGCCGCGAGCCTCCCCTTCGAGCGACGGGACCGGACGATGGACGCGACGCGTCGTCACTACTTCGACCACAACGCCTCCGCGCCGCTTCTGCCACAGGCACGGGAGGCCATGCTGCAGGCGCTGGCCGAGGCGGGAAACCCGTCCTCCGTTCATCGCGAGGGGCGCCGGGCGCGCGCGATCGTGGAGGACGCGCGCCGCTCCGTCGCCGCGCTCGCCGGCGCTTCGCCCGAAGGCGTGATCTTCACCAGCGGCGCCAGCGAGGCGGCGAATGCGGCGCTTTCGCCGCTCTGGCAGCGCGGGGAGGAGACGCTGCGCGTCTCGCGCATGGCGGTCGTCGAAACCGACCATCCCTGCTTTCGCGAGGGCGGGCGCCTCGGTGCCGACCGCGTGACGAAGCTTTCCGTGGACCGCGACGGCCACCTCGTCGTCGACGCGCTGCGCGCCTGGCTCCACGAGCCGACCGAGGACACGCCGCTCCTTGCCATCACCCTCGCCAACAACGAGAGCGGCGTGATCCAGCCGATCGCGCCGATCCGCGAGGCGCTGGCGGGGCGCGACGTCCTCTTCCTCGTGGATGCGGTCCAGGCGGCCGGACGCATGCCGCTCGACATCGCGGCACTTGGCGCCGACGCGCTTCTCCTGTCGGGCCACAAGATCGGCGCCGCGATCGGCGTCGGCGCGCTCGTCCTCGCCGATCCCTTCACCTGCCCCGCGCCCCTGATCGTCGGCGGCGGGCAGGAGCGGCGTCATCGCGCGGGCACCGAGGCGGTGCCGGCCATCGCGAGCTTCGGCGCGGCGGCTCTGGTTGCGGCCACGCGCAGCGAGGCCGATGCCCTGCGGCTCCGCTCGATGCGGGCGCGGCTGGAGGCCCGGCTGAGCCGCTCCGGCGCGATCGTCGTGGGCTTAAGCGCAGAGCGCCTGCCCAACACGGTCTTCTTCGCCGCGCCCGGCCTTCGCACCGAGACGGCGCAGATCGCGCTGGACCTAAAAGGCTTCGCCGTGTCCGGCGGCTCGGCCTGCGCTTCCGGCAAGGTGGCGGCGAGCCCCGTCCTTGCGGCGCATCACCGCGCCGGCCTGCCTGTCGATCTCGAAGGCGGTGCAATCCGTGTCAGTTTCGGCTACGAGACGGCCGAGGACGAGGTGGACGCGATCGCGGACGCCCTGTGCGAGATCGTCGAGCGCGCCGCCGGCGGGACGCCCGAACGCCGCGTCGCCTGACGTCGAAGTTTGCAATCATTCCAGAATACCGGCTTCAAGTTTGCGGCCGGAATGACTATCTGAGCGAGACATCAGCGGGCGCCTCGCGCGCCCGTCCGACCACCGGACCTTGAATCCGGCGAGGATGGAGAAGTTCGAACATGCCGGCAGTCCAGGAAACCATCGATCAGGTCGCGCGCATCGACGTCGACCAGTACAAATACGGTTTCGAGACGGCGATCGAGATGGACGTCGCGCCGAAGGGGCTGGACGAGGCGACCGTCCGCCTGATCTCGGCCAAGAAGAACGAGCCGGAGTGGATGCTCGAATGGCGCCTGCAGGCGCTCGAGCGCTGGAAGACGATGGAGAGCCCGGACTGGGCGCGCCTTGACTACCCGCCGATCGACTACCAGGACATCCACTACTATGCCGCGCCGAAGAACTGGGCCGACGGCCCGGCTTCGCTCGACGAGGTCGATCCGGAAATCCTGCGCACCTACGAGAAGCTCGGCATCCCGTTGAAGGAGCAGGAGATCCTCGCCGGCGTGCGCCGCGCCGACGAGCCCTCGACGCTCGACGAGGACGGCGAGCCGACCGAGAACGGCTACGGCCGCAAGGTCGCGGTGGACGCGGTGTTCGACTCGGTGTCGGTCGCGACCACCTTCAAGAAGGAGCTGCAGAAGGCCGGCGTGATCTTCATGCCGATCTCCGAGGCGATCCGCGAGCATCCCGAACTCGTGAAGAAGTATCTCGGCTCCGTCGTGCCGGTCTCCGACAACTTCTTCGCGACGCTGAACTCGGCGGTCTTCACCGACGGCTCCTTCGTCTACGTGCCGCCGGGCGTGCGCTGCCCGATGGAGCTGTCGACCTATTTCCGCATCAACGAGCGCAACACCGGCCAGTTCGAGCGCACGCTGATCATCGCCGACAAGGGCTCCTACGTCTCCTATCTGGAAGGCTGCACCGCGCCGCAGCGCGACGAGAACCAACTGCACGCGGCGGTCGTCGAGCTCGTCGCGCTCGACGACGCCGAGATCAAATACTCCACCGTCCAGAACTGGTATCCGGGCGACAAGGAGGGCAAGGGCGGCATCTACAACTTCGTCACCAAGCGCGGCGACTGCCGGGGCGCGAGCTCGCGCATCTCCTGGACGCAGGTCGAGACCGGCTCGGCCATCACCTGGAAGTACCCGTCCTGCATCCTGCGCGGCGACAACTCCCGCGGCGAGTTCTACTCGATCGCGGTCTCCAACGGTCGCCAGCAGATCGATTCGGGCACCAAGATGATCCATCTCGGCAAGAACACGTCGAGCCGCATCATCTCGAAGGGCATCTCCGCCGGCAACTCCAACAACACCTATCGCGGACAGGTCTCGGCCCACCGCAAGGCGGCGAACGCGCGCAATTTCACGCAGTGCGACTCGCTGCTCATCGGCGAGGAGTGCGGCGCGCACACCGTGCCCTACATCGAATCGAAGAACTCGACCGCGCAGTTCGAGCACGAGGCGACGACGTCGAAGATCTCCGAGGACCAGCTGTTCTACTGCATGCAGCGCGGCATCCCCGAGGAGGAGGCCGTGGCGCTGATCGTCAACGGCTTCGTCAAGGACGTCATCCAGCAGCTGCCGATGGAGTTCGCGGTGGAGGCGCAGAAGCTGATCGGGATTTCGCTAGAGGGAAGCGTGGGGTGATGGCCTTCGCTGCGACGGCCACTCCCACCGCCGTCATCCTCGGGCTCGTCCCGAGGATCTAAGCCGGTGGGCACGCGGTGACCGGCTTCGTCTACATGATGTCGGATCAGCCGCGGGGCGTCATCTACACGGGGGTAACGAACGACATTCGTCGGCGAACCCTCGAACACAGAAGCGGAAGCGTCGAAGGCTTTACATCACGGTATCGAGCCACGAACCTCGTATGGTTCGAACGCCACCCGAACATCGTTCTGGCGATCCAGCGGGAAAAGTCACTCAAACGCTACCGGCGCGAATGGAAGACGAACTTGATCGAGGGGCTGAATCCGACGTGGCTTGATCTCTTCGAACGCATCGAAGAGATCGACAACGAATACAAGCCGCATCCGGGAACGTCGATGTGGCATGACTATAATTGACAGGCGGTAGATCCTCGGGACAAGCCCGAGGATGACGGCCGGAGAGAGATAGAAGTGGCGGCCTTCGTGGGCGCCGATCCGTGACACGAACCAAGAAGACCGCACGATGCTCGAAATTCGTAACCTTCACGCCCGCGTCGCGGACACCGACACCGAGATCCTGCGCGGGCTGGACCTGACGGTCCAGGACGGCGAGGTCGCCGCGATCATGGGCCCGAACGGCTCCGGCAAGTCGACGCTGTCCTACATCGTCGCGGGCCGCGAGGACTACGAGGTCACCGAAGGGGACATCCTCTACAACGGCGAGTCGATCCTGGAGATGGACGCGGCCGAGCGGGCTGCCGCGGGCGTCTTCCTCGCCTTCCAGTACCCGCTGGAGATCCCGGGCGTCGCGACCATGACGTTCCTGAAGACCGCGCTCAACGCGCAGCGCAAGGCGCGCGGGGACGCCGAGCTGACGACGCCGGACTTCATGCGCCGCGTGAAGGCGTCCGCCGCCGACCTTAAAATCGAGGCGGACATGCTCAAGCGCCCGTTGAACGTCGGCTTCTCGGGCGGCGAGAAGAAGCGCGCCGAGATCCTGCAGATGGCGCTGCTGGAGCCCAAGCTCTGCGTCATGGACGAGACCGATTCCGGCCTCGACATCGACGCGTTGAAGATCGTCGCGGACGGCGTGAACGCGCTGCGCGGCCCCGAGCGCTCCTTCCTCGTCATCACGCACTATCAGCGCCTGCTCGACTACATCGTGCCGGACACGGTGCACGTCCTCTACAAGGGCCGCATCATCAAGTCGGGCACCAAGGACCTCGCGCTCCAGCTGGAGAACGAGGGCTACTCCCAGGTCATCGGCGAGGCGGCCTGATCCATGTCCGCCGTTCTGAAGACCAATCGAACGCCTGCCGAAGCCGCGCTGATCGAGCGCGCCGAAGGCTCGGGCGCCGTCGCTGATTCCAACCGGCAGTCGGCGCTGGAGGCCCTGCGCGCGCACGGGCTGCCGAGCCGGCGCGTCGAGGCCTGGCACTACACCGACCTTCGCGCCCTTCTCGGCCGTCGTCCGCTGGAGGCCGGCGCTTCGGCGGGGGCCGAGTTGCTGGCGCCGCTGATCCCCAACAGCGCGGTGATCGAGCTCGGCGGCGAGGCCGGTTCGAACGATCCGCTGCCGGGCGTCCATGTCGAGCGCGCGTCCGAGCAGCTCGGCTGGGCCGAGCAGGTCAACCATCTCGACCGCGCCTTCGACACGGTGCGCGTCCTGAACACGGCGCTCGGCGCGACCGGCACGTCCGTCACGGTCGCCGCCGGTGCGACCGTCGAGCGGGCGATCGAGCTGCGTGCGGCACCACGCGCGGACGGCAGCCACGGCTTCTCCTCCGTCTCGCTCGGCGCGGGCGCCAACGCGGTGATCGTCGAGCGGCTCTCGCCCGGGTCGCAGAGCGCGCTGTCCACCGCCGTCAACGCGCTGACCCTCGGCGACGGGGCCGAGATCCTCTGGATCGTCGATCAGGAGAAGGGCGAGGGCGAGAGCCATCTCGGCCAACTCAACGTCACGCTCGGCGCCGACTCGGTCCTCAAGGTCTTCGTCCTCAACGCCGGCGGCGCCGTCGTGCGGCAGGAGGTCCATGCGAGAACCATGGGCGAGGGCGCCCACGTGATGATCCGCGGCGTGAACCTGCTGAAGGCCGGCCAGCACGTCGACGTCACGACCTCGCTGAACCACATGGTGCCGCACACCACCGCCTCGGAGGTGTTCCGCAACGTCGTCACCGGCGGGCACGGCGTGTTCCAGGGCATGATCCGCGTCGCCAAGGGCGCGCAGAAGACCGACGCCAAGCTCGCCTGCAACTCGCTGCTCCTGTCGGACGAGGGCGACTTCTCGGCCAAGCCGGAGCTGGAGATCTTCGCCGACGACGTCGTCTGCGGCCACGGCGCGACCGCCGGGGAGATCAACGCCGACCACCTCTTCTACCTGATGAGCCGCGGCATCCCCGAGCACGAGGCCCGGGCGCTTCTGGTGAAGGCCTTCGTCGACGAGGTCGTCGAGGAGCTGGAGCACGAGGCGGCGGTCGAGGCCCTGGAAGCGCGCATCGACGAGTGGCTGGCGGTCCCGAGGTAAGGCCGGGCCCGGCCGGATCGCGTTCGGCGATCGGGCCGGGCCGCCCCCAGACCGGCGGGCCTTTGATGGAGTACCTGTCCCATGACGGTTGAGACCGCCACCCTGAGCCCGGCCTACGACGTCGAGGCGATCCGCGCCGACTTCCCGATCCTGTCGCGCGAGGTCTACGGCAAGCCGCTCGTCTATCTCGACAACGGCGCCTCGGCGCAGAAGCCGCGGCAGGTGCTGGACGCGATCCAGTACGCCTATACGCATACCTACGCCAACGTTCACCGAGGGCTGCACTTCCTGTCGAACGCGCAGACCGACGCCTTCGAGGCGGCGCGCGAGACGGTGCGCGTCTTCCTGAACGCCGCGTCGCACGAGGAGATCGTGTTCACGAGCGGGGCGACGGACGCGATCAACCTCGTCGCCTACGGCTACGCCATGCCGGAGATCGGGGAGGGCGACGAGATCGTCCTGACCCAGATGGAGCACCATTCCAACATCGTGCCCTGGCACTTCCTGCGCGAGCGGCAGGGGGCCAAGCTCGTCTTCGTGCCGGTCGAGGACGACGGCTCGATCTCGCTGGAGGCCTTCGAACGCGCGATCACGCCGCGCACCAAGCTGATCGCCTTCACCCACATGTCGAACGTCACCGGCACCGTCACGCCGGTGAAGGAGATCGCCGCGCTCGCCCGCAGCCACGGCATCGCGACGCTGGTCGACGGCAGCCAGGGTGCCGTCCATCTGCCGGTCGACGTCCAGGACCTTGGCTGCGACTTCTACGCCATGACCGGCCACAAGCTCTACGGCCCGACCGGCATCGGGGTCCTCTACGGCCGGCGTGAGATGCTGGAGCGCATGCGGCCCTTCAAGGGCGGCGGCGAGATGATCGTCGAGGTGTCGGAGGAGGGCGTCAGCTACAACGCGCCGCCGCACCGCTTCGAGGCCGGCACGCCGCCGATCGTCCAGGCGATCGGGCTGGCCGCCGCGCTCGACTACATGCGCGGGCTCGGCCGCGAGGCGATCCTCGCTCACGAGGAGAGCTTGCGCGACTACGCCCACGAGCGCCTGAAGGCGATCAACGCCCTTCGCATCTACGGCGAGGCGCCGGGCAAGGGCGCCATCGTCTCCTTCGATCTCGAAGGCATCCACGCCCACGACGTCTCGATGGTGATCGACCGCGAGGGCGTCGCGGTGCGCGCCGGCACCCATTGCGCGCAGCCCCTGTTGAAGCGCTTCGGCGCGACGTCTACATGCCGGGCGTCATTCGGGTTATACAACACCAAGGCCGAAATCGACCGCCTCGCGGACGCGCTGGAAAAGGCGCGGCGATTCTTCGCCTGAGGACCAGACGATGACCGATCATTCCGACAACGCCGTCAAGGCCGAGCCCGTCGCTCCGACCGCGACATCCGAGGCCAACGTCGCCTTCGCGGGCGGCGAGACGGCCGCCTCCGCGATCCCGGCCGAGGAGCTGACGCGCCTGACCGACGACATCGTCTCGGCGCTGAAGACCGTATACGACCCGGAAATCCCGGCCGACATCTACGAGCTGGGGCTCATCTACAAGATCGACATCGACGACGACCGCAACGTCGACGTCCAGATGACGCTCACCGCGCCCGGCTGCCCGGTCGCCGGCGAGATGCCGATCTGGGTGGAGAATGCCGTCTCCTCCGTCGAGGGCGTTCAGGTCGTGAAGGTCGAGCTCGTCTTCGATCCCCCGTGGACGCCCGAGCGCATGAGCGAAGAGGCGCAGGTCGCGGTCGGCTGGTACTGACGCCTGCCTTGTGCGGTTTGTCCGCCGGGGCCATCTTGAGCATGCATTCTTCGACAAGGGAGCCCGCGCCATGGGCCGCTTCTCCGTCCTGACACTCACCGACGACGCCGCGACGCGGGTGCGCTCGATCATGGCCTCGAAGGGGGAAGGCGCGCTCGGCATCCGCGTCGGCGTCAAGAAGGGCGGCTGCGCGGGCATGGAGTACACGATCGGGCTCGCCACCGAGGCCAGGCCCGGCGAGGACGTCGTCGAGAAGGACGGCGCCCGCGTCTTCGTCGCGCCCGAAGCCGTCCTATTCCTGCTCGGCACCGAGATGGGCTACGAGGAGACGGTGCTGCGCTCGGGCTTCACCTTCCGCAACCCGAACCAGACCTCGGCCTGCGGCTGCGGCGAATCGGTCGAGCTGAAGCCCGCCGAGCGCAGCCAGCTGGAAGCCGCCGGCGCCTGAGTCTTCCGATGGACGAGGAGCATCTTCGCGATCTCTTCGCCTCGCTTCCCGCCATCTCGATCCGCCGCATGTTCGGCGGGCAGGGAATCTACAGCGATCGTGTGATCGTCGCCATCGTCCTCGACGGCGAACTCTATCTCAAATGCGATCCGGAGACGGAGCCGGCCTACGAGGACGCCGGGTGTCGGCGCTGGCGCTATACGCGTCCCGGCCGCGACCCGGTCGCTATGCCCTACTACCGCATTCCCGACGAAGCGCTGGAGGATGCGGACGAGATGGCACGGTGGGCGGGGATCGCCGTCACGGCCGCACGCAACGCCGAGGCGCGCAGGGCCGCGCCCCGCAGGAGGCGTCCACCCCTGGCCGGTTGAGGCTGCGAGCGCCGTCAGGCGATCCGGTCGAGCAGTTCCTCGACCGTCGCCCAGCGTTCCTCCTCGCCGTCGCTCGCCCGGTCGCTGATCAGACGCAGCTCCGACCAGCGGAGCGTGCCGTCCTTCTTCGGGCGGATGCGCCTCTTCAGAACCTTGGCGTCGTCGAGCGAGAAGCTGGCGGCCACGGCCTTCGGGCCCGCATCGAGCCTTCGCACGCCGAGCGTCGTGGCGCGCAGCCGCAGCGCCGCGAGCCGGAAGCTCGCGTCGAGCGCCGGCGGGATCGGCCCGAAGCGATCCGTGATCTCCGTACGCAGGCGCGTCAATGCCGTCTCGTCCTCGGCGCGGTCGAGGGCGACCGCGAGCTCGAGCCGCAGTTCGGGCTCGGGAACGTGGTCGGCGGGAATGGTGCCGGCGATGCCGATGTTCAGCTCGCAGCGCCAGTCGTCGCCGGCCTCCTCTCCGCGCGCGGTCTTCAGGGCGCGCTCCAGCGTGCGCCGGTAGAGCGAGACGCCGATCAGCTGGAGATGGCCGGCCTGCTCCTCGCCGAGGAGTTCGCCGGCACCGCGCAGGTCGAGGTCGCGGGCGCTGATGTCGAAGCCCGATCCGAGCGCCGTCAGACGTTCGAGCGTCGCCAGCCGCTGCTCCGCGGCTTCCGTGAGTTCGGCGCCGGGCTCGATCGCCAGCAGAACGGTGCCGCGGCGCGAACCGCGCCCGACCCGCCCGCGCAACTGGTGCAGCTGGGCGAGTCCGAACCGGTCCGGGCGGTAGACGACCATCGTGTTCGCGGCCGTCACGTCGAGGCCGCTTTCGATGATGTTGGTGGCGAGCAGGACGTCGCCGTCCCCGGCGGCGAAGTCGATCATCGTCTGCTCGACGTCCGCCGGCGCCATCTCCCCATGCAGCGAAGCGATCGCAAGATCGGGCACGAGCGCGCGCAGACGCTCGGCCATCGGCTCGATGTCCTCGATCCGGGGGCAGACGACGTAGCTCTGGCCGCCCCGTGCGCGCTCCGCGAGAAGCGCCTCGCCGATCGCCTCGCCGTCGAAGGGCACGACCCGGGTGCGGATGGGGCGACGGCGCACCGGCGGCGTCTCGATCACCGAGATGTCGTGCAGCCCGACGAAAGCGGCCTGGAGGGTGCGCGGGATCGGCGTCGCCGTCATCGACAGCACGTGGAGGTCGGGCGCGAGCCTGCGGACGGCATCCTTGTGGCGCGAGCCGAAGCGCTGCTCCTCGTCGATGACGACGAGGGCGAGGTCGTCGAAGGCGACGTCCTTGCCGCAGACGGCGTGGGTGGCGACGAGGATGCGAATCGTTCCGTCGGCGACGCGCTCGCGGATCTCGCGGGCCTCTTTGGTGCTCTGCAGGCGCGAGAGGAGGGCGATCTCGAGCCCGTCCTTGGCGAAGCGCCTGGCGAAGACCTCGAAATGCTGGCGCGCCAGAACGGTCGTCGGCGCGACGACGACGACCTGCCGTCCCGAGAGTGCGGCGGCCGCCACCGCCCGCAGCGCCACCTCGGTCTTGCCGAAGCCGACGTCGCCGCACAGGAGCCGGTCCATCGGCCGCCCGGAGCGCAAATCGGCGAGGATGGCGTCGGTCGCGCGCACCTGGCCGGGGGTCAGGTCGTGCGCGAAGCGCTCGCAGAACCGTTCGAAGGAGACGCGGTCGGGGAAGAGAGGCTCGGCCCGCGCGCTCTCCTTCTCCTTCAATCGCTCGACCATGCGTGAGGCCGTCGCCGAGATCTCGCCGACGATCCGGTTGCGCTTGGCGATCCACGTGTCGCCCTTCAGCTTGTCGAGCGAGATGTCGGTGCCTTCGCCGCCGTAGCGCCAGAGCGCGCCGATCTCGTGCATCGGCACGAGAAGCGTCGCGTCGTCGGCGAAGCGAAGCCGGATCGCCTCGTCCTCCCCGCCCTCGCCGCCAACGGTTTCGAGCCCTTCCAGGATGCCGACCCCGTGGTCGACATGGACGACGGCATCGCCGATCCCGAAGACATCGTCGTTGCGGCGAAAGACGTCCTCGGCGGCGGAGCGGTTCTCGACCCGCGACCGGCCTGCGAGATGGCGGAGCGTGACGACGACGACCTTGTCCTCGTGCGCGACGAAGCCCTCGGCGATCTCGGCGTCGAAGCGCAGGAACGCACCCGGCTCGGCGCCCAGGACGTCCGTCCAGTCGCCGGCGCGCACGGTCTTGACCCTGAGCGCCCTCGCGACCCGCCGGCCCCAGAGCTCCGACTCCCCGCCTTTGGGCGCGGCCAGCACGATCCGGTAGCCGCGTTTGCGCAAGGGCTCGGCGAACGCCGCCAGAGCCTCCAGCGGATCGTTTTCGGCCGCCAGCATCGGTACGTGGGCGTCCTCGTCCTGCGGCCGCGCGTCCTCCACGACCGCGCTCAGCCGCTCGGCGACGCTCGTCTCCCATTCGCGGTCGCTCAGGAAGTCCCGGGTCCTCCCCCGGTCCGCCTCGTCGAGGGACGCGTGGAAGGCGCTGGCGGATCGGTCGGCCTCCGTCTCCAGCACGATGTCGGCGTCGGGCAGATAGTCGAAGACGGTCTGCGAGCCGCCGTAGAGGTCGTCCAGCGAGGGCTTGGCGCCCGCCGCGTCCTCCTCGAACTCGCCGACGCGCTCGGCGGCGGGATCGACGATCAGGTGCTCGGTCTCGGCCACGGACCGTTGCGTGACCGGGTCGAAGGAACGGATGGAGCGGATGATCCCGTCTTCGTGCTCGATCCGGCAGGGCCGGGGCGCGGCAGCCGGGAACACCTCGACGACGCGCCCGTGGATCGCCGCCTCGCCGGGTTCGTCGCAGCGTTCGTCGAGGACGTAGCCGATCCGGGCGAGCCGCTTCTCGATCCCCGCGATTTCGATGGGATCGCCGACGCGGAACTCAATGTGCACGTCGTCCCAGACGTGCCTCGGCGGGACGCGGCGCATCAGCGCCGCCGCCGTCGCGACCACCGCCGCCGGGCGCTTCTCCTGGTCCAGGAGCCAGCGCAGGACGCTCATCCGCCGGCCGACCGCGGCGACGCTCGGCGGCACGCCGTCCGCCGGATAGCCGTCCCAGCGAGGGAAGAGGCAGCTTCGCTCGGCTCCGGTGAGGACGGCGAGCACCGCGTGGATGTCTCTCGCGCGCGTCGAATCGCGTGCGACATAGAGGATCGGCCGGGCGTTCGGCCGCGCCGCCAGGCGCGCGATGGTCGCGGCCACAGCTCCCACGGGGCGAAGGGGGCGCAGGTGCTCCACGCTCGCAGCCTGGGTTTCGAGCGTCACGGTCTGGAGCACGGGGCCGTTCCAATCATGCGAGGGGATGCGTCGGGTCGCCGGCGGGCGCCGGTCGTCAGTCGGAGCCGTGGAAGAGGCTCATTCGGGAGCGTTCGAGGCGGTTCAGGAAGGCGCGCTTGTCGTCGGCGCGGGCGGCGCGGGCGGTTTCCCCGGCGCTCTTGGCACGGGACTTGGCCAGCGTGGTCCCGCCGTCGGCGGTCGTCCCAATCAGCTTGGCGGCGCGGACGGAACGGGTCTCGGTGCGAGCGGACATGTCTTGCTTCTCTCGATCGTGCATCGCCGACCGCTCCACGGATCGGAGGGTCGCGGCCCCGAGGGGCTCGATGTCAGAATGATAAGGAGGGGTGAAGGTTGCGGCTTGCGACAGCATGACCCGGCGCGCAACCCTCAGGCGGCTCTGGGTCGGGCAGCCGACGATCCGCGACGGGTGCCCTCAGCGCGCTCCGGCGGTGTTCCAGGCGATGAGACGGTCCAGGAAGCGGTCGCAGCGCTCGAGCTGGCTCCGCTCTACATACTCGTCCGGCCGATGCGCGACGGCGATCGAGCCCGGGCCGCAGACGATCGTCTGGCAGCCGAGGAACTCCGAGAACAAGCCCGCTTCCGTGCCGTAGGCGACCTTCGAATGGCCGTTCGCCCCGGCGAAGGATTTCGCCAGCGTGGCGATCTCGGCCTCCGGCGGGGTGTCGAGCCCGGGGAACCCGGCATAGACCTCGACCTCGATCCCGGCCTGGGGCGAGACCGCCTGCATCTCGCGGGTCAGCTCGTTTGCGTAGGCGCGGATGTCGGCGACATAGGCGTCCGGATCCTCGCCGGGCAGCACGCGGAACTCGCAGAGGAAGCTGCACTCGTCGGGAACGATGTTGAGAGCCGTGCCGCCGGAGATCGTGCCGGTGTGCGCGGTCGAGAAGGGCACGTCGAAGGCCTCGTCGCGGCGGCCCTCGCTCGCGAAGCGCTGGGCCATCTCGCGCATGCGCACCACCATCATCGCCGCGTAGTCGACGGCGTTGACGCCCTGCGGCGCGAGGGAGGAATGGCAGGCGAGCCCGCGGGCCGTCACCTTCAGCGAGCGTTTGCCCTTGTGACCGGTCACCACCTCCATCATCGTCGGTTCGCCGACGACGCAGAAGGCGGGGGCGACGCCGTCGGAGGCGAGGCGCTTTACCATGCGCCGCGCGCCGACGCAGCCGACCTCCTCGTCGTAGGAGAAGGCGATGTGGATCGGCCGGACGAGGTCGCTCGTCAGCATGCGCGGCACCGCCGCCATGACGCAGGCGAGGAAGCCCTTCATGTCGCAGGACCCGCGCCCATAGAGGCGGCCCTCGCGCTCCACCAGTTCGAAGGGGTCGCTCGACCAGTCCTGTCCGTCCACTGGCACGACGTCGGTGTGCCCCGACAGGACGAAGCCGCCCGGCGCGTCGGGCCCGATGGTGATCCAGAGATTGGCCTTCTCGCCCGTGTCGTCCACGATGCGGCGCGCGCCGATCCCGTGATCGGCGAAATAGCCCTCGACGAACCGGACGAGGGGCAGGTTCGTGTTGCGGCTCGTCGTGTCGAAGGCCACGAGGCGGGCGAGGAGGTCCGCGCTCGTCGGAGAGGTCATGGAAAGGTCCTTTGGAAGGCGTGGACGGCGTCGCCGACGCCGGTCGAGACCAGCGCCATGAAATCCGCGACGGCGGGCGGGCAGGGGCGGCTGGCGGGGAGGAGAAAGGAGGCGCGGTAGGGAACGGCGGGCTCGAAAGGCCGGGCGGCGAGCGTGGAATCGAGCGAGCGCTGGATCGCCATCGGATTGAGGATCGCGATCCCCAGGCCGTGGCGCACGAATTCCAGCGCCGAGATGACCGTCGCGGCCTCGATGACGATCCGGGGCCGGACGCCGGCCTGGTCGAAGATGCGGTCGACGGCGGCGCGCCCGGAGTGCCGGCGCGTGAGGGCGACGAAGGGCTCGGAGCCGAGATCCTGGGGCCCGATCGCAGGACGGGCCGCCAGCCGGTGCTGCGCGGGCATGACACAGATCGCGTTCGTCTCCAGCAGCACCTCGCTGCGCACGCCCTCGTGATGGATGGCGCTGTCGCTGAGCGCGACGTCGAAGCGCGATTCGGCGACGCCCGTCACCAGGACGTCGCCCGAAACGATCTCGAAGCGGATGTCGAGGCCCGGATTGGCCTTGGCGAAGACCGCGACGAAGGGCGGCAGGAAGCGGTGGGCGATGGTCGGGGAGGCGGCGATTGTCAATTCCCCCTGATGACCGGCCGGACGCTCCTCGGTGATCCGGGTGATGCGGCCGAGCGCGCCGAACAGCGGGCCGGTCTCGGCGGCGATCGAGAGGGCATGGGCGGTGGGCGAGAGGCGACCGCCCACGCGCTCGAACAGAACACGGCCGAGCTGCGCTTCGAGCTGGGCGATGGCGCGGCTGACGGCCGGCTGCGAGAGGCCGAGGCGGCGTGCCGCGTTCGTCGCGGTGCCGGTCTCGACGAGGGCCTGAAAGACCTCGAGCTCGCGCAGGGTGACCGCCGAGCGCCGCGCCGCGGGCGTCCGGTCTTCGGAAGGATCAGTCGAAATCCGTGCCTCGTCTATAAGCATCGTGCATGAATTTTCTGCTTTGCGTTTCGCATAACGCATAATAGCGTCCCTGCCAATCGCGCCGCACGGCCGGTTTAGCCAAGTTCAGGAAACGCGACGATGATGAGACATACGACGAGCCTGGCCGCTGGCCTGATCGCCTTCGGGGCGCTGGCCGCATCTGCGGAGGCGCAGACCCTGCGGATCGGCCTGGCCTCCGAGCCGACCTCGATGGACCCGCAGTTTCACAATCTCGCGACCAACACCCAGATTCGCCAGAACGTCTTCGAATCGCTCATCCAGCAGGACCCGACGCAGGCGCTGGAGCCGCAGCTCGCCACCGAGTGGGAGGCCGTGAACGACACGACCTGGCGCTACACGCTGCGCGAGGGCGTCACCTTCCACGACGGCTCGCCCTTCACGGCCCGGGACGTGATCTACAGCGTCTGCCGCATCCCGCTGGTGGAGAACTCGCCGTCCTCCTTCAGCCTCTACACCTCCTCGATCACCGCGATGACGGCCGAGGACGACCACACGCTGATCATCGAGACCGACGGGCCGAACCCGCTGCTTCCGGTGGAGAGCTCCACCTGGGCGATCCTGTCGGCAAGCGCGGCGGGCGCGGAGGGAACCGTCACCTTCGGGCCGGACAACACCTGCGAGGGTCTCGGCGAGGTTCCGCAGCAGGCCGCGTTCAACGATCCGGCGGTCGCCTCGGGCACCGGGCCCTATACGCTCGGCGAATACACGCGCGGCGCCCAGGTCGTCCTGAACCGCAATGACGACTACTGGGGCGATGCGCCCGATTGGGAACAGGTGATCCTGCGTCCGATCTCCAGCGCCGGCCCGCGCGTGGCCGCGCTCCTGTCGGGCGACGTCGATCTCATCGAATCGCCCCCGATCCAGGATCTTCCGCGCCTGGAGCAGTCCGGCTTCTCGGTCGTCGACAGCCTGTCGAACCGCATCATCTATCTGGCGCTGTTCCAGCAGGAGGAGGCGCCGTCCATCACTGGGACGGACGGGCAGAACCCGCTGATGGACCCGCGCGTCCGCGAGGCGATCTCGCTCGCCGTGAACCGCGAGGCGATCGTCGAACGCATTATGGGCGGCTATGCGGAAGCGGCCGGCGAGCTGCTGCCGCCGCCGATGTTCGGCACTTCGGGCCGCGAGGCCGACGCCTTCGACGCCGAACGGGCCCAGGCGCTTCTGGCCGAGGCCGGCTATCCGGACGGCTTCGGCATCACGCTCGGCACGCCGAACGACCGCTACATCAACGACGAGCAGGTGGCGCAGGCCGTCGCCCAGATGCTGGCACGAGTCGGCATCGAGGTGAACGTCGACGCCTCGACGGCCAGTCAGTTCTTCTCGCGCCGTAATGCCCTGGAGTTCCCGATGTTCCTGGCGGGCTGGGGTGCGGCGTCGGGCGAGATGTCCTCGCCGCTGCGCTCGCTGGTCGCGACCTACGATCCGGACGCCGGCATGGGCGTGACGAACGCGGGGCGCTACTCCAACCCCGAGATGGACGAGATCCTCGCCCGGGCGATGGTGACCATCGACGACGAGGAACGCTCGCAGCTCCTGCAGGACGCCGAGACGCTGGTTCTCGACGATTACGGCATCATCCCGCTGCATTACGAGCGGTCGGCCTGGGCGATGTCGCCGAACGTCACCTACGTGCCGCGCGTCGACCAGTACACGCTGGCCTATGCCGTCAAGCGGGCCGAAGGCGCCCAGTAGGCCGTCCAGCGACAATGATCGGGGAGGGCGGTCCGCCGCCCTCGTCCCTCGCCGGAGCGTGAAGTCTCGATGCTCGTCTACCTCATCCGCCGGCTCGGCCAGAGCCTGATCGCCATCGCGGTCATGGGGACTCTGGTCTTCCTCGGCGTCTATGCGATCGGCAACCCGATCGAGGTGCTCGTCGCGCCCGACGCGACGCAGGCCGAGCGTGCCGCGACCATTGCCCGGCTCGGCCTCGACCGGCCGCTCTGGCAGCAGTACCTGACCTTCGTCGGAAACGCCCTGCAGGGCGACCTCGGCACCTCCTTCGTCTACGGGAGGCCGGCGGTCGAGATCATCCTGGAGCGGCTGCCGGCGACGATGGAGCTCGCCTTCGTCGCTCTGTTCCTCGCCGTCTTCCTCGGCGTCCCGCTCGGCGTCTATGCCGGGCTGAAGCCGGACTCGATCGGCGGCCGCTCGGTCATGGCCGGCTCGATCCTCGGCTTCTCCCTGCCGAACTTCTGGCAGGGCCTGATCCTCATCCTCGTCTTCGCGGTCCTCCTCGGCTGGCTTCCGGCGGGCGGGCGCGGCGAGACGGTGGACGTGTTCGGCCTGCGCGTCTCGTTCCTCACCGCGGACGGCTGGAGCCATCTCCTGCTTCCCGCTCTCAACCTCGCGCTCTTCAAGATGGCGCTGGTGATCCGGCTGGCGCGGGCCAACACGCGTGAGGTGGCGCTGCAGGACTACGTGAAGTTCGCGCGCGCCAAGGGCATCTCGCCGCGGCGCATCGTGCTCGTCCACATCCTGAAGAACATCATGATCCCGGTGGTGACGATCCTCGGTCTCGAACTCGGCTCCATGGTCGCCTTCGCGGTCGTCACCGAGACGGTCTTCGCCTGGCCCGGAATGGGCAAGCTCCTGATCGATTCGATCAATCTCCTCGATCGCCCCGTGATCGTCGCCTACCTCATGCTGACGGTGGTCATCATCATCACGATCAACCTCGTCGTCGACGTCCTCTACTCCTTCCTCGACCCGAAGGTCCGCCTTGCGGGAGACGCGGCATGAGCGAGGCGACCGCCCCCGCCCCCGCCGCCCCGCAAAAGCGGGACACGCCGTTCCGGCGTCTCGTGCGCGGCTTCTTCGCCGACAGGCTCGCCGTCCTCGGGCTAATCGTCTTCGTCGCGATCGCGGTGCTCGCCTTCGCGTCGCCGTGGATCATGCCGCAGAACCCCTACGATCTGCGCTCGCTCGACATTCTCGACGGCGGCCTGCCGCCCGGCGAGACCAGCTTCTCCGGCATGACCTACTGGCTCGGCACCGACCCGCAGGGCCGCGACATGCTGTCTGCGATCTTCTACGGGCTGCGCATCTCGCTGATCGTCGCCTTCGTCTCCCTCTTCTTCGCCATCACGATCGGCGTCGCGGCGGGTACGGCGGCGGCCTATTTCGGCGGGAAGCTCGAAAGCGCGATCATGCGGGTGGTCGACCTGCAGCTGTCCTTTCCCTCGATCCTCATCGCCTTGATCCTGCTCGCGCTCTTCGGGCGCGGCATCGGCATGGTGATCGTCGCGCTCGTCATCGTCCAGTGGGCGTACTACGCGCGCACCGTCCGCTCCTCGGCGCTGGTCGAGACGCGCAAGGACTATATCCAGGCGGCGCGGTGCCTGGCGCTCTCGCATCGGCGCATCATGTTCCGGCACCTTCTGCCGAACTGCGTGCCGCCGCTGATCGTCGTCGCCACCGTCCAGATCGCCAACGCCATCGCGCTGGAGGCGACGCTGTCCTTCCTCGGCGTCGGCGTGCCCGTCACGCAGCCTTCGCTCGGGCTCCTGATCGCCAACGGCTACGACTACCTCCTGTCGGGCCGCTACTGGGTCTCCGTCTTCCCCGGCATCGCCCTTCTGACGACCATCGTCGCCATCAACCTCATGGGCGACCGCCTGCGCGACGTCCTCAACCCGAGGCTCCAGCGATGACGGCGCTTCTCGACGTCCGGGACCTGAAGACGCATTTCCTGACCGACGAGGGCGTCGCCAAGGCTGTCGACGGGGTGGACCTTCGCCTCGAACGCGGCCAGATCCTCGGCCTCGTCGGCGAATCCGGCTCCGGCAAGTCCGTCACCGGCTTCTCGCTGCTCGGACTCGTCGATCCGCCGGGGCGCGTCGTCTCGGGGCAGGTGATCTTCGACGGCGCCGATCTCGTCGCGGGCGGGGAGAGGACGATGCGCACGCTTCGCGGCAAGCGCATCGCGATGATCTTCCAGGACCCGATGATGACGCTGAACCCGGTGCTGCGGGTCGACACGCAGATGGTCGAGACCGTCCTCGCCCACGAGAAGGTATCGAAGGCGGAGGCGCTGGAGCGCTCGCGCAAGGCGCTCGTCCAGGTCGGCATCTCGGCGCCCGACGAACGGCTGAAGAGCTACCCGCACGAGTTTTCCGGCGGCATGCGCCAGCGCGTCGCGATCGCCATCGCGCTACTCCACAAGCCGGACCTCATCATCGCCGACGAGCCGACGACCGCGCTCGACGTGACCATCCAGGCGCAGATCCTCGCCGAGGTGCAGAAGCTGTGCGCGGAAACCGGCACGGCGCTGATCTGGATCACACACGATCTGGCCGTCGTCTCCGGCCTCGCGGACCGGCTGGCCGTCATGTACGCGGGCCGGATCGTCGAGGAGGGCCCGACCGCGGAGGTGATCGCCGACCCGCGCCACCCCTACACCAAGGGCCTGATCGAATCGGTGCCGCATGGAAAGACGCATGGCGCAATGCTGAAGCAGATCAAAGGCATGACGCCGTCTCTTCTGAACCTGCCCGAAGGCTGCCGCTTCCGTCCGCGCTGCGAGCGCGCCGATCAGGCCTGCCTCGCCGAGCCGGCGCTGACGGAAATGGGGCCGGGGCGGCGGGCCCGCTGCTTCCACCCGCATGGCGTGGCACCGGAGGCGATGCGATGAGTGCACCGCTTCTCGCCGTCGAGGGCGTCGCCAAAAGGTTCCGCCAGGAGCTGGACGTCGCGCAGAAGACCGCGCGGCTTCTCGGCTCGACCATCGAGGCGAAGACCGTCCATGCCGTCGACGGCGTCGATCTTTCGGTCGCCAAGGGGGAGGTTGTCGGCCTCGTCGGTGAGTCCGGCTGCGGCAAGTCCACGCTCGGGCGCATGGTCGCGGGGCTTCTGACCACGACGGAAGGCCGCATCCTCTACAAGGGCCGCGACGTCTCGACGCTGAAGGGCGCCGAGGCCCGCGAGGCGGCGCTGAACGTCCAGTTCGTCTTCCAGGACCCGATGTCCTCGCTGAACCCGCGGATGCGGGTGTCCGAGATCATCGGCGAGGCGCCGCGCGTTCACGGGCTGGTGGCGAGGAAGGACATGGACGGGTTCCTGGCGCAGACGCTGGAGCGCGTCGGCCTCGATCCGTCCGTGCGCACCCGCTACCCGCACCAGTTCTCCGGCGGCCAGCGCGCCCGCATCGGCATCGCCCGGGCGCTCGCGGTGAACCCGGAGTTCATCGTCTGCGACGAGAGCGTCGCGGCCCTCGACGTGTCGATCCAGGCGCAGGTCCTGAACCTCTTCATGCGGCTGCGCGAGGAGCTGGGTCTCACCTATCTCTTCATCAGCCATGATCTCGGCGTCGTGCAGCACATCTCGGACCGCATCGCCGTGATGTATCTCGGGCGGATCGTGGAGACCGGCGAGGCGCAGTCGCTCTTCGCCGAACCGAACCACCCCTACACGCAGGCGCTGATCGCAGAGATCCCGCGCTTCGACACGGGAAAGCGGCGCTACAACCCGATCCGCGGCGAAATTCCGTCGCCGCTCAAACCTCCGTCCGGCTGCCATTTCCACCCGCGCTGCCCGCACGCCTTCGACCGCTGCTCGGCCGAGCGGCCGGCCTTGAAGGAAATCGCGCCCGGCCGCCTGTCGGCGTGCCACCTGAACGATCGCGCGGCCTGAACCCATTCCATTCGCATACGCATCAAGGAGACCGACATGCAGAACACCGCCCGCATCTGGGACCTCGTGGAGGACCGCCGCGCGGACTATCTCGCGCTGTCGGACAGGATCTGGGGCATGCCCGAGATCGCCTACACCGAATATCGCTCCGTCGCCGAGCATCGGGCGATGCTGGAACAGGAAGGCTTCTCGATCACCGACGAGCCGGCCGGCATCCCGACGGCGGTGATCGGTGAGGCGGGCAGCGGCGGTCCGGTGATCGCCTTCCTCGGCGAATACGACGCCCTGCCGGGCCTCAGCCAGGAGGCGGGGGCGGCCGAGCACAAGCCGCTGCCGGGCAACGGCTACGGCCATGGCTGCGGCCACAACATGCTGGGCTCGGCCGCGCTCCTCGCCGCCACCGCCTACAAGAAGTATCTGGAGGAGAACGGCCTGCCCGGCACCGTGCGCTACTACGGCTGCCCGGCCGAGGAGGGCGGCGCCGCCAAGGCCTTCATGGTGCGCGACGGACTGTTCGACGACGTCGACGCCGCGATCACCTGGCACCCGGCGGCGATCACCCGCGTCGACGACGCGCGCTCGCTCGCCAACACGCGCATCGACTTCACCTTCAAGGGCCGCGCCAGCCACGCGGCCGCCGCGCCCCATCTCGGGCGCTCGGCGCTGGACGGCGTCGAGCTGATGAATGTCGGCGTGAACTATCTGCGCGAGCACGTGCCGCAGGACAGCCGCATCCACTACGCCATGATCGATTCGGGCGGTATCGCGCCGAACGTCGTCCAGGCGAAGGCGACGGTGCGCTACGCCATCCGCTCGCGCGACATCCACGGGATGAAGGCGCTGAACGAACGCGTCATCAAGGTCGCCAAGGGCGCCGCGATGATGACGGAGACCGAGGTGGAGGTGCGGGTGCTCTCGGCCGTCTCCAACCTCCTCGGCAACACGCCGATGGAGGAGGCGATGTTCGCCAACATGCAGCGCCTCGGGCCGGTGGAGTTCGACGAGGCCGACCGCGACTATGCGCGCGTGATCCAGGGAACCCTGTCGGACGAGGACATCGCCAGCGACTACGCCCGCTCCGGCGCGGACATCCGCCAGAACACCCCGCTCTGCGACTTCATCGTGCCGCTGGAGGCGGAGGGAGAGGCGATGATCGGCTCGACCGACGTCGGCGACGTCTCCTGGGCGGTGCCGACCGTGCAGGCGCGGGTCGCCACCCACGCGATCGGCACGCCGGGGCACTCCTGGCAGATCACGGCCCAGGGCAAGTCGGGCCCGGCGCACAAGGGTCTCGTCTATGCGGCGAAGGTGATGGCCGGAACGGCGGTCGATCTCCTCGCCGACCCCGATCTCTTGGAGAGCGCCAAGGTCGACCACCGCGCCCGTACCACGCGCACGCCCTACGAGAGCCCGATCCCGGCCGGCGTGAAGGCGCCCATCCAGCCGCGGCCGGCCGGCGTCTGACAAGGCCGGTTCCGGTCTCGCGCTCCATCCTGTAGAGGCAGGGCAGACGGGAGAAGGTCAAGCGCCTTCCCTCCGGCCTTCGACCTTTCTGACGGATGCGCGCCATGACGAGCCTGAGCTTTGGAACCAGCGGTCTGCGCGGGCTCGTGACGGATCTCGTCGGCGAGCCGGCGCGTAGCTGGACCGCGGCGTTCATCGATCATCTGGATGAGGACGGCTCCGTCGAGCGCGTGCTCCTGATCGGGCGCGACCTGCGCTCCTCCAGCCCCGCCATCGCAGCCGACTGCGCGGCGGCGGCAGAGGCGCGCGGCTGGGCCGCGATCGACTGCGGCG
Organism: Pseudomonadota bacterium; assembly: GCA_023419535.1. Taxonomy (GTDB): domain Bacteria; phylum Pseudomonadota; class Alphaproteobacteria; order Rhizobiales; family Rhizobiaceae; genus Aureimonas. The sequence goes on along the minus strand of JAEZXX010000121.1, from coordinate 9,809 downwards.
CGCTTCCCACTCCGGCTCTCGCCCTGGAGGCCCAGCGCCGAAACGCGGCCGCGGTGATGGTGACCGGCAGCCACATCCCCGACGACCGGAACGGGCTGAAATTCTATGCGCCCGGCGAGATCACCAAGGCCGACGAGGCGCCGATCCGCGCGGCCTTCGAGGCGCTAGGCGAGGGGGGCTTCGATGACGCCGCGGCGAATGTAGAGGACATCTCAGAGACAACGCTCGCCGCCTATCGCGACCGTTATCTCGGCGCCTTCGCCCCTGACGCGCTTCAGGGCCTGACCGTCGGCGTCTACCAGCAGAGCTCGGTCGCCCGCGATCTCCTGCCCGAAATCCTCACCGGCCTCGGCGCCGATGTCGTGGCGCTGGGGCGTGCGGACCGCTTCGTGCCGGTGGACACCGAGGCGCACCGGCCCGAGGATCTGGCGCTGATCTCGGACTGGGCGGGCGAGGGGCGCTTCTTCGCCATCGTTTCCACCGACGGCGACGCCGACCGCCCGCTTCTCGCCGATGGTGCCGGCCATGTCCTGCGCGGCGACGTTCTCGGCCTCCTGACCGCCGCCTATCTCGGCTCGCGCACCATCGTGACGCCCGTCACGTCGAGCGGCGCGGTCGAGACCTCGCGTGTGGCCGAGCGGGTCGTGCGCACGCGCGTCGGCTCGCCCTTCGTCATCGAGGCGATGGAGCGCGAGATCGGGGGCGGCGCGACGGGCGTCCTCGGCTTCGAGGCCAATGGCGGCGTCCTCCTCGGCTCGGACGCGCCGATGGCGCGTGGCACGCTCGGCGCGCTGCCGACGCGCGACGCCGTGCTGCCGATCCTCTGCGCGCTCGCCGGCGCGAAGGCGAAGGGGATCTCGTTGCGCGCGCTTGCCGATTCGCTCGGCGCCGGCCATGCGCTGGCCGACCGCCTGAAGGAGGTGCCCGCCACCGCCAGCCGGCCCTTCCTCGACCGCCTCGCCGACGACCCGGGCTTCGCGGACGACATCCTTGCCGAGGCGGGCAAGATCGCCGAGCGCGACACGCTGGACGGCGTGCGCTTCCGCCTGGAGGAGGGCTCGATCGTCCACTTCCGCGCGTCGGGCAACGCGCCGGAGCTGCGCGTCTATGTCGAGGCGTCCGACGAGGCGCGCGCCCGCACACTGCTCGCGCTCGGCCTCGACATCGCGGCACGGGAGACCCGCCGCGCGGCCTGACCGTCTCGCCGAAGGGTGGCCGCGAGTCGCCCGATCGGCCATGATCCCTCCATCGAAACGAAGGAGGGACGGGACGATGAGACGAGGCGGAGTTCTTTTTGCGGCGGTCGCGGCGCTGTCGGTCGGCGCACCGACCGCGTTCGCACAGGACGCGCAGCGCCCGCAGCCCGAGGCCGCGACCGGCTTCGAGGCGCGCGAGGCCGTCACCAGCCGCAGCGACATGGTGGTCGCGGCCCATCCGTTGGCCGCCGAAGCGGGCGCGGAGATCCTTGGCGAAGGCGGCAGCGCGATCGACGCGATGATCGCGACCCAGCTGGTCCTCGGCCTCGTCGAGCCGCAGTCCTCCGGCATCGGCGGCGGGGCCTTCCTGATCCACCACGACGCCGCGTCGGGGCGCATGGTCGCCTATGACGGACGCGAGACCGCGCCGGCGGCCGCCGGCGGCGACCTCTTCCTCGGAGAGGACGGGCAGCCGCTCGCCTTCCTCGATGCGGTCGTCGGGGGGCGTTCGGTCGGCACGCCGGGCACGATCCGGCTTCTGGAACTATCCCATCGTTTGCACGGGCGGCTGCCCTGGGAGCGCCTGTTCGAGCCGGCGATCCGCCTCGCCGAAGACGGGTTCGAGGTCGGCGACCGGCTGGCCTCGCTCGTCGCGGGAGACCGCGACAACATGCGCCAGGACGCGATCCGCGACTACTTCCTGCCTGAGGGCCAGCCGATCGCGGCCGGCTCGACCTTGCGCAATCCGGACTATGCCGCGACGCTCCGCGCGATCGCTGCAGACGGCGCCTCGGCCTTCTATTCCGGCGAGATCGCGGAGGACATCGTGCAGGCGGTCCAGGGCTTCGAGGCCAATCCGGGCCTCCTGGAGACCCAGGATCTGGCGAACTACCGCGTCGCCGTGCGCGAGCCCGTGTGCGCGCCGTTCCAGGTCTACGAGGTCTGCGGCATGGGGCCGCCGTCGAGCGGCGCGCTGACGCTCGGACAGACGCTGGCGCTCCTCGACCATTTCGATCTCGCCTCGCTCGATCCGATGTCGGCCGAGGCGACGCATCTCTTCGTCGAGGCCTCGCGCCTCGCCTATGCCGACCGGGCCCTTTACATGGCGGACGAGGATTTCGTGCGCGTCCCCACCGCCGGTCTGCTCGACCCGGCCTATCTGACGGCCCGCGCGCAAGGCATATCGCCTGTCCGCGCCGCCGAGGAGGTTGTGGCGGGCAATCCGCCCTGGCGCGAGGCTAAGCTACGCGCGCCCGACCGAAGCCTCGAGCTGCCCTCGACGAGTCACGTGTCGATCGTCGACCGCGACGGCAACGCGGTGTCGCTGACCACAACGATCGAGGCCGGGTTCGGCTCGCGGCTGATGGTGCGCGGCTTCCTCCTCAACAACGAGCTGACCGACTTCTCCTTCGTGGCCGAGGAGGAAGGCCGAGCGGTCGCCAACCGCGTCGAGCCGGGCAAGCGCCCGCGCTCCTCCATGGCGCCGACCATCGTGCTCGATCGCGGCGGCGACCCGGTGCTCGTCGTCGGCTCGCCGGGCGGCGCGCGGATCATTCCCTATGTGGCGCGCACCATCCTCGGCACGCTCCTCTGGGACCTCGACCCGCAGGAGGCGGTGTCGCTGCCGCACGTGACGACGCTCGGCGGTCCGGTCGACCTGGAGGAGGGGCGCGTGCCCGCCGGTCTCGCCGAGGCGCTGACCGAGCTCGGCCACGAGGTGCGCCAGATGGAGCTGACGAGCGGCACGCACGCCATCCTGATCCGCGACGGCGAGCTCGTCGCGGGCGTCGATCCACGCCGTGAGGGCGCGGCGGTGTCGAGCGAGAACGCGGACGCGGCGGGCGAGGATTGAGCGCGACAGGCGCTCTTGCGCGGGGCAGGGCGGTGACGGACAGTCCGCCCACCATGCCCCGCGCCAAGACCGATTCGCCGACCCTCAAAGCCCGAACGCCCCGCGCGGCACGCCCGACGGTGCCGCCCGCCGGGCCCGACCTTTCGATCGAGGCCGAGCGCCGCGGTCGCGGCGCCATGCGCGTCGCGGGCATCGACGAGGCAGGCCGGGGTCCGCTGGCAGGCCCCGTCGTGACCGCCGCCGTCATCCTCGACCCGAATGCCGTGCCGGACGGGCTGAACGATTCCAAGCAGCTGACGATGGAGGACCGGGAGCGGCTGTTCCCCGAGATCCTGCGCTGGGGAGAGGTCTCGATCGCCTCCTCCTCCTCGGCGGAGATCGACCGCCTGAACATCCGGCAGGCGACGCTGCTGGCGATGGTGCGCGCCTTCCGCGGGCTCGGCCACGCCCCCTGCCACGCGCTGATCGACGGCAACGACGTTCCGGTGCCGCTTCTCGCGAAGGCCTCGGCGATCGTGAAAGGCGATTCGCGCTCGCTGTCGATCGCCGCCGCCTCCATCGTCGCCAAGGTCACGCGCGACCGGTTGATGCAGCGGCTCTGCCGTTCGTTCCCGGCCTACGGCTTCAGCCGCCACATGGGCTATGCGACGCCGGTCCATCTGGAGGCGCTGACCGCCTTCGGCCCGTGCCCCTTCCACCGGATGAGCTTCCGGCCGATCCGGCCGGAAGACCCGCTTCTGATCTGACCGGTCAGCCCGCCCGGCCCTTGCGGCCGGGGGCGAAGACCATGAGGCTGGCGATCTCGAAGAGCACCTGCGCGCCCGCATGCGCGGTGTTGGTCGTCGCGTCGTATTGCGGCGCGACCTCCACCACGTCGCCGCCGACGATGTCGACGCCCTTCAGCCCGCGGACGAGTTCCAGCACCTCGCGCGTCGACAGACCGCCGATCTCCGGCGTACCCGTGCCCGGCGCGAAGGCCGGGTCGAGGCTGTCGATGTCGAAGGAGAGGTAGACCGGGCCGTCTCCGACGATTTCGAGCGCCTTCGCGATCACCGGCTCGATGCCCGAACGGCCGATCTCCTCGGCGTGGATCACCGTCATCCCGGAATCATAGGAGAACTCCCAGAGATACTCCGAGGAACCCCGGATGCCGATCTGGATGGTGCGGCGCGGGTCGAGAACGCCGTCGAGGACGGCGTTGCGGAAGGGCGCGCCGTGGTGGAAGCGGTTGGCGTCGAACTCGCCCGCCGTGTCGCAATGGGCGTCGATGTGGATCATGCCGACCGGCCTGTCCCGCCCGACGGCGCGCAAGAGCGGATGCGAGATCGAATGATCGCCGCCCACGGCGAGCGGCAGCGTGCCGGCCTCGACGATCGCACGGGCGAAGCGCTCGATGTCGGCGTGGCACTCGCGAAGGTCGTAGCGCCCCGCGAAGGGCACGTCGCCGAGGTCCGCCATCCTCATCTCGATGCCGGGCGCGCATTCGAGGACGTGGTTGTAGGGCCCGACGCGCTCGATGGTGCGGACCGCGCGCGGGCCGAAGCGCGCGCCGCTGCGGTTGGTGACGCCGATGTCCATCGGCACGCCGAAGAGCCCGACGTCGAGACCGGCCAGCGCGTCCGGCTCTCGGTCGAACGAGACGGCCGGGGCGGCGAGGAGGGTCGGAATGCCGGAATAGGGCGTCTGCCGCGTTCCGCGACCGGAGATGACGCGCGAGGCGATCGTCTTGAAGCGCTCGTCGAAGATCGTGCCCTCTGCGCCGGGAGCGGCGTATTTGGCCCGGAGGCGGCTCAGCTCGTCATCCATCGTCATTGCCTCCATCCGCTCGTCGAACATGACAAATCACGGCGGCCGTACCGCCGGCCTGCCGTCCTCTTAAGCCCGCGTCCTCCGGCTCGCCAGCCGATGTGTCTCTGACGCACGCAAGAAACACGCTTGCGGCCGCCCTCGATTTGTAACTAAAAATGACATGTTGAGAGATGGAAACGGGAGAGACGCGCGATGAAGTCGGACAGGATCACGGTCGAGGATCTCAGGCGGTCGGTCATTTCGGTTCCGCCGCTGGCGCGCGACGCGGCACTGAGGCTGGACCGAGAAGCGAACCGCCGCATCGTCCGCCATCTGGAAAGCGGCGGCGTGACGACGCTGATGTACGGCGGCAACGCCAATCTCTACAACATGGCCGTCAGCGAGACCGCGCCTCTGGCCGAAATGCTGTCTGAGATCGCCGGACGGGACAGCTGGGTGGTGCCCTCGGTCGGGCCGGACTACGGCAAGGCGCTCGACCAACTGGCGATCCTCAAGGCGTTCGACGTCCCGACCGTCATGGTGCTGCCGGCGCAAAGCGCGACCAGCCCCAAAGGCGTGGCGACCGGCATCCGGCGACTGGCGGACGCCTTCGGTAAGCCCTTGATCGCCTACGCCAAGTTCGAGGACTACGCCGATCCGCGCGACCTCGCGGCGCTGCTGGCGGATGGTTCGGTCTGCGCGGTCAAATATGCGGTCGTGCGCGACGATCCGAGCGAGGATCGCTTCCTGGCTGCGCTCGTCGAAGCGGCCGGACCGGACCGGATCATCTCCGGGATCGGCGAGCGGCCGGTGATCGACCATTTCGAGCGGTTCGGGCTGCGCGCCTTCACGTCCGGCTCGGTCTGCGTCGCGCCCGCACTCTCCACGGCCATTCTGCGCGCGTTGACGTCCGGCGACGGGGCCGAGGCGGCGCGGCTTCGCGACGCCTTCATGCCGCTGGAGGACCTGCGCGACGCCCATTCGCCGATGCGCGTCCTGCACGAGGCGGTGCGCCTGGCGGGCATCGCCGAGACCGGGCCGATGCTGCCCTTCTTTCATTCGATCGAGGAGGCCGAACTCCTGGCGAAGATCGAACGGGCGGCGAAGGCGCTCGCCGCCGCCGATCCGGCGCCGGAGGCGAGGGCGGCCGCGGAATAGGGGCTACGGGTGGAGCCCGGACCGGGTGAGCCGCGAGCGCGCCTGGACGAGGTGGTAGTTCATGAAGAGCCGGGCGCCCGCCCGGTCCTTCGAGGCGATGGCGTCGACGATCTGTCGGTGCTCGGCGATGACGCGGGCGCGCCGCTCGTCCGACCCCACGCTCGTCAGGCGCAGCGCGACCTCCATCGAGCCGAGGACGAAGTCGCGCATGGAATCGAGGAGAACGGGAAATAGCTCGTTGCCGGTGGCTTCCGCCACCGCCCGGTGGAAGGCGAAATCCTCGTCGCGTCCGCTGCGCCCCTCGTGGAAGGCGCTCTCCAGCGCGGCGAAGGCCGCCTCGATCGCGGCCAGATGCTCCTCGCTCGCCCGTTCGGCCGCCAGTCCCGCGACCTCGGGCTCGAGCGCCACGCGCGCCTCGAAGCCTCGCAGCAGTCCCGCGATGTCGGCGGAGGCGGCGAAGCGCACGAGCTGCTGCGGCGGGCGCTGCTTCACGTAGGAGCCCGAGCCGCGCCGGGCATAGACGATGCCGTCGACCTGCAGGCGCATCAGCGCTTCGCGCACCACGGGCCGCGACACGCCGAAGGCCTCGCTGATCTGCGCCTCGGAGGGCAGGCGATCGCCCTCGACCAGCCGTCCGACGGCGATCTGCTCCAGGATCTGGCCGTAGAGGATGTCGGCGAGCTTCTCGCGGCGCGCCGGTGTCAGTCGAAGGTTCATCGCGTCCGGCGGCCCGCCCTCTGATAAGTTGTCATGTCGATTTGCATCTTCGGACCATACGCTCTCAGGGCTGCGGAATGTCCTGGGTGAAGGCCGGGACATGATAGCCGGTCCTCACCGCCTCGCGCGACGCGATCTCGCGATACCAGCGCGTGACGTTCTCGAACTCGGCGAGCTCGATTCCCTGCCAGTCCCAGCGGGTCGTCCAGGGCCAGATCGCGATGTCGGCGATCGAATAGTCGCCGGCCACGAACCGCTCTTCGGCGAGCCGCCGGTCGAGAACGCCGTACAGACGCCGCACCTCCTTAGTGAAGCGCTCCGCGGCGAAGGGCGCCTTGCCCTTGTGGAAATGCAGATACTGGTGTGCCTGACCGAGCATCGGGCCGAAACCGCCCATCTGCCACATCAGCCATTCCACGACGCGGGCGCGTCCCGCCGCCTCGGTCGGCAGGAGGCGGCCGCTCTTCTCGCCGAGATAGAGCAGGATCGCGCCCGATTCCATCAGCGTCAGACCGTTGTCGCGGTCGACGATCGCCGGGATCTTGTTGTTCGGCGCGATCTTCAGGAAGGCCGGGTCGAACTGCTGGTCCTTGCCGATGTCGATCGGGTGGACCGCGTAGGGCAGGCCCATCTCCTCCAGCGCGATCGAGACCTTGCGGCCGTTCGGGGTCGTCCAGGTGTAGAGATCGATCACGGGCGTCATTCCTTGGGTGAGAAGGCGGCGAGCAGCGCCTCGCTGCCGCGCGCCAGAAGGCCGAGGTCGGAGCCGACCGCGACGAAGGTGCAGCCGAACTCCAGCCAGCGCTGCGCGTCGGCCTGGACCGGGGCGAGGATGCCGGCGGCCTTGCCGGTCGCCCGGATGCGGCCGATGGCGTCGGCGATCGCGGCCTGGACGTTCGGGTGCCCCGGCTGGCCGAGATGGCCGAGATCGGCGGCGAGATCGGAGGGGCCGATGAAGATGCCGTCGATCCCGTCGACGGCGGCGATGGCCTCGATCTCGGCGAGGGCGGCGCGCGTCTCCACTTGCGCCAGGACGCAGATCTCGTCGTCGGCCCGTGCGAAATAGTCCGTCATCCGGCCGAAGCCGTTGGCCCGCGTCAGGCTGCTGACGCCGCGCGAGCCGGCGGGGGGATAGCGCACGCCCGCGACCGCCCTGCGCGCTTCGTCCGCATTCTGCACGAAGGGCACGAGCACGGTCTGAACGCCGATGTCGAGAAGGCGCTTCAGCGCGACGTTGTCGTTCCAGGGCGGGCGAACGATCGGGTGGGTGGGGGAGGCCGACAGCGCCTGCAACTGGCCGTGCACCATGGGCAGTTCGTTCGGCGAATGCTCGGTGTCGATCAGCGCCCAGTGGAAGCCGGTGTCGGCGATGGCCTCGATCGCGACGTGGCTGCAGAGGCTGCACCAGATGCCGATCTGGGGACGCCCGCCCCTCAACGCCGCCTTGAACGCGTTCACCCTCATGTCCATCCGCCGATTCTCCCCGGCCCGCCCGGCGGGCGACTTTCATCCTATCAAACAGCCTGACAGATTTTGCCGCAACATCCCAGTTCCTGGGCGTCCAGCGCGTCCGAACCATCGGTCGGCCGCCCTCCGTCACCCCCTTGTTGTGATCATCGTTGACAACTTGAGGCGTTGCTGATGCCATGGGCGGATGGTCCGGGTCGTGCGGGGAGGCACAGGGGTTCCGGGCGAGAGGACGCTTCCGATCGGCGAAAAGGACGGCGAACGCCGCCGCCTTTCGCCCGAAAATCGACGGTGCACAGGGGAGGATACCGATGCACGTTCTGCAGACGAAGACGATTCGAGGTCTGGCGTTGGGCGCGCTGGCGGGGTTGCTGCTGGCGGGAACGGCCGTCGGGCCGGCCCTCGCCGAGGTGAGCGAGGTGCGCATCACGCGCCAGCCCGGCCTGCTCTACGTCCCGATGATCATCGCGGAGCAGCAGGAGCTGATCCAGAAGCACGCGCAGGAGATGGGGCTGGAAAGCCTGACGCCCGAGTTCCTGACGCTGTCGGGCGGCGGTGCGGGCAACGAGGCGCTGCTCTCCGGCAATGTCGATCTGGTCATGACCGGCACGACGAACATGATCCTCCTTAACGACCGCACGCGCGGAGAGGTGAAGGGCTTCTTCGGCGTCGGCGGCAGCCCGATGCGGTTGCTCACCCGCAATCCGGACGTCCGCACGCTGGCCGATTTCTCGTCCGCGGACCGCATCGCGGTGCCGACGGTGCGCACGTCCATGCAGGCCCTGATGCTGCAGATCGCCGCGCAGGAGGAGTTCGGCAATCCGAACCAGCTCGACGACATCACCATCCAGCTCGGCCATCCCGACGCGCTCGCCTCCCTGTCCAACGCCTCCAGCGAAGTGAACAGCCACTTCTCGCTCGCCCCCTTCCAGAACCGGGCGTTGCAGATCGAGGGCGTCCACGAGGTGCTGAACTCCTACGATCTCGTCGGCCAGAACGTCTCCAACGCCATCATCTACGGCAACGAGAGCTTCGCGACGGAGAATCCGACGGTGCTGGCCGCGATCAAGGCCGCGCTCGACGAGGCGAACGAGCTGATCGCGAGCGATCCGCTGCAGGCCGCCGAAATCTACGTCGAGGCGACCGGCGAACAGACGCCGGCGGCGGAACTGGCGGAGATGCTGTCGGAGCCGGGCTCGTTCTACTCCACGACCCCGCAGGGGCAGATGCTCGTCGCCAACCATTTCCACGCGACCGGCGTCGTCTCGACCGAGCCGACCGACTGGAAGGACTACTACATCGAGCTCGTGCACGACCTCGACGGCAACTGATCGACTGCGATCGTCGATCGGCATCGGGGCGTCCGACCGCGGGCGCCCCTCCTGATCCAGCGTCCTCGGGGGACCCCATGGCATCACTTCTCGAGGTCGAGAACGTCACGCTTCGCTACAAGACGACGAGCGTTCTTCTGACGGCGACGGACCGTGTTTCGTTCGACGTTCGACAGTCTGACCGGTTCGTTCTTCTGGGTCCGTCGGGCTGCGGCAAGTCGACGATCCTGAAGGCGGTTGGGGGCTACATGGCGCCGTCGGAGGGCGAGATCCGGATCAAGGACCGGGTGGTCAAGGCGC
>JAEZXX010000069.1 GCA_023419535.1 Pseudomonadota bacterium | reverse complement strand
GCTCGGGCGGCACCGGAGGCGGTGGCGGCACCGGCGGAGGGGGCGGTTCCGGCGGCGGTGGGACCGCCGGCAGTGGCGGCTCCGGGGGCGGCTCCGGCGGAGGCGGAAGCTCGGGCGGCACCGGGGGCGGTGGCGGTACCGGCGGCGGCGGCGGTTCCGGCGGTGGCGGCGGTTCCGGCGGTGGCGGAAGCGCCGGCGGTGATGGCGGAGCCGGTGGATCCGGCGGCGGTTCCGGCGGCGGCAGCGCAGGCGGCGGCGCAGGCGGCGGCAGCGGCGGTTCGGGCGGCAGCGGCGGTGCGGGCGGCGCAGGCGGCTGATCCCGGCACGACGCCGACGAATCTTCGAACGGGCGCTTCGGCGCCCGTTCTGATTCTCTCTCGGCTCCCCCAGCCAGACGCAAGGATGCGACTTCAATTTCGGCGCATTTGACACCGAATGGACGTCGGCACGCAGCGAATCGGGGACCATCGAGCGAATGAACACAGGCGCGACGCGAGTTCCGCACGAGCGATGATCGCGGCTCTCATCGCTCAAATCCTTCCTCGCTTCTTTGCGGCGCCTTCATCCGGCGCCGCCATCCTGGTGCCTCCCGCAAGGAGGACCCGGATGCGCCTGTCGATCGGCCTTTTCGCCCTTGCCGCCCTCGCCGGCTGTTCCGGTGCGGGAACGGCGAACGTGACGATGTCGACCTACGGCTATGCCTTCCCGCCGCCCGCCTTCAACGATTTCTGCCGGGTGGAGCCGGGCCTCTGCGCCTCGACCTCCGGCGAGCGCGTGGTCGCCCTGACGCCGGACAGGCGCGCCGAACTCCAGCGCGTCAACTCCGCGGTCAACCGCACGATCCTGCAGCGCGACGACGGGGCCGACGGCGGGCGCGGCGACCGTTGGCAGGCGGCCCTGACGGCGGGCGACTGCGAGGATCTCGCCATCCGAAAGAAGAGCGAACTCCTGGCGCTCGGCTGGTCGCCTTCCTCGCTCCTCCTGACCGTGGCGCGCCTGCCCGGAACGGGCACCGGGCACACGGTGCTGACCGTGCGGACCTCGGAAGGCGATCTCATCCTCGACAGCCTCGATTCGCGCGTCCGGCCCTGGTCGCGGACGCGCTACGACTATTTCGCTCGCCAGTCCCAGGACGCGCACGGGAAGTGGGAGCAGATCCGCACGTGACGCTCCGCGCGTCTTCGGCGCGGCACGTTTGCAACGCCGGGATTGTTTGTCCCACCGCCACTGGCGGAACGCCGCGGGCGGGATAGTTTGGCCCCATCCGGCCGCCCCGACGGCGCCGGGCGGGGGTTCGAAGAACGACGTGGAACGACAGAGCCGAGGCGTTTGCCGAGCCGGTGAGCCTGCCCTTGCCGCGCGCGCCGAAGACGGCGACCCGTCGCAGACGCGCCATGGCGCGCGAGCCGGCGGACGGTCCAAGCGCCTTCGACGCGTCGCAGGCTTCGCCGCCGCCCCTGCCGTGCTTTCGACCCTGTCCGCCTGCCGCGGCGGACAATCGACTTTCGCCGGCGCCGGCGTCGAGGCGCTTGCGGTCGAGCAGCTCTTCTGGTGGATGCTCGGCGGGGCGGTGCTCGTCTGGGTCTTCGTGATCGGGCTGTCGGTCTACGCGACTGTGGTCCATCCGGACCGGCATTCGGAAAAGGGCGGCATCCGGCTGATCCTGTGGGGCGGCGTCGCCTTTCCGGTGGTCGTCCTGACCGGCCTCCTCGCCTTCGGCCTCGGCCTGATGCCGGAGCTGCGCGCGGCCGCCGACGGCCCGCGCATCGCCGTGTCGGGCGAACGCTTCTGGTGGCGCATCCATTACGACACGCCGGCCGAGCCCGGCGTGCAGCGTGCCCTGCCGCTCGACGGCGGCGTGGAGAGCGCCAACGAACTCTGGCTCCCACTGGGTCGCCGGAGCGAACTGATGCTCGGCTCGCCCGACGTCATCCACTCCTTCTGGGTGCCGGCCATCGCCGGCAAGACCGACACGATCCCCGGCCGCATCAACCGGCTCGTCCTCGAGCCGACGAAGGAAGGTCTCTACAACGGCGTGTGCGCCGAGTTCTGCGGTACCGCGCACGCGCAGATGGGGTTCCGCGTGCGCGTCGTCTCGCAGGACGCCTACGATGCCTACGTCGCCGCGCAGGCCGCACCCGCCGCCGTCCTCGACCATCCCGGCCGCGACGCCTTCATGGGCAACGGCTGCGGAGCGTGCCATCAGGTGCGCGGGACCGAGGCCGCGGGCCGCGTCGGGCCGGACCTCACCCATGTCGGGAGCCGCGAGACGCTCGGCGCCGGCCTGCTCGCCCTGAACGCCGAAACGCTGCGCGCCTTCGTCGCCGATCCCGCCCACGAAAAGCCGGGCGTCGAGATGCCGGCCTTCTCCATGATTCCCGAGACCGAGCTCGACGCGATCGCGGCGTGGCTGGAGGCGCTGAAATGAGCCGCGTGGCGCCCGAACTCTCCGAGATGGCCGAGGTCGCCGGCGAGGACGACGCCTCCAAGCGCGCCGCCATCGCCGAGATCGGCCGCGTGCCGCCAGCCTCCACCCGCGATCAGGAGGACCCGGCCGTCCGCCGCGCGCAGGAGGCTCGGCTCATTGCCACCTGGGACACGCCGCCGGGCTGGCGCTACTGGTCGGACGTCAACAACACCACGGTCGGCGTCTGGTACACGGCCACCGCCTTCGCCTTCATGCTGTTCGCCGGCGTGCTCGGCCTGATGATCCGAGCCCAGCTGGCCGTCCCCGAGAACGACCTCCTGTCGCCGGAGCTCTACAACCAGGCCTACACGCTCCACGGCACGGTGATGATGTTCCTCTTCGCCGTCCCGATCTTCGAGGCGGTGGCGATCATCCTCCTGCCCCAGATGCTGGGCGCGCGCGACCTGCCCTTCCCGCGCCTCTCGGCCTTCGGCTACTGGTGCTTCGTCATCGGCGGAATCTTCGTCTGCGGCTCGATCTTCTTCGGCCACGCACCGGATTCGGGTTGGTTCATGTATCCGCCCTTGACGACGCAGGAGCGCTTCACGCCCGGCTACGGAGCCGACATCTGGCTGCTCGGCCTCTCCTTCATCGAGGTCGCCTCGATCGCGGCGGCCGTGGAACTCATCGTCGGCACGCTGAAGTGCCGTCCGCCCGGCATGCGACTGAACCTGATGCCGCTCTACGCCTGGTACGTGCTGGTCGTGGCGGCGATGATCCTCTTCGCCTTCCCGCCGCTCATCGCGGGCGACATCCTGTTCGAGATGGAGCGGCTGTTCGACTGGCCGTTCTTCGACCCGACGCGCGGCGGCGACCCGATGCTCTGGCAGCATCTGTTCTGGATCTTCGGTCACCCGGAGGTCTACATCATCTTCCTGCCGTCCATCGCGCTGTTCGCGATGATCGTGCCCACCTTCGCCCGGCGCCCGCTGCTCGGCTATTCCTGGATCGTGCTCGCCGCCGTCGGCACCGGCTTCCTGTCGTTCGGCCTGTGGGTCCACCACATGTACACGACGGGGCTGCCCTCGATCTCTCTCGGATTCTTCTCGGCCGCGAGCGAGGCGGTGGCGATCCCGACGGGCGTGCAGATCTTCGTGTTCCTGGCGACGCTGCTCACCGGGCGCGTCGTCTATTCGGTGCCGATGCTGTGGGTGTCCGGCTCGCTCGCCATCTTCGTGCTGGGCGGGCTCACCGGCGTGATGGTCGCGCTCGTCCCCTTCGACTGGCAGGCGCACGACACCTACTTCATCGTCGCCCACCTGCATTACGTCATCATCGGCGGCGTGCTCTTCCCGATCATCGCCGGGCTCTACTACTACTGGCCGATCGTCTCCTCGCGCCGCCTGTCGGACCGCGCCGGGAAATGGGCCTTCTGGCTGATGTTCACCGGCTTCAATGTCGGTTTCTTCCCGATGCACTATTCGGGCCTGATCGGCATGCCGCGCCGCATCTGGACCTATCCGGCGGGCTTGGGCTTCGATCTGCCGAACCTGATCTCCACGATCGGCGCCTTCGTCTTCGCCGCCGGCTTCCTCATCGTCGTCGTCGACGTCGTGCGCCCGCGCAAGGATCCCTACGCCAAGCGCAACACCTGGAACGCGGGCACCCTCGAATGGGCCGGCGAAGTGCCGGACCAGCCCTGGGGCGTGCGATCGGTCCCGATCGTCACGACGCGCTATCCCCTGTGGGAGCAGCCGAACTTCGTCGACGACGTCGACAAGGGCCGCTTCTACCTGCCGGACGCGGAGGAAGGGAAACGCGAGACGATCGTCACCACCGTCCTCGACGCGCGGCCCGTCCAGGTGCTGCGCGTGCCCGGTCCCTCCTTCGGGCCGATGATCGCCGCCCTCTTCCTCGGCGCCTCCTTCATCACCGCCGCCTTCCACTACTGGATCCTGATGTTCGCGACCCTGTTCCTGGCGGTGGCCGCGATCATGGTCTGGCTCTGGCGCGCCACCTCGGTCATCCCGGAAAAGGAGCACAAGGACGTCGGCCTCGGCCTGACGCTGCCGATCTACGTCTCCGGCCCGTCCTCGGTTTCCTGGTGGGCGATGTTCATCACCATGATCGGGGACTCGACCGCCTTCCTGTCGCTGATCTTCGGCTTCCTCTTCTACTTTACCGTCCACGAGAGCTTCCCGCCGCCGGGCACGGCCGGCCCCGGTCTTCTCTGGCCGCTCCTGGCGCTCGGGCTTCTCCTGCTCGGCTGGGCCGTCACGCAGGCCGCCCGCGCCGCGATGGCGCGGGGACGGGTGCTGAC
>JAEZXX010000118.1 GCA_023419535.1 Pseudomonadota bacterium | reverse complement strand
GCGAGGGGCGGCACGTGATCCTGATCTCCACTGATCCTGATCGTCTGGTCGGGCGGCGCGTTCGACTAACTTTCGGGGAAGTATGGCGACACGGAGGCAAGAACAGACGCATTCACGTTCGTGTCATCAGCACATCGCACCCGCGTCACGCGAAGCGGATGAATCCATTGACGATTATTCCACTCGGTAAAATTGCGACGACAGATCGAAATTTCGGGCTCGACTGCGGCTCGGCAGCTCACCTGCCGTGAAGATCGCCCGACGATCTTGCGATCGACTTGTCGATCGCGGGAAAATTGCGTCGCGATTGCCTCGCATCGGGGCCGAGCCCTCGCGATCTTCCCGTTCGATCGCGGCCCTGATCTCTTAACGTTGCAGGCCCGATCGGGTAGCCAACGGGTCGGCGCCGGACGGCCGGCCCGAGGATGAGAGGCGCGGCCGACCATGGCCTTGAGTTCGACCATGCCCGAGGCGATCCTGTTCGATCTCGACGGGACGCTCGCAGACAGCCTGCCGACGCTCGCTTCGATCACCAACGACATCCTGCGCGCGCGTTCCCGCGCCGAACTCGAACCGTCGCGCCTGCGCCTCTTCGTCGGGGACGGGCCCGCCAAGCTCGTGGAGCGGGCGCTGCAGGCGACGGGCGGGGCCGCGCCGCAGGAGATCGAGAACGCGGTCGCCGAGTTCATGGCGCTCTACGAGGCGGCGCCGGTCGACGGCACGCTGCTCTATCCCGGCGCCGCGGCGTGCCTCGACGCGCTGTCGCAGGCCGGGATCGTGCTCGGCATCTGCACCAACAAGCCGGAAGCGGTCTCCCGCCTCCTCCTCGACGGCCTCGGCATCCTCGACCGGTTCGCAGCGGTCGTCGGCGGCGACACCACGACGGTGCGCAAGCCCTTCGCCGAGCCTGCCCTGGAGGCGTGCGCCCGGCTTGGCGTCGATCCCTCGCGCAGCTGGTTCGTCGGGGACAGCGAGCACGACGTGGCCTGCGGCCGGGCCGCAGGCTGCGCGGCGACGGTCCTCGTCACCCACGGCTACCTGCGGGTCCCGATCGAGGAGGTCGCGGCGGACGCCGCGGTGGGCACGCTCGGCGAGGTCGCCGACCTCGCCCTGCGGTCCCGCGGCTGACGGAAGGCTCGGCACGCCGGCGCTCAGGGCGTGAGGGTCAGCACCCTCGCCGCGTTCGCGACCACCGCCTCGCGCGAATAGAGAAGCGGCACGTAGGCGCCCGCGGCCCAGAGCGGGGCGAGGTCGCGGTAGTGCGGGCTCGCCGGGTCGCCCGACTGGCCGGGCGTGTTGATCGTGCGGCTCTCGTCCCAATTGCCGACGTCCAGCACCATCCGGAACGAGGCGCCGGAGCGCACGACGAAGTCCTCGTCGTAGCTCGCGGCACGCGGCGTGTGGGCCGAACCGCCGATCGCCAGCGGCCCGACGCTCATCTGCGCAGCCTCGCTCGGCGAGAGAAGCGGCGCCACGTCCGGCACGAAATGGGCGCGGTGGATCGAACCCCAGCGCCATTCGGCCGGGTCCTCTCCCATCAGGTCGCTCGCCTTGGCGAAGGCCGTCTCGAAGGCGCGGGACAGGATCTCGTCGCGCGCGGCCTCCGGCGCATCGCCGAAACGCGCGTCGGGGCTCTCCAGTGCGTCGAGCACGGCGCCGATGTCGCCGGCCTCCACGATGGCGCGCGCCGGCTCGGGCACCGCGACCGCCACCGTCTCGCGTCCGAGCGGACCCTGGATCATGATCTCTGCGAGCGCCGCCGCTCCGCTGTCGACGGTCGCGAAGCCGTCCCAGTCCTTCAGCATGGCGAGCGCGTGCGCCCTCGCGCCGCCGCCCTCCGGCTCCGGCATGTCCTGGAAAAGCGCGGCGAGGCGCTGCCCGACGCGGCTGCCGTCGTCGTTCTGGAGCCGCATCGCGTCGTTCAGCGAGACGGAGGCGTTCTGCGACAGGACCTCTGCGATCCGCTCGTAGCGCGACGGATTGGCCCATTCGAAGCCGATCGGCTTCTCCTCGATCGGGAAGTCCTCCGGAAGGTTCATCTCGTTGGCGGTCGCGAACCAGCCCTTTTCGGGATTGTAGGAGGAGGGCAGGTCGGAGCGTTGGAAGAAGCCCCATTCGTAGCGCCCGTCGCCGGGCACCGGCAGGAGCCCGTCCCAGCCCGCGCGCTTCGGCGTCATGCCGGCGGCGATCCAGCCGATATTGCCGTCCGTATCGGCGTAGACCTGGTTCTCGGAGGGTGTGGCGAACCGGTTCATCGCCGTCTCGAACTCCTCCCAGTTCTTCGCGGTCATGTAGTCCGAGGAGCCGAAATAGGCCGAGGTGCCGGGCTCCAGCCAGACCGTGCGCAGCGCGAAAGCGCGGTTGTTCGCCGCGTCGACGCGAAGCACCGGCCCGTGGCGGGTGTAGCGCAGCTGGACCGTCCGCGGTTCGCCGTCCCTGACCGCGATCGTCTCCTCCTCGACGCGCATCGCCTCCCAGCCGTCGCCGTAGCGGTATTCGTCCGGGTTCTCGGGGTTCAGCTCGTAGACGTAGAGATCCTCCTGATCGACCGAGAAAATCGTCAGGCCGAAGGCGATGGTGCCGTTGTGGCCGATCGAGATGCCGGGCAGCGAAGGCTCGCCGGCGCCGATCACGGAAAGTTCGGGCGCGTTCAGATGGACGATGTAGCGCAGCGACGGAACGGAGTGCGCGCGGTGCGGATCGTTGGCGAGGATCGGCCGCCCGGTCGCGCTGCGGCCGGGGGCCACCACCCAGTTGTTGGACCCGATCGTGTCGCGCGTCTCGCGCGAGGCGCGCAGGAACTCGCGCTGGTCCAGAGCGGCGTCGCGCTCCTGTGGAGCCTCGAAGGTCACGGGCTTGGTCGCCAGCTGGTAGTCCGCCAGAACGTCCTCGGGGACGTCGCAGGGGTCGAGCCCGTCGGGCACGGTGGGCGTCCAGTCCGGTTCGAGCTGGGCACGCAGGCGATCGGCCTGAAGGTTCGCGGAGCAGGCGACCCGGGCGCGCTCCACCTCGGAGGCGGCGTTGCGCGTCAGCCCGTGGCTGCGGATGCGAACGACGTCCTCCGGCGTCCAGCGCTCGGGGCGGCTGCCGCTGACGCGGAACTGGACGGGGAGCTCTATCTCGCCGGCGAGCACCTGATCGACATAGGCGTTGAGACCCTCGACGAAGGCATCCGTGTAGCTCTTGGCCTTGGGGCCGTAGGCTTCCCATTCGGCGTCCATGTCGCCCTTGAACAGGAACAGCCGCGCGGCGCGGTCCTGATCGGCATAGGACGCGCCGAAGCTCTCGGCGAGACGGCCGAGGCCGCGCTTGCGCCAGAGATCGATCTGCCAGAGCCGGTCGCGCGCCGCGTTGTAGCCCTGGAGGAACAGGGCGTCGCGCTCGCTGCCCGCGTAGATGTGCGGGATGCCCCAGTGATCGAGGACGATCTCGGCGGGCGCCTGAAGGCCGGGCACCTGCCGCGTCTCCTGCGCGACGGCGCTGGCGAACTCGGCGAGGGCGGGGGCGGAATGAAGGAGCGGCGTCGAGCCTAGAAGCGCTGCGGCGATGAGCTTCACCATGGTCATGTGTGGCACCTCCCAATGCGTCCTCGATTGTAAGGACGCCTTAGGAGGAGGCAAGTCTCGTCGGCACGCCCCTCGTCAGACGGCGGTCGCGCGCCGCGCCGGGTCCGACAGGAGAGGCTTCAAGCGGTCGAGGAAGCAGCACACGGACGTTTCGAGTGGTCCGGAATTGTCGATGACGAGATCGTAAGGGATCGCGGGCGCACAGAAGCGCTCCGAGCGGGCGAGCCGGGCCTCCACCTCCGGTCCGCTCTCGCGGCCCCGCGTGGCGATGCGGGCCGCCAGGACCGGCAGCGGAGCGGTGATCGCGATCGCGAGGCTGCGTGCGTAGCGCGCCCGCATGTCGGGAAGGACGGCGCGCGAAAGGTTGGCGACGACGATCGTGCCGGCGGCCACGAGGTCGTCCGCCGCGGCCGGGATGCCGTAGGCGCAGCCATGAGCGGTCCAGGACAGGGCGAAGCCGCGGTCGGCGCGCAGGGCGGCGAAGCGCTCGGCCGAGCAGGTTTCGTGCGTCTCGGCACCGCCGTCCGCCTCCCGCGTGATGATGCGGCGGGCGAAGTGCACCCGCCCCGGCGCTTCCCGCTCCAGCCGCTCGTTCGCCAGGCGCATGACGGAATCCTTGCCCGAGCCGCTGGGGCCGACGACGGCGACGAAGACGCCGCCCGGGATGGGGATCGACCGGATCACGCGACCCGGCGTCCCTGGCGCCAGACCGAGCGCACGATCGGGATGCCGTCTCCGGCGGAGACGCGGATGACGTCGGCCCGCAGCCCTTCGGCGATCCGGCCCCGGTCGGCGAGGCCGACCGTGCGCGCCGGCGTGGAGGTGACGAGCGCCGCCGCCTGCGGCAGCGTGATCCCCGTCTCGTCATGGGCGAGCGCGAACACCGCCTGGAGCAGGCTGGAGGGCACGTAGTCGGAGGAGAGGACGTCGAGAACGCCCGCCTTCGCCAGATCGCCGGCGGCCACGTTGCCCGAATGCGAGCCGCCCCGCACGATGTTCGGCGCGCCCATCAGCACCGAAAGTCCGGCCTCGTGCGCGGCGCGCGCGGCCTCCATCGTGGTCGGGAACTCCGACACCGCGACGCCTTCGCCGACCGCCTCCTCCACATGGGCGAGGGTCGCGTCGTCGTGGCTCGCCATCGGAATGCCCCCGGCGCGGCAATGCTCGACGATCGCGCGGCGATGGGGAGCCGAATAGCGTGCCGACTGGTCGATCCGGCGCTGCACGAAGGCCTCGAACTCGCGCTCGGTGAGGCCTCGCTTCTTCTTGTAGTAGACGATGTAGGCGTCCATCGACCGGAACTGCCGCTGGCCGGGCGCGTGGTCCATCAGCGACACGAGGTGGACGTGAGGGTCGTCCCGGAAGCCGGCGAAGGCGTCGAGCACGTCGGGCGCGGAGACCTCGCAGCGAAGGTGCAGCCTGTGCTCGGCGCGCAGACGCCCCTCCGTCATCGCCCGCTCGATGGCGTCGGCGAGCTCGCGCATCTCCTTCGGATCGAAGCCGCCGTCCTCGTCCGATCCCATGCGCAGGCAGTCGAAGACGGTCGTGATCCCCGAGCAGGCGACCTGCGCATCATGCGCCTGGATGGCCCCGAGCATGTTCCAGCGAACGCCCGGGCGCGGGCTGTAATGGCCTTCGAGATGGTCGGTGTGGAGTTCGACCACGCCCGGCATCAGATAGTCGCCGCCAAGATCCTCGCCGATCCGCGATGGGCCGGACTCGATCGCGACGATGCGCCCGTCGTCGAGTTTGACGCTGCCCTTCACGATCTCGTCGCAAAGAACGATGCGGGCGTTGGAGAGGACGGTTTCGGTCGTCATTCGAAGGTCTTTCCGGTCGTGTCCGCGGCATGGGCAGCCGCGTTCGAAATGTCAGGCCGCGTCGACGGTGCCGAGGGAGGCGGCGGCGGGTGCGGGGCCGGCGAGGCGATGGACGGCGACCACCTCGAAAAGCCCGCCGCGCTCGCGTTCGGCAAACAGCGCCAGCGTGGCGATGTCGCGCGGTGCGCTGAGGAAGGGGCCGAAGCGCCGTTCCAGTTCGGGGCGGACCCTGGCGCTCGCAGCGCCGTCGAGGCGGCCGGTGAGCGTCATGTGGAAGGCGAAATCCTCCATGACGTACGGGTAGCCCCAACGCTCCAGATGGTCCCGCTGTCGCGCGGTCAGGCTTTCGGGCCGACGGCGGGCGCGGTCGGCCTCGGACAGACCCGCGCGGAACGGCTCGAAGTCGCGGACCACGTCCGCGGCGAAGGCGTCGAGGCCCGCGTGACGTCCGTCGGGCACGAGGGCGAAGAAGCCGGAGGGCTGGTCGAGGACGAGGGGAACGGCCTGGACCGGCGCGCGCGACCGGCTCCAACGGGCGAGGGCCTCCCGCAGTTCGTCTTCGGAGCGGCCGGGCGCCAGTTCGAACGGCGCCTTCAACGTGGCATGGAAGCCGTAGCGGCGGGCGTCGGAGACGATCGCCGGAGCGGCCGCTAGGGATCCGTCGACCGCCCGCCCGAAGGCGCTGCGGCCGAGCCAGTCCTCCGCCGTCTGCAGCAGCGGGTCGCCGGGCTCGGGCGAATGATAGAGGGCGTAGCGCATGGGTCCGTGTCCTGCCGCGCCGACGATGCGCGGGCGCGACCTTTTACGCGATGCATCGTCGATCACGAAGACGCGGACGGCGGGGTCTCTTCGCTCAGTCCGCCATCGTCGCGGACGCCGATCCCGAGAGCGGGCCGGTCCGCCCGACATAGGTGGCGCGGTCGGTGCCGCAGCGGAACGGGCGCGCGAAGGCGTCGGCCACCTGCCGGGCGATCGTGTTGGCGTCCTCGTTCAGGAGCGCGTCGACATAGGCGACGGGGCAGCCCGGGACGCCGTCGCGGCCGACCTGGAAGATTCCGAGCACCGATCCCCGTTGCGGTGAGGGCGGTTCGACGCCGGTGTCCTCGATGGTGAAGCGCAGGACGGCCGCGAAGGGCGCGCCGCCCGCCACCCGCCACTCGATCCTGGTGCCGGGGAAGTGGAATGGGGCGAAGGTGTCGGTGCGGTCGTCGGGAACCCCGAAGTCGACGTCGAAGCGAAGGTCGCCCTCCGTCACGTGGACCGGAATGCCGTCGAGACCCTCGCAGACGAGGGCCACGCCGACGCCCTCCTGGACGGTCTCCAGCACCGTGCAGGCGTCGAGGTCGAGCGATGTGTAGCGCGCCTCAACCGGTTCGGCGGCGGTGGCCGGCACGGCCGGAAACGCCAGCGCGAAGACCGCGGCGTAACGCCGGGATCGCGTCGAACCAAAAGCGATCCCTGCGCTCATGTCGTCCTCCTTCGCCGAAGCTGGCCCTCCGCCATCTCGAAGCGCCGGCGGGGGAACAGTGCGGCGCGGACGAAGCCCGTCAATGGGTGACGGTGACGACGACGACGTCGGTGTAGCGCCCCGCGGGCGGCGTCGGCTGCGCGGGAACGAGGCCGTAGACGGGGATCGTACGCGTCAGTCCGTCGCCGACCCCCTGGACGAGCGCCGCCGTCGTCCAGGGGGTCGCGTGCGCCGGGTCCTGGTAGAGCCCGTAGGTGATCTGTCCGGGCCCTTCGGTGCGCGTCATGAAGCGCGGCAGGCCGCTGCCGGAGGAGCCTCCGCCGAGCGAGATCGAATAGGGCGCGCCCGGAGTGCAGCGCACCCGGAGGCGGGAAGCGGCCGCGACCGCGGCATTCAGCAGCCCCTGCGAGCCGAAGTTGAGGTCGTCCGCCTCCACGAGGCAGTTGCTGGCGACCTGCGCCCGCGCCTCGAAGCTGGGGCGCGTCACGGACGGGAGCAGCACTACCCCGCAGCCGAGAGCGACGCCGCCATAGTAGAAGGCGGTCTGCGCACCGGAAAAGACGGCGGAATAATCCCCCACGGGCGCGGTGGACTGGCCGGCGAAGATGCGGGCGTAGAGCGGCAGCGTCACCGAATTGTTGCCGGCCGGCACGACGACGCGCGGCGTCGTGCCCAGAGCGGGGTTGTCGAGCGAGCCCCAGGGCACGAGGCGGGCGGCGTCTTGGTACAGCTGGAAGCGCAGGGACTGGCCGCCCGCAGAGGTCATGAGGCGCGAGCCGTCCACCGCCAGCCCGGCGGGCCCTGCGTTGATGCCGGCGCAGACGGCGGCACCCGCGAGTGACTGGCAGGTGACCGTCACGGTCGCCGTCCGGTCGATGTTGCCGCCCGACAAAGTGTCGATCGGACCGAAGGCGATGTTGTCGATCGATGCGGTGCAGGTCTGCGCCGCCGCGGGGGCGAGGCCGCCGAGAAGGAGCACCGCTCCGGTCGCCAGGCCGAGAAGCGCAAGGCGTATCGCGTTCCGTATCATGGCGTTCCTCCCGCAGGCAGGCAGGCGACGTCCTCGATCATCGTCTGCTCGCCGGATTTTGCGAAGTCGAAGCGGGCGAGGCAGGTGCCGCGCTCCGCATCCTCCACCACCACCTCGTTGCGCGCCTCGACCCGCGGCAGATAGGCCTGCCCGTCGTAGCCGATGAGCACCTCCTCGCCGGAGAGGCGCGCGCTGGAACCGGCTGCGACGAAGCTGCCGTCCGGCCGGCGGAAGGAGACGAGCGCGGCCTGCGCGCCCGGCTCGAGGCCGAAATCGACGGCGGCGCCCGACCGGCGGGCCGGGGTCACCGTCTGGCGGGTCGCGGAAACGGCGACGTCGAGCGGCAGGCCGGCGGGATCGAAGGACAGGTCGTTGCGCTCGTTGGAGCGCAGGTCCGGCACCAGGATGCGCCCGTCGGCGCCCGAGCGGCCGACCGGGCGGTTCTCGAATATCACCTCGACGCCCGGCGCGCCGACGTCGACCAGCGCGAAGGCGTCGTCGATCCGACGGGTGAAGTGGGGCCGCGCGCCGGCCAGCACCACCGCCCCTTCGGCGCGTGCGGAGGCGCGGTACGACCCGTCGAAGCTCTCGATCCCGGCGTCCAGGCGCGCCGCGCTCGCATTATAGGTGACGGCGGCCGTGCTCGTCGTCTCCACGCCGGCCCGCAGACGCCAGCCGTAGTCGCCGACCGCCCGTCCGGGATTGCGGGCGATCTCGGCCGTGCCGCCGGGCGAACCGGAATCGGCGAAGCCCGCGACCTGCGCGTTGACCCGGTCTCCAAGCGGTATGGAGACCCCCGCGTAGAGGCCGGCCTGCCGCCCGTCGAGCGAGGTGAAGCCGGAGGCGAAGAGGCTGGCGTTGCCCGGCAGCGGTCGCGACCAGGAGAGGCCCGCAATCTCGCTTCGTTCCCCGAACTCGGTCTTGATCCGCGCAAGGCTGAGGCTGAGGGTCGAGGGATCGAAGCCGAGCGGGAAGGAGAGGCCGATCTGGTCGAGCTCCTCCGGCTGTCGCCGCGAGACGAGGAGGGCCGGGCCGAACTCGGTCTCGACGATGGGTTCGGCCGTGACGGAGGCGATGTCGTCGTAGGTGCCGAAGGTGCGCTGCGAGCGTGCGTTGACGACGATCCCGGACCATTCCGCCTGGATCTGCGCGGCGACGAGACCGCCCGTGCCCTCGTCGCTGCGGCTGGCGGCGCTCGCCAGCGAGGCGACGCCGAGGGAGCCGAGGGAGAAGACCGCCCCGAGCCCGCCATTGGCCAGCCCGTCCCCGCCCTCGGCGTGGGCCTCCAGCGTCAGGCTCTCGTTCCAGCCGTATCGCAGCGAGGCCGAGCCCATCGGCCGTTCGTCGTAATCGTCCGAGGTGACGCCGAAGGAGCGGCGCGCGAAGCCGAACTCGGCCGAATAGTCCGAAAGCCCGGGCGCGAGGAGCCGGGTGGAGGCGAAGAAGGGCGTCTCGCTCACCCGCTCCACGCCCTGCGCGTCGGTGACGACGAGGCGCGCGGTCGTGCCGCCCTCCACGACGGGCAGATTGGCGATCTCGAAGGGCCCGGCCGGGACCTCGGCCGAGTATCGGCGCGCATTGTCGATGTAGACGTCGACGGTGGAGGGGACGGCGGCCGAACCCGACAGGCTCGGCACGGGAAAGGTGACGAGGTCGGGGCGCAGGCCGAAGTCGCTCTGGACCTGCAGCCCCCCGAGGCGGACCGGCCGCGTCCAGGACAGCCCGCCCGTCACGACGTCGCCGATCCGGTAGGTGCGGAGGTCGGAGGTGTCGGAGAAGGACCAGGTGGTGGCGAGGCGGCGGACCTCGTCGAATCCATGCTGGCCGCCGGAGACGATCATCGAATGGTCGAACACGCCGAAGGGGCCGTAGAGCCGGGGCTCGAGAACCGCCGACACCCCGTCGAGCGACCAGATGTCCTCGAATGCGCCATTGCCGGAGGAGGCAAGGAGCGAATAGTTCATCAGCGCGCCGAGCCCGGTTTCGGGTTCGACGGCCGTGTCGTCGCCGAAGCGCCCGGCATCGACGACCCGAGCGGCGCGACCCTCGTCCCCGGATCGGAACGCGATCGTCTGATTCGCCTCGTCATAGTCGAAGGAGACGCCCGGCAGGGCGTCGAGCCGGACCCAGCCGTCCGACCCGAGCGCCTCCTCGGCCGGCAGGATGCCGACCTCGCGCAATTCGTCGGGCTCGGCGAAGAAGGCGCCGTCCGGCGCGCGCCGGAAATGGCCGACGAGGTCGCTGGACGACCCGTTGACGAAGACTTCCAGATAGAGGTCGAGGGCGCCGCCCAGTTCGGCAGGCTCCTGCGCCGCGGCGAGGCCGATCCCGGCGAACGGCATCGCCAGGGCGAGGAGCAGGGCCGGAACGAGCGGGCGCGCCGTGGACGATGCCATCGCACGCCTCCGCCGGGCTCAGTCGGAGAAGACGACCGGGATCGAATGGCGCACGACGACCTGGACCTGACCGGAGGCGAGCGGGCGCCGGTCGGGTACCTCGTCGACGATGAGGCGGTAGGTCTCGCGCGGCCCGGCGGGGCCCTCCTTCAGACGCACGATCCGCACGAGGTTCTCCGTCCCCGGCGCGAGCGTCGCCAAAGGGGGGCTCGCCACGACGTCGCGCGTCGGCTCCAGCGCCTGCGGCCCGCCCCGCTCGTTCCAGCGGAACACCCGCACCTGGACCGTCACCGGGCGCTGGTCCTCGTTGCGGATCTGGAGCGTGGAGGTCGCCGTCCCGCCGGTCAGCTCGAAACCGACGGGCGCGACGCGGAGCGAGGCCGAGGAGGCGGGGACGGCCGCAAGGCCGAGGGCGAGGAGCGCGAGGCTGGCGATACGGCGCATGATCGCGGCCCTCACGGATAGGTGACGGTGACGGTGATCGTGTCGGTGTAGGCGCCCGCCGGCGCCGTCCCCTGGTTGGGAAGGATCTGTCCGTAGACGGTGAAGGGCTGCGGCAGGCCGGTGGCTGCGCCACCGTTCAGCTGCGTGTCGACCGTGTCGCCCCAGAGGAGGGTGCGCGCGGAATCGCGGTAGAGCGTATAGGCGACCGACGAGGTCGTGGCCGGAGTGGGGCCCCGCAGGAGCCGCGTGGCGATCGTGGCGGCGGGCGCCGTTCCCCTGTCGAGGCCGACGGTGAAGGGCGTGCCGGCCGTGCAGGTGACCGTCACGGTGTTCGTCGCCTGACCGCCGCCGCTGACGAGGGCGAGCGAGCCGAACACCAGCGGCGTCGCGGTGACGACGCACTGGTTCAGAACGGTGAGGGTGACGGCGAAGGTCGTCGTCGCGGTCGCGGCCTTCGCGGCGGGTGCCGTGACGAAGAGACCGGCGAGAAGCGCGGCAGCGGCCGCGGCGGTCGTGGGAAAACGCATTACGGACCTCCCTGTATGTGAATGCCGATGATCTACCGGGGCCGGGGCGTCGGCACCGCGTAGCCGAGGTCGCGGGTCACCCCGAGCTCGGCGACGGCCGTGACCGGCTCGACGCGAAGGCCCGCAAGCTTCCAGACGGTGCCCTCGACCATGAAGGCGAATTCGAACTCGACCGGCACCGGCGTCGTCGGGAACGTGCCGCTGAGATGCATCACGTTGTTCTCGTCGAGCGTCGGTTCGCCGGTGATCGAGGGCTGCAGGACCGCGGCCGACTGCAGGTCGATCGACTGCTTGCGAAGAGGCGTGAACACCGCCGCGAGATCCGCGGCGGTGAACTGGGCGCGGAACGGTCCGCTTCCGATGTCGCGCAGCACCGAGTAGTTGCCGGAGATGTTGGCCTGGTGCAGCGCGACGAGATGGGAGCGGACGAGTGCCGCGACGAGATTGGCGTCGTCGCGGCTCCCGACCGCCGGGCGCCCGCCGGAGGCCTCGGCCGCCGGTGTAAGGCCCGGCAGCGCGAGGAGGAAGGCGAGGAGGACGGGAACGAGAGCCGCGCGACGCATGGGTCTCACCAGGCGTAGGTGAGGCCCGCACGGCCTGCGACCGTGCCGCGCTCGGTGCCGACGCCGACACCGCCGTTCAGGTACCAGTTGTCGGCGATCTGGCCGACCGCGCCGATCCCGAAGGCGGCGGTGTCGTCG
The DNA here is from genome assembly GCA_023419535.1 of Pseudomonadota bacterium. Taxonomy (GTDB): domain Bacteria; phylum Pseudomonadota; class Alphaproteobacteria; order Rhizobiales; family Rhizobiaceae; genus Aureimonas. Next base: position 1,796 of record JAEZXX010000118.1, on the reverse strand, counting down.
AAATAGCCGACGCTGCCGGTGAGCGCGAAGGTCTTGTCGGCCGGGAGCGCGACCGCCCCGAGCGCCATGGCGATCGCGATGCCGTCCGACTGGCGGTCGAACTTGCGGTCCATCCGTCCGAGTTCAGCCTCGATCGCCGAGACGCCGGAGAAGAAGTCCGACAGAGGCAGCGAGGCGAGGTTTCCGGCCGCGTCCGTGGTGACGAGGTCGATCGGTCCGCTCTGGGCCGCCCGGCTCGCCGCCGAGGTCACGCCCGGCATGGTGTAGGTGTTCGACGCGGTGCCGAACACCATCTGGTTGGCGCGCGTGGCGCTCGCCCCCGCGCCGAAGGCCGAGGAATTGTCGAACCCGGCCGAAGCGCCCGCGCCGAAGGCGGAGGAGCCGGCACCGAGCGCCGAGGCGCCGGACCCGTAGGCCGAGGAGTTGGCGCCGGAGGCGACCGCGCCGCCGCCGATGGCCACCGTCTCGGTGCCCGTCGCCCGAGCCGGGCCCTGGGTCGTGTTGACCGAGACGAAGGCGAGGTTGCCGCCCGGGTCGAGGGCGCCGACCTGGTTCTGGAGCGCGGTGACGCTCGTGTCGAGCGCGGCGAAGGCCGAGCCCGCGTCGGTGAAGCCCGTGCCGCCGATCGTATAGGTCGGGGCCGTGACCGTCCCGTCCGCGGCCACCGCCGCGCCGCCGCCGAGGGCCGAGGCGATGCTGTTGGTGGTGGCGAAGGCCTGGTTGCCCGTCACCGCGTCCGTCGATCCGGCCGCGACCGCACCGTCGGTGAGGCCCGTGACGAGGCGTGTCGCGCCGCCCGCCTGGTTGAAGCGCACCGCGTCGCCGTCGGTGTTCACGCCCACCGTCAGATCCGCGCCGGGCGCCGCCTGCTGGACGAGGCCCACCCCGGCCTGGCCCACCTGGACCTGGAGGTTGGCGATGTCGGTGGTGTTGATGTTCACCTGGCCGTCCAGCGCGCTCAGCGCCGTTCCGACGTCGGTGCGGGCCGCACCCTGCACGAAGTAGGAGGGCGGGGTGAAGACGCCGGTCGCCGGATTGTAGGAGGCACCGCCGCCCAGCGCGCCGGCCGCTCCGGCGAGGCCGGTGCCGAGCGTGCCCACCGCCGTGTTGGTGGCGAAGAGCTGGGCGCCGGTGACGGCGTCCGTGGAAGTCGCCGTCAGCGCGCCCGCTCCGACGCCGGTGAGCGTGCGCGCTCCCGCCGTGCCCGCGAAGTTGACGAGCGTGCCGCCCGTGGCCGCCGCGACCGTGATGGGCGCGGTCGGCCCGGCCTGCTGCACGAGACCGATCGCGCCGGAGCCGATCTGGCCGGCGAGGTCGGTGGTGCGGGTATCGAGGTTGGCGATCGCGCCGCCCACCGTCGTCTCCACGACCGTCCCGCCCTGCAGGGCGAAGGACGGCGGCGTGAAGGTGCCGGTGGCCGGATCGTAGGCCGCACCGGCGCCGATGAGGGCGGCGGTGTTGGTCAGGCCGGTGTTCAGCGTGCCGACCGCCGTGTTGGTGGCGAAGAGCTGGGCACCGGTGACGGCCTCGGTGGAGACCGCCGTCAGATCGCCGTCGGCGACGCCGGTCAGCGTGCGCACGCCGGCCGTGCCGGCGATGTCGACCGTGTCGCCCGCGACGCCGGCACCGACCGTGATCGGGCCGCCCGCGGCGAGCTGCTGGACGAGACCGACCGTGCCGTTGGCGATGTTGGCGATGTTGGTGGTGTTCTCCAGGGTGCGGTCGTCGAGATTGCCCAGCGCCCCGTCGACGGTGGCGAAGGTCTCGGTTCCGACGCCCGAGACGGCGTTCAGGAC
>JAEZXX010000063.1 GCA_023419535.1 Pseudomonadota bacterium | reverse complement strand
ATCCTGGTCGCGCTCGCGAGTGCGACGGCCGCAGTCGGGGCGGTTCAGGCGGCGGATTACGGCCCCGTCTATTCCGGCATGCTGGAATCGGCGCCGGAGCTCCGCCCGGTCGAGATCGGCAACGGCTGGTATCTTCGCGGCGATGTCGGCTACGAGGTCGAGACCGACTATGACGGCTCGCTGACGGCCTTCTCCCCCTTCGCGTCGGCCTCCGTCCCGTTCCAGAGCCTGAACCTCGACGACGGCTTCAGCGGCGGTGCCGGCGTCGGCTACCGCTTCACCGAGTATCTGCGCGCCGACCTGACCGCCCGCTACGGGCGCCACGACGTCTCGGGCTCGCTGCGCCTGCCCGATCTCGCCTGCTTCGCAGACTCGCTCTGCGACGGCACGGTCTCGGCCAAGGCCCGGACCTGGGACCTCATGGCCAACGCCTATGTCGACCTCGGCACCTTCGCCGGCTTCACCCCCTACGTCGGCGGCGGCCTCGGCGCCGTGAACGTCGACTACGGGGACATCTCCGCCAATGGCTGCGTGACGTTCGCCGGAAGCGTCGAATGCGAGCCGGAAGGGTTCGAGGGCGCGGACGCCTGGCGCTTCGCCTACAACCTCCAGGCCGGCGTCGCCTATCACTTCAACCGCTCGCTCGCCCTCGACGTCGGCTATCGTTATCTGAACGTCGACGGCGGCTCCATCTCCTCGGGCGAGTTCGAGCCCGGCTTCACCTTCGCGGCGGACGACGACGGCTACGACCGGCACACGATCACCGCCGGCCTGCGCTACAGCCTCTGGTAGGCCGCTCGCAACCTCGTACGCACGAGGGATCGGATGGCGGCCCTGCGCGTTCCTTGCCTTCCAGGCGAGGATCGAACGATGGCCGAGAAGCGCGAGCCCGAAACGAAGGACGCGGACCGCAAGCATCCGGCCGGGCCACATGCCAAGCCCGAACTGACCAACAAGGACGCGACGCCCGGAACGGGCAGCCTGCCGGAGGTGAACGAGGACGGGGACGCCGAGGGCGGCACCGGCTGACGGACCGGTGGGGCCGGCGCCGCGATCGCGCCTGCGCCCCGTTTCCGACCTTGGCGGCCTGCCGGCGAGCCCTCCGCGATTGACGCTGAATCCAGGTCGGCGATCCGACACGCCTCGATCCAAGGGGCAGGGGATGTCGCTGCCCAAGACAGATGGCACGGCCCCAGCGGAAACTGCGGGAACGATAACGAGCGCAGGCGGCGCTCTGCGCGACGCATGGCGGAAGGGGTGGGATTCGAACCCACGGTACGGTTGCCCGCACGGCGGTTTTCAAGACCGCTGCCTTAAACCACTCGGCCACCCTTCCGAGCCCTGGCCGCGAGGCGCCCGGTGGCGCCGCCCTCATCGAGGCGAAGGCGTTGCCAGGGGTCCGCGAGCAAACGGCTCCGGTCCAGCGGCTTTACCGCCCGCCGGATCGTCGCGTCAATGTTTCGGTCCGAAGGGCCCGGGCGCCGTTTTACAGCATCGGCCCGAAGATCGGATTGGGTCGTGGGAAGGCCTGGCACGTCGTTTCGATAGGATTGAGAGACCCTCGTGCGTCGGAACGGTCGCAGGGCGTTCTCAGCCGGAATGAGGCGCGCTGCCTCGATTGTCCTGAAATCAGGGCGCGTAGTAGGCTTCGCCGGCGATGCGCTCTAGCCGTGCGCGATCCCGAATTTGAACGAGGCCGCGCTGGCTTCGGATGGCGCCTTCGCCCTCGATGACATGGAGGGCGGCCGTGACGCTCGTCCTCTGGGAGCCGAGCATAAGGGCCATGAACTCGTGCGTCAGCGGAACGTCGCGCCGGTCCAGCCGATCGTCGCACATCAGAAGCCATCGGGCCAAACGGGCGCCCAGCGGATGCCGGGCGTTCGAGATCGCGGTGATCGCCATCTGCGTCATGAAGCCGTAGAGGGTCGAGACGACCGCCGATTGCACGTCCGGATGGCGGGCTGCGACGGCCCTCAGATGCGCCGCTTCGATCCGATAGGCCATGCTTCCGCCGACCTGGACGACGGCCACCACGGGGCTCGGCTGAGTGGCCTTCACGCCGCTGAAGCAGCAGATGCCCTCTCGCCCGACGATGCCGAATTCGGCGTTGCCGCTGCTCGGCAGCGCCAAGGTGAAGGAGATTATCCCCCCTTCCGGAAAATAGATGAACCGGGGAACTTCGCCGGCGGACTGAAGGATTTGCTTGGCAACGAGATCCACCCGGACCGCATCCTGCAGAAGCAGCTCGACGCTCGAAGCGGAAAGCGAGCGCAGGAAATGGTTCTCGGTCTCGGTCTGTGGTGGCATGTCCCCTCCTGCCGTCCCTGACGGCATCGGCCCCCTCGCGGGTGCTTTGAACCGAGGCCGCCGCTCTCACAGGCCAGCGAACGGCAGGCCGTCGGCGGCGCGTGAGAGGCGAGGAATGGTGGGGCATCGGCGGTGCGATCCCTGCGCGAAAAGGCCGCCGTGGAATCCCCCGCGGCCGGCCCGGCGCAAAGCCCGGAGCTACCGTGGTGCGTTCTTTCGGACTCACCAAGGTCGCGCCATCGCTTTGAAAGCTACGCATCAGGCCTTCGAAAATCGAGCCCGATCTTCGGGCCGATGCTGTAGACGACGAACTATCGGATCGGCGGTGCGCGGCTTCGATACACAGGGCCGGAAGCGCTGGCCGGCGACGGCGGCGAGCCCGCACGGTGCATGAGGCGCCCGGCGCCTCCCATTCGTCCGGCGTGATGACGGCAGGCTCGGCCCGGGACGTCGAAGCGGCCTGCGCCGCGCCCGAACGGACCGGCCCGCGAGACCGCTCGGGCGTTCGCAGGCCGGCGGTCGGGTCAGCTGTCGCGCTTGCCCTGCGCGTCGCGTACGAACTGGGAGACGCGGCCGGCTTCGGCCGGGCTGCCGATCTTCTCGCGGCGCTCGCTCTCCACCGGGTTCATGCCGCGGTCCTTCGTGCGGCCGGGGGAGGGGCGCTTGGGCGAGGGCGCGTTGCGCTTGAGCTTCAGCGCGCGGCGCGCGTTCTGCTGCAGCTCGGTCTTCCCGCTCGCCTTGCGGCGGCGCGTGCGCTCCTTGTTGGCGCGCGAGACCGCTTCGGCGAGCAGGCTGGACTTTTCGCGCAGCCCGCTCGACTCCTTGGCGTCGATCCCGGCCCCGCCGCGACGCGCGGCGCCACGGCGGCGGGTGGACAGGTCGCGCGCCCGGTCGCGGCGCTCGCGAAGGCGGGCGATGAGCTGGTTCAGATCGGTGTCGCCGAGTTCGCTCAAGACCGGCCGGCGAGTCTGCTCGACCATCTCGAACTCGTCCTTGTCGAGAATGCGCTGCTCGTCCTTCCTGCGGGTCGCCATTTGAACTCCTTCTGGCTGTTGGTGTCCTTGGCCAACTCCGAAAAGCCGGCGGGCGTTCCAGCCCTTCCGCCCGCCTTGACGCACGACAGATCCGGGCATAAACGCGACGGCGGGACACGCCTCCCCAACGAGGCGCTTACTATCTGGAAGGATAGCCAAGATGGCTGATGCCGCCGCACCGGACTTGCGTCCGGTCGACCCCCGCTTCTCGTCCGGCCCCTGCGCCAAGCGCCCCGGCTGGACCCTCGAAGCCCTCGCCGAGGCTCCGCTCGGTCGCTCGCACCGCGCCAAGATCGGCAAGAACAAGCTCCTGAAGGCGATCGAAGACACGCGCGAGGTGCTCCGCGTGCCCCCCGACTACCGGATCGGCATCGTGCCGGCGTCCGACACGGGCGCGGTCGAGATGGCCATGTGGTCGCTGCTCGGGGCACGCCCGGTCGAGATGCTCGCCTGGGAGAGCTTCGGCGCCGGCTGGGTGACCGATGCGGTCAAGCAGCTCAAGCTCACCGAGGCCACCGTCCGCGAGGCGGGCTACGGCGAGATCGTCGATCTTTCGACCCTCGACTTCGACAAGGACGTCGTCTTCACCTGGAACGGCACGACCTCCGGCGTGCGCGTGCCGAACGGCGACGCGATACCTGCCGGCCGACAGGGCCTGACGATCTGCGACGCCACCTCGGCGGCGTTTGCGCAGGACTTGCCCTGGGACAAGCTCGATGTCGTGACCTTCTCCTGGCAGAAGGTGCTCGGCGGCGAGGCGGCCCACGGCATGCTGATCCTCAGCCCCCGCGCCGTCGAGCGGCTGGAAAGCTACAAGCCGGCCTGGCCCCTGCCGAAGATCTTCCGCCTGACCTCCGGCGGCAAGCTGATCGAAGGCATCTTCAAGGGCGAGACGATCAACACGCCCTCCATGCTGTGCGTCGAGGACTATCTCGACGCGCTGCAATGGGCGAAGGGCCTCGGAGGGCTCGACGGGCTGATCGCGCGGGCGAACGCCAATCTGGCGGTCGTCGAGGGCTTCGTCGACGCCAATCCCTGGCTGGGGTTCCTGGCGAAGACGCGCGAGACCCGCTCCAACACCTCCGTCTGCCTGACCTTCACCGATCCGGCGATCGCGGCGCTCGACGGTCCGGCGCAGGAGGCCTTCGCCAAGGGCGTCGCCTCGCGGCTGGAGAAGGAGGGCGTCGCCTTCGACATCGGCGCCTATCGCGACGCGCCTCCGGGGCTGCGCATCTGGTGCGGCGCGACGGTCGAGACCAAGGACGTCGAGGCGCTCATGCCCTGGATCGCCCACGCCTACGCGGCGCAGAAGTCCGCGCTCGCCGGCGCCGCCTGATCCAGGAGGGGACGATGCCCGGGCGCGACTTCGTGGCCGACACGCTCGCCCTCGTCGTCTTCTTCACGATCACGAGCGGACTGAACGAGCGCTTCGTCGCCGGGATGGAGTGGAGCGAGGTCGCGGTCTCCCGCGGCATCGGCGCTCCGCTGATGGTCCTGACGGCGCGTCCCTACGTTCTGTGGCGCGGCTGGCTCCTATCCCGGTTCGCGCCGAAAGGCCGGGTGCGGACGCTCGTCTTTGACAGCTTCGCGCTCCTCCTCTTCCAGGTCCCGATCTACGCGGCGATCATCTTCGCAGGCGGCGCGCGGGGCGCGGATCTCCTCTCCGGCATCCTCGGCTTCTCGGCCCTGATGCTCGTTCTGGGGCGCCCCTACGGCCTGTGGCTCGAATGGGTCCGCCGCCGCTTCGGTCTCGACGGGCCGGGACAGAAGCCGATGTCGCTCGGCGGCTGAACCGCTCTTTCGCGGCGGCGCCAAAGCGCCGCCGATCTCGACGAACCAAACCTTTTCTCATGCGGCCTGGCGCCGCCCGAACCACGAGGGATAGACCCATGGCACCCCGCGTTCTCGTCTCCGACAAGCTCTCCCCGACCGCCGTCCAGATCTTCAAGGACCGCGGCGTCGAGGTCGACTACCTGCCCGATCTCGGCAAGGACAAGGAGAAGCTCCTCGAGGTCATCGGCCAGTACGACGGCCTCGCCATCCGCTCGGCAACGAAGGTCACCGAGAAGATCATCGAGGCGGCGACGAAGCTGAAGGTCGTCGGCCGCGCCGGCATCGGCGTCGACAATGTCGACATCCCGGCCGCCTCGCGCCGCGGCATCATCGTGATGAACACGCCCTTCGGCAATTCGATCACGACGGCCGAGCACGCCATCGCCCTGATGTTCGCGCTCGCCCGCGAACTGCCCGCCGCCGACGCCTCCACCCAGGCCGGCAAGTGGGAGAAGAACCGCTTCATGGGCGTCGAGATCACCGGCAAGACGCTCGGCGTCATCGGCTGCGGCAATATCGGCTCGATCGTCGCCTCACGCGGGGTCGGCCTGCGCATGAAGGTGATCGGCTTCGACCCGTTCCTGTCGCCGGAGCGGGCACAGGAGCTCGGCATCGAGAAGGTCGAACTGGAGGACCTGTTCCGCCGCGCGGACTTCATCACGCTGCACACGCCGCTGACCGACAAGACGAAGAACATCATCGACGCCAAGGCGATCGCCACGATGAAGAAGGGCGTGCGCATCATCAACTGCGCGCGCGGCGGCCTCGTCAACGAGGCGGACCTCGTGGAGGCGCTGAAGTCCGGCAAGGTCGCCGGGGCGGGGATCGACGTCTTCGAGGTGGAGCCGGCGACGGATTCTCCGCTCTTCGGGCTGCCCAATGTCGTCTGCACGCCGCACCTCGGCGCCTCGACCTCCGAGGCGCAGGAGAACGTCGCGCTGCAGGTGGCCGAGCAGATGGCGGACTACCTCGTCAACGGGGCGGTCTCCAACGCCCTCAACATGCCCTCGATCACGGCCGAGGAGGCGCCGATCCTGACGCCCTTCGTGAAGCTCGCCGAGATTCTCGGCTCCTTCGTCGGGCAGGTCACGGAGGATCCGATTCTCTCCGTCGAGATCCTGTTCGACGGGCAGCCGGCGCAGATGAACACGCGCGCGCTGACCTCGGCCGCGATCGCGGGGCTCCTGAAGCCGCAGATGCAGACCGTGAACATGGTCTCGGCGCCGCTGATGGCCAAGGAGCGCGGCATCCAGGTCTCGGAGGTCCGCCGCGACAAGACGGGCGTCTTCGACGGCTACATCAAGGTCACGATCAGGACGGCGAAGATGGAGCGCTCCATCGCGGGCACCTGCTTCTCGGACGGCAAGCCGCGCTTCATCCAGATCAAGGACATCAACATGGAGGCCGATGTCGGCCGCCACATGCTCTACACGACCAACAAGGACGTGCCGGGCGTGATCGGCGAGATCGGCATGACCTTCGGCAAGGCGGGAATCAACATCGCCAACTTCCACCTCGGCCGCGACGCCGAGGGCGGCAACGCGATCGCGCTCCTCTATCTCGACGAGCCGCTGTCGGACGCCTTCATCGCCGAGGTCGCCTCGCTGAAGGCGATCGGGCAGGCGCGGCTCCTCCAGTTCGACGTCTGACGGACGATCGCGACGGGCCGAGAACGAAGGGGCGCTCCGGCGCCCTTTCGCTCAGGCCGCCGTCTTGCGGGCGCGTTCGGCGAGCATGATGCCGCCGACGACAAGGGCGAGCGCGACGAGATGGTAGGGCAGGAGCCGCTCGCCGAGGATGGCGACGGCGAGGCCTGCGCCGAAGAGCGGGACGAGATTGATGAAAAGATTGGCCCGGTTGGCGCCGATGGCCTCGACGCCGCGGATGTAGAAGACCTGCGCGACGAGCGAGGGAAAGATCGCCGTATAGAGGACGATCGCCCAGCCGCGGGCGTCCGGCGCCCGATGCACGCCGAGTGCGATTTCGCCGAGGGCGAAGGGGACGGCGGAGACGGCGGCGCCGAGCGAGAGGACGAAGGCCATGGTCAGCCAGTGGAGGCGCGGCTTGGACGCCAGCGCGACCGTGTAGCTCCCGTAGAGGAGGACGGCGAAGAGCATCAGCGCGTCGCCGCGGTTGAGGTCGAGCGAGAGGAGGGCGGTCGGGTCGCCCCGCGTCGCCGTCAGGACGACGCCGAGCGCCGTCAGGGCGAAGCCGAGGACCTGCACCGGCAGGACGCGCACCTGGAAGAACAGGAACATGCCGAGGAACACGATCAGAGGCATGGAGGACTGGACGATCGTCGCCTGGACGGCGCTCGTGTAGACCAGAGCCAGGTAGAAGACCGCGTTGAAGACCGTCATGCCGCCGGCCCCCAGCAGCAGCAGATAGAGCCAGCGCTGGCGCACCATCGGCCAGTCGGCCTTGAAGTGCGGCCAGGCGAAGGGCGCGACGGCGGCCACGGCGCAGGTCCAGCGCAGGAAGGTCAGCGCCATCGGCGAGACGTGGCCGACCGCCAGCTTGCCCGCCACCGCGTTGCCGCCCCAGAAGAGCGCCGTCAGGCCGAGCAGCATGTAGGGGTGGGAGAGGAGGCGAGGCATCCCGCATTTCATAAGCCCGAGTGACGATCACCCACAAGGCGCCCCGACCTGATCTCCCGGGGTCGTGCGACGCAACCGGGATGCCGGGGCGGGGCGATCGCCGAAAACACGCGAGCCGCCCTCGCTTCGTCGGCTTCGTTTGGCTAGATGGTCTCGCCGCAGGGTCGACGCCGAAGCGATTTTGCTCCGGCCGGAAATGCTCTAGGGTCCGCCCGATTTTCAGGAAGGGTGGCGCGAAGGCGCCCGCCCGGTCAAAGGCTGTCCGCCTTCAGGAGTTGAAATGGCAAATGTCGTGGTCGTCGGCTCGCAGTGGGGCGACGAGGGCAAGGGCAAGATCGTCGACTGGCTCTCGGAGCGCGCGGACGTCGTCGTCCGCTTCCAGGGCGGGCACAATGCCGGCCACACGCTCGTCGTCGACGGCACCTCCTACAAGCTGTCGCTTCTGCCCTCCGGCGTCGTGCGCCAGGGCAAGCTGTCTGTCATCGGCAACGGCGTCGTCTTCGATCCGCATGCCTTCGTCGCCGAGCGCCGGCGGCTCGAGGGGCAGGGCGTCTCGATCAGCCCGCAGACGCTGCGCATCGCCGACAACGCCGTCCTGATCCTGTCGCTGCATCGCGAACTCGACGCCATCCGCGAGAACTCCAACACCGGCACCCGCATCGGCACCACGCGCCGCGGCATCGGCCCGGCCTACGAGGACAAGGTCGGCCGCCGCGCCATCCGCGTCATGGATCTGGCCGAGCCCGACAAGCTCGGCGAGCGGATCGAGCGGCTGTTGGCGCACCACAATCCGCTGCGCCGCGGCCTTGGTCAGACCGAGATCGACGCCGCCGCCATCCTGGAGGAGCTGACCTCGGTCGCCTCCGAGATCACGCCCTTCATCGACCGCGTCTGGCGCCTCCTCGACGAGAAGCGGAAGGGCGGCGCCCGCATCCTCTTCGAGGGCGCGCAGGGCACGCTCCTCGACATCGACCACGGCACCTATCCCTTCGTGACGTCCTCGAACACGGTCGCAGGGCAGGCCGCGGCCGGTTCGGGCCTCGGTCCCTCCGCCGTCGGTTTCGTCCTCGGCATCACCAAGGCCTACACGACCCGCGTAGGCGAGGGGCCGTTCCCCACCGAGCAGGAGAATGAGATCGGCCAGTTCCTCGGCGAGAAGGGGCACGAGTTCGGCACGGTCACCGGGCGCAAGCGCCGCTGCGGCTGGTTCGACGCCGTCCTGGTGCGCCAGGCGGTGGCGCTGAACGGCATCGACGGGCTGGCGCTGACCAAGCTCGACGTCCTCGACGGGCTTGACGAGATCAGAATCGCAGTCGCCTACGAACTCGACGGGGAGACGATCGACTACTTCCCGGCGACCGCCGCGGCGCAGGCGCGGCTGAAGCCGATCTACCGCTCCTTCGAAGGCTGGAAGGGCACGACGGCCGGCGCGCGCTCCTGGAGCGAGCTCCCGGCGCAGGCAGTGAAATACGTGCGCGAGATCGAGGAACTGGTCGGAGCGCCCGTCACGCTCCTGTCCACCTCGCCCGAGCGTGACGACACCATACTTGTTCGCGACCCCTTTCAGGACTAGGATTTGAGTCCGGGCGTACCTTCTTCTGTTTGCAGCGAGTTCGTAGAGACATGGCCGATCTGAGCGCGGTCCTCCGCAAGACGATCGACGCGCTTCCGTCCGCCACGCCTCAGCTTCGAGCCAAGGTCTACGAGAAGGCGCGCGCGGCCGTGCGGCGTCAGATCGACGCCGCCAATCCGCCTCTGTCTTCGGACCTGGCGGATGCGCGGCTGAAATCGCTCGAGGACGCGATCGTCGCGACGGAAGCCCATTACGGTGGCGAGCCGGACGCCAAGTCGCCGTCGGCGGCCGCACCCGCCGCGCCGCCGGTGCGCGAGCCTGCGCCGGTGATGCCGCCCGCACCGCCCGCCGATGTCGCGCCTGCGGCGCGCACCGTCCAGCCGTCGGCCCCGCAGCAGCCCGCGCCACCGCCCGTCGACCAGCGCCCGGCCAGACTCGTATACACATCTGACGCTGCCGACGAA
>JAEZXX010000062.1 GCA_023419535.1 Pseudomonadota bacterium | reverse complement strand
GCGGCCAAGCTCATCGGCAAGGACAACGTCCACGGCTATCCCTTTGATCTCTATGTGCATCACGGCGCCGGCGCCTATATCTGCGGCGAAGAGACGGCGCTGCTGGAGAGCCTCGAGGGCAAGAAGGGCATGCCGCGGCTGAAGCCGCCTTTCCCGGCGAATGTCGGCCTCTATGGCTGCCCGACCACGGTGAACAACGTCGAGTCGATCGCGGTCGCCCCGACCATCCTGCGCCGCGGCGCCGCCTGGTTCTCCTCGATCGGCAACCCGAACAATGTCGGCACCAAGCTCTTCTGCGTCTCCGGGCATGTGAACAAGCCCTGCAACGTCGAAGAGGCGATGGGCATCACCTTCCGCGAGCTGATCGACCGCCATTGCGGCGGCATCCGCGGCGGTTGGGACAACCTCAAGGCCGTGATCCCCGGCGGCTCCTCGGTGCGCATGGTGCCGGCCGAGCAGATCATCGACACGCCGATGGATTTCGACTCGCTCTCGAAGCTGCGCTCGGGCCTCGGCACGGCGGCGGTGATCGTGATGGACAAGTCGACCGACATCGTCCGCGCCATCGCCCGCATCAGCCATTTCTACAAGCATGAGAGCTGCGGCCAGTGCACGCCTTGCCGCGAGGGCACGGGCTGGATGTGGCGCGTCATGGAGCGCATGGCCGAGGGCCGCGCCCAGAAGCGCGAGATCGACATGCTGCTCGACGTCACCAAGCAGATCGAGGGCCACACCATCTGCGCGCTCGGCGACGCCGCCGCCTGGCCGATCCAGGGCCTGATCGCGCATTTCCGGCACGAGATCGAGCAGCGCATCGACGACTATGCCGCCAACCCGCACAGCGAGCCTGTGCGCCTGATGGCGGCGGAGTGAGACCATGACGAAACTCCTCATCGACGGCGTCGAGGTCGACGTCCCGGCCGAGTACACCGTCCTCCAGGCCTGTGAGGCGGCCGGCGCCGAGGTGCCGCGCTTCTGCTTCCACGAGCGCCTCTCGATCGCCGGCAACTGCCGCATGTGCCTCGTCGAGGTGAAGGGCGGCCCGCCGAAGCCGCAGGCTTCCTGCGCCATCGGCGTGCGCGACCTGCGCCCCGGCCCGAACGGCGAGCCGCCGGTCGTCCTGACCAAGTCGCCGATGGTCAAGAAGGCCCGCGAAGGGGTGATGGAGTTCCTGCTCATCAACCACCCGCTGGACTGCCCGATCTGCGACCAGGGCGGCGAGTGCGACCTGCAGGACCAGGCCATGGCCTATGGCGTGGACACCTCCCGCTTCGCCGAGAACAAGCGCGCGGTCGAGGACAAGTATATCGGCCCGCTGGTCAAGACCTCGATGACGCGCTGCATCCAGTGCACGCGCTGCGTCCGCTTCACCACCGAGGTTGCCGGCGCCTCCGATCTCGGCGCCATCGGCCGCGGCGAGGACATGGAGATCACGACCTATCTCGAGCAGGCGATGTCGTCGGAGCTGCAGGGCAATGTCGTCGATCTCTGCCCGGTCGGCGCGCTGACCTCGAAGCCCTACCAGAACAAGGCCCGCCCCTGGGAGCTCTCCAAGACCGAGAGCATCGACGTGATGGATGCGGTCGGCTCGGCCATCCGCGTCGACTCGCGCGGCAAGGAAGTGATGCGCATCCTGCCTCGTCTCAACGAGGCGGTGAACGAGGAGTGGATCTCCGACAAGACCCGCCATGTCGCCGACGGCCTCAAGACCCAGCGCCTCGACCGGCCCTATATCCGCGAGAACGGGCGCCTGCGCCCGGCGAGCTGGAACGAGGCCTTCGCCGCCATCGCCGCCAAGGTGAAGGCGACCAGCCCTGAGAAGATCGGCGCCATCGCCGGCGATCTCGCGGCGGTCGAGGAGATGTTCGCGCTCAAGGCGCTCATCGCCTCGCTCGGCTCGACCCATCTCGACGCGCGCCAGGACGGCACGAAACTGCATCCGAAGTTCGGCCGCGCCTCCTATGTCCTCAACGCCGGCATCGCCGGCATCGAGGACGCGATCTCGCTGCTGATCATCGGCTCCAATCCGCGCCGCGAGGCGCCGATCCTGAACGCCCGCATCCGCAAGCGCTGGCTGCGCGGCGACTTCAAGATCAGCGTCATCGGCGAGAAGGCCGACCTGACCTATTCCTACGACTATCTCGGCGCCGGCCCGGAGACTCTGGCCGATGTCGTCAAGTCGGCGGCCGCTGCCGGCGGCAAGCCGATGGTGCTGGTCGGGCAGGGCGCTCTCGCCCGCACCGACGGCGAGGCCGTGCTCTCGCTCGCCGCCAAGGCGGCGCAGGCGCTGGGCGCGATCGGTGAGGAATGGAACGGCTTCGGCGTGATCCATACCGCTGCCGCCCGCGTCGGCGCGCTCGATCTCGGCTTCGTGCCGGGCGAGGGGGGCCTCGATGCCGCGGCTATGGCCCAGCCGGGCGCGCTCGACGTGCTCTTCCTGCTCGGCGCCGACGAGATCGAGGTGCCGGAAGGTGCCTTCGTGGTCTATCAGGGCACGCATGGCGACCGTGGCGCGCACCGCGCCGACGTCATCCTGCCGGGTGCGGCCTATACCGAGAAATCGGGCACCTATGTGAACACCGAGGGCCGCGTGCAGATGGCCGATCGCGCCACCTTCCCGCCGGGCGATGCCCGCGAGGACTGGGCGATCCTGCGGGCCCTCTCGGCCGCGCTCGGCAAGACGCTGCCCTTCGACTCGCTGTCGGGCCTGCGCCGGGCGCTCTACGAGGCGCATCCGCATTTCGCCGCGCTCGACGGCCTGTCGGCCAACGACACGGCCGGGTTCGGCGGGCTCGCGGGCCTCGGCGGCAAGACCGACAAGGCGGGCTTCGTCTCGACCGTGAGCGACTTCTATCAGACCAACCCGATCGCGCGCGCCTCCGCCGTGATGGCGGAATGCTCGGCGCTGGCCTCCGGCCGGCACCAGCAGGCGGCGGAGTAAGCGGCCATGAACTGGGACCTCGTCCTCGATATCGCGATCATCCTGGGCAAGAGCCTGCTGCTGCTGGTCTGCCTGCTGGTCTTCATTGCCTATATCCTGCTCGCCGACCGCAAGGTCTGGGCGGCTGTGCAGCTGCGCCGCGGCCCGAACGTCGTCGGGCCCTGGGGCCTGTTCCAGAGCTTCGCGGACCTGATGAAGTTCGCGTTCAAGGAGCCGATCATCCCGTCCGGCGCCAACAAGGGCATCTTCCTGCTGGCGCCCTTCATCTCCTGCCTCTTGGCGCTCGGCGCCTGGGCGGTGATCCCGGTGGCGGAAGGCTGGGCGATCGCCGACATCAATGTCGGCATCCTCTACATCCTCGCGATTTCCTCGCTCGGCGTCTACGGCATCATCATGGCCGGCTGGGCCTCGAACTCTAAATATCCGTTCATGAGTGCGCTGCGCTCGGCGGCGCAGATGGTCTCCTACGAGGTCTCGATCGGCGTCGTCATCATCACCGTGCTGCTCTGCGTCGGCTCGCTGAACCTCTCGGCGATCGTCGAGGCGCAGCAGAATCGCGGCCTCGCCCATGCGCTCGGCGTGCCGTGGCTCAGCTTCCTGAACTGGTACTTCCTGCCGCTCTTCCCGATGTTTGTCGTCTTCTTCGTCTCGGCGCTGGCCGAGACGAACCGGCCGCCCTTCGATCTGGCCGAGGCGGAATCGGAACTCGTGGCGGGCTTCATGGTCGAGTATTCCTCGACCCCGTACCTGCTGTTCATGCTCGGCGAATACGTGGCGATCATGACCATGTGCTCGCTGACGACGATCCTGTTCCTCGGCGGCTGGGCGCCTCCGGTCGCGTTGCCGCCCTTCACCTGGCTGCCCGGCGTGTTCTGGTTCGCGCTCAAGGTCTGCCTGGTGTTCTTCATGTTCGCGCTGGTGAAGGCCTTCGTGCCGCGCTACCGCTACGACCAGTTGATGCGCCTGGGCTGGAAGGTCTTCCTGCCGCTCTCGATCGCCTGCGTCGTCATCGTGGCGCTGGTGCTGCAGCTGACGGGCTGGGGCCCGGTCGGCGGATGAGTTTGGCGGGCCCGCTCGGTGCCGTGATCGGCTTCGCGCTGGGCCTGCTGGAATACCGGCTGATGTCGGCCGTGGTGATCGGGGCGCTGAGGCGCACGGATCGCTCGCAGACCGCAGCCGAGAAGGACGATTACGAGCGCCGCATCCGCATCCTGCGGGCGGTGCTGGTTGTGATGACGATCGGCCTCATGCCGGTCCTGGGTTTCGTGATCGGCCGGACGTTGTTCGGCTGAGGATGGAAGGACGAAGGCGATGTCACTCGCGCAAGCCGCAAGGGGCCTGCTGCTGAAGGAGTTCGTCGGGGCAATCGGCCTGTCGATGCGCTACTTCTTCAAGCCGAAGGCGACGCTGAACTATCCGTTCGAGAAGGGCCAGCTCTCGCCGCGCTTCCGTGGCGAGCACGCGCTGCGCCGCTATCCGAACGGCGAGGAGCGCTGCATCGCGTGCAAGCTCTGCGAGGCGATCTGCCCGGCGCAGGCCATCACCATCGAGGCCGGCCCGCGCCGCAACGACGGCACGCGCCGCACCACCCGCTACGACATCGACATGACGAAGTGCATCTATTGCGGCTTCTGCCAGGAGGCCTGCCCGGTCGATGCCATCGTCGAGGGGCCGAATTTCGAGTTCGCGACCGAGACCCGCGAGGAGCTGTTCTACGACAAGGACAAGCTGCTCGCGAACGGCGCGCGCTGGGAACGCGAGATCGCGCGCAACATAGCGATGGACGCGCCCTATCGGTGAGACCAGTTGCCGTCATGCTCGGGCTTGCCCCGAGCATCTCTTCGACCAGAGCCCTCTGGTCCTGAGGTTCCCGGGCCTGCGCTTCGCTCCGCCCGAGAATGACGCCCTCCGAATGAGACCAGACCCGCCGTGCGGTTGTCCCGCCCGGCGGGCCTGATTATAGACGCTCCAAATTGTCCCGGACCTTTTGAGCCCCGGGGCACGAACCAAACGAGGACCGCGCCGAAAAGGGGCGGGAAGGGCTGGCCGAGATGAATGCCGCAGCGGCTTTCTTCTATCTCTTCGCAGGCATCACCGTGGCGTCCGCCTTCATGGTGGTGACCTCGCGCAATCCCGTGCATTCGGTGCTGTTCCTGATCCTGACCTTCGTCAACGCGGCCGGGCTCTTCGTGCTGCTCGGCGCCGAGTTCCTCGCGATGCTGCTGGTCGTGGTCTATGTCGGCGCGGTCGCGGTGCTCTTCCTCTTCGTGGTGATGATGCTCGACGTCGACTTCGCCGAGTTCCGCCAGGGCTTCCTGAACTACCTGCCGATCGGCGCGCTGATCGGCTTCATCTTCGCGGTAGAGCTGCTGCTGGTCGTCGGCACCTGGGTCATCGATCCGCAGCTGGTCAAGGCGCCTGTCGCGGCGATTCCCGCGAATATCTCGAACACCGAGGCGCTCGGCCGCGTGCTCTACACGCAGTATGTCTACTACTTCCAGGCGGCCGGCCTCGTGCTGCTCGTCGCGATGATCGGTGCCATCGTGCTCACGCTGCGCGAGCGGAAGGGCATCAAGCGCCAGCACGTCCCGACCCAGAACGCCCGCACCAGGGACGCGGCGATGGAGGTCAAGCAGGTGCCCTCGCGCGCCGGCGTTCCCGAGGAGATGGCATGATGATGATCGGACTGGGCCACTATCTCGCGGTCAGCGCCATCCTGTTCACGCTCGGCGTGCTCGGCATCTTCATCAACCGCAAGAACGTCATCGTCATCCTGATGTCGATCGAGCTCATTCTGCTCTCGGTCAACATCAACTTCGTCGCCTTCTCGAGCTTCCTGAACGACATCGTCGGCCAGGTCTTCGCGCTGCTCGTGCTCACGGTGGCGGCGGCCGAGGCCGCGATCGGCCTCGCCATCCTCGTCGTCTACTTCCGCAACCGCGGCACCATCGCGGTGGAAGACATCAACATGATGAAAGGCTGAGCGCACCCGAGCGCCTGGACCTCACGACCATGTATCACGCGATCGTCTTCCTCCCCCTGATCGGCTTCCTGATCGCCGGCCTTCTCGGCCGGCTGATCGGCGCGCGCGGCTCCGAGATCGTCACGACCTCGCTGCTCTTCGTCTCCGCCGTCCTCTCCTGGATCGCCCTGGCGCAGGTCGGCTTCGGCTCCGGCACCACGCGCATCCAGGTCGCGAACTGGATCTCCTCGGGCCAGCTCCAGGCCGACTGGGCCTTCCGGATCGACACGCTGACCGCGGTGATGCTGGTCGTCGTCAACACCGTCTCGTCGCTCGTGCACCTCTACTCGATCGGCTACATGCACGAGGATCCGCACCGGCCGCGCTTCTTCGCCTATCTGTCGCTCTTCACCTTCGCCATGCTGATGCTGGTGACGGCCGACAACCTCGTCCAGATGTTCTTCGGCTGGGAAGGCGTCGGTCTCGCCTCCTATCTGCTGATCGGCTTCTGGTACCAGAAGCCCTCGGCCAACGCCGCGGCGATCAAGGCCTTCGTGGTCAACCGCGTCGGCGATTTCGGCTTCCTGCTCGGCATCTTCCTGATCTTCGTCCTGTTCGGCGCCGTCACCTTCGACGCGATCTTCCCGCGCGCCGGCGAGTTCGTGAACACCAGCTTCCGCTTCCTCGGCTATGACTGGAACGCGCTGACGCTGACCTGCCTGCTGCTCTTCATGGGCGCCATGGGCAAGTCCGCGCAGTTCCTGCTGCACACCTGGCTGCCGGACGCCATGGAAGGCCCGACCCCGGTCTCGGCCCTCATCCACGCGGCGACCATGGTCACCGCCGGCGTCTTCATGGTGGCGCGTCTGTCGCCCGTCTTCGAATACGCCCCCGTCGCGCTGACGGTGGTGGTCGTCGTCGGCGCCACGACGGCCTTCTTCGCCGCCACGGTCGGCCTGGTGCAGAACGACATCAAGCGCGTCATCGCCTATTCGACCTGCTCGCAGCTCGGCTACATGTTCGTGGCGCTCGGCGTCGGGGCCTATTCGGGGGCGATCTTCCACCTCTTCACGCACGCCTTCTTCAAGGCGCTCCTGTTCCTCGGCGCCGGCTCGGTGATCCACGCCGTCTCGGACGAGCAGGACATGCGCAACATGGGCGGGCTGCGCAAGCACATCCCGAAGACCTACTGGATGATGGTCATCGGTACGCTGGCGCTGACCGGCTTCCCCTTCACGGCGGGCTTCTATTCGAAGGACGTGATCGTGGAGAGCGCCTTCGCCGGCCACAACGCCTTCGCCATGTACGGCTACATCATGCTGGTGACGGCGGCCGCGCTGACGAGCTTCTACTCCTGGCGCCTGATCTTCATGACCTTCCACGGCAAGCCGCGGGCCAGCCACGAGGTCATGCACCACGTGCACGAGTCCCCGAACGTCATGCTTGTGCCGCTGTATCTGCTCGGCGTCGGCGCGCTTCTGGGCGGCTTCGTCTTCTACTCGTTCTTCATGGGCTACGAGCCGGAGGCCTGGTGGGGCGCGTCGCTCTTCTACGGGCCGGAGAACCATATCCTGCACGAGTATCACGAGGTGCCGGGGTTGGTGGTCTGGTCGCCGACGATCGCGATGGTGATCGGCTTCCTCGCGGCCTACCATTTCTACATCCGGCGCCCGAACACGGCGCCTCAGGCGATGGCCGCCCGCAACCCGGGGCTCTACAAGTTCCTGCTCAACAAGTGGTACTTCGACGAACTCTACGACTTCCTGTTCGTGCGCCCGTCGAAGCGCCTCGGCCGCTTCCTGTGGAAGCAGGGCGACGGGCAGGTGATCGACCGGTTGGGGCCGGACGGCATCTCGGCGCGCGTCTCGGACGCCGCGTCGAAGGTGGTCGCTCTCCAGACCGGCTATCTCTACCACTACGCCTTCGTGATGCTGATCGGCGTCGCGGCCCTCGTCACCTTCATGATGTTCGGAGGCTGAACGCATGGGCTGGCCGATCCTTTCGACCGTCACCTTCCTGCCGCTTGTCGGCGCGCTGATCATCCTGTTCATCCGGGACGACAACGAGCTGGCGCGGAAGAACGTCTTCAACGTCGCGCTTCTGACGAGCGTCTTCACCTTCGTCCTCTCGCTCGGCATCTGGATCGGCTTCGACAATTCGCAGTCGGGCTTCCAGATGGTCGAGTACGTCGAGTGGCTGCCGGGCGGCATCGCCTATCACATGGGCGTCGACGGCATCTCGATGCTGTTCGTCATCCTGACGACCTTCCTCCTGCCGGTCTGCATTCTTGCCTCCAAGGAGGCGATCACGACCCGCACGAAGGAGTACATGATCGCGTTCCTCGTGCTCGAGACGCTCGTCATCGGCGTCTTCTGCGCGCTCGACATCGTGCTCTTCTACGTCTTCTTCGAAGGCTCGCTGATCCCGATGTTCCTGATCATCGGCGTCTGGGGCGGCAAGCGGCGCGTCTACGCGAGCTACAAGTTCTTCCTCTACACCTTCCTCGGCTCGGTGCTGATGCTCGTCGCCATCATGGCGATGTTCTGGACCGCCGGTACGACCTCGATCCCCGAACTTTTGGCCTACGACTTCCCGGCCTCGATGCAGACCTGGCTGTGGCTCGCCTTCTTCGCCTCCTTCGCGGTGAAGATGCCGATGTGGCCGGTCCACACCTGGCTTCCGGACGCCCACGTCGAGGCGCCGACGGCGGGCTCGGTGATCCTGGCCGGCATCCTCCTGAAGCTCGGCGGCTATGGCTTCATCCGCTTCTCGCTGCCGATGTTCCCGCTCGCCTCCGACCAGTTCGCGCCGCTCGTCTTCGCCCTCTCCGTCATCGCCATCGTCTACACCTCGCTGGTGGCGCTGATGCAGGAGGACATCAAGAAGCTGATCGCCTATTCCTCCGTCGCCCACATGGGCTTCGTGACGATGGGCATCTTCGCGGCCAACGAGCAGGGCTTGCAGGGCGCGATCTTCCAGATGCTCAGCCACGGGCTGATCTCGGGCGCGCTGTTCCTGTGCGTCGGCGTCGTCTACGACCGGATGCACACCCGCGACATCGCCGCCTATGGCGGCCTCGTCCACCGCATGCCCGCCTATGCGGCGATGATGCTGCTCTTCACCATGGCCAATGTCGGCCTGCCGGGCACGTCGGGCTTCGTCGGGGAGTTCATGACGCTGCTCGGCGCCTTCCGGGTCAACACCTGGGTCGCGATCATCGCCACCACCGGCGTCATCCTCTCGGCGGCCTACGCGCTCTGGCTCTATCGCCGCGTCGTCCTCGGGCCGCTGGAGAAGGAGAGCCTGAAGGGCATCCTCGACCTGACGCGGCGCGAGAAGCTGCTGCTCTATCCGCTGGCGGTGCTGGTCGTCTTCTACGGCGTCTACCCGATGCCGGTCTTCAACGTCACCGCCGCGTCGGTCGACAACATCCTGTCCGGCTACACGGCGGCGCTCGAGGCGGCCTCCGCGGTGGCCGAGGCGCAATAAGGGACAGGACGCGTGGATCCTCTCGTCTTCTCCGACTTCATCGCCCAGAGCCTGCCGATCGTCGGGCCCGAGATCGTGCTCGCCGTCGGCGCCATGATCCTGCTCATGGTCGGCACCTTCGCAGGCGAGAAGAGCGCCCGCCTCGTGACCGGCCTGACGGTCGGCCTCGTCGCCTTCGCCGGATTCTGGCTCCTGTTCTTGACGCCCGACGGCGTCGCCTTCGGCGGCTCCTTCATCCTCGATCCCTTTGCGCGCTTCGCCAAGGTGCTGGTGCTCATCGGTGCGCTGGCGGCGATCCTCATGACGGTCGGCTTCGCCAAGCTCGAACGCTTCGACCGGTTCGAGTTCCCGGTGCTGATCGTGCTGGCGACGATCGGCATGATGGTGATGGTCTCGGCGGGCGACCTCATCGCGCTCTACATGGGCCTCGAGCTCCAGTCCCTGGCGGCCTACGTCATCGCCGCGATCAACCGCGACAACGTGCGCTCCACCGAGGCGGGCCTGAAGTACTTCGTGCTCGGCGCGCTGTCCTCGGGCATGCTCCTCTACGGCGCCTCGCTCGTCTACGGCTTCACCGGCCAGATCGAGTTCCAGGCGATCGCGCTCGCTCTCGCGGAGGAGGGGCGGTCCTTCGGTCTCGTCGTCGGCCTCGTCTTCGTCATCGCGGGTCTGGCCTTCAAGATCTCGGCCGTGCCGTTCCACATGTGGACGCCGGACGTCTACGAAGGTGCGCCGACCCCGGTCACCGCCTTCTTCGCCGGTGCGCCGAAGGTCGCCGCGATGGCACTCCTCATCCGCTTCACGGTGGACGGGTTCGGACCGCTCACGCTCGACTGGCAGCAGATCGTCGTCTTCATCTCGATCGCCTCGATGATCCTCGGCGCCTTCGCCGCCATCGGGCAGACGAACATCAAGCGGCTGATGGCCTATTCCTCGATCGGCCACATGGGCTATGCGCTCGTGGGCCTTGCGGCCGCCGACGAGGCGGGCGTCACGGGCGTCCTCATCTACATGGCGACCTACATGGCGATGACGCTCGGCACCTTCGCCGTCATCCTCGCCATGCGCCGCAAGGAGGGCGCGGTCGAGGACATCTACGAGCTGTCGGGCCTGGCGCGCACCAACCCGGTGATGGCGCTCGCCATGACGGCGCTGATGCTCTCGCTCGCCGGCCTGCCGCCGCTGCTCGGCTTCTGGGGCAAGTACTACGTCTTCGTCGCGGCCGTCGGCGCCGGTCTCGTGCCGCTCGCCATCATCGGCGTCGTCACCTCGGCGGTCGGCCTCTTCTACTATCTGCGCATCGTGAAGGTGATGTGGTTCGACGAGCCCGCGAGCGGCTTCCAGCCGATGGCGACCGAGCTGCGCCTCGTCCTAGGCGCCTCCGCGCTGTTCATCTTCCCGGCCTACATCTTCTTTGCAGGACCGCTCTTCGCGGCGGCGGCCACGGCGGCCAGGACGTTCTTCTGAGCCGGAGAGGGACGCCCGCCAACCCGAACCGCCGGCGCCTCGCCTTCGAGGTCGTCGGCTCGACCAACGCCCATGCGCTGGAGGCGGCACGCGCGGGGGACCCGGGGCCGCTCTGGGTCACCGCCGGGCGCCAGACCGAGGGGCGGGGACGGCGCGGCCGGTCCTGGTCCTCGCCGCCGGGCGGTCTCTACGCGACGCTCCTCCTGATCGATCCCGCGCCGATGGAGCATTTGGCCAATCTGCCGCTGGTCGTGGCCGTCGGCGTCGCGGACGGGATCGGGCGGCTGCCCGGTATCGATCCGGACGCCGTGCGCATCAAGTGGCCGAACGACATCCTGCTTCACGGCGCCAAATGCGTCGGCATCCTGATCGAAAGCGAACGGCTGGAGGGTGGTCGGCTGGCGGTCGGCGTCGGGGCGGGCGTCAATCTCGACGCGCCCGGGGCGACGCAGGCGGCCTATCCCATCGCGGCGTTGCGCGAGCACGGCTTTTCGGGCGCGCTCGACGAAGCATTCGAGGGTCTCGCGACAGGCGTCGAGGCGGCGCTGCACCGCTGGGACCGCGGGCGAGGTTTCGCCGCCGTTCGCGCCGAATGGCTCGCGCGGGCCAAGGGCATCGGAGAGCCGGTGCGGGTGAATCTCGCGGACCGTTCGGTGGACGGACGTTTCGTCGAACTCGACGGTTCGGGACGCCTCGTCCTTGAAACATCGTCCGGCAAACGCGAGGTGTTCTCCGCCGGCGACCTCTTCTTCTCCGGCGTGGCGGCTCCCGTTCCGGTCTGAGCCGCGCATTCCATCAGTTTCGGCGGCCCGCCGTTCTTCAGGGCAGACAGACAAGGGCCGGGCTCAACCGGCATGTAAACGAAAGCGACTGACACATTGACTGAATTGGTATTCGTGCCCCTCGGGGGCATCGGCGAGATCGGCATGAACCTCGCCCTCTACGGCCATGGGCCTGCGGAAGCCCGCGACTGGATCGCCGTCGACTGCGGCGTCTCCTTCGCCGGTCCCGAGCATCCGGGCGTCGATCTCGTCCTGCCCGACATCTCCTTCGTGGAGTCGCTCGGCAAGCGCCTGAAGGGCATCGTCGTCACCCACGCCCACGAGGACCATTACGGGGCGCTGCTCGACCTGTGGCCGCGTCTGCGCGTGCCGGTCCATTGCACGGCCTTCACCGCCGGGCTCCTGGAGGCCAAGCGCGAGAGCGAGCCGGGCGCGCCGAAGATCCCGCTGACCGTCTTCAAGGCCGGCGACCGCTTCACGGTCGGCCCGTTCGAGATCGAGGCGGTGAACGTCACCCACTCGATTCCCGAGCCGGTGGCGCTGGCGATCCGCACGCCGCTCGGCACCGTGGTCCATTCGGGCGACTGGAAGATCGACGCGACTCCGGCTCTCGGTCTTCCGACCGACGAGGCGCGCCTGCGCCAGATCGGCGACGAGGGCGTGCTGGCGCTCATCTCCGATTCCACCAACGCCAATCGGGAGGGCGTCAGCCCTTCCGAGCGCGACGTCAACGAGTCGCTCGGAGAGATCATCCGCGCGGCGACGGGCCGCGTAGCGGTCACGACCTTCTCCTCCAACATCGGACGCATCCGCTCGGTGGCGAAGGCCGCGCAGGACGCGGGCCGTCAGGTCCTCCTGATGGGGCGCTCCATGCGCCGCATGACCGACGTGGCGGGCGAACTCGGCTATCTCGACGGCATCGAGCCGTTCCTGACCGAGCAGGATTTCGGCTACGTCCCGCGCGACAAGGCCGTGATCATCCTCACCGGCAGCCAAGGCGAGCCGCGAGCGGCGCTGGCGCGCATCTCCCGCGACGATCATCCGACCGTGGCCCTGTCGGCGGACGATACGGTGATCTTCTCCTCCCGCTCCATTCCAGGCAACGAGAAGGCGATCGGCGACATCCGCAACGCGCTGATCGACCGGGGAATTCGGGTCATCGAGGACGGTGAGCGGCTGGTTCACGTCTCGGGGCATCCGCGTCGCTCCGAGATGCGCCAGCTCTACGACTGGGTGCGCCCGAAGATCGCGGTCCCCGCGCATGGCGAGGCCGCCCATCTCGTCGCCCATGCGGAGCTTGCGCGCGAGAAGGGGGTCAAGGAGGTGATCTCGCTGCGCAACGGCAAGATGGTGCGTCTGGCGCCGGGAGCCGCGCAGATCGTCGACGAGGTCCCGCACGGCCGCTTCTACAAGGACGGGCTGCTCATCGGCTCGGAGAAGGAACTCGGCATCGGCGAGCGACGCCGCCTCTCCTTTGCCGGCCACATCGCCGTCATGGTCGAACTCTCGCCCAAACTCGATCTGAAGGTCGATCCGGAGGTCATCGCGCTCGGCATCCCGGACAAGGATTTCGAGGGAGAGGGCATCCACGAGGCGCTGGTCGACGCGGCGGCTGGGGCGGTCGAGAGCATGCCGCGGCAGCGCCGCAAGGATGCCGAGACGGTGCGAGAGGCGGTCCGCCGCTCGGTTCGCGCCGAGGCCTACGACGCCTGGGGCAAGAAGCCGATCGTGACCGTCTTCGTCTCGAAGGCGAGCGGCAAGGAGTAAGGACTTGATCGGACGGCTCAATCACGTCGCCATCGCGGTGCCGGACCTTGCGGCCGCGGTCGAGACCTATCGCTCCACGCTGGGGGCGTCCGTGTCGGACGCCCTCGAACTGCCAGAGCAGGGCGTGCGTCTCGTCTTCGTCGACCTCGGCAATTCCAAGGTCGAGCTGATGGAGCCGCTCGGCGAGGACTCGCCCATCGACAAGTTCTTGGAGCGCAGCCCCAAGGGCGGCATCCACCATGTCTGTTACGAGGTCGCCGACATCGCGTCGGCGGCACGCCGGCTCACCGAGGCCGGTGCCCGCGTTCTCGGCGACGGCCGTCCGACGACGGGCGCGCACGGCAACCCGGTGCTGTTCCTCCACCCGTCCGATTTCAACGGCGCGCTGGTGGAGCTGGAGGAGGTCCGCTGATGGGCATCGTCACCGCCATCGCCGTCTACTTCGTCATCTGGTGGACGGTTCTGTTCGCCGTCCTGCCCTTCGGCGTTCGCGCCCAGGCGGATGGGGGGGAGACGATCCCGGGCACGGCCGACAGCGCGCCCGTGATGCCGCACCTGATGCTGAAGGTGGCCGTCACGACGGCCATTTCCGCTGCGGTCTTCGCGCTGTACTACGTCTCGACCCAGGTCTTCGGTATCGGCCTCGACAGCTTTCCGAAGATCATTCCCGGAACGTGAAGCCGAAACGGCATCTGTTCGTCGGCACAAAAAAGAATGCGAGGCACGAGGCCCCGCATCCAATTCTCCACCGGGTCTGGGTTTCGCACCGGACTTACAGCCGGGGCAGCGCTGCCGCGCGCCGGAAACCACGTCCTCCCAAGACTAGACCGTCTGTTTGTTGTAAGGCGCTGGAGCGCGCTCTTGTTGTGCGGGCGAAGCTATTACACCTGTCACGTTCCTGTCACTAGGGCAGGGCGAAAAACCGACGCCTTTTTGGTCGGAATGCCAAATTTTTTATCTTGCAGCGCAGCAACAGGAGGCAGGTCGGCCGCGCGGCGGGAGAGACGACCCAGGATCGGCGACAGGGTGGCCCGACGGCGGTCGCATTTGCATTCGCGGGGCGAGACGGTAAGAGACCGAAGCTGCCGGGGATCCGGCTTTCCCGAACGAACGACGGCCTTCCCATGCGCCTTTCGCGATACTTCCTGCCGATCCTGAAAGAGACCCCGAAGGAGGCCGAGATCGTCTCGCACCGCCTGATGCTGCGGGCGGGTATGATCCGGCAGCAGGCGGCGGGCAGCTACACCTGGCTGCCGCTGGGCAAGCGCGTTCTCGACAAGGTCTGCCGCATCGTGCGCGAGGAGCAGGACCGCTCCGGTGCGGTCGAGATCCTGATGCCGACGATCCAGTCGGCCGATCTCTGGCGCGAGAGCGGGCGCTACGACGACTACGGCAAGGAGATGCTCCGCATCGAGGACCGGCACGGCCGCGACATGCTGTTCGGCCCGACCAACGAGGAGATGGTCACCGACATCTTCCGCTCTTCGGTGAAGTCCTACAAGGACCTGCCGCTCAACCTCTACCACATCCAGTGGAAGTTCCGGGACGAGGTGCGCCCGCGCTTCGGCGTCATGCGTTCGCGCGAATTCCTCATGAAGGACGCCTATTCCTTCGACCTCGACTACGAGTCGGCCAAGGTCGCCTACGACCGCATGTTCGTGGCCTACCTGCGCACCTTCGAGCGGCTCGGCCTGAAGGCGATCCCGATGCGCGCCGACACCGGCCCGATCGGCGGCGAACTCTCCCACGAGTTCATCATCCTCGCCTCGACCGGCGAGAGCGCCGTCTTCTGCGACAAGGCGTTCCTCGACAAGCCCGTCCCCTCCGAAGGCGTCGACTTCCGGGATGCGGGCGCCCTCGACGCCATGGTGAAGGACTGGACGAGCGCCTATGCGGCGACGGAGGAAATGCACGACGAGGCGGCCTGGAATGCGCTGCCCGAGGACGACCGGCTGGCCGCGCGCGGCATCGAGGTCGGCCACATCTTCCATTTCGGCACCAAGTATTCCGAGCCCATGGGTGCGGTCGTGCAGGGGCCGGACGGGACCAACGTCCCCGTCCACATGGGCTCCTACGGCATCGGCCCCTCGCGCCTGATCGCGGCCATCATCGAGGCGAGCCACGACGAGCACGGCATCGTCTGGCCGAAGGGCGTCGCTCCGTTCGACGTCGGCCTCGTCAACATGAAGCCGGGCGACGCCGATTGCGACGCGGCCTGCGAAAGGCTCTATGCCGAGCTGACGGCTGCCGGACAGGACGTCCTCTACGACGACCAGGACACGCGCGCCGGCGCCAAGTTCGCGACCATGGACCTGATCGGCCTGCCGGTGCAGGTCATCGTCGGCCCGCGCGGCGCCAAGGCCGGCGAAGCCGAGATCAAGCTGCGCGCCAGCGGCGACCGGCAGACTGTGCCCTTGAGCGAACTTGTAAGCAGGCTGACGGCATGAGCATTGCTGCGAAGGCGGAGCCGGAGACGGTCTCGTCGAAGCCCTTCTCGCGCTTCGAGTGGATGATCGCCGGGCGCTATCTGCGCTCGCGGCGCCGCGACGCCGGCGTCTCGGTCATCGCCGGCTTCTCCTTCGTCGGCATCATGCTCGGCGTCGCAGCCCTCATCATCGTCATGTCGGTCATGAACGGCTTCCGCGGTGAGCTGCTCACGCGCATCCTCGGCGTCAACGGCCATCTCGTGATGCAGCCGATCGACCGGCAGTTCGACGATTTCGACGAGGTCGCACGTCGCATCGATGCGGTGAACGGCGTCGCCTTCACCATGCCGCTCGTGCAGGGGCAGGTGCTCGCCAGCCGGTTCGGGGGCGGCAACACGGGCGCCCTCGTCAAGGGCGTGCGCGAGCAGGACCTAGCGCAGCTGACGCCGGTCTCCGGCAACATCGTTCAAGGATCGCTGGAGGGCTTCGACGCGGGCGAGGGCGTCGCGGTCGGTGCCTGGCTCGCCCGCAGTCTCGGGCTGAACCTCGGCGACACGATCGAGATCCTGACGCCCGACGGCGACGTCACCGCCTTCGGCTCGGCGCCGCGCTCCAAAGGCTACGAGATCACAGCGATCTTCGAGATCGGCCTCTCGGAGTTCGACGCCGCCTATATCTACATGCCTTTCGCCGAGGCCCAGCTCTTCTTCAACTCGGACGGCCGCGCGCAGTCGATCGAGGTCTTCGTCGACCAGCCGGATTCGGTCCAGGACATCCAGGCGATCGTCGAGGCGGCGGCGGAGCGGCCGAACTACACGGTGACGTGGCAGCAGCAGAACCAGAGCTTCTTCTCCGCCCTGCAGGTGGAGCGGAACGTCATGTTCATCATCCTGACGCTCATCATTCTCGTTGCGGCGCTGAACATCATCTCGGGCCTCTTCATGCTGGTGAAGGACAAGGGGCGCGATATCGCGATCCTGCGCACCATGGGCGCCACGAAGGGGGCGGTGATGCGGGTGTTCTTCATCACCGGCACGTCGATCGGAGTGGCCGGCACGCTCGCCGGGCTCGTCCTCGGCGTCCTGTTCGCGATGAACATCGAGGCGATCCGCCAGTTCTTCTCCTGGGCTCTCGGCACGGTGATCTTCGATCCGCAGTTCTATTTCCTCTCGCGCCTGCCGGCCGAGATCGACGCGGGCGAGGTCCTGCTCGTCGTCGCCATGGCGCTCGGCCTCTCCTTCATCGCGACGCTGTTTCCGTCCTGGCAGGCGTCCAAGCTCGATCCCGTCGAGGCGCTGCGCTACGAATGACCGATACCTTGCAAGCCGCGCTCCGGCTCGACGCCGTCGAGCGGACCTATGTCCAGGGCGAGAACCGCCTGACGGTTCTCGACCGTGCCGACTTCGCCATGCGGCCGGGCGAGATGGTGGCGCTCGTCGCCCCGTCCGGTGCCGGTAAGTCGACGCTGCTTCACATCGCCGGGCTGCTGGAGCGCCCGGACGGCGGGGAGGTCTATGTCGACGGCCAGCCCTGCGGGACCTTCGACGACGCGGCGCGCACGAAACTGCGCCGGACCTCGATCGGCTTCGTCTATCAGTTCCACCATCTGCTGCCGGAGTTCTCCGCGCTCGAGAACGTCGCGCTGCCGCAGATGATCCGCGGCCTGTCTCGTTCCGACGCCAACGCGCGCGCCGAGGAGCTTCTCGGCATCATGGGGATCGGCGGCAGAGCCGCGCATCGCCCGGCCGAGCTGTCGGGCGGCGAGCAGCAGCGCGTGGCGATCGCGCGCGCGGTCGCCAACGCGCCGCACGTGCTTCTCGCCGACGAGCCGACCGGCAATCTCGACCCGTCGACCTCCGCGCACGTCTTCGACGCCCTCACGGCGCTGGTGCGCCAGTCCGGCGTCGCGGCGCTGATCGCCACGCACAACCACGAGCTCGCGCAGCGCATGGACCGTACGGTCACGCTGGAAGCGGGAAAGATCGTGCCCTACGCCTTCGGCTGAAGGTGCCGTCGCGCCGCGTAGAGCGCGACCGCGGCGGCATTGGAGACGTTCAGCGAACGGATCGCACCCGGCATCTCCAGCCGGGCCAGCACCGACACCGTCTCGCGCGTCTTCTGCCGCAGCCCCTTTCCCTCCGAGCCGAGCACCAGGGCGATCTTCTCGCCGGCGAGCGTCGGCTCCAGTTCCTGCGGACCGTCGGAGTCGAGGCCGACCGTCTGGTAGCCTCGTTCGGCCAGCTCGTGCAGAGCCTCGGCCAGATTGCCGATCTGTACGTAGGGCACGTGCTCCAACGCGCCGGACGCGGCTTTGGCGAGAACGCCCGATTCCTGCGGCGAGTGGCGCGACGTCGTCACCAGCGCCCCGGCCCCGAACGCGGTCGCCGAGCGCAGAATCGCGCCGACATTGTGCGGATCCGTCACCTGGTCGAGGACGAGGATCAGGGGCGCGTCGCCGATCTCGGCCAGGCGCCGCGTCGGCAAAGGGTCGCATTCGAGGACGACGCCCTGATGGACGGCGTCCTCGCCGAGCATGCGGTCGAGCTCGCGCGGCTCGACCATCTCCAGCGGGCAGGGAAGGGCGCTCTCGTCGAGTTCCAGCCGGTTCAGCGCGTTGCGGGTCGCGAGAAGCCGGTGATGGCGCCGGGCGGAGTTGGCAAGGGCCGCCTGCACGGTGTGGATGCCGTAGAGGCGCACCCCCGTGTCCGGCTCCTGGACGGCCTCCGGTCCGCTGCGGCTGCGATCGCGGTGGGCGCGCCTCAGATTGGCGTAATGGCTGTCTTTGGGCGTGTGGGTGCGGCGCTCGGTCATGGGTCCCTGTTATCGCAGTTCGGCGCCCGGAGATACGTCGGGCCGCGATGTTGACAGAGAGGGAAGCGGCCTGCATAACGCCGCCGGATCGGACACGGGCGCGAGCGGCGCCAGCCGATTCAGATGGGGTCCGGAGGGATGCCCGAGTGGTTAAAGGGGACGGACTGTAAATCCGTTGGCTTAGCCTACGTTGGTTCAAATCCAACTCCCTCCACCATCTCCCAAGGCCCGGCGAGCCTGAACGCCACGATCCGATGTTCCGACAGCCTTCGATGGGGCCGCGATGTCGCGCCTCTGCCGCCCGCGCGGGGCGCGCCGTGGGGCCCCTGAAAGCGTAAGGGCCGCGCACCTTCCGATGCGCGGCCCTTCGTTCTGCTTTGCGAGGACAGCCTACCGGAAGGCCGCCGGGAGCCAGAGCGAGATCGCGGGCACGTAGGTGACCAGGAGCAGGACGAAGACGCCCGCGCCGTAGAAGGGCCAGACCGACTTCATCGCCTCCCAGATCGAGATCTTTCCCACCGCGCAGGCGACGAACTGCACCGCGCCCACCGGCGGCGTGTTCAGCCCGATGCCGTAGTTCAGGATCATGATGACGCCGAAATGCACCGGGTCGATGTCGTAGGCCATCGCGATCGGCAGGAAGATCGGCGTCGTGATGATGATGGTCGGCCCCATGTCCATGAAGGTGCCGAGCAAGAGCATGATCACGTTGAGGATGAGCAGGATGACGATCGGGTTGTCCGACAGCGTCTGCATCCAGGCGGTCAGCTCCGCGGGAACGCGCAGGAACGCCATCAGCCATGCGAAGGCCGCCGCGCAGCCGATGATGAGGAGCACCATCGCCGTGGTGCGGACCGCGCCCATCGTGGCGTGCACGAAGTCCGCCCAGGTCAGCTGCCGGTAGACGAAGATCGTGACGAGGAGCGCGTAGATCACCGCGATGCAGGAGCTTTCCGTCGCCGTGAAGATGCCCGAACGCACGCCGCCGAAGATGATGGCGATGAGGAGGAGGCCGGGCAGGGCGGCGGCGAAGAGGTGGGCGGCGACCATGAAGCCTTGCCAGGGCTCGGTCGGGTAGCCGCGATGGCGGGCGACGAAGTACGCCGTCACCATCAGCGAGAGCGCGAGAAGCAGGCCGGGGATGATGCCCGCGGTGAAGAGGTCGGCGATCGAGATGTTGCCGCCCGCCGAGATCGAATAGATGATCATGTTGTGCGAGGGCGGCAGCAGGAGCGCGATCAGCGCGGCCATGGACGTCACGTTCACGGCGTAGTCCGCGCCGTAGCCGCGCGCCTTCATCTGGGGGATCATGATGCCGCCGACGGCCGCGGCTTCCGCCACCGCCGAGCCGGAGATGCCGCCGAAGAGCGTTGAGGTCAGGACGTTCACCTGTCCGAGACCGCCACGCAGGTGCCCGACCAGCGAGCCGGCGAAGGCGACGATCCGCCCGGCGATGCCGCCGCGCACCATCAGGTCGCCGGCATAGATGAAGAAGGGGATGGCGAGCATCGAAAAGACGCTCATGCCCGAGTTCAGCCGCTGGAAGACGACCAGCGGCGGCAGGCCCATGTAGGCCACGGTGGCGAAGCTCGCCATGCCGAGGCAGAAGGCGATCGGCGTGCCGATGAGCATCAGCGCGACGAAGGTGCCGAAGAGAATCCAGAGTTCCATCGTGTCAGACCTTGCGGGACGTCGTTTCGGCGTCGCGCCGCACGTCCGGGACGTTTTCGAGTTCGACGGCGATCTCGGACGGCAGCGCCTCGTCGATGGCGTCGTCGATGTTGCGGCCCGTCACGCGCAAGAGAAGGCGCTCGATGGCGAAGAGGCCGATGAGGACGCCGCCGCCGACGACGGGCGCGTAGTTCCAACCGCCCGAGATGCCGAGCGCCGGCATCCTCGTGTTCCAGGTGAGGGCGAAGAGCTGCGAGCCGTACCAGATCATGCCGGCGGCGAAGGCGAGGGCCACGAGGTCGGAGATCGAGCGCAGCCATGTCTTGGCCGCGGGGGGTAGGACGTAGAGGAGGACGTCGAAGCCCATGTGGTTGTTTTCCCGCACGCCCACCGCGGCGCCG
Organism: Pseudomonadota bacterium; assembly: GCA_023419535.1. Classification (GTDB taxonomy): domain Bacteria; phylum Pseudomonadota; class Alphaproteobacteria; order Rhizobiales; family Rhizobiaceae; genus Aureimonas. Next base: position 14,382 of record JAEZXX010000062.1, on the reverse strand, counting down.
AGGAAGATGAACCAGCTCATGATCATGATCGCCCCGGCCTCGGTCCAGTTCGGGGAGTTGTTGAGGACGAAGCGGCCGAAGACCTGCCAGGCGACGACGGCGGTCATCGCGATGAGGCCGGCGCCGGCCAGATACAGGATCGTGGTGTTCAGGCGGGTGAGGATCGGAATGCCGTGAACCGGCTGCGTCGACATGGAGGCCATCCGTGAATGCTGGACGAGGCATCGCGGACGGCGGCCGAAGCCGGCGGCCCCTCGCGTTGCCGACTGGGAGGAGCCGGCGTCGCGAGGGCGCCGGCTCTCGCGGGCGCTTTACTGCGTGTTGCGGATGTCCTCGACGAGCTGGCGCAGCACGTCGGTGTTCACGTGGCGTTCGTAGACCGGGCCCATCGCGTCGATGAAGCCCTGCTTCTCGACCTCGTTGATCTCGGCACCGAGCGCCTCGACGGCGGCGCGGGACTCCTCGGTCTTGGCCTCCCAGAGCTCGCGCTGGCGCGCCACGCTGTCGAGCGCGGCCTGCCGGAAGATCTCCTGGTCCTCCGGTGTCAGCGCGTCGAAGGCGGCCTTGTTCATCACGAAGACCTCGGGAAGGATCGTGTGCTGGTCGAGCGAGAAGTACTTGGCGACCTCGACGTGCCGTGAGGTCTCGTAGCTCGGGAAGTTGTTCTCCGCGCCGTCGATGACGCCCGTCTCGATCGAGGAATAGACCTCGCCGTAGGGCATGGGCGTCGCGTTGGCGCCGAGCGCCGTCGTCATGTCGACGAAGATGTCGGACTGGATGACGCGGAACTTCAGGCCCGCCATGTCCTCCACCGTCCGGATGGGCCGCACGGAGTTGTAGAAGGAGCGCGAGCCCGAATCGTAGAAGGCGAGGGCGACGAGGCCGGCCGGCTCGAAGGCGGCCTTGATGCGGTCGCCGATCTCACCGTCCATGACGGTGCGCATGTGGTCCTCGTCCCGGAAGAGGTAGGGCAGGGCCGGAACGATCGTCTCGGGCACCGTGCCGTTGAACGGAGCCATCGAGACGCGCAGAAGCTCGATAACGCCCGCCCGCACCTGCTCGATCGTGTCGCGCTCCTCGCCGAGCTGGCTGGAATGGTAGACCTCGACGGAGTAGCGGCCCTCGGTGCGCTCCTCCAGGAGCTCGCCGAAATACTTGACGGCCTCGACCGTCGGATAACCGTCCGGATGGGTGTCGGACGAGCGCAGCACCGTCTGTGCGGCGGCCGGCAGCGCCAGCATCGTCGATGCCAGCAAGGCGCCGATCGCGATCTTCTTCCAGTGAATCATGGGACCTCCCGATGGCCCCCGCGCCAGCCGCGTGACGGGGCCGAACTGTTCTGAAAACTCGGGCGCCGAGCGCCGCTTCTCCTCCCGGCCTCCGCCTCGAGACGACGGCCCTTCCAGGAGAGCTTTCGATCGCGTCGGACATGGCCAGCGAGGCAGACCATTATCTGACATCCGCACCATGTCAACAGACATGTTGGAAAGACATAAGACAAGCTGTGGGGGAATGCTTCGCCGGCTCGTTCAGCGGGCGGCGCGCGGGCCAGAATCGGCCGCGCGAACACGATAAAGCACGCCCCCCGAGGATCGGGCGGCGAGCTTCCAAACGATCGACGGAGGCACCCCGCGGAAGGGCGCCGCGTCGATGTACCTACGAGCGGAGCGAGCCCGGCAGCAGGGCCTCCGGCATGTCCTGATAGGAGACCGGCCGCAGGAAGCGGGCGATGGCGAGCGTGCCGACCGAGGTGGAGCGTCCGTCGGAGGTGGCCGGATACGGGCCGCCATGCACCATTGCGGTCGCCACCTCGACGCCGGTCCCGAAGCCGTTGGCGAGAATCCGTCCCGCCTTTTCCTCCAGGATCGGCATCAGCGCCTTCGCGGCGTCGAGATCGCCCTCGGCCACGTGGATGGCGATCGTCAGCTGGCCCTCGATGTGCTCCAGGACGCGGGCGAGCTCGGCGTCGTCGCGGCAGCGCACGATCAGCGAGGCCGAGCCGAACATTTCGGACGCCAGGCTTTCGTCGGACAGGAAGCTGTCCGCGGTCGTCGAGAAGAGCGCCGCGCGGCCCTGATGCGTCTCGCCGGCAAGACCTTCGGCGAGCTTCTCCGCCTTGGGATTCGACCCGAGCGCCGCCACGCCCTCGCAATAGGCCTGATGGATGCCGGCGGTCAGCATCGTCTGCGCGGGCGCCTCCGCCAGCGCCTGTCGCGCGCCTTCCACGAAGCCGTCGAGACCGGCGCCCTCCACGGCCAGGATCAGGCCGGGATTGGTGCAGAACTGCCCGGCGCCGAGCGTCAGAGAACCGACGAACGCCTTTCCGATCGCCGCGCCCCGTTCGGCGAGCGCGTTCGGAAAGAGGACCACCGGGTTGATCGAGCTCATCTCGGCGTAAACGGGGATCGGCATCTCGCGCTCGGCCGCGATCTTCATCAAGGCCGTGCCGCCCGTGCGCGAGCCCGTGAAACCGACGGCGCGGATGCGCGGATCGGCGACCAGAGCCTCGCCGATGGAGCGGCTCGCCGTGAACAGCAGCGAGAAGGTGCCGTCCGGCATGCCGCAGTCGCGCACGGCCTGCGCCACGGCGCGGCCGACGAGCTCCGACGTGCCGGGGTGGGCCGAGTGCGCCTTGACGACGACCGGGCAGCCGGCCGCGAGTGCGGACGCCGTGTCGCCGCCCGCGACGGAGAAAGCGAGCGGGAAGTTGGAGGCGCCGAAGACGGCGACCGGCCCGAGGCCGAGATGAACGAGCTTCAGATCGGGCCGGGGCGCGGGCTGGCGGTCGGGCAGGGCATCGTCGTGGCGCCGGTCGAGATGGGTGCCGTCGCGCACGACGGTGGCGAACAGACGCAGCTGTCCGACGGTGCGCCCCCGCTCACCCTCGACGCGCCCGCGCGGCAGACCCGTCTCCTCCATGCAGCGCAGGACGAGTTCGTCGCCGAGGCCCAGAATGTTCTCGGCGATCGCCTCGAGGAACGCCGCGCGCGCCTCCGGCGTGGTCTCGCGATAGGGACGGAACGCCTCCCAGGCGAGGCGGCAGGCCTCGTCGAGATCCTGCTTCGAGGCGCCGCCGAAGGCCGGTTCGATCTCCCGCCCGCTGGAGGCGGCGAAGCCCTTGAAGCTGCCGTTCTCGCCAAAGCGCTCGGCGCCGCCGACGAGCGAGGTTCCCTTGATGGTCATCTTTGAGAATTCCTTTCGATGGACCCGGGCAGCAGAACCTCAGGCCTCGGGAAATATGGGGTCGTTCGTGAAGACGCCACCCTGATAGAGCGCCATGGCCGAATCGACCGCGGGGCGCTCCTGCTCGGCATCCAGCTTCTGCGCGAAGGCCTCCGCGTTGTCCTTCGGCCTCCAACCGAGATAGCCCGCTTTTGAATTGTCCCACCAGCCCCGATCGTTGTTCGAGGCGCCCCAGACGATCGGGCAGCCGAGGCGGGGGACGGTGAAGACGCGTTCGACGAGCGAAACGAAGTCGTCGAAGCTGAGCCAAGTTGAGAGCATCCGGTGGTTCAGGGGCTCCGCCACGCAGGAGCCGATGCGCACGATCGCCGTCTCCTGTCCGAACTTCTCGAAATACATCCGGGCGAGCGCCTCGCCGAAGCATTTGGAGACGCCGTAGAGTCCGTCGGGGCGGAAGGTGCAGGCGGCATCGAGCGTCTCGTCCTGCGGGTAAAAGCCGACCGTATGGTTGGAGGAGGCGAAGAGGATGCGCGGATGCCCATGCGCCCGGGCCGCCTCGTAGAGATTGAAGAGGCCGACGATGTTGGCGTCGACGATCTTGGAGAAGCGGTCCTCCACCGAGACGCCGCCCAGATGCACGACGGCGTCGCAGCCCTCGACGAGCCGCATGACGGCGTCGCGATCGGCGAGGTCGCAGGGAACGATCTCCTCGCCGTCCGCCGCCGGGCCGAGATCGGCGATGTCGGACAGACGCAAGGGGCCGAGGTGCTTCAGCCGTGTGCGCATCACGCGGCCCAGTCCGCCGGCGGCGCCCGTCAGCAAGATTCGGTTCATAGGTGTCTGGTCTCCCGCGGCTGGCCGCTCCTCGTGCGGATCGGCGGCAAGATACTTATGGGATGACCCGCGTCAATTCGTATTATGTATTGCGCCCTTACGTTTGCGCGACGTCAGCCGCGGTGGTATGCGGAACGGGCTGGCGCTAGGGGCCGGAACGAGGCTTTCGATGGACTCACAGCCGCTCACGGTCGAACGCGGAAACGGAACGCTCGTCGAGCAGATCAGCGGCGCTTTGCGCCGGGCGATCGCCGAGGGCGAGTACGCGACCGGCGACCGCCTGCCGAGCGAGGCGATGCTGACGCGCCGGTTCGGGGTCAGCCGGACGGTGGTGCGCGAAGCGATCGCCGCGCTGCGCTCCGAGCGCATGGTCGAAGCGCGGCAAGGCGCCGGGGTGTTCGTGCTGGAGCCCCAGGTCCAGCCCGGCAACGCGCTGCAGACCGGTGATCTGGCCCGCCTGTCGAGCATTCTGGAAGTCTTGGAACTGCGGGCACCCGTCGAGATCGAGGCGGCGGGTCTGGCCGCGCAGCGGCGCTCGCCCGCGCAGGAGGAGGCGATCGTGCATCTTCAGCGGGCGCTGGAGGACGCCGCCCATGCCGGTCAGCCGACGGTCGACGCCGATTTCGCGCTCCATCTCGGCATCGCCGAGGCCACGAACAACCCGCGCTTCCGCCAGTTCCTGGAGATGCTGGGGCAGGGGGTCATCCCTCGCAGCCAGCTCGTCGACGGTGGCGAAGGCTATGTCGTCAGCGTCGATCAGTTGATGGACGAGCACAACGCCATCGTCACCGCCATCCTGAACGGCGAGGTCGAGGAAGCCCGTCGCGCGATGCGGCTGCACCTGCAGGGGAGCCAGCGCCGCTACCGCACTCTCCTGCGCGGCTCGCGCTGAGACATCGTACAAGTTGTTGACACCTGTCTGGTGACTGTGTATCCGGATGACGTGTCCTTTCCCAAGCGGGTTCGCCATGTCTCCTGAAGAACTGAAAATCGCCCTCGGCGCCGGCCTCCTGTCCTTCCCGGTCACGGCCTTCGATCGCGAGTTCAAGTTCGCGCCCGAGCCCTATCGCCGCCATGTCGAATGGCTGTCCGGATACGAGGCGACGGTTCTCTTCGCGGCCGGGGGCACCGGCGAGTTCTTCTCGCTCGCGCCCGCCGAGGTGCCCGCCGTCGTGTCCGCCGCCAAGGAGGCGTCCGGCTCCGTCCCCATCGTCTCGGGCTGCGGCTACGGGACCGAGATCGCCGTCGAGATCGCCCGCTCGGTCGAGAAGGCGGGCGGCGACGGCATCCTCCTCCTGCCGCATTATCTGATCGATGCGCCGCAGGAGGGTCTGTTCGAGCATGTCCGGCAGGTCTGCCAGTCGGTCGGCTTCGGCGTCATGGTCTACAACCGCGACAACGCCATCCTCCAACCCGACACGCTGGCTCGGCTTTGCGACGCCTGCCCGAACCTCGTCGGCTTCAAGGACGGCTCGGGCGACATCGGCCTCGTGCGCCAGATCACGGCCAAGATGGGCGACCGGCTGACCTATCTCGGCGGCATGCCGACGGCCGAGCTCTTCGCCGAGGCCTATCTCGGCGCCGGCTTCACGACCTATTCCTCGGCCGTGTTCAATTTCGTGCCGGGCCTCGCGGTCGAATTCTACAAGGCGCTGCGCGGCGGCGACCGCACACGCTGCGAGGCGATCCTGAACGACTTCTTCTATCCGTTCATGGCGATCCGCAACCGCCGCAAGGGCTACGCGGTCTCGGCGATCAAGGCGGGCGTGCGCCTCCAGGGCTTCGAGGCCGGTCCGGTGCGGGCGCCGCTCTGCGACCTGACGGCGGAGGAGGAGGGGATGCTCGCCGACCTCGTCGCGCCCTACAAGCGCTGAGGGAAGGCGAACCATGCGCATCGAGGCGGTCCGCACCCACCTTCTCGACCACCGGCTGGACGTCGCCTTCGAAAGCGCCTCGATGCGCTTCGACCGGCGGTCCCACGTCCTCGTCGAGATCGTCTGCGACGACGGCACGGTCGGATGGGGCGAATGCCTCGGCCCGGCCCGGCCGAACGCGGCGGTCGTCGCGGCCTACGCCCCCTGGCTGATCGGCCGCGACCCCCTGGAGACCGAGAAGCTCTGGGCCATCGCCTACAACGCGCTGCGCGACCAGGGACAGCGGGGCCTGACGGTCACCGCGCTGTCGGGCATCGACATCGCGCTCTGGGACATCAAGGGCAAGCATTTCGGCGTGCCCGTCTCGATGCTTCTCGGCGGTCGCTTCCGCGAGAGCGTGCGCGCCTATGCGACGGGCTCCTTCCGGCGCGAAGGCGTCGACCGCATCGAGGACAACGCGGCCGAGGTCGCCCGCCATCGCGCGGACGGGTTCCATGCGGCGAAGATCAAGATCGGCTTCGGCGTCGAGGAGGACCTGCGGGTCCTGAAGGCCGTGCGCGAGGCGGCCGGCGAGGACATGCGCATCATGGTCGACGCCAACCACGGCTACGACGTGGTCGAGGCGGTGCAGTTCGGGCGCCGCGCCGTCGATCTCGGCGTCGACTGGTTCGAGGAACCGGTCGTGCCCGAGCAGCTCGACGCCTATCGCGTCGTGCGGGCCGGCCAGCCGATCCCCGTCGCCGGTGGCGAGACCTGGCACACGCGCTGGGGCCACCGCGAGCCGGTCGAGACGCGTTGCGTGGACATTCTGCAGCCGGACATCTGCGGCGTCGGCGGCTTCACCGAGATGCGGCGCGTCGCGGATTTCGCGGCGCTGCACGGCGTGCGGCTCGTGCCCCATGTCTGGGGCACGGCGGTGCAGATCGCGGCCTCGCTGCAGTTCATGGCGGCCATGATCCCGAACCCGGTCCGCCCGAACCCGCTGGAGCCGATCCTCGAATTCGACCGCACCGACAATCCGTTCCGGCAGGCGGTGGTGAAGACGCCGGTCGAGCACGAAGGCGGGGTCGTGAGCATCCCGGCGGGTCCGGGTCTCGGCATCGAGATCGACCGCGACGCGCTCGCCGAATTCGCGATGGGGGACGCATGACGATGGAACGCAGGCTCTCCGGCGATGCGCCGTCGCTGACGCTTCCGCGCGGCGCCGTCGACGCTCAGACGCACATGTATCTGCCGGGCTTCGATGCGCGGCCCGGCGGACCCGCGCTGCCCCCGGGCGAGCTGCCGACGCCCGCGCAGTACCGGCGCGTCATGGACTGGCTCGGCATCGGACGCGTGATCGTCACCAACGGCAACGCCCATCAGGCCGACAACGGGAACCTTCTCGCGTGCCTTGCCGAGATGGGGGAGGTGGCGCGCGGCGTCGCCGTGGTCTCCTCGCGCACCAGCGAGGCCGAGATGGCGCGCCTCGCCGACGGCGGAATCGTGGGTGCGCGAATCATGGATCTGCCCGGCGGAGCGGTCGGGCTGTCCGAGCTGGAGGCGGTCGACGAGCGTGCCGCCGCCCACGGCTGGATGGTCGCCGTCCAGTTCGACGGTTCCGCGATCCTCGAACACGAGGCGCGGCTGGCCGCCTTGCGCTCGCGCTGGGTGCTCGACCACCACGGCAAGTTCTTCTCGGGCGCATCGCCGAACGGGCCGGAGATCGCGGCGGTGAAGCGCCTGATCGACGGCGGAGGCTGCTGGTTCAAGTTCGCCGGCGTGTACGAATCCAGCAGAGATGGCGCGCCGCACTACGAGGACGTCGCGGCGAACGCGCGCGCCGTCGCCGCCCATGCGCCCGAGCGGATCGTCTGGGGCACCAACTGGCCGCACAACCTGGCGAAGACGACGGCCGAATATCCGGACGACCGGGCCCTTCTCGACACGGTGCTCGGCTGGCTGCCGGGCGAGGAGGCGCGCAGGAAGGCGCTCGTCGACAATCCGGAAGAGCTGTTCGGCCTGCCCGCGCTCTGAACGGCGGCGCCGCAGCGCTTGCGGCGCGGTCGCCTTCGCGCAAGATGAGGCCGCCCGGCGAGCGCGCCGGCCGATTCTCTCGGGCGGGATCCATGCCCCTCTTCGACATTCTGACACGCGGCGCCTTCGCCATCGCCGGTACGGCACTGATGCTGCTCGCCTGCGGCCTCCTCTACTATGCCGGGGTGCAGGTCATCTCGGCCTACTACACGCCGGAGGTGGACGTCGGCTCGGTCCTTCTCGAGGCGGTCGGATACACGATCATCGCGATCGCCGTCTTCGACGTCGGCAAGTACCTCCTTGAGGAGGAGGCGATCCGAGCCCGCGAGATGCGCCAGGTCGGCGAGGCGCGCCGGTCGATGACGAAGTTCATCTCCACGATCATCATCGCGGTGTTCCTCGAGGCGCTGGTGGCGGTCTTCGAGGCCAGCAAGTCCGACGACGTCTCGACCATGGTCTACCCGACCCTGCTGCTGGTGGCGGGCGTCGGTCTGCTCATCGGCCTCGGGGTCTATCAATGGTTGAGCTCCAAGGTCGAGCATCAGGTCGCCAAGCGCGGCATCGACGAGGGCGAGGAGGAGCCGCCGCCCGGGGAGGTCGGCTGATCCGTCAGGCTTCGCCGGCGCGCGAGATCATCACGGCCGCCGCCGCCCGGTTCTCGACGCCGAGCTTCTCGAAGACGGCTTCGAGATGCTTGTTCACCGTGCGCGGACTGAGGGACAGGATCTCGGCGATGTCACGGTTCGACTTGCCGCGCGCCAGCCACAGCGCGATCTCGGCCTCCCGTGCGGTCAATTGGTAGCGCCGGCGCAGCACACCTTCCGGATTGCCGGGCTCCTGCGAGGAAATGCGCAGAAGATGCTCGTCCTCGCCGGCCCGGCCGATGAAGGAGAGGTAGGGCGTCGCGGCGTCGCCCGGCGCGAGCGGCAGGGCGGCGTCCGGTCCGCCCGCCTGGAGCGCCCGGAAAAGAGCGGGCGGCAGACACGGCTCGCCGGCCGCCTGCGCGGGAAGGGCGGAGGGCGCTGCGGAGAGGAGGCGGCGCGCCTGCGGCGTCGCCCACAGAAGCCGGCCCCCGGCGTCGACGGCCAGAAGGTAGCGCCCGGCCGTGTCGAGGGCCGAGCGCGCGGTCTCGGCCTCGCGCGCGTTGGTCAGATGGACCCGTATGCGGGCCAGAAGCTCGTCCGGCGCGACGGGCTTGGCGAGATAGTCGACCGCCCCGGCCTTCAGGCCTTCCACCACATGGGCGGTCTCGGTCAGGCCCGTCATCACGATCACAGGCACGTGGCGCAGCGCCGGATCGGCCTTCAGGCGGCGCGTCGCTTCGAACCCGCCCATGCCGGGCATCACCGCATCCATGAGCACGATGTCGGGCGTCAGGCGCGACGCGATCGAGAGCGCCTCCTCGCCGGACAGCGCGACGAGAACGCTGGCGCCGGTCGTCTCGATCGCGTCGGTCAGAAGCCGCAGAGCATCGGGGGAATCGTCGACGACGAGGACGATGCCGCTCTCTTCGACGTCGCGGGCGTCGCCGGCCTCACTCATTCCCCGACGGCTCCAGAGCCGCCATGAAGGCTCTCATGTCGAAGTTCCCGGCGTGGACGCGCAGGCGCTCGGCGAAGGGTTTCAGCGAAGGATCCTGCGCCAGCGCGTCGAGCTTGCGGTCGATCCCGCGCTTGTAGCCGATCCGGGCAAGTTCCAGAAGCTCGGCGACGTCGGACGGGTTCGGCCGCAGGAGCGCGTCGAGAGGCGCCGAGGGGATCGCGGCCGGCTCGGCGGCGATCGTCCATTCGAGGCCGGTCAGCGTCTGGATCCGGGACAGCAGCTGCCGGATGTCGAAGGGCTTGGCCAGCGTCTCCTCGGCGGCCGCCGTCTCGGAGCGGCCGAGATCGGGCGTCTCGGCGAGCGTCGCCGAGAGCATGACGATCGCGCCCGTCTGCCCGTTCTCGCGGAGGCGGCGGGCCAGCGTCCAGCCATCGAGCCCGGGCATCTGGATGTCGAGAAGGAAGAGGTCCGGCCGGATGTCGCGCGCAAGCTCCAGCGCCGAAAGCCCATCCTCGGCGGTCAGCACCACGAAGCCCAGCGGGCGAAGGATCTCGACCATCAGCTCGCGATGCGCCTCCTCGTCGTCGACGACGAGGATAGTGCGGCGCGGCCCGAGATAGCCGGTCGGCTCCGGCGCGGAGACGGAGGAGATCGCCGCGGTCTCGCGGGGCGAGACGGCCGAGAGAAGGACGCGCACGGTGAAGCGCGAGCCCCGGCCCGGCGTGCTGTCCGCCGTCACGTCGCCGCCCATGAGGCTGGCGAGCAGCCGCGTGATCGTCAGGCCGAGCCCCATGCCGGGCGCCTTGCCGAGCGCCGCGGTGCCGCGCTCGAACGGGTCGAAGATGCGCGCGAGCTCCGGCTCGGCGATGCCGGGTCCGGTGTCCGTCACCGTGAAAGTCGCGACCTGGCTGCGATAGGCGACATCGAGCGTCACCGATCCCGCCTCGGTGTACTTGATCGCATTCGACAGGATGTTGATCAGGATCTGGCGCAGGCGCTTCTCGTCCGTGCGCACGAGGTCCGGCAGGTTCGGCGCACGGTCGACCGTGAAGCGGAGCCCCTTCGCGTCCGCCTGCATGGCGAACATGTCGGCGAGGGCGTCGAGGAAGTCCGGCAGCCGCAGGACGCCCTGGCGCAGCTGGAGACGCCCGGTCTCGATCTTGGACACGTCGAGAAGCCCGTCGATGAGGCCCGACAGATGCTCGGCCGAGGAGCGGATGACGCGAAGCGAGCCGCGCTTGCCTTCCGGCACCGCCTCGTCGCGTTCCAGGAGCTGCGCATAGCCGAGGACGGTGTTGAGCGGCGTGCGCAGCTCGTGCGCCATGCCGACGACGTAACGGCTCTTGGCGTCGCTCGCCGCCTCCGCCCTCTCCTTGGCGTCCTGCAGGGCCGCGTCGGTGCGCCGGTGCGAGGCGATCTCGTCGAGGAGCATCGTCGTCTGGCGCGCCGATTCCTCCTGCGCGACGCGCCGGCTCTGACGTTGGAGGACGAAGAACCAGGCGGCGATGCCCGCGACGATGGCGAGGATGAAGAAGCTCGCCAGGAGCGCCGAGGCGACCGGCCCGGAGGAGGCCGGATCGACCACCACGGTCCGATAATGGATGAGCAGGAGCACGAGGCCGATGGCGCCCGCCATGAGCGCGAAGATGCCGGCGAAGCTCGCGACGCCCGAACGAAGCCGCCGCGCGACGGCGTCCGGCAGGAACCTCGCCGCCGCAGCCTCCGCCTGCGCCGAAAGCCGCGCATGCGGCTTGCACAGGTCGCCGCAGCGCGCGTCGAGGGAGCAGCAGAGCGAGCAGATCGGCGCGGCATAGGCGGGGCAGTGCGCCATGTCCTCCGGCTCGAAAGCGTGCTCGCAGATGACGCACGCGATCTCCCGCCGGGTCTTCCAGGACGCGCGGGGTTTGCGTGCGAGATAGTAGCGCCCGCCGGTCGCCCAGGCGATCGCCGGCGACACGACGAGCGCCGTCACGAGCGCGAGGAAGGGCGAGAGCGCCTGCGCGATCGTGCCCATCCAGCCGGCGAAGGCGGCCAGCGAGAGACACGTCGCCGCGGCCATGGCCCCGACGCCGACCGGGTTCACGTCCCAAAGATGGGCGCGCTTGAACTCGATGCCCGGCGGCGAGAGGCCGAGCCGCTTGTTGATCGACAGATCGGCGACGATGGCGCCGAGCCAGGCGACGGCGACGTTGGCGAAGAGACCGAAGGTCGCCTCCAGCGCGCCGTAGATGCCGAGCTCCATGAGGAGCAGGGCGATCAGGACGTTGAAGACCAGCCAGACGACGCGGCCGGGATGCGAGTGGGTCAGGCGCGAGAAGAAGTTCGACCAGGCGAGCGAGCCCGCATAGGCATTCATCACGTTGATCTTGAGTTGGCTGACGACGACGAAGAGCGCCATCGTCAACGCCGCGAGCGTCGGCGAATCGAAGACGTGGCGAAAGGCGACGTCGTACATGTGCGCCGGATCCGCCGCGCTGTCCGCAGGAACGCCGTTGCCGAGCGCCAGCACGGCGAGGAACGAGCCGAGAAGCAGCTTCGGCGTCCCGAGCACGATCCAACCCGGACCCGCCGCGAGCATCGCGAAACGCCACGACCGGCTGGGGCGCTCCTGCGCCGGCAGAAAGCGCAGGATGTCCACCTGCTCGCCGATCTGCGGCATCAGCGCGAGGATCACCGAGGCGGCCGCGCCGAACTTCAGGAGGTCGAAGCCGCCACCGTCCGGGCTCTCCAGGCCGGGGAAGGCGATCCAGTTCGAGATCGACTGCGGCTCGGCCCACAGGATGAAGCCGATGGGCAGGAGATTGAGCCCGATCCAGAGCGGTTGGGTCAGCAACTGGAAGCGCGAGATGCGGCTGACGCCGTGGGTGACCAGCGGGATGATGACGAAGGCGGAGACGACGTAGCCGAGCCAGAGCGGGACGGCGAAGGCGAGGTTCAGCGCCGCCGTCATGATCGCCGCCTCGATGGCGAAGAGGATGAAGGTGAAGCTCGCATAGATCAGCGAGGTCACCGTGGAGCCGATGTAGCCGAAGCTCGCCCCGCGCGTCAGAAGATCGATGTCGACGCCGTAGCGCGCCGCGTAGCGGCTGATCGGCAGCGCCGTGGCGAAGAGGACGAGCCCGACGACGAGGATCGCGGCGACCGCGTTCGTGAAGCCGAACATGAGGGTGATCGCGCCGCCGATCGCCTCCAGGGCGAGGAAGGAGATCGCGCCGATGGCGGTCTGCGACACCCATTGCGGCGACCAGCGCCGCGCCTTGCGCGCCGTGAAGCGCAGCGCGTAGTCCTCCAGCGTCTCGTCGGCGACGAAACGGTTGTAATCGCGCCGCACGGGCAGGATGCGCTGGCGTCCGGCCATCGGTCTCCTCGATCGGGACGCCTGTCCTGCCATGGCGCGATCCCCGGCGGCCTACGTCATTCGACGTATACCCTTTCGCACCTGCAAAAACGAAGCTCCCGACGTCCGGCGAAGCGATCGCCGCAAGAGATCAGACGGTCAGGGGTGACGATCATGCGCGTGTTGAAGAGAATGGCCATCGCGGGCGGCCTGGCCGCCAGCCTCCTGTCCACCACGGCGCTGGCTCAGGAGCCGTCGGGCGAGCCGATCAAGGTCGGCGTCCTCCACTCGCTGTCGGGCACGATGGCGATCTCGGAGACGACGCTGAAGGACGTCATGCTGATGCTCGTCGAGGAGCAGAACGCCAAGGGCGGTCTCCTCGGCCGTCCGCTCGAAGCGGTGGTCGTCGATCCGGCCTCCGACTGGCCGCGGTTTGCCGAACAGGCCCGCCAGCTTCTCGCCGAGGACCAGGTCGACGCCGTCTTCGGCGCCTGGACGTCCGTCTCGCGCAAATCCGTCCTGCCGGTGTTCGAGGAACTGAACGGCATCCTCTTCTACCCCGTCCAGTACGAGGGCGAGGAATCCTCGCGCAACATCTTCTACACGGGCGCCGCCCCGAACCAGCAGGCGATCCCGGCGGTCGATTACCTGGCCGAGGAGGAGGGCGTCGAGCGCTGGGTCCTGGCAGGCACCGACTACGTCTACCCGCGCACGGCCAACCGCATCGTCGAGGCCTATCTGAAGGACGAGCTCGGCGTCGCCGAGGAGGACATCCTCATCAACTACACGCCCTTCGGCCATTCCGACTGGCAGTCGATCGTCCAGGAGATCCAGCAGTTCGGCTCGGCCGGCAAGCGCACGGCGGTGGTCTCCACCATCAACGGCGACGCCAACGTGCCCTTCTATCGTGAGCTCGCCAACCAGGGCGTCTCGGCAGAGGACATCCCGGTGGTCGCCTTCTCGGTGGGCGAGGAGGAGCTGGCCGGCATCGACACCGGGCCGCTCGTCGGGCATCTGGCCGCCTGGAACTACTTCATGAGCGTCGACACCGACGAGAACCTCGACTTCATCGAGAAGTGGCAGGAGTTCATCGGGTCCGAAGACCGCGTCACCAACGATCCGATGGAAGCGCACTACATCGGCTTCAACATGTGGGTGCAGGCGGTCGAGAAGGCCGGCACGACCGACACCGACGCCGTCATCGACGCCATGATCGGCGTCGCCGTGCCGAACCTGACCGGCGGCTACTCGGCGATGATGCCGAATCACCACATCACCAAGCCCGTCCTGATCGGCGAGATCCAGGACGACGGCCAGTTCGAGGTCGTCTGGGAGACGCCGGGGACCGTCGTCGCGCAGGAATGGTCGCCGTATCTGGAAGGCTCGCGCGACCTGATCGCCGACTGGCGCGCGCCGCTGTCCTGCGGAAACTTCAACGTGGTGACCGGCCAGTGCGGCGGGGCCGGAGCCGAAGCCGCCCCGGCTGCGGAAGAGCCGGCCGAGGAAGCCGCCGCGGCCAACTGACGAGGAAAGGGCGGAGCGGCCCGCACCACCCCTCCCCCCGCACCGGGCATTAAGCCCCCCCCCCCCCCCCCC
>JAEZXX010000067.1 GCA_023419535.1 Pseudomonadota bacterium | reverse complement strand
GCGAGGGGCGGCACGTGATCCTGATCTCCACTGATCCTGATCGTCTGGTCGGGCGGCGCGTTCGACTAACTTTCGGGGAAGTATGGCGACACGGAGGCAAGAACAGACGCATTCACGTTCGTGTCATGTCAGATTCATCCGACTTTGAAGCGAAGTCGATGAATTTCCATATGAATATCCGTCTTCGTGAAATCGTTGTTACAGCGTCGGGCTGACGTTGCGGCGAGGGCCTTGCCATGTTTGATCGCACGCTCTACGTCTTGTCGAGCTTTTGATCGACTTTGGGACGTGTATCGCGTTGTCGTTCGATGTTTCGCGGCTCGCCGAGCCGATCTCCGAAAGCTTCCCGATGGGGGAGGATGTTCGGACCGGGAGGCATGTCGAGCTCTATTATCGACTGAAGGACGCGCGCTCGGCCGCCCGCGCCGACGAGCGGAACTTCAATCTCAGTGAGCCTTTTCGCATGTCCTCCGCCTGGACGGACGTGCGGGCCCTTTCGATCGAGATCCTGTCGACGGTTTCGAAGGATCTCGAAGTTCTGGCCTGGCTGTGCGAGGCGGAGCTGCGGCTGACGGGCTTCGAAGGTCTCGCGCGCGGGTTCGAGCTGACCGCACAACTCGTTCGGCGCGATTTCGACGCCCTCCACTCGATCGACGGGGACGGGACCCGCGACAAGGTTGCGCCCTTCGCCGGTCTCAACGGCATCCGGGGCGAGGGCGCGCTGGTGCAGCCCGTCCGTCTCGCATCGCTGGTGGCGGGCGGAGCCTTCTTCCGCCACAGCCTCTTCGACTTCCAGATGACGCAGCGCCCGGACGGGGCGGAGCGGCTGAAAGTCCTGCAGGAGGCGGTCGGCGAGGCGGGAAGTGCCGCGATGCGCGAGCATCTGGGCCATGTGAAGCGCTGCTCTACAGCCTTCGCCGATCTGACTGCCGCCTTCGACGGGGCCTGCGGCCCCGAGGCGCCGCCGGCCTCGCACATCCGCACCGTTCTGGAACAGGTGCGCCTCGCGATCGTCAATCTGACCGGATTGCGCGAGGAGGACGTCCCGGCCGCCTCGGCCGTTGTCGGCACGGTGTCGGCCGAGGCCGGAACGGGAGCCGCGACCGTCCCGGCCGCCGCCTCCGGGCCCGTCCGCTCCCGCGAGGAGGCTCTCGACCGGCTGATGGAGGTCGCGCGCTACTTCCGCGACGCCGAGCCCCATTCACCCATGGCGAGCGCCATCGAAACCCTCGTCGCGCGAGCGCGGCTCGACTTCACCGAACTCCTGGCCGAACTCATCGAGGACGACAACCAGCGTCGCGCCGTCTTGATAATGGCCGGGATCAAACCAGAATCCGGTAGTTCCTGAGGCTTCCGGATCGACATCTCCTTCGGGACAAACGCCGACAGGCGAGCAATCGGAGACGAAACGCCATGGCCAGTGTTCACGACAAGCTCGAACGCGTTCGCAAGCCGCGCGTCCACATCAAGTACGAGGTCGAAACCGAAGGCGCCATGGTCGAGAAGGAGCTGCCCTTCGTGGTGGGCGTCCTCGGCGACTTCTCCGGCGACTCCACCCAGCCCGTGAAGCCCTTCGGCGAGCGCAAGTTCGTTCAGATCGATCGGGACAATTTCGACGAGGTGATGCGCCGCATGGCGCCTGGCCTCAACTTCGCGGTGGAGAACACGCTGCAGGACGACGGCACCGACATGGCCGTCCAGTTCAAGTTCGAGAAGCTGGAAGACTTCGAGCCTGCCGCCGTCGCGCAGCAGGTGCCGGCGCTCAAAGCTTTGCTGGACGCGCGCAACGAACTGCGCGACCTTCTCGCCAAGGCCGACCGTTCGGAGGAACTCGAGACGCTTCTGGAGAACATCCTTCAGAACAAGGGCGATCTGGCGGTCCTGATGGGCGAGCTGGATGCCCGCAACTCCGACGCTTCGCCGAAGAACTGATCTCGGACCATCGAGGATTGAACCGATGAGCACGCAGACCGAGAGCCAAAAGGGCGCAGCGACGACGGAAGCCCCGCTTCTCGACCGCGTCATCGCGGCCACCCGCCAGACCGCCCCCGACCGGACGCAGAACCTTCTCAAGACGCTGACCGACGCGGCGATGAAGGGAACGGTCAAGTACGACCGGAACCTGACGCTGACGCTGAATGCGGCGATCGACGCCATCGACGAGAAGGTGTCGCGCCAACTCGGCGTCATCATGCAGTCGGAGAAGTTCTCCAAGCTCGAAGGATCTTGGCGCGGGCTCCACCATCTGGTGTCGAACTCCGAAACCTCCGCCAATCTGAAGATCCGCGTGATGAGCGCGACCAAGCGCGACATCTCGCGCGACCTGACCAAGGCCGTCGAGTTCGACCAGTCGCGCCTGTTCAAGTCGATCTACGAGGACGAGTTCGGCACGCCCGGCGGCGAGCCGATGGGCGCCATCATCGGCGACTACGAGTTCGACAACTCCTTCGAGGATATCCAGCTCCTCCAGGGCATCTCCGGCATCTCGGCGGCCGCCTTCGCGCCCTTCGTCTCGGCCGCGAGCCCCAAGCTCCTGGGCTTCGACGACTTCCGCGAGCTGTCGCGGCCGCGCGATCTCGAGAAGACCTTCGAATCCGCCGAATACATCAAATGGCGCGCCTTCCGGGAATCGGAGGATTCGCGCTTCGTCACGCTCGCCCTGCCGCGCGTCCTCGCCCGCCCGCCCTACAGCCCCGACACGGTGCGGATCGACGAGTTCAACTACGACGAGACGGTCGGCCGGAAGAACCAGCAGCTGCCGCACGAGAACTATTGCTGGATGAACGCGGCCTACGTGCTCGGCACGCGGCTGACGAACGCCTTCGCGATCAACGGCTGGTGCACCGCGATCCGCGGGGCGGAGAACGGCGGCAAGGTCGAGGGCCTGCCGGTGCATCTCTTCACCTCCGACGACGGCGATCTCGACGTGAAGTGCCCGACGGAGGTCGGCATCACCGACCGGCGCGACGCCGAACTCGGCAAGCTCGGCTTCCTGCCGCTCTGCCACTACAAGAACACCGACTTCGCGGTCTTCTTCGGCGCCCAGACGACGCACAAGCCGAAGATCTACGACCGACCGGAGGCGACGGCGAACGCCGCCATTTCCGCGCGCCTGCCCTACATCATGGCCACCTCGCGCTTCGCCCACTATCTGAAGGTCATGGGCCGCGACAAGGTCGGCTCCTTCATGGAGGCCGAGGACTGCGAGCGCTGGCTGAACCGGTGGATCTCCGGCTACGTCAACGCCAATGCCGGCGCCAAGGACGAGCTGCGCGCCAAGTTCCCGCTGCGCGAGGCCAAGGTGACGGTCGAGGAGGTGCCCGGCAAGCCCGGCTCCTACAATGCCGTCGCCTGGATGCGGCCGTGGCTCCAGATGGAGGAGCTGACGACCTCGCTGCGCATGGTCGCCCGGATCCCCGAAAAGAACTGACCGGAAAGTTCGGGCGTCGATGGGGCGGGCGGCTGGGCACGGACGGACGGAGGATGCGGCGCTTCGGGCCGAACGGCTCGTCGCCGCGATCGACGACGCCGTCACTCGGCAGGTCAACGCCGTCCTGCACCATCCCGCGTTCCAGGCCATGGAGGCGCGCTGGCGCGGGCTCGCTCTCCTGGTTCGGGCCTGCGGCGGTGCGCCGGACGTCAAGATCAAGATCCTGTCGGCCAGTTGGCCGGAGTTCGGGCGCTCCATGGAGCGCGCGACCGAGTTCGACCAGAGCCGCATGTTCGAGCTGGTCTACAGCCGCGAGTTCGGTATGCCCGGTGGCGAGCCCTTCGGCCTCATCGTGGCCGATTACGAGATCGCCCACGTGCCGGAGGGCGAGGGACGGGATCCGGTCGGAACGCTGGCCGCGACGGCGGGCGTCGCCGCGGCCGCCTTCTGTCCCTTCGTCGCAGGTGCCTCGCCGCGGCTGCTGGCCCTCGACCGCTTCGGCGAACTGTCGCGCCTGCCCGACCTCTCCACCGTCACCCGGGACCCGGCCTTCATTCGCTGGGGCCGGCTCCGCAAGACCGAGGACACGCGCTTTCTCGGCCTCGTCGCGCCCCGAATCCTCCTGCGCAATCCCTATCGGCCCGACACCCGCGCACGCGTCGACGGCTTCCGCTTCGCAGAAAGGGTGAAGGCCGACGGCTCCCATCTCCTCTGGGGCAACGGCGCCTTCGCCTTCGGCGCCGTCGCCATCCGCCGCTTCCTCGCCTCGGGCTGGTTCGCGGATTTGCGCGGCGCGCCCCAGGACGAGGAGGGAGGCGGTCTCGTCGCCGCGCTCGCGCCCTTCGACACGTTCGAGGAAAGCGAGGGCCTGTCGGCGCAGGCCCCGGTCGAGGTTCGCCTGACGAGCGTGCAGGAGCAGGAGATCGCCGAGCTCGGCCTCGTCCCGATCTCGACCGGCTATCTGTCCGATCTCGCCGTCTTCAATTCGAACCAGTCGCTGCACGAGCCGCCGGTCTACATGAGCGCGGGCGCGACGCAGAACGCGCGCCTGTCGGCGATGCTGCAATACGTGCTCTGCGCCTCGCGCTTCGCCCATTACCTGAAGGTGATCCTGCGCGAGGAGGTCGGCCGCCTCGCTGACACCCAAAGCATCGAGAAGCGCCTCGGCGGCTGGCTCTCGCGCTACACGCTCGGCAACGACGACGCCGACATGGCCTTGCGCACCCGCTATCCGCTGCGCCTCGCCAGCGTCGAGGTCTCCGAGCAGCCCGGCCGGGCGGGAACCTTCTCCTGCAACGTACGGCTGCAGCCCCATTTCCAGCTCGACGACATCGCGACGAGCTTCCACCTTCTCGCCGAGACCGGTGCGCTGCCGGGCAATCCTGCCCTCGCGCCGGCCGGAACCTGACCTGAGGAGCATGCCCGCATGACCGAGAGCTCCATCTCCGCGCTTCTCTCGCAGGATCGTTTGTCGGAGGCGGTGGAGCTTGCGGCCGCCAAGGTGCGTGCGAGCGCACAGGACCTTTCCGCGCGGCTGGTGCTGATCGACCTCTACTGTCTTCAGGAGCAGTTCGAGAAGGCCGACAGCCAGGCCGAGACGGCCGGTCGGCTCCATCCCACCGAAGTCGTCGGGCTGGCGCTTCTGCGCGGGCGCATCCGCGGCATGCATGCGCGCGCCAAATGGTTCGCCGACGGCGCGCTGCCGTCCTTCCCGGGCGGGCCGACGCCCCGCGACGAGATCGCCCTGAAGCTCGGGCTGGAGGCGAAGGCGGGGCGGGACGCCTCGGCGCTCCTGGAGGAACTGGAGGCGGCGCGCGGCGAGGTGCAGGTGTCGTGGAACGGCGGTCCGGCGGGCGACTTTCGCGATCTCGACGACCGCCTGCCGCACGCCATCGAGGCGTTGACCGACGGCGGCGCCTATCTCTGGGTCGATCTGTCCAAGATCCGCGCTATCGAGTTCGAGCCGCAGAAGCGCCCGCTCGACCTTGCCTACCGGCAGGCCAGCCTCGAACTGCTGGACGGGTCGACGGCCGAGGTGCTCGTGCCGGCGATCTATCCCGGCTCGACGGCCTCCGACGGGCTGAAGCTCGGCCGCTCGACCGACTGGGTGGAGGAGAACGGCATCGTCACCGGGCGAGGCCAGCGCTCCTTCCTCGTGGGCGAGGAGGAGCATGGCATCCACGAGGCCGAGACGATCGAGATCGCCGGAGGCCGGGATGGCTGACCCGCTCGAGCGCTTCCGTCCGACGACCCAGACCCTCCAGCGCTCGGTCCTCGACCGGCTGGCGGACGCCGATCCGGACCGGGCCGAGGATCATCCCAAGACGATCGGCGACCAGGTCCTGGAGGTCCGCGAGAGCCTGCGCCGCGATCTGGAGCGCCTCC
Organism: Pseudomonadota bacterium; assembly: GCA_023419535.1. Lineage (GTDB taxonomy): Bacteria > Pseudomonadota > Alphaproteobacteria > Rhizobiales > Rhizobiaceae > Aureimonas. The sequence goes on along the minus strand of JAEZXX010000067.1, from coordinate 27,404 downwards.
TGAACACGCGGCGGTGCCCGAGATCGCCGCCGGCGGGAGTCGGGGATCTTTCGGACTCCCTCGTCGCCTTCGGCGTCGACGGGTTCTTCGTGACCTCGCTCGTCACCGACCGGCAACGGGAGGAGTTCGCGGCGGCCATGGAGCGGCGCATCCGCGCCTTCGAGCCGCGCCTGTCGGAGCTGACCGTCTCCACCCTGCCTCCGCGCCATCCCTCGGAGCGTTCGCTGCGCCTTCGGATCGAGGCGGTCTACCGCGCGCAGGAAGGCATGCCGGCCATCGCCTTCGAGACGGCGGTCGACCCGTCGACGCAGCGCTTCCGCGTGGAGCCGAGCCGTGGCTGAGACGAGCTTCCTGCAGCGCTATGCGGAAGAGCTCGGGGCGCTGAAGCGCCGCGCGGCGCGCTTCGCGCTCAGCCATCCGAAGATCGCCGGGCGGCTTCGCATCTCCGGCGAGCAGGTGGACGATCCGCATGTGGAGCGGATGATCCAGAGCTTCGCCTTCGCCAGCGCCCGCGTGCGCCAGAAGCTCGACGACGAGTTTCCCGAGCTGACCGGCTCCATGCTGGAGACGCTGTACCCGCATTATCTCGCGCCGGTGCCGTCCATGATGATGGTGCGCGCGCACCCGGTCGCCGGGCTCGATTCCGTGCAGGATCTGCCGCGCCATTCGGAGATCTCCTGCGAGCCGATCGAGGAGGAGCGCTGCCGCTTCCGGACGACGCAAGGCATCGACATCCTGCCGGTGCGGGTCGCCCGCGCGCAGCTCCAGGCGCAGCCGATCGAAGCGCCGCTCGCCCCGCGCCTTGGGGCCGCGGCGTGCCTGCGCATCCTCGTCGAGCCGCTGGCGCCGGTGCCGTCGGTCGCGAGCCTGAAGCTCAAGCGGCTGCCGTTCCACATCGAGGCGCCGTTCCGCGAGGCCTCGCGGCTGCACGAGCTGATCCTGAACCATACGCTCGGGATCGCGCTCGCCCGCCACGCCGACGACCGCGAGCCGCTGTTCCTGCCGGCGGGAAGCGTCACGCCGGGCGGCTTCCGCGTGGAGGAGGGGATGCTGCCCTATCCGCCGGCGAGCTTCACCGGGTACCGGCTGCTCTCGGAGTTCTTCGCGTTGCCGCAGAAGTTCCTGTTCTTCGAGCTTTCGGGCCTCGACCGCTGGAAGGGCGACGCGCTGGAAATCTTCTTCTATCTCGACCGCGCCGACCCGGCGCTCGAGCGCATGGTCGCGGCGACCAACTTCACCTTGAACGCGGCCCCCGCCGTCAACCTCTTCGCCCAGCGGGCCGAGCCGATCGTCGTCGACGGTCGGCGCACGGAATACGCGCTCGTGCCCGACGCGCGACGCCACCGCACGCGGGAGGTGTACAGCGTCGAAGGCGTGACGCTGACGGACCGGACGGGCACGCGACGCGAGTCCCGGAGCTTCTTCGCCGGCGGCGCGTCCCACACGCCGGCCTGGCAGCTGCGGCGCGAGTTCGACGATCTCGACGGCACCAGCGACGTCTCCATCGCCTTCGACGGCGAGGACGAGCAGGAACTCGTCGCCGGCGTCGACACGCTCTGCCTGAACCGGGACCTGCCCGAACGTCTGCCCTTCGGCGGCGGCCATCCGCACCTCGACCTCGTCAGGGCGTCGTCCTCCGTCTCGGGGGTGGAGGCGATCAGCGCGCCGACCCCGGTCATGCGGCTTTCGGAGGCGGAGGACCGGCGGTGGCGACTGATCTCGCATCTGAACCTCAACCATCTCTCGCTCGCCTCCGGCGACGGAACGGCGCTCAAGGAGATGCTGCGGCTCTACGTCCTGCCCGAGCGCCGCGAGCCGAACCTGATGATCGACGCCATCGTCGGCGTCTCGGCCCGCTCGGCCGTCTCGCGCGTGTCCGGCGGCGGCATCGTGCCGGGGACGGAGGTGACGCTGACCTTCGAGCCGGGCCTGATCGAACGCGGGCCGGCCTATCTCTTCGCCAGCGTGATTGACCGCTTCCTCGGACTCTACGCCAACATCAACTCCTTCACGCGCCTGACGGCGACGATGCGCGGCCAGGCCGAGCCCGTCGCCGCGTTCCCGGCCCGGCTCGCCGAAAGGCCCCTCCTGTGACGGCGCTCCGCGAGCCCGAGGACCGGCTGACCGCCGCGCTGCTCGCCGACCCGCAATCCTTCGAGCCGACGACGGCGCTGCGGGTCGCCGAACGGGCCGGAACGCTGGAGATCGGCTCCGAGGTCTCGACGCGCCTCGCCCCCGCCTCGATCGCCTCGGTGGAGCGCAAGTCGAGGACGATCCGGGTGCGGTCCACGATCCCCGGCCTTCTCGGCGCGCTCGGCGCCCTGCCGCCGGCCTATACCGAGCTCGTTCTGGAGGAGGAGCGCCGACGCGCGCGCGGCATGCGCGCCTTCTTCGACATCTTCGCCGATCCGCTCGTCCGGCTGATGACGGAAGCACAGGAGAAATATCGCCTGCCGCGGCTGCTGCGCTGGCGCCGGCTGTCGGGCGGCAACCGCATCGTCGGGGCGCTCTTCGCTCTCGCGGGACTGCGCTCGGACGAGCTGCGCTCGTTGAACGCGGCGGGGGACGAGGCGGTGCTACGGTTCGCGGGGCTCTTCGCGTCGCGCTCGCGCAACGCGACGGCTCTGGCGGGCATGCTGACGGCCCATACGCGACTACCGGTCGCGATCGATCAGTTCACGCCGCGCTGGGTGCCGATCCCGGAGGGCGAGCAGACGTCGCTCGGGTCGAAAGCCGGTGCTCGCCTCGGAGTCGACGCCGCCTCCGGCGCCATGATCCGCGACAGCGCCGGCGGCTTTCGGGTGCGCATCGGCCCGGTCGGCTACGCCGACTATCTCTCCTTCGAGCCGGGAACGACGCGCCTTCGCGAGTTGTTGGAGCTGACGCGGCTCTATGTCGGGCCCGGCCTCCGCTTCGACGTTCAGATCGTGCTGCGCAAGGAGGACGTGCCGTTCTGCCGCCTCGGCGGAGAGGGACCGCCCGCCCGCCTCGGCTGGAACTCGTGGACCCGTCTGAGGCCGCCCGCCGAGGATTGCCGCGACGCGGTCGTCCTGGCCAGGTTGTAGGAGGCGAGCATGCGCCTTCGCCTCGTCTCGCAGACCGATGCGAACGACCCTGCCGACAAGGGCTGGCGGCTTCTGGAGCGCGGCGAACTGACGCTTGGGCGCGACCCGAAATGCCATTGGCCGCTGAGCGACCCCGAACGTCGCATCTCGAAGGTCCACTGCCGCATCCGGCGCGACGCCACGGGCTTCACCCTCACCGACGAGAGCACGAACGGGCTCACGGTCGACCGGAAGGAGCTGGCGCAGGGGCAGACCGTGCGCCTGGAGAAGGGATCCGTCATCGCCTTCTGCGGCCAGCGCTTCACCGTCGAGATCACGGGCGAGGTCGAGCCCGATTGGCGCGACCCGGAGGAGCGGTTCGCCCCGGCGGACGAGGCGCCCTCCATCACGGCGATCCTGTCCGACATCTCCCCCGGCGGAACGCAGGCGAGCGGCATGCTGCCGGGCGCCGCGTCGCACAGGGACTGGATCGAAGCGCTCGGCGAGACGGACGGGGCCGCCCGAAGCGAGCCCGCCGCGAGCCGCCCGGAGATCGGATGGCACGGCGCGCCGAACGAGGCGATCACCGGTTCGGGCTTCGGCGGGCTGCCGGAGGACTGGGACAGCGACGCGGGCACCGCCTCGCGCGCCGAGCACCGGATCGCGACCTCGACTCGGATGCGTGTGCCGAAGGCCGCCGGCGAGGAGCCGCACTTGGAGCCGTCGATTCCCGCTGCGAGCGGACCCTACGCGGACGAGGCGGCGTCCGTTTTCTTCGCCGAAGCCGGCCTGCGAGGTCCGCTCTCCGATCCTCTCACGGCGCTGAAGGAGGCCGGGCGCGAGCACCGCGCAATGCGCGGCGCGCTGGCCGAGATCGGGCGCGCGCTGACCGACATCGCCGACGAGACGGGCGCCGAGCCCTTCGGCCCGTTCGACGCGAAGGACGCCGCGTTCCTCGCGGCCCACCACAGGGTGCTGCTCTCCGCTCTCAGGGCGCTCCTCGACGAGACCGACGCTCTCGCCCCCCATCAGCTCGAACTGAAGGCGCGCCTGGCCGAGGACGGGGCCAAGGGGCTCGCCGCGCGTCTCCCGGTTCCGGGCCGAGCGGAGCGCGCCTTCGTCGATCAGCACAAGCGCGCCTATGAGGGCGTCGACGGTTCCTCGCCGCGTTCGCGCTTCGCGCGCGCGCTCGGCGCGGACCCGAACGACCCCGCGGCCGACGATTTCGAAGAATTGAGCGCGCAGGCGCCGCGCGATGGAGACAGGGCATGAAGCACGGCAACCGCGTCGCGTGGACCGAGGGCATGTTCCTGCGCACGCAGCACTTCCAGCAGGCCGACCGTTGGACCGAACGTCTGGTGACGGCCGCCACGCGCGAGCTGCGCCCCTTCGCCTGGGGCCTGTCGTCGCTGGAGATCGACCGCGAGGCGCTCGCCATCGGTCGCTTCGCCGTCTCCTCTGTCTCCGGGACCCTCCCGGACGGGACGGTGTTCGAGGCGCCCGGCGACGCCGACCTTCCGCCGCCCTTGCCGCTCGGGGCGGACGTCAAGGACGCCGTCGTCTATCTCGCGCTGCCCATGCGCCGGCCGGGGCGCGCCGACATCGCCTCGGAGGAGGAGCCGGCCGGTTCGTCCGTGCGCATCGTCTTCAGCCCCTACGAGGCGCCCGACGCCAATGTCGGGAGCGACCTGACGGCCTCGATCGACGTCGCGCGCCTGCGCCTCCGCCATCTCGTCGACGGCGACGAGCTCGGGGGCTACGACCTGATCGGGCTCGCGCGCATCGTGGAGGTGCGCACCGACCAGTCGGTCGTTCTCGACGAAAGCTTCATTCCGCCGAGCCTGAACTGCGACGCGGGGGGGCGTCTGCGCGGTCTGCTGACCGAACTCCTCGGCATCCTGCGTCACCGCGCCGAGGCGATCGCACAGCGCATCGGCGATCCGACGGTGCGCGGTACGGCGGAGGTCGGCGACTTCCTCCTGCTCCAGACGCTCAACCGCGCCGATCCGCTCTTCGCGCATCTGACGGCGAACGCGCGGCAGATCCACCCGGAGGACTTCTACCGCGCCTGCCTGCAGCTCGCGGGCGAGCTGTCGACCTTCACCGCGCCCACGAAGCGGGCGACGGACTTCCCGGCCTATGCACATCGCGACCTGCAGGCGAGCTTCGCGGCCGTCTTCGACGACCTGCGCGCCTCGCTTTCGGCGGTCCTGGAACAGGCGGCCATCGCGATCCCGCTGCAGGAGCGTCGCTACGGGGTGCGCGTGGCGACGATCAACGACCGCACGCTCCTCCAGAACACCGGCTTCGTGCTGGCGGTGCGGGCGGACATGGCGGCCGAGACGCTGCGCCGCAATTTGCCGAACCAGATCAAGGTCGGCCCGGTCGAGCGCATCGCCGAACTCGTCAACGTGGCGCTGCCCGGCATCCCGGTGCGTCCGCTCCCCGTCCTGCCGCGCCAGCTGCCCTACCGCTCCGGCACGGTCTATTTCGAACTCGATACGTCGGCTCCGATGTGGAAGCAGCTCGAGACTTCGGGCGCGATCGCGCTGCATCTGGCCGGTGAGTTTCCGGGCCTCGAACTCGAGATGTGGGCGCTGAAGGAATGAGCCGGACCTCGCAGGACCCCTTCGCCGAAGAGCCGACGGCCATCGAGCCGAGTGCGGAAGGGCAGCGCCGCGCGGCTCTGGCCGCCGGGCTCGCCGACGTCTTCGACGACATCTCGCCGCGCGAGGCGCGCCGGCGGGTCGGCCTCTCCGGGTCCGGGTCCGCACCGGACTACGAGCGTCTGGTGCGCGAGTTCCGCTTCGGCGACGAGCTGCCGCCGCTCGTCGGCGCCGCCGTGCCGGTGCTGGCGCTTGCCAACGCCATCCGCGAGACGAGTTCGGAGCCGGACGCCGAGGCCCTGCGCCGCCTGTCGATCGACACGGTGCGCGAATACGAGCGCAACCTCTCCGGCGCTCGGATCGCCCCGGAGCGGGCTCGCGCCGCGCACTACGTCGCCTGCGCGATGATCGACGACATCGTCCTCTCGCGGTCCTGGGGCGTCCAGTCCGGCTGGGCGCGATCCGGTCTCGTCTCGACCTTCCACATGGACGTGACGGGCGGCGACCGGGTCTTCGACCTCCTCGATCACTTCCATCGCAACCCCGGCGCCAACAAGGACATCCTCCTTCTCATCTACTTCTGCCTATCGCTCGGCTTCGAGGGGCGCACGCGGGTCTCGCCGCGCGGCACGCTGGAGCTGGCTTCGATCCGCGACGGGCTCTATCGGACGCTGCGGGGGCAGTACGGCGCCTTCGAACGCGAGCTCTCGCCGCACTGGCGCGGCGTCTCGGCCCGGCACAAGCCGCTGCGCAACGCCGCCGCGCTTTGGGGTCTGCTGGGCGCGCTCGCCCTTTTCTTCGCGCTCGGCTACGTCGCCTTCCTCTTCGCGCTGAACCGCGAGAGCGACGTGACGCTGCGCCGCTACGCGGCGGCCGCGCCCGAACTCGCCGTGACGATCGCCGAACTGCCGCAGGCCGAACCGACGCAGGTCGAGCAGGCCGTGGTCGGCGCCGACCTGCCGCCCGAGGAGCCCGTCGCGACGCCGGCCGAAGAGCCGGTCGAGGACAAGCTGTCCGAATTCCTCGCCTTCCTGCAGCCGCAGGTGGACGCCGGTCTCGTCACCCTCCAGCGCGACGGCGACGCGGTTCTGGTCCGCCTCGCCAACACGGGTCTCTTCGCCGTCGGCAGCGCCGAGGTCGAACCCCGCTTCCGCCAGCTCCTGACGAGCATCGGCGCGGCGATCGCGGCCGACGGGTTCAGCGCGGTCGTCATCGGTCACACCGACGACGTGCCGATCAACACCGTCCAGTACCCCTCGAACTGGCACCTGTCCGAAGCGCGCGCCGATGCGGTCGCCGATATCCTGCGGGAGCTGTCCGGCCCGCAATCGGTCACCTCCGAAGGTCGCGCCGAGCTCGAGCCGATCGGCGACAATGCGACGGAGGAGGGCCGGGAGGCGAACCGGCGGACCGAGATCCTCGTCCTCGGCGCCGGCTCGGCCATCGGTCCGCAGGGCGGCGCGGGCGCGGGGCCGCAGCCGTCGGCGGACAGCGGTCCGGTGGTGCCCGAGCCTGCCGCCGAACCCGGCGGACAGGGCGCCGCGATATCGAACGCCCCGGGCGCGGAGACCAGCCAGTGAACCCGCTCAGCCTGTTCTACACGGTCCGGTCCTACGCGCAGTCCTATGCGGGCATCGTCGGCCAGCGATTCCTGTCGCTCATCTGGGTTGTTGCGGCGGTCGTCATCGTCTGGTTCTACGGCGCGTCGCTCGGCATGGGCGATTTCCGCCCGCTGGAGCCGGTCCGCAACCGGCTGATCTTCATCGGCGTCATCGTCGCGGCCTGGCTCGTCTGGGTCGTCGTCGCAGCCATCCGCAAGCGCCGCGCCGACGCCAGGATGATCGACGCCATCGCCGCCGACGGCGGGGCGAACCCGGACGCGGAGGCCAAGGCCGAGGTCGATGCCCTGCGCGAACGCCTGCGCGAGGCGATGGCGACGCTGCGCAAGGTCGTCGGCAAGCGCTTCGGCTACGTCTACGAACTGCCCTGGTACGTGATGATGGGCGCGCCGGGCTCGGGCAAGACGACGAGCTTGGTCAATTCCGGCCTTAAGTTCCCGCTGGGCGCCGGAATCGGCGGCGAGCCGGTCGGCGGCGTCGGCGGTACGCGTCACTGCAATTGGTGGTTCGCCGAAGAGGCGATCGTCATCGACACGGCGGGCCGCTACACGACCCACGGCGACTTCTCCGGCGTCGACAAGGCCGGCTGGAACGGTTTCCTCCAGCTCATCCGCAAGCACCGCCGCTCGCAGCCGATCAACGGCGTCCTCGTCACCATCTCGATCCCGGACCTCCTCCACCGCGATCCGTCCGAGCGGCTGGAGGAAATCCGCCAGGTCCGCCAGCGCCTGTCGGAGATGGACGACATCCTGAAGGCGCGGATTCCGGTCTACATCGTCCTGACCAAGGCCGACCTCCTCGACGGCTTCGTGCCCTTCTTCGACGGGCTGGCGCGCTCGGACCGCGATCAGGTCTGGGGCACGACCTTCGATCTCGGCCTCAGCCACGACCCGCGCGAGCTGCCGGACCGGTTCCTGACCGAGTTCGACCTCCTGCGCGAGCGGGTCGACACGCTGCTCCTGGAGCGCCTGCAGCAGGAGCCCGACATCGACCAGCGCGGCCGCATCTTCCGCCTTCCGGCGCAGATGAGCCTCCTGCGCGAGCCGGTCCACGAGGTACTGACCGAACTGACCTCTCAATCGCGCTTCATCGCCGCTCCGCTCGTGCGCGGCGTCTACCTGGCCTCGGGCACCCAGGAGAACCTGCCCGCGGGCGCGCAAGGGGCGGGCCGCACCATGCGCCGCTCCTACTTCCTGTCGCGCCTGTTCCACGAGGTGATCTTCGGCGAGGCATCGCTCGTCGCCCACGACAAGCGCCTAACCGGCCGAAACCTGATGCTGCGCCGCGCGGCGCTGGCCCTCGCGGGCGGCATCGTCGCCTTCGTCCTCGTCGGCTGGATCGGCGCGTTCCTGCAGAACCGCGCGGCGATCGCCCACGCCGAGACCGAGACCGCGCGCTTCGAGACGCTGGCCGCGACCATCCCGACCGAGAACGTCTCGGATGCCGACTTCGCCTCCGTGCTCGCGGCGCTGAACACGCTGCGCAACGCCAATTCCCGCTTCGGGGAGCCGCCGGCGCTCGGCTTCTCCTTCGGCCTCGATCAGGAGGAGAAGACGCAGGGCAGCCATCGTCTAGCCTACGGCCGGGCGCTGAACACCATTCTTCTGCCGCGCCTTCTGGTCCATCTGCAGAACGAACTCGCCGACGAGGAGGCCGACACGCGGCGCACCGTCGACGCACTGAAGCTCTATGCCATGCTCGGCGGGCTCGGGCCGCTCGTGCCGGCGGAGGTGCAGGACGGCGCGCGGCGCGTTTTCGACCGCCTCTATCCGGGCGAGGGGCGACGGGGCACGCGCGAGGAGCTGAACGCGCACGTGGCCTCGCTCGTGGAGCGGCCGCTCGCCCGGATCGCCATCGACGAGGCGCTGGTGGAGCGCACGCAGGAGCGCATCGCCGACCAGAGCATCGCCGCGCGCGGTTACGACGTTCTGAAGGGGCGCGGCGAGGCGGCGGGTCTCGTCGCCTGGACGGTGTCCGGCGTCGTCGGCACGAGCGGCGAAACCGCGTTCGAGCGGGCGTCCGAGGCTTCGCTCCGCGAAGGCGTGCCCGGCCTCTTCACCACGACCGGTTACCGAACGGTCGTCCTGCCGCAGCTGCAGGCGGCGGCCGAGACGGCCATCGGCGAGGAATGGGTGAGGGGCGTCGCCAACCCGCCGGGCACCAGCCCGAGCGAGGTCTCGCGCGACATTCTGGCGCTCTACTTCGCCGAGTTCGAGGAGCAGTGGGCGGCGATCGCAGGCGATATCCGCACACGCACCGCACAGGACCTGGCGGGCATGACGGAGGTGGCGCGCGTCCTTTCCGCTGCACCGTTTCCGCTGGTCGAGCTCGCGCGCTCCCTGAGCGAGGCGACGAACCTCGCCGGCGGCGTGCCGGCGGAGATCGCCTCGTCGCTCCCGGCCGACGCCGGAAGCCCGCCGGACCCCTTCGCGCCCTTGCGGGAAGCGCTGGCGAGGCCGGCCGAAGGCGCGACACCCGTGGCCGAAGGCGAGGAGCCGCCCTCGCAAGTCGCGGCCGTCCAGCCGCTTCTCGCCGAACTCTTCGCGCAGCTTTCCCGGGCGGCCGCCTCTTCGGCGGAAGTGGCGGCGATCTTCGACGTCGAAGGCCAGCTGTCGGAGGCGAACCAGGCTCTCGTCGCGCAGGCCCGGCGCCTGCCTGCACCGGTCGACGGCTGGGTCGGCGGCCTCGCCGCCAATGTCGACCAGCTGGCCGTCTCGACCGCCCGCTCGCAGCTCGGCGCCGAATGGGCGGCGGGCGGCGCGCGGCTGTGCGAGGCCGCGATCGCCGGCCGCTACCCGTTCGACCGTTCGGCGGACACCGAGGTCGCGCTCGACGACTTCACGCGGGTCTTCGGGCCGGAGGGCGCCTTCGAAAGCTTCTTCCAGAACCGCCTCGCGCCTTTCGTCGACACGTCGACCGTTCCGTGGCGCTGGCGCGGGACCTTCGGCGCGGAGGGAACGGAGGCCGACGCGTTGGTGCAGTTCGCCATGGCGCGGCAGATCCGAGAGGCCTTCTTCACCAGCGGCACCCGGCCCTCGGTCGGCCTCAACGTGACGCCCGTCGCGCTGGACCAGTCGGCGACGGCCGCGGTCCTGCGCATCGGCGAAGACCGCGTCGTCTACGCCCACGGCCCGGTGATCTCGCGCAACCTCACCTGGCCCTCCGCCGACGGCTCGACCCAGTCGAGCGTCCTGATCCAGCCGGCGGGATGGGACAACATCGTCTCGCGCTCGGGCCCCTGGTCGGCGCTGCGCCTCTTCGACGCCTCGCAGACGACCCGGATCTCCGACGACCGGTTCCGCGCGCGCTTCACCACGCAGGGTCTCTCGGCCGAGTTCGAGGTGCAGGTCGGCTCGATCCTCAATCCCTTCGCGACGGACGCTCTGGAAAGCTTCCGTTGCCCGGCGGGGTTCTAAGCGTGCGGGGCGCGGCGCACAAGGGCGGCGCACCGCCCGGCGCGGCGGGCTTCTTCGGCAAGGTGCCCGAGCAGGGCGACTTCGTCGCCAGCCGCTTCGACCGGGGCCTGCGCGAGCCGCTGGACCGCTGGGCGCAGGCTGCGCTCGCCCATTGCCGGCGCGTTCGGGGCGAGCGCTGGAAGGACGCCTTCCTCGCCATGCCGCCCTTCCGCTTCGTGCTGGGCGCCCATCTCGTCGGCGGCGAACCGGCGATCGGCGTGATGGTCGCCAGCGTCGACCGGGTCGGGCGGCCGTTCCCGCTGTTCCTCTCGCAGCGCCTGAGCGGCCATCGAGGGCCGACCCGGCTTCTCGCCCGCCAGCAGCGCTGGTTCGAGGACGCCGAGGCGCTGGCGGTCTCGGCCCGCGGATCGGTGCTGCGGCTCGACGACCTCGACCGGCGGCTGACCCATCTCGTCCCCGAGCCGCCCGCGCCCGACCCGGCTCTGTCCGCGGGGCGGGAGGCCGACCGGTCCTTCTGGTGGACCGAAGGAGCGGATCGAAGGCGTTTCGCAGCCCAGGGATTCCCGGCCCCGGAGGAGTTCGACCGGTTCCTGGGCGAAGCCCCGGATCCCCCGCCGGAGCAGCCCCGTCAGATGCAGGAGCAGCAGCGCGCGGCGTCGGCGCTACCTGGGGTTCCGGCCATGGGCCGCGCTCCACGGCCGACGGCTTTGCCGAACGCCGCATCCGCCCCCCCGTTCGTCCGCCCCGCCTCGGTCTCCCACGCGAGCCACGAGGGCACCCGGCTGCGGATCAACGTCGATGCGCTGCTGTCCGCCGAGGACGGCCATCTCTACGCTATCGTCGGGGGGCACGGGTCGCTCACGGCCACGCCCGCGGCGGCGCGCCTCGTCGTCGACCGCCTGGGGCGCCTGACGGCCTCGCCGCGCGTCGCCGATCTCGCCGCCGAAACCAAGGGCGCGCTCGGCAGCGCGAGCACGCTGCTACGCCGGGACGGCGGAGAAACGCCGGACGGCGGTGTGGCGGCGGTCGTTCTCGCCCTGGCGCCGGACGGCTATGCCGTCGTCTGGGCGGGCGACATGCGCTGCTATCTCCTGCGCGACGGCATGATGCGATGCCTGACGCGCGACCACGTGGGCATCGGGCTCGACAGACGCCTGAGCCGAAGCGTCGGCGGGGCCGCGCAGTTCGCCTGCGATGTCGTGTCCGGCGGCCTCCAGGCGGGTGACCGCTTCCTCCTCTCCTCCGCCTCGCTCACGCGCGCGCTGCCCGAGCGCGACGTCGCGACCCGGCTGATCGGCGCCGAGTCGGACGAGGCCGCTCAGGCGTTGGTCGAGGACGCGCTCGTGGCCGGCGTTCGCGAGAACGTCTCGACGATCGTCGTGACGCTCCGGTGAGTCGGGCGCAAGGGGAGGGTTTCCCCGGACGCCTCGTCGAACTCCAGTCGGAACTCCGCGCGGTTCTGCAGGCGATGGAGGAGCCCGACCGTCGGATTGCCCTCGACGCCGTCCGCGACGCGCTCGATCGCGACATGTCGGCCCTCGACGGCCCTGCCGACCTCATCGCCGGCAGTTTCGCGGTCGAGGGCCTGATCGGACGGGGCTCGTGCTTCGAGATCGTCCGCCTTCGCCACCGGGATCTCGGCAGCTTCCATGCTCTCAAGCGGCCGGTCTTCGAGGCGCGCACCGACCCGCTTCTGCGCCGCCTGCTGATGGACGAGGCCCGCCGTCAGGCGGCGATCGTCCACCCGGCGTGCCTGCCGCTCCGCGCGCTGCTGCGGCTCGGCGACGGGCGGCCGGGGCTTTTGACCGATTTCGTCGACGCTCCGACGCTGGCTCGACTTCTCGTCCGGCGCAGGCTCGCTCCGGCCGAGATCGCGGCGCTGGGCGAGCGCATCGTCCACGCCCTGCGGGCGGTCCACGATGCCGGTCTCGTCCACGGCGACGTGACGCCCGCCAATCTCTTCGTGCCGAACGGCGATCCGGCCGCGACGATCCTCTTCGACTTCGGGTTGTCGCGTCCGCTCGGATCGGCGCTCCCCGAAGACGTCGAGATCGCAGGCACGCCGTCCTTCGCGGCGCCCGAGACACGCGACCACGGATGTCCTGCCGCGGCCTCCGCCGACCTCTACGGTCTCGGCCGCGTCCTCCTTGCCTCGTTGTCGGAAGCGCCGCCCGGCGCCCTTGTCCAGCTCGCCGAAGCGCTCACCTCGCCCGTGCCGTCCGACCGGCCCCGGCTCGACGAAACGCTGGAGCGGCTCCAAGAATGCGGCGCGGCGGCCACAGATGAACGCAAAAGCGTCTCCGATCCAGAAACGAACAAGCCTCGCCATCCATGACACGTAGAGAATGAAGGCGGCGTGATCCATAGATCATCTGGATTGCACTTCCGACCGTTGCGCGACGGCGGTTGCACGGGGACGACGCGATGCCGATTCCGGGAAAGACGAACACATCTTCGCCCTTCTGCCGTCTTCGGTCGGCCACAGCCCTCACTCTTCTCCTCTGCGGCAGTCTTCTCGCCGGCTGCGCCTCACCCGGTTCGGGCCCGAGCGCAGGTGCGATCGAACGGTCCATCGTCCTGCCGACCACCGGCGAGGCGCCGATCGTGGACCTGGCCGCCTACAACCTTCCGAGCGCGCCCGTGATGCTGGACGGCCTCAGCCGCCTCGGCTCGCAGCGCTTCGACGGTTCGCGCCTGCGGCCGGGCGATTCCGTGACGGTGCGCATCTTCGACACGGGCGAGGAGGGGCTGCTCTCCTCGGCTTCGGCGACCTCTCTGGATCTCGGCCAGTTCCGGGTCGACGACGCCGGTTTCGTCGACATCCCCTATGCCGGGCGTCTGCGCGCGGCGGGCTCGACGCCGGGCGCGCTGCAGAACACGATCGCGAACGGCCTGCGCGGCACGTCCATCTCGCCGGAGGCTTCCGTCTTCGTGACGGAGGCCGGCGGCAGCGGCTTCACCGTCAGCGGCGACGTCAACGGGGCAGGGCGCTTCGAACTGACCAGCCAGGGCGAGCGGGTGCTCGACGCCATCGCCATGGCCGGCGGCCCGTCCTCGCCTCCGGGGGAGACGGTCGTGACCGTGGCGCGCGGCTCGGCGCGGGCGTCGGCGACGATGGGCCGGATCCTGGCCGACCAGTCGCAGAACATCTTCGTCCAGCCGGGCGACCAGATCTTCCTCGGCCGCGACACGACGAGCTTCACCTCGTTCGGCGCCTTCCAGAGCCCGGGGGAATTCAACTTCCAGCCGGGCGAACTGACCATGGCGCAGGCGGTGGCGCGCTCCGGCGGCCTCCTCGACGACCGCGCCAACGCGACGCGCGTCTATCTCCTGCGCTCCGAGCCCGCCCAGATTGCGCGCTCGCTCGGCGTCCTGCCGCCGAACGACCCGACGCAGGGCATGGTCCCGATCATCTACCGCGCCAACATGAAGCAGCCGCAGGGCCTCTTCGCCATGCAGTCCTTCCAGATGCAGAAGGGCGACATCCTTTATGTGCCGAACTCGGCCGGAGCGAACATCCGGCAGGCGCTGAACCCGTTCCGCTCGGCCATGCCGCAGACGGTGCCTCAGCCCCCGGAGTGAGCGGTCGCGCGGCGGAACGCCGAACGTGAAAAAGGCCGGCGGATCGAAGGATCCGCCGGCCTTTTTGCCTTGACCGCCCGTTCAGAATCCGGCCGCCTGCTTCTTCGGCGCCTGCGCCGTGTCCTCGCGCTTGAGGAGTTCGGCGACGAGGAAGGCGAGCTCCAGCGCTTGGTTGGCGTTCAGCCGCGGGTCGCAGTGCGTGTGGTAGCGGTCCGAGAGATCCTCCGCGAGGACCGGGCGGCCGCCGCCGGTGCATTCGGTCACGTCCTTGCCGGTCATCTCGATGTGGATGCCGCCGGCATGCGTTCCTTCGGCGCGATGCACGTCGAAGAACCGCTCGACCTCTTGGAGAATGCGGTCGAAGGGGCGGGTCTTGTAGTTGTTCACCGTGATCGTGTTGCCGTGCATCGGATCACACGACCAGACGACCTTGCGACCTTCCTTCTCCACCGCGCGGATGAGGCGCGGAAGGTGCTGCTCGACCTTCTCGTGGCCGAAGCGGGTGATCAGCGTCAGCCGGCCCGCCTCGTTCTTCGGGTTAAGGGCGTCGATCAGGCGCAGGAGGTCGTCCGGCTCGCTGGACGGGCCGCATTTGAGGCCGAGCGGGTTCTTGATCCCGCGGCAGAACTCGACATGGGCGTGGTCGAGCTGGCGTGTGCGGTCGCCGATCCAGATCATGTGGCCGGAGGTCGCGTACCAGTCGCCGCTCGTCGAATCGACGCGCGTCAGCGCCTGCTCGTAGCCGAGCAGCAGCGCCTCGTGGCTGGTGAAGAAGTCCGTCTCCCGCAGGTTCGGGTACGATTCGGCGTTGATGCCGATGGCGTTCATGAACCGCATCGTCTCGGAGATGCGGTCGGCCAGCTGCCCGTAGCGCTCCGCTTCCGGCGAGCCGGAGACGAAGCCGAGCATCCACTGGTGGACGTTCTCCAGATTGGCGTAGCCGCCCTGCGCGAAGGCGCGGAGCAGGTTCAGCGTCGCGGCCGACTGGCGGTAGGCCTCGATCTGGCGCTCCGGGCTCGGAATGCGCGAGGCCTCGTCGAAGTCGATGCCGTTGATGATGTCGCCGCGGTAGGAGGGCAGCGTCCGGCCGTCGATCGTCTCCGAGCCGGACGAACGGGGCTTGGCGAACTGGCCGGCGATGCGGCCGACCTTCACCACCGGCGAGGACGCCGCGAAGGTGAGGACCACCGCCATCTGGAGGAAGGCGCGGAAGAAGTCGCGGATGTTGTCCGCGCCGTGCTCGGCGAAGCTCTCGGCGCAGTCGCCGCCCTGCAGCAGGAACCCTCGGCCCTCGGAAACCTCGGCGAGCGAGCGTTTCAGCTTGCGGGCCTCACCTGCAAAAACGAGGGGCGGAAACGTGCCGAGCCGCGCTTCCGCGTCGGCGAGCGCCTGCGGATCGGGATAATCGGGGACCTGGACGATCGGCTTGCTGCGCCAGCTCGACGGGCTCCAGTTCTCGGGCATGGTCCATCCTCGGGGTCGGCGTTGCAGGTTCGGGCTGCGCGGATCCGTCACGCTCGCGCGCGGCCTTTCCGCGCGGCCCCACGGCGAGCGCGTTTAACCATCTGCCGACCGCTTTGTCATCCCGCGCGACCTGGGGCGGGCCGGAGCCGCATCCCGCGCTCGGCGACCAATGCGTCGAAGAGCGAGCGCTCGTCGTGGCGAAGGGTGACGGAGCGCGGATAGATCGGCCGGTCGCGATCGCAGAGGAGCACCGTCTCGAACCCTTCCGTCTCTGCGACGAAGCGCCGGACGCCCTCTTCACCATAAAGTGCGAGGAAACCCTGCATCACGGCGTCGAGATAGGATTGGAGGATGAAAGCGCCGGTCTCAGCCGCCGTCTCCTCGTCCCGCGACGCCTCGTAGATGAAGAGGGGAATGCCCGGAACGGGTTCCGACTCGATCGCCGAATGCCCCGGCATGACGACGCGGCGCCGGTATCCCGCCTCGCGTTCGTCGACGGAAGGGAGATGATCGGAATGGTCGTAGACGACGACGCCCTGCGTGAGGTGTCCGTCCTCGGGTTTCACCGAGAGCAAGGCTGGTATGTGTTCGCCGCGGGGCAGCCAGAACCGCCGCCATCCGGAAACCCGGGCTTTCCGGATCCCGAGGAATTGTGTCCTCAGCGTGTGCCGGTTGACGAGCGAACCATATCCGAAGTAGGCAACCACCTGCCCGTCGGACGCAAGGCGAGCAAGGTCGCGATGATCTTCGTGGATTTGCATGACGGGTTCTTATTCGACCGACGCCGCGGCGCAAGCGCCCCCGTCCGTCATCAGAGGTGATACCGGCCCCTAAGGCCAATCCGATCCAGACAGGACGATTGAAACGCACTCGCGAGCTGCCCATATCGGCCGCTCGCCCTGCCGACGACACCGTTTCGACGCTTTCGCGCAAGCTCCGACGGGCAGGTATCTTGTAGGCTGAGACGATTAACAGTTCATGAAGGCGATGGACGAAGTCCTTCGCGATGGGCTGATGCACTTTGTACAACAATGCTTTGGAACATTTCGATGAACCATCATCGCAACGTTTGCATCTCCACGAAGGACGGCCTGACCCTGGTCGGGACGCTCTTCGAGGGCACCGGTGATGGCCCCGCCGTCCTGATCTCCTCCGCCGCGGCCGTCGAACGCCGGTTCTACCGCGCCTTCGCGGAAGGGTTGATCGAGCGCGGCGCCTCGGCGGTGCTGACCTACGACTATCGCGGCGTCGGCAGCTCCAAGCCGCGCTGTCGCAAGGCGCTGCACATGAAGGACTGGGGCGTCTACGACCTTCCGGCGGCGCTCTGCACGCTGAAGAAGGCCGCGCCCGGCAAGCCGGTGGTCGGCATCGGCCACTCCTTCGGCGGCGTCGCCCTCGGCCTGTGCGGCGTCTCCGACCAGTTCGAGCGCTACGTGATGGTGGCCTCGCTCAACGGCTATTACGGTCGCACCCGCGAGCCGCTGAAGGTCTATGCGCGGATGAACCTTCTCGGCGTCCCGATGGCGCTGCTCCTCGGCAAGCTGCCGAAGTCGGTCGGCCTCGGCACCGAGCTGCCGGGCACGATCTTCCGCGACTGGGCGAAGTGGTGCCGGCATCCGGAATTCTTCTTCACCGACCCCAAGGTGCCGGAGGCGGACCGCTTCACGGACGTTCGCATCCCGGTCCTTTCCGTCGGCATCTCGGACGATGCCTGGGGCACCCCGCAGGCCGTCTCCGCGCTGCTCGATCACTTCCCGAACGCCAAGCTCGAGGAAACCTGGCTGACGCCGCACGACAACGGTGACCAGCCGATCGGCCACAACGGCTTCTTCCGCAAGGCGGCGTCCGAGCAGCTCTGGCCGAAGATCGCGGACGCCCTCATCGGCCGCCCGCAGGCGCTTGCCGCCTGATCCCGAACGGGAAGAGCCGAAAACGCGGCGGCGGCCTCAGGCCGCCACGCGTTCGCCGTTCCGGAGCCGATAGGTCGGCTCATACATCGTGACCAGCTCTTCGGCCGCCGTCGGATGTACCGCCATGGTGCGGTCGAAATCCGCCTTGGTCAGGCCCGCCTTCACGCAGATCCCCAGCACCTGAGCGAGCTCCCCGGCGTCCGGTCCCAGCACATGGGCGCCGACGACCTTCTGTGACGCGCCGTCGACGACGAGCTTCATCAGCATGGTTTCGTCGCGGCCGGACAGCGTATGCTTCATGGGGCGGAAGCTGGTGCGGTAGATGTCGACGGTCTCGAACGCCTTGCAGGCCTGCTGTTCGGTCAATCCCACCGTTCCGATCTCCGGCTGCGAGAACACGGCGGTCGCCACGGTGTCCAGGTCCGGCTCCGTCGGGTT
This sequence comes from Pseudomonadota bacterium, assembly GCA_023419535.1. Classification (GTDB taxonomy): domain Bacteria; phylum Pseudomonadota; class Alphaproteobacteria; order Rhizobiales; family Rhizobiaceae; genus Aureimonas. The sequence continues at coordinate 9,325 of JAEZXX010000067.1, read as the reverse complement.
TTGCTTGTAGACGGTCTCCACGAAGCACATCGCCTCGTGAATCGCGACCGGGGTCAGCTGAACCCGGTTCGTCACGTCGCCGATCGCGTAGATATGGTCGACGCTCGTCTTCGAGAACGCGTCGACGACGATCTCGCCGCGGGACCCGAGTTCGACGCCGGCCTTCTCGCAGCCGAGGTCCTCGGTGTTGGGCATCCGTCCGACGGCCAGCATCACCTCGTCGGCGTCGAGGCGGTCGCCGCCCTTCAGATGCGCCTGGAAGCGCCCGTCCGGCTTCTGGAGAACCTGCATCAGCGTGTCCTCGCAGCGCACGCGCATGCCCTTCTTCGCCATCGCCTGATGCAGGCCGTGACGCAGATCGTCGTCGAAGCCGCCGAGGATCTCCTGGCCGCGGTAGACGAGCGTCACCTCGACGCCGAGTCCCAGGAACACGTTGGCGAACTCAACCGCGATGTAGCCGCCGCCCAGGATCACGATCGACTGTGGCAGGCGCTTGAGGTGGAACGCCTCGTTGGAGGAGATGCAGTGCTCGGCGCCGGGCATGGAGGCGAAGGGGTTCGGGCGCCCGCCGGTCGCGATCAGGATGTGCCGCGCGGTCACGACCTTGTCCGTTTCCGTGAGCCGGATCTCGTGCGGCCCCTCGAGGACGGCGCGCGACTGGAGGAGCTCGGCGCCGGACTTCTCCAGATTGCGCCGGTAGACCTGTTCGAGCCGGTCGATCTCACGGTCCTTGTTGGCGATCAGGGTCGGCCAGTCGAAGGAGCGCGGGCCGACCGACCAGCCGTAGCCGCCCGCATCCTCGAAGGCCTCCGAGAACTGCGAGGCGTAGACGAGGAGCTTCTTCGGCACGCATCCCCGGATGACGCAGGTGCCGCCGTAACGGAACTCCTCGGCGATCGCGACGCGCTTGCCGAGCGCGGCCGTGCGCCGCGCGGCCCGAACGCCGCCCGAGCCGCCGCCGATGACGAAGAGGTCGTAATCGTATCGGGTGTCGCTCACGATGCCGTGCTCCGTGCAGTGGAAGTTGGATCCCGGCCCGACCGGCCCGGCCGTCGGTGCCCAAGAAAAAGGGCGGCACCGTGCGGGGCCGCCCCTTGGCTTATAGGGTGGAGGCGCCGCCCGTCATTGGGCCGGCGGTGTCGCAGGGGCTGCGGAGCCGGGCGCGACGAGCGCCCGCGCACCCTGATCGGCGGCGACGCGCAGGTCGCGGACGAGGGCGTTCGCCCAGATCTCTGCGGCGGCGACCGTTTCGCGGTTGGCGAGGGGACCCTGCTCGATCAGCTTCTGGCCGGCGGGCGAATCGTAGAACTCGGACATCGCGGTCAGCTCTTCCTCGGTGAAGAGCTGGGCGTAGATGCGTGCGATCTCGTTCTCCAGCGCCGCACGGCGCGGCGCGAGCTCGATTGCCGCCTCGTCGACCATGTCGGACAATTCGTCCGTGCGGTCCGGATTGTTGGAGATCAGCTCGCCCTTGATCTGGGTCGCCGCGTTCATCAGCACGGCGTCGAACTGGTCGGTCGCGTTGATGGCCGCGACCGCCTGCCGGGCCGCCGCCAGATGCGAGGCGCTGGGCTCCTCCTGCGCCAGGACGGGCGCGGACAGGGCCATCAGCGCGACGGCGGCCAAAAGGCCGTTCCGCAGGGATCTCGTCAAGGCGGTCAAGGTCGGTCTCCGTAGGTCATCGACGTCTGTCACGTTCAGTTACGGCGATCGGCGTCCCGCCGCAACCGATCCCCGGGTCCGATCCGAGGGTCCGTCACCCGCGCCGCGGCTCGCGTTCGATCCGCCTCGTCCCGTCCCGTCCGGCGAGGACGAGGCTCGTCGCCAGCCCGACGAACAGGCCGTGCTCGACGACGCCCGGCACCGTATGGAGCGCGACGGACAGCGCTTCTGGATCGGGAATTTGGCCGAATGATGCGTCGACGATCAGGTGCCCGCCATCGGTCAGGAAGGGCTCGTCGCCCGACCGCCGGAGCCTGAGCTCGCCCTCGAGCCCGAGGCGCGTCGCGGCCTTGCGGATGGCGAGCGTCGTCGCGGTGAGGCCGAAGCCGTTCACCTCGATCGGCAGCGGAAAGGCGCCGAGCGTCTCCACGAACTTCGAGCCGTCGGCGATGACGGTCATCCGGTGCGAGGCCGCCGCGACGATCTTTTCGCGCAGGAGCGCGCCGCCGCCGCCCTTGACGAGACGGAGCGTCGCGTCCGCCTCGTCGGCGCCGTCGATGGTGAGGTCGAGCTCGGGCGTCTCGTCGAGGGTGGTCAGCGGCACCCCGAGCTCGCGGCAGAGCGTGGCGGTTCGCTCGGATGTCGGCACACCGACGATCTTCAGCCCGTCCCGGACGCGGACGGCGAGCCGGCGCACGAAGGCTTCGGCGGTCGAGCCCGTCCCGATGCCGAGGCGCATGCCGTCCTCGACCTCGCCGAGGGCGACCCGGGCCGCCTCGTCCTTCATCTGCGCGCTGTCGTCGGTCATCGCTCTTTCCCCGATCCTTCGGTGCCGTCTGTAGACGTTCGCGGGCCGGGGGGAAACCGGCCCGGCACCGCTTCGGAGTGTGGCGCGCTTGCGCCAGGTCCGGCGCGATCGGGCGCAACTCCAGTTCCGCGACAGGCCGGCTGCCTGCCGCACCTTGACCATGCCGAGCGCAAAACCTCATCTCGGTGTCCGATGAGCGAGCTCCGGATCACCAATATCGAAGCGATTCGGGAGCAGGACGCCGCGCCCGCGATCGGCCCCGCCGTCGCGGTGTTCGACCTCGACGGGACGCTGGTCGACACCGCGCCCGATCTGGCCGCCAGCGTCAATCACTGCCTGTCGGCCGCGGGTCTGCCGGAGGTCCCGGAGGCCGTGATCCGTCCCTTTTCCGGTCTCGGGGCGCGCGCGATGCTGACCCACGGCTTCGCGCAGGCCGGGCTGAACCTTTCCGAGGCCGAGCTCGAGGCCCAGACCGCCTGCTTCCTCACTTTCTACGAAGCGCACATCGCCGACCGGTCGACCCTGTTCCCCGGCACGATCGAAGCGATGGACCGCCTCGAGGCCGAAGGCTTCGTCCTCGCCGTCTGCACCAACAAGACCGAGCGGCTGGCGCGGTTGCTGTGCGAGACGATCGGCATCGCATCCCGCTTTCGCGCCATCTGCGGTGCCGACACGTTCCGACGTCGCAAGCCGGACCCGATCCATCTCCTCGGCACGATCGAGCGCTGCGGCGGCGATCCGCGCGCCTCGATCATGGTCGGCGACAGCCGTGTCGACGTCGATGCGGCCTGGGCGAGCGGCATTCCCTCGATCCTCGTCGACTTCGGCTACGGCGTCGACGAGGCGACGCGTTCCGCCGCCGGGCGCGTGGTCGCGTCCTATGCCGAGATCGACCGCCCGCTTCTCGACGGCCTCGTGCGCGAGCGTGCCGCGAGCCATTGACGCCAGGGCCCGACGGAGCCTATACCGCACCCCGGCCGGACGCTTCGCGCGTCGCACGGCTCAGGGCGCGTAGCTCAGCGGGAGAGCACCTCGTTCACACCGAGGGGGTCACAGGTTCGATCCCTGTCGCGCCCACCATTTCAAAGACTTGATCTTCGATGCTTCAGATGCGGCCTGAGCGTCGCGCTCAGCCGGATGCGTGCTCGGACGCGCGCCTCGCCGGGGTGGCTCGACGCTTCGCTCCGTTCGAAGCGCGGCCCGGCGCGAGCGGTGGAGCGCTCAGTTCGCCAGGGCCGAGCGGCGGACGGCCGGGCCGCTGCGCTGCAGGTTCATGCCGATGACCGGCACGAGCTCGGTGCCGACGCGCACCGAGACGGTGACCGCGAGGCTGTCCGATCCGTCGAGGCGGGCGACCATCGCGCCGTTCAGCTGCTTGCGGCCCAGCGCGAAGACCATGCGGTCTCCCTGGAGGACGCCCGACGTGATGTCGAGGCCGGCACCGTTGGCTCCGTCGAGGAAGGCGCCGGAGAAGCGGCCGTTGCGACGCGAGACCGTGGCGCTCATCGGCTGGGCGAAGAGGCCGACGCGGCACGAGCCGTCGAGCGCGATGCCGAGCTCGGAGCCGGGCGTCGTGTCGCCCGCGAGTGTGCAGGTGAAGCGGGTGCCCTTGTACTTGCCCGCGACGATCTCGCCCGGGCCGGTCCACTGGCCGGAGACGGTGCGCAGGAACGATTCCTCCGGATCGGCCGCCGCAGGCGCCGCGCCGAAGAGGACCGAGGCGGAGAGAAGGGCGAGACCGGCAGCGAAAGAGCGAAGCATCGACCCATCTCCCCTGGAACGCCGCGCGTCCGCCCGGACGCGCCGAAGGCGCTCTGTTTCACGATCGCTCCGCATCGGCTCCTCGCCAGTCTCATAGGACTGCCGGGCCGCTGAGGTGGAGCGCGACGGCGGACGACGAACACGTCGAAACGTCTCGAACCTTATCCTCCGGAAGGGTTAACCGATCCTTGCGCGCCCGGTCGAGTGCAGGGACGCAACGGTCGCCCGGCACTGCGAATCGCTCCCCGGCAAGGGGCGTCGCGCAGCTCTATCTCGACGCGGCGTCCGGGTCGGCCGTGCGGACGAGATCGCCCATGAAATCTCCCACCGACGGGCGCCGGACGGTGAGGAACGGCATGGGGCGGCACAGATCCATGGCCGCCAGGCCGATGCGTGCGGTCAGAAGCCCGTTGACGACGCCCTCGCCGAGCTTGGCCGACAGACGCGTCGCCAGCCCGTGGCCGACGACCTGCTGGATCAGGCCGTCGCCGATGGCGATCGAGCCGGTGACGGCCAGATGCGCCAGAACGTCGCGCACCAGGCGCACCAGTCCCACGGTGCCGGGCCGGGCGCCGTAGAGCTCCGACATCCGGCGGATGAGGCGCACGGTCTCGAAAAGCACGAAGACGAGGTCGAGAGCCGCGCGCGGGCTGACGGCGGTCACGACCGAGACGCGCTTGGCCGAAGCCATGACGAGCGCGCGCGCCTTGGCGTCGAGCGGCCGCAGAAGCTCGCGTTCGGCGAGGCCCAGCATGTCGCGCCCGTCGATCACGTCGTCCTTCAGGCTCGCCAGGCGCGCCCGGCCCGCCGCCGTGTCCGGCAGTGCGGCGACGATGGCCTCCAGCCCGGCGAGCGCGGCGCGCGGGTCGGCGTTCGTCTCGTAGACCCGCACCACCTCGCGGCGCTCGACCTCGACGGCCTTCAGCCGCAGGAGGGCCGCGATCTCGCGCCCGACGACCCCGGCGAGGGCGATCAGGAGGAGGACGGCGAGACCGGTCCCGAACCAGCCGAGCCATTCGGCCCGCGCGAAGAGGTCGCGAAGCAGGGAATCGATCGCGAGGCCGAAGGCGAGCGAGGCGATCGCTCCCAGTGCCCCGAGGAGAACCCGGCCGAAGGGCAGGCCGCGCCGCTCGCGTCGCCGCTGCGCCGGCGCGGCGTCGAGCGCCTCCAGCGCCTCTCTCTCCAGCGCGTCGTCGGGTTCGATCGAGATGCTCGACAGGTCCGAGATCGCGCGGGCTCTTCGCGGCGACGAAGGCTCGGCCGGGTCGGGACGCCGATCGGGGGCGACCGGGATCGCCCGCGGACCGCGGGGCGGAACGTCGCTCATGCCAACCGGTCTCCGATCAGGAACTGCAGCGCGCGGTCGAGGCGGATGTGGGGGAGGGACAGCGTCAGGCCCTCTTCGGTGCGCTCCAGCTTCGGCGGACGGAAGCGCACGAAGCTCGTCGGGTGCGCCGGCGTGGACGTGCCGGCAGCGAACAGCCGGCGCGGGTCGTCCGGCAGGTCGCCCGGGAAGATCGCGGTCTCGCGCAGTCCGTCGAAGATCTCGTCGCCAAGCCGTTCGCCGGATGCGGGCGTGCCGACGATCACGGGCAGCGTCTCGCCGCGGTCGGCCACGCTCGCCTCGCGCGTCGCGCGCACGGCGGCCATGGCCGCGACCTCCACCTGCGCACCGGAGAGTTCTGCGTTCTTCACGGCGTCCTCGACCAGCGTGCGCACGATCGCCTCCAGCCGGCGATGCCCCTCGCGGTGCATGTGGTCGGCTTTGGTGGCCGCGACGAGGATGCGGTCGATGCGGCGGGTCAGGAGCGAGCCCAGCCAACTGGCCCGTCCGGGGCGGAAGCAGGTGAGGATGTCGGCCAGCGCCTGCCGCAGGTCGGCGACGGCGTCCGGGCCGGCATTGATGGCCTGCAGCACGTCGACGAGCAGGATCTGCCGGTCGAGCCGGGCGAAATGCTCGCGGAAGAAGGGTTTGACGACGACGGACTTGTAGGCCTCGTAGCGCCGCGCATGGACGGCGCCGAAGCTGCCCTTCGGATAGACGGCCCCATCCTCCAGGATCAGCGGCGAGAAGGTGAGGGCGGGCGAGCCTTCCAGATCGCCCGGCATCAGGAAGCGGCCCGGCGGCAGGGTGGAGAGCGCCGTCGCGTCCTGGCGCGCGCGGCGCAGATAGTCCGCGAAGGTCGCGGCGAGGCGCTGCCCGGTCTCCTCGTCGTAGGGCGCGGCCGGATCGACCGCCTCGAGGGCGGCGAGCACGTCGGCGGCGATGCCGGCTCTCGAGGCGATCCGCGCCCGCTCGACCGCCTCGAACGAAAAGCGCGTGAAATCCTTGTCGAGGAGCGGCAGGTCGAGGAGCCACTCGCCGGGATAGTCGACGATGTCGAGCGAGAGCTTGCCGGCCGAGAAGTAGCGTGACCAGCCGGACGCCGACTCGTACTCGATCGTCAGCCGCAGTTCCGAGATCGCGCGCGTCGACTGCGGCCAGAGGCGATCCTCCACGATGGCGCGGATGTGGTCCTCGTACTGGAAGCGCGGGACGGCGTCGTCGGGCTGCTCCTCCAGATAGGTCCGCGCGATCCGCCCGGAGGCCGCGGCCTGAAACAGCGGAAGCCGGCCTCCGTGCAGAAGATTGTGGACGAGCGCGGAGATGAAGACCGTCTTGCCCGCACGCGACAGGCCGGCCACGCCCAGCCGCAGCGTAGGATGAAGGAGCCCTCCCGCGCGATCGGCCAGATTGTCGAGAGCGATCCGTGCCTCGTCGGCGAAACTCGTCATGGGAGGCGGGCATCCTTCGTCGTCCGAGCCGATATAGGCGCACCGGACGCTCGACGGTAGGTTCGCGGGCGCGCCCGCTCCATCGAGGGCGCTATCGCGGCCGGTGCGGCGGGATCATGAGATCCTCCAGCCGTGCCGATTCGAGGTCGGAGGGCTCGTCCAGCCGGAAGATGGCGAGCGCGCAGGTCGGAAAGCCGCGGGAGAGACGATCGGCGCAGGGCCCCGTCTGGCCGTCGCTGAGCGTCCGCGCCAGACCGCCGACCATCGGATTGTGCCCGACGACCATCACGTCCAGCCTCCCGCCGGCAAGCGAAGCGTCCCGGTAGGCGTCGTCGCCGCCGTCGTAGAGGCCGTCGTCGAACCGGCGCTCGGCACCTGCGAGGGCCGGCTCGAGGCAGGCGAGCGTTCCGCGCGTGCGCGCCGCGCCTGAACAGACGACGAGGCCGGGAGAGAGTCCGGCCGCGAGAAGCGTTCGCGCCAGAGCCCTCGCGTCGGCCTCGCCCTGCCCATCGAGCGGGCGGTCGTAGTCGCGGCCGCCGACCGGTGCGGCGGCCGCCTGGGCGTGGCGGAGGAGGTAAAGTCTGCGTGTCATGCGTGAGGCGAAGTAGCGGAAGGGCGGGTCACGGCAATCCGCCTTTGCGGAAGTCGCCTCCGCCGGCCGGCGCACCGGCCGGTCCCGAAGGGACGGCCGCTCGGCCACGAGCGCGGCGTCGCGGACCCAGGGCCTGCGGAATCCGAGGCTTACGCAAGGTCGGTTGCAACGAGAATATGACGGGGACGTGCGGGTTGTAGGGGGCCGGAAGCGCCGCTATAAGCACCGCCACTCGGGTCTGGAGGAAGCAGTGATGAGCGAAACTCTGCAGCACGGCAGCGTTCTCTCCGAAGACGGCCCCTTCATGAACGACCGGCAGAAGGAATACTTCCGCCGCAAGCTCCTGAGCTGGAAGAGCGACATCCTGCGCGAGGCGCGTGAGACGCTCGAGACTCTCGCGCACGAGAACTCCAACCTCGCCGACGCCGCCGACCGGGCCTCCTCCGAAACGGACCGCGCGATCGAGCTGAGGGCGCGGGACCGCCAGCGCAAGCTGATCTCCAAGATCGACGCCGCGCTGGAGCGCATCGAGGACGGCACATACGGCTATTGCGAGGAGACCGGCGAGCCGATCAGCCTCAAGCGCCTCGACGCACGTCCGATAGCGACCCTGTCCCTGGAAGCCCAGGAGCGCCACGAGCGCCGCGAGAAGGTCTACCGCGACGAATAGTCCGGCACGCGGACGATCTTGATAGACACGAAAAGGGCCCGGAACCGGGGATCGGTTTCGGGCCCTTCTTCTTTTCCCGCTTGTCAGCGGCGATCGCCGGTGTGGGCGGAGAAGTCGCGCAGCAGACGCTGCATCTCGTCTTCGAGGGAGAGTTCGCGCCGGGCCGGACCGCCGGGGGCCGGATCGGCATCCCTCGTCGAGCCGTCCTCGGCCTCGTCCGGCATCTCGAGCTGCCGCGACAGATCCGCGAGCAGATCGTCGTCGAGGTCGCGGTCGTCCGGCTTCGCGGCAGGGCTCGCGGGTGTCGGCGAAGCGACGGCCGGTGCCGGCAAAGGCGGTGTCGGCGCGACCGGGCCGGACCGCCGCTCGCCGATCGTCGACGCGAAACTGCGCACGACCAGGGGGCGGTCCTCCGGCGAAGCGGCGGAGACCGGAGGGGACGGCGGGAGGGCGACCGAGGGGCCGACCACCGGGGGAGCCTTCGGGCGGTCGGCCACGGGCGGCTCGGGCGCCTCCCGGACGGGCCATTCGGGCGGCGCCTGCCGCACTGGAGACGGCGCCGGGGCGATATCGGGCGCCTTCGGTCCCTCGCTCGAAATTCGCGGCGCGGGTTGCGGCTGCGGCAGGGGACGGCGTTCGGGCGCGCGGGCCTGCGGCTCGACGGCCGGGGCGACGGACGGAGCCGGTTGGGACGCCATCGCGACCGGTGCGGCGGGCCGCGGCTGGGGGAGGGCCGACGCAGGTCCGACGGCGACCCGTTCGCTCGGCGGGGCCACGGGCGGCGCCGCCGGTTCCCGCGAGGGCGGTGCCGAGGTGCGATCGCCTGCGATCCGCTCGGCCGTCATCTGTTCCGGAGCGCGGACGCGGGGTGCATCCGGCAAGGGGCCCGGCTCGGTCCGGCGGCCGCTCTCCTCCGTGGTCCGGACCGGTGGGACGGGAAGCGCGGGCCCCGCGGCCTGCGGGCGAGGCTGAGGGGCGCGGACGGCGGGAGCCGGCAGCGGGTCCGGATGCGGGGCCGGTGCGGCGGCCGCGGGAGCGGAAACCGGCGGGGCGAGCC
>JAEZXX010000030.1 GCA_023419535.1 Pseudomonadota bacterium | reverse complement strand
ATCGTTGCGCGAACGGGCCGTGTGCAGGCGTCCGGCCGCCGGGCCGATCAGCTCGGCGAGGCGCGCCTCCACGTTCATGTGGATGTCCTCGCGGTCGCGCCGGAACTCGAAGCGGCCGGCCTCGATGTCGGCCAGGATCGTCTCCAGCCCCTGCCTTATCTTGGCCGCGTCCTCGGGGGAGAGTATACCGGTCTCGGCGAGCATCGTCGCGTGGGCGATCGATCCTTCGATGTCTTCCCGGTAAAGGCGCTTGTCGAAGTCGATGGAGGCGTTGATCGCTTCCATGATCGCGTCGGGACCGCTGGCGAAGCGCCCGCCCCACATCTCGTTGCCGGTCTTCTGGCTCATCTCGTTGTCCTTCAAGGAAGGTTGTTCGCCCTGATGTCAGAGCCGGACCGCAAAGCCCCCCGCCTCCGCACCTCCCGCATGGCGGGGCTCGCGCTGTTCTGCGGCGTGGCGGCCGGTGCGCTCGGCGTATACGTGATCGAAACGCGCTCTGGCAACGAATCCGCCGCAGGCGGATCCTGTCCCGCGAACCAGGCGTTCGCGCAGGCGCTGAACGAGACCGCACGCGGAGAGGTCGCCGCGATGGCTCCGCTCGACCGGCCGTTCGACGTCTCCACGGTCGCCTTCCGCAACGAGGACGGCGGGCCGGCGAGCCTTTCCGACTATGCCGGCAAGGCGGTTCTGGTGAACCTCTGGGCGACCTGGTGCGCGCCCTGCCGAGCCGAGATGCCCGCGCTCGACGAACTGGAGCGCCTGACCGGCGGCGACGACTTCGCCGTCGTCCCGATCTCGGTCGACATGGGCGAGGACGACAAGCCCAAGGCCTTCTACGAGGAGATCGGCCTGACCGACCTGCCCTTCTACCACGAGGGTTCGATGGCGCTCTTCAACGATCTGAAGCGCGAGGGCGTCGCCTTCGGCCTGCCGGTCACGATCCTCGTCGACGAGACGGGCTGCGCGCGCGGCGTGATGAACGGGCCCGCCGAATGGGCGAGCCCCGACGCGCTGCGGCTCGTCGAGGCCGTGGTCTCCACCGGCACGGCCTCGCCGGAAAGCTGAGACGTCAGGCCTCGAGCACCCGGTCCGACCCGTCGTGGATGACGACGATGGCGCTGCCGTCGCGCACCCGGTCGTGCAGATGGATCACGTCGTGGTTCAGGAGGCGGATGCAGCCCGAGGAGACGGCGCGGCCGATCGACCAGGGCTGATGCGTGCCGTGGATGCGGTAGATCGTGTCGACGCCGTTCTGATGGATGTAGAGTCCGCGCGCGCCCATCGGGTTGGTCGGGCCGGGGTCCATCCCGCCGTTCTCGATCGAATAGGGCTCGAGTTCCGGCTGACGGGCGACCATGGAGTCCGGCGGGGTCCAGCGCGGCCACTCTCGCTTGTAGGCGATGACGGCGCGGCCCTCCCAGGCAAAGCCCTGCCGGCCGACGCCGATGCCGTAGCGGTCGGCCCGGTTCTCCCCGCGCACGTGGTAGAGGTACTTTGCGCCCGTATCGACGACGACCGTGCCGCGCGGCTCCGACGTCGCGTAGAACACGTCCTCCTCGCGCCACCAGCGCTCCTCCAGCCGCGAGACGTCGACGGCCGGGATCGGGAAGGGCTCGTCGGTGATCGCCTGATACATCAAGGGCGTGACGCGCGGCGGGGGCGCGGGCGGGGCGGGCGGGACTGGGGGTGCGACGGGCGTCGCGCTCATCTGCGGCGTGGACACGCAGCCCGAAAGCGCGAGCGCGCCGAGGCCGGCGAGAATTCCGCGTCGGGACATGATGGAAGAGCGGACCGGCGCGGCGGCACGGTCTTGGGCTGAACGTTTCATGGGGGATGGCGATCCGTCTGGGTTCGAACGGCCGCACCCGCCGAACGGGCCGCGACAAAGGTTCGATCCTGGAAAAACTGTCGGCGAAGAGGGCAGTATCAGCCCAGCTTCGGCGGTTTCTCCGGGCCGCCCGGCCGGACCGCCTCGTGGCCGGCCTCCGCATGGACCGGGCGCAGAATCAGCGCCTCGGGTCGGACGCTGCGAGGCTGCGCGCCCAAGGAGGCGCCGATCACCTTACAGGACGGCGAGGGCTTGTCCGGCACCGCCTGACCGCTGTCTTCGCCCGCCGCCTGATCGAGAACCAGAACGCATTCGCTGGCCGACGCCGCCGCCACGCGCAGCACGAAATTGTGGAGCAGGAAGCCGAGTGTCAGGATCAGGATGACGACGATGCGGGCGTAGAGCATGGTCAGCGGCTAACGCGCGATCGTGGTGAAAGTGGCGGTCGGAAACGCGCCGTGGCTGCGAAGCCGGGCGGCCGTTGCCGAAATGCCACGACTATCCGACGGATGCCTTGCCGCATTGTCGGAGGCCGAAGCAAGCCCGCTTCCGCCTGGAATTCTTTAAAGAGTCCGTTTCATGCCCACGTGGGACGCCACGAAACCGTGCCGCTCGTAGAAGCGCCGTGCGTCGGTGCGGCTGGAATCGCTGGTGAGCTGAAGATCGGTGCAGCCGCGCCGGCGGCACTCCTCGACGATCCAGGCGAGCATCGAGGCCCCGATCCCCTGCCCCCTCGCGGCGGAGGCGACGCGCACGCCCTCCAGGAGCGCGGACAGGGCCCCGCCCCGCGACAGGCCCGGAATGAAGGTCAGCTGGAAGCTGCCGAGCGGAACGCCGCCGTCCTCGACGATGGCGAGGAACTGGTTCGGATCGGCGTCGATGGCGGCGAAGGCCGCGCGATGACGGTCCGTGACCTCGAGCGTCGCGTATCCCCGCGCCCGCGTCAGATCGTCGTCGGCGAGCATGGCGAGGATCGCGGGGACATCCGCCGCGTCGGCGCGGCGGACCGTCGGCGACGTCGCGCTCAACGGGTCGGGACCGGCTTCTCGCCGCGATAATCGTAGAAGCCGCGGCCGGTCTTGCGGCCGAGCCAGCCCGCTTCGACATATTTCACGAGGAGCGGACAGGGCCGGTACTTGGAATCGGCCAGCCCGTCGTGCAGCACGCGCATGATCGACAGGCAGGTGTCGAGCCCGATGAAGTCGGCCAGCTGGAACGGCCCCATCGGGTGGTTGGCGCCGAGCTTCATGGAGGAATCGATGGATTCCACCGAGCCGACGCCCTCGTAGAGCGTGTAGATCGCCTCGTTGATCATCGGCATCAGCACGCGGTTGACGATGAAGCCCGGAAAGTCCTCCGAGACCGACATGGTCTTGCCGAGCCGCGCGACATAGGCGCTGGCCGCCTCGAAGGTCTCGTCGGAGGTGGCGATGCCGCGAACCAGCTCGATGAGCTTCATGACCGGCACCGGGTTCATGAAGTGGATGCCGAGGAAGCGCTCGGGCCGGTCGGTCGCGGCGGCAAGCCGGGTGATCGAGATGGAGGAGGTGTTGGTGGCGAGCAGCGCGTCCTCGCGCAGGATCGGGCACACCTGCGCGAAGATGCGGCGCTTGACCGTCTCGTCCTCGTTGGCCGCCTCGATGACGAGATCGCTGCCCGCGAGGTCGTTCACGCCGTCGGCGGCCTTCAGGCGGGACAGCGCCCCGGCGCGGTCGTCCTCGCTCACCTTGCCGCCCGAGACCTGACGCGCGAGATTGGCGCCGATCCCCTCGATGCCCTTGAGCGCCCGCTCGTGGCTGACGTCGAAGAGGACGACGTCGTAGCCGGCGAGCGCGGAGACGTGCGCGATGCCGCTCCCCATCTGCCCGGCCCCGACGACGCCGATCCGCCTGATGTCCGCCATGTGCACCGCTCTCCCGCTTCGTTGGCCGAACGGGCCGGAGCGCGACGCACGCCCGACCCGCGACGGTTCTAGAGCTTGCTCTGCATCTCGGGAAGGATCTGGAACAGGTCGCCGACGAGACTGTAGTCGGCGATCTGGAAGATCGGCGCATCCTCGTCCTTGTTGATGGCGACGATGACACGGCTGTCCTTCATGCCGGCCAGATGCTGGATCGCGCCGGAGATGCCGACCGCGATGTAGAGGTCGGGCGCGACCACCTTGCCGGTCTGGCCGACCTGCCAGTCGTTCGGGGCGTAGCCCGCGTCCACCGCCGCTCGGGATGCGCCGACCGCCGCGCCGAGCTTGTCGGCGAAGGGCAGCATGACCTCCTGGAACTTTTCCTTCGAGCCCAGCGCCCGGCCGCCCGAGACGATGATGCGAGCGGAGGACAGTTCGGGGCGCTCGGACACGGCGACCTCCTCCCCGACGAAGGTGGAGACGCCCGGATCCCCGGCTGCCTCGACCGTCTCGACGGGCGCCGATCCGCCGGCGCCGGCGGCCTGGAAGGAGGCGGTGCGCACCGTCACCACCTTCACCTTGTCGGAGGACTTCACCGTCTGGATGGCGTTGCCGGCGTAGATCGGCCGCTGGAACGTGTCGGCGCCCTCCACCGCGACGACGTCGGAGATCTGCATCACGTCGAGGAGGGCTGCGACGCGCGGCAGCACGTTCTTGCCCGTGGTGGTCGCGGCGGCGACGACGGCCTCGTAGGCGCCGGCGAGCTTGACGATGAGGTCAGCGAGCGGCTCGGCGAGATGGTGGGCGTAAGGCCCGCCCTCGGCGAGCAGCACCGTGGAGACGCCGTCGAGTTTGGCCGCCTCGTCGGCCACGCCCTTCGCGCCCTCGCCCGCCACCAGCACATGCACGTCGCCGCCCATCCGGGAAGCTGCCGAAAGCGCCTTGGCGGTCTCGCCGGAGAGGGCGGAATTGTCGTGTTCGGCCAGAAGAAGAATGGTCATGGTATCTCTCCCTGTCTCGCCCCCTAGAGGACGCCCGCCTCGTTCTTGAGCTTGCCGATGAGGTCGTCGACGCTCGACACCTTGATGCCGGCCTCGCGCTTGGCGGGCTCGGCCGTCTTGACGATCTCGAGGCGCGGCGTGGTGTCGACGCCGTAGTCCGACGCGGCCTTCTCCTCCAGCGGCTTCTTCTTGGCCTTCATGATGTTGGGCAGCGAGGCGTAGCGCGGCTCGTTGAGACGCAGATCGGTGGTCACGATCGCCGGCAGCTTCAGGTCGACCGTCTGCAGGCCGCCGTCGACCTCGCGCGTCACCTTGGCACGGCCCTCGGCGAGCTCGACCTTGGAGGCGAAGGTGCCCTGCGCCCAGCCCAGAAGCGCGGCGAGCATCTGGCCGGTCTGGTTGGCGTCGTCGTCGATCGCCTGCTTGCCGAGAATGACGAGATCGGGGCTCTCGGCCTCGACGACGCCTTTGAGGATCTTGGCGACGGCGAGGGGCTCGACGATGCCCTCTGCCTTCACGAGGATCCCACGGTCGGCGCCCATGGCGAGCGCCGTGCGGATGGTCTCCTGCGCCTGCTGCGGCCCGACGGAGACGACCACGATCTCGGTGGCGGCGCCCTTCTCCTTCAGGCGCAGCGCCTCCTCGACGGCGATCTCGTCGAAGGGGTTCATCGACATCTTCACGTTGGCGAGGTCGACGCCCGTGCCGTCCGGCTTCACCCGGATCTTCACGTTGTAGTCGACGACCCGCTTCACTCCGACGAGAATCTTCATGCCTCTCCGCCCATTCTCTCGACGCCGGTCCAGCCGGCCTTTCCGTCTGACGCCCGCCTGCCGCCCCGACGTCCGGCGGCGGCCTGGACGAGGTCCGGGCCGGCCGGTCCCCGCGAGCGCCTGCGGCGGCTTTGACCGCCGTGTCGGCTCCGAGGTCTAGACGACACTTACGTAAGCGTCAAACACGCTCAGTCCGTCAGCGGTGTTTTGCGCTTTCGGTCCCCCGTTGCAAGGGCGCGGGCGACATCGATTTGAGCGGACCGCCATCGCGTCGGGCGATGGGCGCGCGCGGATGCCGGCCGGACGTGACGCCGCCGGGTCCGCGGGGACGAAAAGGGGCACGGCATCGCAGGGATGCAAGGCGGCGGGCTGCAGGCGGCCGCCCCACGCGGCGGCCTTGCGCCCGGTCACCGGTTCCGGCCGGGCACCCAGAGCACCTCCGCCTCGCCCTTACCGTTCTCGTGGCGGGCGGCGACGAAGAGGAGGTCGGACAGGCGGTTCACGTAGCGCAAGGCCGGATCGGACACCGTCTCGGTCTCGGCCAGCCCCACCATTTCACGCTCGGCGCGTCTTGCCACGGTGCGGGCATGGTGGAGCCGCGCGGCGGCCGGTGTGCCGGCCGGAAGGATGAAGGACTTCAGCGGCGCCAGATCGGCGTTCAGCCGGTCGATCTCCTCCTCCAGCCACTCGACCTGAGTCTCGACGATGGCGAGCTTCTCGTAGGGGAGCGGCTCGCCGCTCTCGGGCGTCGCCAGATCGGCGCCGAGGTCGAAGAGGTCGTTCTGGATGCGCGAGAGCGTCGCGTCGAGCGCCTCCGAGGCATCGAGGCGAACGAGTCCGAGGAGCGCGTTCAGCTCGTCGACCGTGCCGATCGCCTCGATCCGGCGGTCGGCCTTGGACCGCCGCGGGCCCGCCGCCAGTCCCGTCGTGCCGTCGTCGCCGGTGCGGGTGTAGATCTTGTTCAGGCGGACCATGGTTCCCCTCCCCTTCCGATCTCAGCGGGCGAGATAGACCACCACGACGATGACGAGAACGGCCATCGCCTGCAGCATCACGCGCATGCGCATCAGCTTCTGCGAGGTGTTGCCCGGTCCGCCCACCATCATGTTGCGAAGGCCGGCGAGAAGCGCGCCTGCCGTCGCGATCATCAGGACGAAGGCGAGGATGGTGAAGAGGGTCGACATCGCGATCTTTCTGGGAAAGGGCGGCCGGAACGGGCCGTCGACAGCGTCGATATAGGAAATTCCGGTCGCTTTCGCGAGGCCCTGCGGCGTCAGGTCCCGGCGTCAGATTCCCGCCGGCGCCTTCCGTCTGGCGGGAGTTCGCATGGCCGCCGCCACGCCGATGCCCGCAAGCGCGAGACCTGCGAGCTGGAGGAGGGTCAGCGTCTCGCCGAAGAGGAGATAGGCCATCACCGCCGTCACGCCCGGCGTCAGGTACATCAGCGAGGCGACCTTGGAGACCGCGCCTTCGCGGATCATGAAGAGCAGGAGGAAGATCGCCCCGATCGACAGGACCAGCGTCAGCCAGACGAGGGCGAAGAGGAATTCGCCCGTCCATTCGATCCGCCGCTCCTCGAACAGGAGGGCGAGGGCGAGGCTGGGGACGAGCGCGCCCACATATTGGAGGACCGTGCCCGTCTTCAGGTCGACGCCCCCGACGAAACGCTTCTGCCAGATCGTCCCGACCGAGATGCCGGCCATGGCGAGGAAGGCCGGCGCGAGCGTGATCCAGGAGAAGGCGGGGTCGCCGTCGAGCTTCGGCACGACGACGAGGCAGACGCCGAGAAGCCCGAGACCGAGGCCGATCCAGTGGCGCGGGGTGACGCGCTCGGACAGGAAGCTCGCCGCGAGCACCGCCGTCGCGACGGGCTGCAGGCCGACGATGAGCGAGGCGATACCGGCGGGCAGGCCGTGGCGGACGGCGACGAACACGCCGCCGAGATAGGCGCCGTGGATGAGGCTCCCGGCGACCATGGCGTGAAAGGCCGCGCGGCGTCCCGGCCAGGCCGCGCGGAAGAGCCAGACGATCGGCAGCAGGATCGCGAGCGCCAGCGCGTATCGCAGCGACAGGAAGGTGAAGGGCTCGGCATGGGGCATCGAATAGCGCGCGCCGATGAAGCCTGTGGACCACAGGAGCACGAAGACGACCGGGAAGAAGGGAACGAGCCGGGACAGCATGGGCGGGAAAGGCCTTCCACGGGGAGCGGTGCGCCGCTCGATCTTCGGCCTTCGTCAGAGCCCGACGGGGATGCGGCCTATCAGCTTCCCTCCGGCCGGGAAAGGCTTCCGCCAAGGCCGACCATGCGGCGGATGTCGGCCGGGGTCAGCCCGGCGGCGCGCAGGCGCGACAGGCCCATCGCGCCCTCGCTCTTGGACAGCTTGCGCCCGTCCGGTCCGAGCACGAGGCGGTGGTGGTGGTAGAGGGGCGCGGGCAGGCCGAGCAGCGCCTGGAGCACCCGGTGCACCGAGGTCGAGGCCATAAGGTCGCGCCCGCGCACGACCGTGGTGACGTCCTGCAGCGCATCGTCGACGACGACGGCGAGGTGATAGCTCGTCGGCGCGTCGCGCCGCGCCAGCACCACGTCGCCCCAGGCGGCGGGGTCGGCCGCGACTTCGACCTGCCCGCCCTCGCCGGTCTCGACGAAGGAGAGTCCGCCGACGCGTTCGATCGCAGCGCTCATGTCCAGCCGGTAGGCGTGCGGCGCGCCGGCCGCGATCCGCGCCTTCGCCTCGTCTTCGGGCAACGCGCGGTCGAGCGCGGGATAGAGAAGGGCGCCGTCGGGGTCGCGCGGCCAGGGCCGTCCCTCCTCTTCCGCATGACGCGCGGCGAAGGCGCGCACCTCGCCGCGCGTCATGAAGGCGGGATAGATCAGGCCCTCGGATGCGAGGGCGTCGAGCGCCTCGCGATACGTGTCGAAATGCTCCGACTGGCGGCGCGGCAGCTCGTCCGGCGCGATCCCGAGCCAGTCGATATCCGCCTCGACGGCGGCCTCCAAGGCCGGGCTGCAGCGTTCGAGGTCGATGTTCTCATGGCGGAGCAGGAACCGCCCGCCGGCACGCCTTGCCAGATCGTGGTTCAGGAGGGCCGAATAGGCGTGTCCCAGATGCAGTTCGCCGTTGGGGCTGGGTGCGAAGCGGAAGGTCTCGTCCTGCATCGCCCGCCGCCCTCCTTCCGCCCGCCTGCCCGGCTTTAGACCATCGGGGCAAGGTTCGCACGGGGAACGGCGACATGATCACGAGCGAGGCCGACATCGAGCGGGGTCTGGCCGTGCTGGCGATCCTCGATCCGCGCCTCGTGCCGGTGATCGAGATCGCCGGGCCGGTGCCGCTGCGGCGCTCCGAACTTGGCCTGCCCGGCCTCGTCGGAACGATCCTCGCCCAGCAGGTCTCGACGGCGAGCGCCCGGGCGATCCATGCCCGGCTGGCCGCACTCGTCGATCTGTCGGACGCCGGCGCGCTGGCGGCAGCGTCCGACGAGACGTTCCGCGAGGCGGGCCTGTCGCGCCCCAAGCAGCGGACGCTGCGGGCGATCGCCGCCGCTGTCGTCGAGGGCCGTCTCGACTTCGACCGAGTGGCAGAGGCGCCTGCGGAGCAGGCGATCGCGGAGATGGTCGCGGTGCACGGCATCGGCCCGTGGACGGCCGAATGCCACCTTCTCTTCGCGCTGGGCCACGAGGACGTGTTTCCGGCCGGCGACCTCGCGCTGCAGGTCGCCGCCGCGCAGGCGCTCTCGCTCCCCCAACGGCCGGACGAGAAGAGCTTGCGCGCCATGGCCGAAGTCTGGGCGCCCCACCGCGCCGTCGCGGCGCGCCTCCTCTGGTCCTACTACCACGCCCTCACCGACCGGAGCGCCGAGCCGGTCGGTGTAAAACCTTGACAGGGCGAGGATGCCGCGGCGCACAAGGCTTCACAAAGGCGACACGATGAGCGACGATAACCGACAGAGACTAGGCTAGCATTGAGAAGCATCGGTTCGCAGGGCCGGCATCCGATCTTGCGGCACGGGGCTTCGGGAGAGGAGACGCTCCTTGACGATGGCCGTGCATTCCGGTCTGTCGCCTGCGTTGGTTCTCAACGCAGACTTCCGGCCGCTCAGCTACTATCCGCTCTCGCTCTGGTCCTGGCAGGACGCGATCAAGGCGGTCTTCCTCGACCGCGTCACCATCCTCGCCGAATACGACCAGGCCGTCCGCTCGCCCACCTTCTCGATGCGCCTGCCCTCGGTCGTGTGCCTCAAGGCCTATGTGAAGCCCGCGAAGTACCCGGCCTTCACCCGCTTCAACGTCTTCCTGCGCGACCGCTTCCAGTGCCAGTACTGCGGCTCGCCCCACGAACTGACCTTCGACCACGTCATCCCCCGCTCGCGCGGCGGGCTGACCACCTGGGACAACGTCGTCGCGGCCTGCTCACCCTGCAATCTGAAGAAGGGCGGGCTGATGCCCAAGGCGGCCGGCATGATCCCGCAGCAGACGCCGTTCCAGCCGACGGTGCACGATCTGCACAACAACGGCCGGATGTTCCCGCCGAACTATCTGCACGAGAGCTGGCTCGACTATCTCTACTGGGACACCGAGCTCGACCCCGAATAAGGACCGGAACTTCATCCTTATCGCATTGTCCGACGCCGACGCTGCACGTCGGCTGGAAATGCTCTTCCTCGCCGCATTGTCCGACGCCGACGCTCCGCGACGGCTGGAAATGCTTCAGGCGTCCGCCGAGAAGCGATCGCCGCCCGACAGCGCGGCGCGGATCGAGATGGCCGCGAGCAGCAGCGCCGCGACGGCGTTCCACACCGCGAGCGACAGGCCGAGGACGAGCAGCGCCGGCTCGTCGCAGGACGGGCCGCGAACCGCGTCCAGCTGCGACAGGAGGTCGCCGCCGCGAAGGTCGAAGCCGCCCACGACGCCGCAATCGGCCGGCCCCGCCCACCAGCCGTATTCGACCCCCGCATGGTGGATGCCGAGCGCGGCGGCATAGAGCATGGCGGCGCCGACGATCAGAAGAGCCGTGCGCGTGACGACCGGCGGTGCGACGCGCGAGATGAGAAAGGCGACGACCGCGATCGGGATCGCGACGTAATAGGGCGTGCGCTGGGCGAGGCACAGCGGGCACGGGATGTAGCCGCCGATGTGCTGGAAGGCGAGCGCGCCGCCGACGACGGCCGCCATGCCGAGGGCGGCGACGCCGGCACCGAAGGTCTGGCGTGGCCCCGAGGGGCGCAGGAGGGCGAAACGAGGCATCGCGAACGTCCGGCGAGTTGGTCCGCGATCCCCTACCACGGGAAGCGTGGGGGGCGGAGGGCCCCCCCCCGTAGAAAGTGGGA
>JAEZXX010000026.1 GCA_023419535.1 Pseudomonadota bacterium | reverse complement strand
CATCCGATCCGCGGCGCCCGTTCCGCAAATGCTCAACGAATTGGGCCGCGATGACCGCTGAGACCGCTCCCTACGCCCGAGGCGAATCCCGCACCTCGTTCCTGAACGACCCGAAGGTGCGCAGCATCCTCATCCAGGTCGTCGTCGTCCTGGCCCTCTTCGCCTTCGGCTGGTGGCTGTTCGAGAACATCCAGCGGAACCTGCGCGCCGCGAACATCGCCTCCGGCTTCGGCTTCCTGAATTCGCGCGCGGGCTTCGACATCGGCCAATTGCCCGTCGAGTACACGAGCAACGCCACCTACGGGCGCGCGCTCTTCGTCGGCATCGTCAACACCATCATCGTCGCCTCCAGCGGCATCGTGCTCGCCACGATCCTCGGCTTCCTCGTCGGCATCGGCCGCCTGTCGCACAATCTCCTCGTGCGCAGCGTCTGCACCTTCTACGTCGAGACGTTCCGCAACCTGCCGCCGCTGCTCGTCATCCTCTTCTGGTACTTCGGCGTCCTGACGGTCCTGCCGCTGCCGCGCGAGGCGGTCGAGCTGCCCTTCTCGTCCTACATCTCCAACCGCGGGCTGCAGACCCCGTTGGCGGTCTTCGAATCCGGCGCGTGGGTCGCGGGCGTCTTCGTGCTGATCGGCATCGTCGCGGCCATCGTCCTGTCGCGCGTCAACCGGCGCCACCAGATGGCGACGGGCCAGCGCCGCCCCACGCTGTGGCCCGCGCTCGGCCTGATCCTCCTCCTGCCGCTGATCGTCTTCGCTCTGTCCGGCTGGCCCATGTCGATCGAGACGCCGCAGGCGGGGCGCTTCAACCTCACCGGCGGCTTCAACATCCGGCCGGAGTTCCTGGCGCTCTTCCTCGCGCTCTCCTTCTACACGGCGTCCTTCATCGCCGAGATCGTGCGCGCGGGCATCCTGTCGGTGTCGAAGGGGCAGAACGAGGCGGCGGCGGCGCTGGGCCTCAAGCGCTCCCACGCGCTGCGCCTCGTCGTCGTGCCGCAGGCCTTCCGGGTGATCATCCCGCCGCTCACCAGCCAGTATCTGAACCTGACGAAGAACTCCTCGCTCGGGCTCGCCATCGGCTATCCGGAGGTCGTGGCGATCGGCAACACGGTCCTCAACCAGACCGGCCAGTCCGTCGAGGTCGTGGCCTTCTGGATGATCACCTATCTCGGCCTCAGCCTGACGGTGGCCGTGCTCATGAACTGGTTCAACGCGCGGATGAGGCTGGTCGAGCGCTGAGAGCGCTCCCCGCCCCTCCCCGAGCCTTGAAGACAAGCGGATAAGTCACCCATGGAAGAACAGGTCGCACGGTACGTCTCGCCAGGGCACAAGGAGCCCCTGCCCCCGCCCGCCAACGAGGCGGGGCTGGCGGCGCGCGTCCGCAAGAGCTTCTTCGCCACGCCGATGGACGCCGTCCTCACCATCGTCCTCGCGCTGATCTCGGCCTGGGCGATCATGCAGATCCTGCAGTGGGCGGTCATCGACGCGGTCTGGACGGGTGAGGACCGCGAGGCGTGCCTGGCGACCGACGGCGGCGCGGTCGGGGCCTGCTGGGCCTTCGTGCGGGCCCGGTTCTCGCAGTTCATGTACGGCCTCTATCCGGTCGCGCAGCGCTGGCGGGTCGACACGACCTTCGTGATCTTCCTGGCCCTCATCGCCGCCCTCGTCATCCCGAAGATGCCCTTCAAGAAGGTCAGCGGCTTCCTGCTCGCTGCCGTCTTCCCGCTCGTCGCCTTCGTCCTCCTGACGGGCGGCCGGGTGTCGCTGGCGCCGGGCGCCGTCGCCTTCTTCTTCCTCGCCGCCGCCGGCGGCGCGCTGTTCCTGGCCACCGGACGCAGCGCGACGGTGCGCTCCAGCCGCGCCATGAAGATCGCGCCCTATCTCGTGGCGGTCGCGGGCGTCCTCTTCGTGCTGCAGCTGGTCTTCGGGGCGCCGCGCATGAACGTCCTCGGCCTGCGGCTGACATGGCTCGCGGCCGCTTCGGTCCTGTTCGCCTCGCTGGCCATTCTCGCCACCGCCCTTGCCGTCTACCGGACGGCGGAGTTCAAGTCCGGCGCGATCGTTCCGCTCCTGCCGCTGGCCATGGCGCTGGCGGTCATCGTCGCCATGAGCGGCAATTTCGGCCTCACCTTCGTCCCGACCAATCTGTGGGGCGGGCTGATGCTGACCTTCGTGGTGGCCGTCACGGGCATCGCGGTCTCGCTGCCCCTCGGCATCCTCCTGGCGCTCGGCCGCCAGTCCAAGATGCCGGCGGTGAAGCTGATCTGCGTCATCTTCATCGAGTTCTGGCGGGGCGTCCCGCTGATCACGATCCTGTTCATGGCGACGTTCATGCTGCCGCTGTTCCTGCCGAGCGGCGTGTCGTTCAACCAGCTCCTGCGCGTGCTCGTCGGCGTCTCGCTCTTCGCCTCGGCCTACATGGCGGAGGTGGTGCGCGGCGGCCTGCAGGCGATCCCGCGCGGCCAGTACGAGGGCGCCGACGCCATGGCGCTGACCTACTGGCAGAAGATGCGGATGATCATCCTGCCGCAGGCGCTGACGCTGGTGATCCCGGGCATCGTCAACACCTTCATCGGCCTGGCGAAGGACACGAGCCTCGTCTACATCGTCGGCCTCGCCGACCTCACCGGTACGGTGCGCCGCGGCTTCAACGACCCGACCTGGATCACGCCGACGACGGCCGCGACGGGCCTGGTCTTCGCCGGCCTCATCTACTGGATCATCTGCTTCGGCATGTCGCGCTACTCCATCTCGATGGAGCGCCGGCTGGCGCGCGGCCACAAGAACTGACGCGGGACCCGTGGGGGCGCCGCCCCCCCCCGGCACCCCATCGAACGCATGAGACGGACGGAGCCGCGCTGCCGGCTCCAGGGCATCAAACGGGTTCGGCTCGTCAGAGCGAACGACCGACAGGAGCAGTCACCCCATGAGCAACGCCGAAAGCCGGACCGCCGAGCGCGCCCCTTCCGAGTCCCGGATGTCGAACGAGGTCGCCATCGAGCTCGTCGACGTGAACAAATGGTACGGCGAGTTCCACGTCCTGCGCGACATCAATCTGAAGGTCCGGCGCGGTGAGCGCATCGTCGTCTGCGGGCCTTCGGGCTCCGGCAAGTCGACCATGATCCGCTGCATCAACCGGCTGGAGGAGCACCAGAAGGGCCGCATCATCGTCGACGGCACCGAGCTGACGGGCGACCTGAAGAAGGTCGACGTGGTGCGCCGCGAGGTCGGCATGGTGTTCCAGCACTTCAACCTCTTCCCGCATCTCTCGATCCTCGAGAACTGCACGCTCGCGCCGATCTGGGTGCGCAAGATGCCGAAGAAGAAGGCGGAGGAGATCGCGATGCACTTCCTCACGCGCGTCAAGATCCCCGAGCAGGCTCACAAGTATCCCGGCCAGCTCTCCGGCGGCCAGCAGCAGCGCGTGGCGATCGCCCGCTCGCTCTGCATGAACCCGAAGGTCATGCTCTTCGACGAGCCGACCTCGGCGCTCGACCCGGAGATGATCAAGGAGGTGCTCGACGTCATGGTCGGGCTCGCCGAGGAGGGCATGACCATGATCTGCGTGACCCACGAGATGGGCTTCGCACGGCAGGTCGCCAACCGCGTCATCTTCATGGATGCCGGCCAGATCGTCGAACAGAACGTGCCGGAGGAGTTCTTCTCCAACCCGCAGCACGAGCGCACCAAGCTCTTCCTGTCGCAGATCCTTCATTAAGCCATTACGGTCGAAGCGGTATCGCTTCGGGGGCGGGACTATGTCGCGATCGCGCGGGTCGGCGCCCGGCAAGGCGCGTCCTTCGATGCGGCACGCCGAACGAGCGGCGCGGGAACCCCGCATGGGTTCCGGCGCCGTTGTCGTGTCCGCGTTCGGCTCCGGTCCAGCGTCGGCCGGAGACTACAGATAGGTCTCGATCAGTTCGGTGACGCGCGCGTCGCGCTCGCGGCCCGTCGCGCCGCCGAGGACGACCACGATGATCGAGCGCCCGCCCCGGCTGGCGGTGGCGATCAGGTGGAAGCCGCTCGCGCGGGTGTAGCCGGTCTTCAGCCCGTCGACGCCCGGCACCTTGCCGAGGAGCTTGTTGGTCGCCTCGAACCGGCGCCCGCCGTAATGGAACTCGCTCGCCTGGAAGGCGGGCGCATAGGCCGGGAAGCGGGCGCGGAGCATCTGCGCGAGCCGGGCCATGTCGCGCGCGCTTGTCGAATGGGCCGGGTCCGGCAGGCCCGAGGCGTTGGCGAAGCGCGTGGCGTTCAGCCCCAGCGCCTGCGCGCGCTGCGTCATCATCGCCGCGAAGGCCGGCTCGGAGCCCGCCAGGCGCTCGGCGAGCACGACCGCGACGTCGTTCGCCGAGCGGATCGCGAGCGCGCGGATCGCCTCGCGGGTGGAAATGGTGGTGCCGGCCGTCACGCCGATCTTCGCCGGCGGGCGCGAGGCCGCGTCGAGCGAAACCGGCAGTTCCTCGTCGATCGACAGACGCCCGGTCTCGATCGCCTCGAAGACGAGATAGAGCGTCATCAGCTTGGTGAGCGAAGCCGGAAAGCGCAGCCCGTCCGGGTCCTCCTGGTGGAGGACGCGCCCGGAGACCGCGTCGACGACGAGCACCGACTGCGCCCGCTCGACCGGGACCCCCAGAAAGGGCGTCGCGATCTGTGGAACCGAGACGCGCTCCCCCGTCTGAGGCGAGAGCACCGTCGCGGTCTGGCAGCCGCCGAGGAGGACGGCGAGCGACAGCGCGACGAGAAGTCGCGCGGGCGCGCGCTCGGGCCGGGATTTGGTCCGCAGGACCGCTGGATGGATCATGGTCTCTCGGGTCGCAGGCGGAGCGGGACCTGGAAGAACCGGGTCGCGCCAGAGCAAGGTTTCGCCCCACCCTGGCACGCGCGCTTGTCGCGAGCCTTGTGGGAACGCGGCCGGCCGGAACGAAAGCGGCACCGATCCGTTATCGTGGCGACCCTGCGCCGATCGGCGCTCCCGAATTCCCCCAGGAGAGCTTCATGAAGTCCATCCTTCTCGCGCTCGTCGCTTCCACCGCGATCGCCGGCGCCGCCATCGCCCAGACGCCGGCTCCCACGACGCCGACCGAGACCGAGACCGAGAGCGACGCGACCACGGTTCCGGCCGATCAGGCCGCTCCGGTGACGTCCACGGATGCTCCGTCCACGGGCGACAGCCCGACGGCGACCGAGTCCGAGCAGGACGCTTCGACCGCGCAGCCCGTCATCCTCCCGCAGACCGGCACCCCGGCCGAGCCGTCCGGCGTGAACCCGACCGCGCCGGAGCAGGAGCAGGACGCGACGACCGTTCAGCCGGACGGTACGACGATCGCGACCGAGCCGCGCTCGTAACGTTCCGGTTCGAGTTGCAGGGCGGTGGACCTCGGGTCCGCCGCCCTTTTTCGTGCGCGCCGTTCGGCAGGCTCCCGTCCGCGACGGTCGCCCGAGGAGACCACAGAGGATCAGGCCGCGCTGAGCACGCCTTCGCTCGCCAGATAGGCCTGCGTGTCGGTCAGCGCGCGCTCGAAGCGGGCGACGAGGTCGCGCACCTCGTCGGGGGTGATGATCATCGGCGGGCAAAAGCCGATCTGGTCGCCCATCGCCCGCAGGATCACGCCATGCTCGTGCCCCTTGGCGAAGAGATGGGCGCCGGCCTTGCCAACGGGATCGAAGCGCCGCTTGGTGGCCTTGTCGGCGACGAGCTCCACCGCCGCGATCAGCCCGACGCCCCGGACCTCGCCGACGAGCGGGTGGTCGGCGAAACGGGCCAGCTCCGCCTGGAGCACGGCGCCGGACGCTGCGGCGTTCTCCACCAGCCCCCGCTCCTCGATGATCTTCAGATTCTCCAGCCCCACCGCGCAGGACACCGGATGGGCGGAGGCCGTGTAGCCGTGGCCGAAGGTGCCGATCCGGGCGGTGTTGTCGGCGATCCCCTGGTAGATCTCGTCGGAGAAGAGGACGGCGGCGAGCGGCGCGTAGGACGAGGTCAGCTGCTTGGAGACGACCATCATGTCCGGATCGATGCCGTAATAGTCGCTGGCGAACATCGTGCCGAGGCGGCCGAAGCCGTTGATGACCTCGTCGGCGACGATCAGGACGTCATACTTGCGGCAGACGGCCTGGACCTTCTCCCAGTAGCCGGCCGGAGGCGGCAGCACGCCGCCCGCCCCCATCAGCGGCTCTCCGATGAAGGCGGCCACCGTCTCGGGATCGGCCTCGAGGATGGTCTGCTCCAGTTCGTCCGCCAGCCGCTGGGAGAAGGCCTCCTCGCTCTCGCCTTCCTGCGCGAAGCGGTAGTGATGCGGGCAGGTCAGGTGCTTGACGGGCAGGATCGGCAGGTCGAAGTCGCGGTGGTTGACCGCCAGCCCGGTGAGCGACCCGGCCGCCATGGTGATGCCGTGATAGGCGTTCTGGCGGGCGAGGAACGTCTTCTTGCGCGGCTTGCCGCGCGCGTTGTTCCAGTACCAGACGAGCTTGACGACGGTGTCGTTCGCCTCCGAGCCCGAATTGGTGAAGAAGACGCGCGACAGACGGGCCGGCGACATCTGCACGAGCTTCTCGGCCAGGTCGATCGCCGGCTCGTTCGATTTGTGGCTGAAGGAATGGTAGTAGGGCAGCTTGCGCATCTGCCGGTGGGCGGCGTCCGCGAGGCGGGTCTCTCCGAAACCGACCCCGACGCTCCACAGGCCCGCCATGGCCTCCAGATAGCGCCGTCCCTCGTCGTCGTAGACGTAGATTCCCTCGCCCCGATCGATGACGATCGGGCCGCTCTCCTCGTGCCGGCGTGCGTTCGTCGCCGGATGGAGGAGGTACTCGACGTCTCGGGCATGGACGGAGTTCGGGAGCGCGGCGGACATGGCATGCATCCTTCGAGGCAAGGAACGGCGAACCCGATCATCCTAGAGACTGACGATCTCGCCGACCACCCCGCGTCCGGCGTGGCAGCGGCTAGCCCAGCGGAGACGCCGAGAAGGCCCGCAGGAAGCGTTCGCGGAAGGCGTCCATGCCCGTCGCCGGAACGTCCGCGGCCGGAATCATGCCCGGCGTCCAGTTCCATCCGTCGATCGCCGCCAGGACGTCTTGATCCGCGGCGATGAGGTGGACCGGCACGTCCCACGAGGCGTCCGGCCCGGTCACGATCGAGGCGGGCTGGTGGTCGCCGAGGACGACCAGCACCAGGTCGCGCGTGCCGAAGGTCTCGATGTAGGAGCCGATCGTCTCCAGCGCGTAGTCGATGGAAAGGGCATACTGGTCGCGCACCCGCTCATGGTCGCGCCAGACGATCTCGGGCGGGTCGCCGGAATGGGCATGAGGGTTGAAGACCGTACCGTCGCCGATGTCGGCCCAGGGCAGGACCGGCGGGATCGGCGTCCAGGGCGCGTGGCTGGAGATGAGCGACACTTCGGCCATCACGGGCGCCCTGCCCTCCCGATCGAGTTCGAGGCGCTGCATGGCCTTCAGCGTGAACTGGTCGGGCATCGTCACCCAGTTGAACGGGTCGCCCCGATAGCCGAGATTGGCCCGGACATAGGTGGCGTCGTAGCCGTACCAGCGCGCCTCGGGCCAATCCATGGTGATGGCCGGCATCACGCCGATGGTCCGCCAGCCGGCCCGGCGGAAGATCCGGTTGAGGCTCGGCCGCTCGCTCACCATCAGCCGCTCGTAGCGCTGCTGCTTGTCCGTCCAGAGCCCGGAGAGCAGCGCCGCGTGCGCCAGCCAGCTCTGGCCGCCGACCGTCGGGGCGGTCAGCCAGCCGCTGCGCGCCGAGAAGCCCGCCCCTGCGAGCCCGGCCTCGACGGCGGACAGGCGCTCGCGGGCGGCGTCGCGGTAGCGGGGGTCCTCCACCGCGCTGCGGCCGTAGGATTCCACGAAGAGGAAGAGGACGTCCTTGCCCTCGAGCCGCTGCAGCAGGCCCGGCCCGAGAAGAGCCTCGGCCGGGTCCTGCCCGAGCGCGGTCTCGAACTCGGCGAGGTCGCGAAAGCCTCTCGCCAGGATCTCGGCCCGCTCGACGGCGAAGCGCGTCGCCTGCGCGTTCGCGAAGGAGGGGCCGCCGCTCTGGACGAGAACCGCCCCGAAGGCGGCGAGGAGAAGGAGCGCGAGCCCCGGCGCCCGCCGGCTGCCCCGCGGGAGCCTCTCCAGTCCGCGCAGGCCCCAGGCGAGCGCGAACAACGTCGCCAGGAAGACCAGGAGCGCCAGCGCGATGGCGGCGACGGCCCGGCCGACGCCGACGGTGCCGGAGAGGAGGTGCCAGCCCGACACGAAGAAGTGAAGGTCGAGGATGGGGTTGAAGGGCCGCGCGAACGCGGTTCCCGTCCCCATGTCGGCGATCTTCACGAAGAGGAGGGCGCCCGTGACCGCCACGACGATGGCGCGCGCGACCCTGGCGGCCGGACGGGGCAGGATCAGGAGCAGGCCGAGGATCGCCAGCCATTCGAGCGGGATCGCCTTCTGCGGCCAGGAGAGGAGGCGGCCCCAATCGTTCGGCAGCGCCACGATGACGAGAAGGAGCAGCGCTCCGAGCCCGACGCGCAGGACCGTTCCGGCGACTGCGACACCCTGCCGCTCCGACGTCGCCCCCCGCGCTTCGCTCATTCGCACCTGCCTTCCATGACCGCTGCAACCTCGCGTGCGCCGCCGTCGTAATTATGTCATCCAGCCTGTGGCCGGGAAGCCGAAACGGGCCGGACGACACGAGAATCGGAGCCGACGGCCCTTCGGCGGCCTGCCGCTTCGGACGAGGAATGCGATGCGATCGAAGTCCGGGCGGCGACGCCTTATCCTGCCAGTCCTGCGCATCCTCGTGCCCATCGCGGTCCTCGCCCTCACCTTCCGGGCGATCGACGCGGACGCGGCTCTCTCCGCGCTGCGCCGGGCGGACTGGCGGTGGATCGCGGCAGGCCTTCTCCTCATGCAGGTGCAGATCCTGCTCTCGGCCGAGCGCTGGCGCTTCACGGCGGGGCGGCTGGGTCAGGCGCTGCCGCGACCGCTGGCCTACCGGGAATACTATCTGACGACGCTGGTGAATCAGGTCGTGCCCGGCGGAATGGCCGGCGATGCGGTTCGCGCGGCGCGCAACCGAATCCGCGACGCGGACGGGCGCGCGCGCTGGGGCGTGGCGGTGCGGGCGATCGTTCTGGAACGGGCGGCCGGCCAGATCGCCTTCTTCGCCGTCACGGGCGCCGGCCTTCTCGCCTGGCCAATCCTCGTCGGGCGGCGGGCCCCGGAGGAATCGACCGATCTCCTGCTCGGCGGGGCCGGAACCATCGCGGCGATCGTCGGGCTCGTGGCCCTCGCCGCGATCCTCGGCCCCTCGCGGGTCCGCAGCTTCCTGAAGAGCTTCGGCCCGGACATGCGCCGCGTCTATCTCGAACGCGGCGCCTGGGCGATCCAGGGCGTGATGAGCGTGGCGCTCGTCTTCAGCTATGTCGGCATCTTCGCCTTCGCCGCCTTGGCCGTCGGCGCGCCGGTGCCCTGGGTGGCGCTCGTCACCGTGATGCCGCTGGCGCTGCTGACCATGCTGATCCCGGTGTCGATCGGGGGCTGGGGCTTGAGGGAGGCGGCGGCCGCCGCGCTGTGGCCGATGGTCGGCCTCGCCTCCTCGGCCGGCGTCGCCTCGGCGATCCTCTACGGCCTCGTCAGCCTCGCCGGCGCGCTGCCGGGGCTGCTCGTCCTCGTCGCGCCGGGGGGCCGGGCGAAGGCCGGATCGTCGCAGGCCCCGGAGGGGCGCGAGGCGCCGAGTTCGGCGGCCTGACCGCGCTTCAGGCCTCCAGGCGCGCGTAGATGTCGCCCTGGCCCCTCTCCTGCGTGGCCGCCAGGATCGACGGCCCGTCGAGCCATTCGGGAAAGACCAGCGCCGCCCCCTCGCCCGCGACGAAATTGAACCGGTAGGTCCCGAGTCGGCCGAGCCGGTCGACGCAGGCGCGCGTCACGTCGGCCGCCTCCGCCAGCGCTTCGAAGGCCACGAGGCCGATCGGCTGGGAGAGCCCGGCGAGGATCTCGGCCTCCAGCCCCTCAACGTCGATCTTGCAGAAGGCGGGGCACCCAAACTCGGCGATCAGCGCGTCGAGCGTGGTGACCTCCACGTCGGCTTCGCGGTCCCAGGCCACGGCGCCGAACCCCTCGGTCTTCCCGACGGTCTCGATCCAGCGGGCCGACAGCGTCGAGACCGTCGGATGCCGGCTGGAAATCCGCAAGGTCGCCCGGCCCGGCTCGCGTCCGACGGCCTTCTCGACGAGCGTCGCACGCGTCTTCGGCAGAGTGCGCCGCAACGTCTCGATCAGGAGCGGCTGCGGCTCCACGGCGACCACCGTGCAGCCGAGCGAGTGCAGCGTGCGCGTCCGGTTGCCGACATGGGCGCCGATGTCGAAGACCAGATCGCCCTCCCGCACCAGCCCCGCATAGAGACGGGCGAGACCACGGCGGCGCCAGGGCATGCCGTAATAGACGACGAGCGAGCGGGCGAGCCCGAGGAAAGGCGCGATGCG
This sequence comes from Pseudomonadota bacterium, assembly GCA_023419535.1. Classification (GTDB taxonomy): domain Bacteria; phylum Pseudomonadota; class Alphaproteobacteria; order Rhizobiales; family Rhizobiaceae; genus Aureimonas. The sequence continues at coordinate 20,483 of JAEZXX010000026.1, read as the reverse complement.
GCCGGTCACCCTCGGGCGGCCGGCCGGTTGCGGCGGAGCCATAGAATGTCGACGGCGAAGGACCAGGCGAGGAAGGCGACGGTGACGAGCGCCGCGACGCTGGACAGCGGAGGCTCGACCACCGGCGTGATGATCGCGCCGAGAACGGCGGCCTGGAGGACGCACACCGCCTTGCGCCGCATCGAGGGCGGCAGTTCGCCCGCCAGCCACGGCCAGACGAACTGCCCGGCCAGGAAGGCGTAGCGCATCAGCCCGATGGCGAGGACGAAGACACCGGCCTTGCCGAGCGCGAAGGCGAGGATCGACAGAAGGAGGATCAGCAGCGCGTCGACCTCCATGTCGTAGCGCGCGCCGAAGCTCGACTGCAGCTTCAGCCGCCGTGCGAGATAGCCGTCGACCCCGTCGAGGAGAAGAGCGGCGAGCGCGATCCCCGCGAACGTCCAGGCCCAGATTTCACGGGGCCCTCCGGCGATCTGGCCGGCGTCGAGGACGAGGCCGGCGAAGAGGGCGGTGGCGACCGCCCGCAGGGTGGTGACGACGTTGGGCGCGCCGAAGCGCGCATGCGGATGGTGGCCGAGCCCGGCATAGGCGAAGCCGGCGATCGCCCCGTAGACCAGGAGCGCCGGCGGCAGGAAGCGCCAGCCGAAGTCCGAGATGGCGACAATTCCCGCCCCGAAGGCGACGAGCAGGACGAAGCCGGCGCCCAGGGTCAGGACCGCGCTCGCCGCGAGGCGGCCCGGGACGGGCGCCGCAGAGTCTCCGGCGCCGGCCCGCTTGAGCGCCGCGCTCGGAACGAACGAGCCGCCGAGCGCGCGGACCGGGGCGCTACTTGGTTCCGAGAGCGTCGACATCGATCATGTGTCCGGCCCGCGCGGCTTTGGTGCGCAGGTAGTTGCGGTTCTCGTTCGTCACCTCGCCGATGGCGGGCGTGCGACCGACGACCTCGATCCCGCCGGCGCGCAGGTGCGCGATCTTGGTCGGGTTGTTGGTCATCAGGTCGATGCGCGTGTAGCCGAGCGCCAGGAGCATCGCGACGGCCGCCTCGTAGCGCCGCTCGTCGGTGCCGAAACCGAGCTCGGCGTCCGCGTCGACCGTATCGAGGCCTTCGCACTGGAAGCCGTAGGCCCGCATCTTGGCCGCGATTCCCGTGCCGCGCCCCTCCTGGTCGAGATAGATCAACACCCCGCCCCCTGCCGCCTCCATCGCCGAGAGGCTGCGGCGGAGCTGGTCGCCGCAGTCGCATTTGAGCGATCCGAAGAGATCGCCCGTCAGGCAGGAGGAGTGGACGCGCACCGGCACGGGCTGGCGCGGATCGGGATCGCCCACGACGATCGCCACCTGGTCGCGCTGCGCGAAGCCGCCGCGGAAGACGACGAACTCCGCCGCCTCGATGCCCTTCAGAGGAACGACGGTGCGCGCGACGATCTCGAACTCCTGCGCCCGCCCGCCATAGGCCTCGACGAGGTCGCCGGTCTTCACGCGCAGCGCGCCGCCGAGCTCCGGGGCTCCTGCCGCGTGGCGCGAGACGATCATGGCCGGCAGCAGCAGCGACAGCCGCGCCAGCGCCGCGGCCTCCCGTTCCAGCCAGGTCGCGGCGCCCGACGCGGCCGGCACCGCGGCGTTGCGCGTGTAGGCGAGCCGGCAGGCGTCGTCATAGTTCAGGTCTGCGAGCGGAACGAGGAGCCCCTCGTCCGTCTCGACGCCGAGCGCGCGGGCCCGTTGAGCCGTCAGGAACAGCGAATGATCGTTGCCGGCGACCACCGCGAAGAGGCGGAAGACGTCCGGGGATGCCGCATCGAGCGCCAGGACGGCGATGCGCTCGCCGTCGCCCTCCAGGACCACGGGTCGCCCGGCCCGCAGTTCGGCGCTGGCGCGCTCGCAGCGGACGGCCGCACCGCCGAGAGCCGCTTCGGCGTCGGACGGGCGAGGAAGTTCAATTCTGTCCATGCGGTTCAAAGCACTTCCCCCCGTCCGGCCCTTCAGCGGAACGACTGTTCGGGCATGAGTGCCCATTCCTCATGCATATGGTGTCGGATTTTCCGTCGCCCATCCGTCATATTCGCGTGTGGGCGACATTTGGACGCGTCCGGCGTGCGTTTATTTGCCGCGACTTGACCGGTCGGGCGGAGTCGCGAGGACGTCGCGATGGCCGACGAGAATCGAGCCGCCGCTCACCTGACGGTGCGAAAGCCACCCGCGCAGCGTCCCCGTCTCGACCGAGCCGGTCTCCGCCACCGCCGAAGCGACGCCGCTCAGGAACTGCGCGCGGAGCGGACCCGGCGCGAGGCGCCAAGGGCTGTCGGCCTCCTCGACCGCGAAGCCTTCGGCCGCGAACGCATCGCGCAGGCCCTGCGGCGAGGCGGGGCCGAGCGACGGGCCGAACCCCTTGTCGCCGGTCTGGTGCGCGTTGAAGGCGCGCACCACCGCTTCGTCGGCCGGATAGCCGTCCTCGAACCCGATCCGCCCGTCGTAGGACAGCGCGGCGTAGAGGCCGATCCCCCGCCCGGCGAGCGCGGCCGCGAAGCGCTCCAGCCAGTCGCGCGAGACGAGGTCGAACAGCGCCGAGGCGGTCACGAGGCCGGCGCCGTCGAGCGGCAGGGCTTCGATGTCCATCAGGTCGGCCTCGACGGTCTCGACGGCGTGGTCGCAGAGCCGGGCGCGCGCCGCGGCGAGGAGCACCGGATCGTTGTCGACGAGGCGCCAGGACGGGCGCACCGACAGGCCGGGAGCCAGCGCACGCACCGTGGATCCGGTGCCCGAGCCGAGATCGACGACCCGCCCGCCGCCGTCGGCGTTCAGCGTTTCGCGAACGCGGCGAAGGAGGCTCTCGTCGCGCGCCGCGTGGTCGGCCGGTTCGCGAAGGGTCAGCCAGTCGACGTCGAAACCGCTCATGCGTTCATGGTCTCCAGGGCGGCCGAAAGGCGGCGCGCCGATCCTTCCCAGTCCGGCAGGCGGGTGCCGGCCTCGAGCGCTCCGGCCGCCTTCGCCCGCAGCTCGCTCTCGTCCGTCAGAAGCCGGCGCAACGCCGCGCCGAAAGCCGGTCCGTCGTCCGGCGGCACGAGAATGCCGGCCGTCCCCGGCACGACCTCGGGCACCGCCCCGGCCGCGCAGGAGACGACGGGCAGCCCCTGCGTCATCGCCTCGGCGAAGACCATGCCGTAGCCCTCGTGGCGCGTGGCGAGCGCGAAAAGGTCCGCGCGCGCCATCTCGGCCCGCGGATCGACCGCTTCGCCGAGAAGGACGACGCGGTCCGACAGGCCCCGGTCTTCGATCGCCGCGGCGATCCGGGCCGCGAAGGCCGGGTCGCGCTCCCGGCTCCCGACGATCCGGCAGTGCCAGTCGAGATCGGCCAGCGAGGCCAGCGCCTCGACGAGGATGTCGTAGCCTTTTCGCGGGGTGAGCGAGCCCACGGCGAGGATCACCGGCGGCCGACCGCCGCCGGGCGCAGGCGGACCCCGCTCGGTTCCCGGCGGCACGACGCGAAGGCGATCGGCCGGGACGCGAAAGCGCGCGACGAGCTCGCGCCCGGTCGTCTCACTGGTGGAGACGACGAGCTGGGCGCAGGCGAGCGCCGCCGTCTCGCTGGCGCGCAGCCGCGCGGCCTCCTCCCGCCTCAGACCGGTTTCCAAGGCCAGCGGATGGTGGACGAGCGCGGCGAGCCGCAGACGATCCTGCTCCGCCGTCGCGATCTCCGGCATCGCGCCGAAGGCCAGGCCGTCGACGAGGACCGTCGTTGCGTCCGCAAGTCCGGCGAGAGCCGCGCCGGTCTCGGTCAGATCGCGCTCGCTCGGTGCCGGGAAGCCCGCCGGAAGCCGCAGCGTCTCGACGTCCCAGCCGAGCCCGGAGAGTTCGGCGATCATCCGCCGGTCGTAGGCGTAGCCGCCGGTCGCCGTCTCGATGTCTCCGGGGATCGCGAAGACGACCCGCCTCAAAGAGCGGCCTCGTACCAGGCCCGGGCGATGTGCGATTCGTGCAGCTGGACGCGAAGACGCTTCACGCGCCGCCCCCCTTCGCCGAGCTTGCCCTCGCCGATCGCGGCCTTCAGCCGGTCGAAGACGTGGCGCGACAGGAACTCGGTCGTCGTCGTCTTGCCCTTGAACTCGGGGACCTCGTCGAGATTGGCGTAGTTCAGCGGCTTCAGGATCGCCGAGAGGGCCGTCGAGGCGAGGCCGATGTCGACGACGAGCCCGTCCGCGTCGATCTCCTCGGTGAAGAAGGCCGCATCGACGACGAAGGTCGCGCCATGCAGCCCCTGTGCGGGCCCGAAGACCTCCCCGGGCAGGGAATGGGCGATCATGATGTGGTCGCGGACCTCGACGGCGTACATGGGCGTCTCCTCGTTCAGACGTAGCGTATACGGTGGCACAGCGTTCGGGATGCGGTCAGAATCCCGTGATAGGCGGCCGCGAGTTCGCCGAAGGGCGTCTCGCCCGAGATGAGGACGTCGAGCCGGTCGTCGGCCAGAAGCGACAGCGCCGCCTCCAGGCGTCGCCGGGTCGTCCATCGGGCGCGGCGTCCGGGAGGCACCGTTCCGACCTGCGAGGCGACGATCGACAGGCGCCGCGAGTGGAAGGCGCCTCCGAGCGCCACCGGCACCTCGCCTTCCCCGTACCAGCTGGCCTCGACGATCCGCGCCTCGAAGCCCGCCATGGCGACGGCCGTTCCGAGCCCTTCCCCGCGACCCGACAGGTGCAGGACGACGTCGCAGTCTTGCGCGACGCCATCCGGCGGGGCGAAGCCGATGCCGAGCGCGGCGGCGACGGACGCGCGCGAAGGGTCGACGTCCACGAGGCAGGTCTCGACGCCGGGAATGCGGCCCGTCAGCCAGCCGCAGAGAAGGCCGACCAGCCCGCCGCCGACGATCCCGACCCGGTCGCCGGGGCCGATCCCGGCGTCCCAGACGACGTTCAGCGCCGTTTCCATGTTGGCGGCGAGGACGGCGCGGGCGGCGGGCACGGCGTCCGGCACGCGGACGACCTCGCCCGACCCGACGACCGCGCGGTCCTGATGCGGATGGAGCGAGAAGACGGTCTGGCCGATTCGCTCGTCCGGTCCTTCGACGATGCGGGCGACGAGGGCGTAGCCGTATTTGACCGGAAAGGGGAAATCGCCGGCCTGGCGGGGTCCGCGCATGCGCTCGTACTCGGCCGGCGGAACGCGGCCCTCGAAGATCAGGCGCTCCGTTCCCCGGCTGATCGCGCCGAACAGGCTTTCTAGGACGACCTCGTCCGGCCCGGGGACCGGCAGCGCTTCGGCCCGCAGCTCGCATTCACCGGCGGCCGTGATCCAGAGCGCGCGCGCCTCCTCGGGTATGGTTCGGTCTGACAATGCGGAAGGCTCGGAGATCGTGCGTGGCGGGCAGGCGGAGATGGAGCGGGCGAGCCGGACGGAAAGGTCCGAGCGCGGAGCCGCGCGCGATGCCGGAGCGCCGCCCTCAGGCGGTGCGCGGATCGGCGACCGAAACCCGCTTCTTCTCCGCCAGGGACCGGGCGAAGCCCTCGTCCCCGGCGAGCTCGCGCAGGAGCGTCTGAAGACCGGGCTCGAGGACCATGCGCGAGGCGAGGCGGAGCGGCACCCAGGCCCGCTCGCGCTCGCCCTTCTCCTTCCAGGCTTTCCGCTCTGCGGTGACGATGAGCGGGAAGACGTCGACGCGGCAGAGCTCGAACCACAGCGAGCGGCGCTTCCAATAGTCGTAGCTGCCGAGCGGCTCCTTGCGCACGGCTCCCTCGACCCCCGCCTCCTCGGCCGCCTCGATGGCGGCCGCGTTGGCTTCGCTCTTGCCCCTCATCAAATTCCCTTTGGGAAGGACCCAGCGCTGCGTCCGGCGCGAGGTGACGAGGAGGGCCTCCGTCTCGCCCGACGGCGCGACGCGCAGCGGCAGAGCGGCCACCTGCCGCTGCACCCTTCTGCTCTTGCGTCCCGCCATGCTGCCGCTCCTTGCGCCCGTCCCTCGACCGGCGCCTGTCCGCCCCATCAACGAAGATTGTTCGTTCTCCCTTCGCAAGCAAGGGCTTCCGACATCAAGGAAAATGTAGCCGGAAATCTTCGCGCAAGCTTCGCGCGACCTTGATTTGACGGGCCGGGTCTTCTTGGCCACGATCCCGCGCGAAGGACAGACGGACGGCGTGATTCGCCGGCCGCGAAAGGGTCAATGCCATGCGGATGAGGACGAACGCCCACCGGTCCGCCGTCTGCGCCGCAATGATCGCGTCCGCCCTGTTCCTCTCGGCCGCGCCAGCGGCGATCGCACAAGGCTTCGACACGACCGCGCCGACGGCGATCCTCGTCGACTTCAACACGGACACGATCCTGTTCGAGAAGGACGCCGACCGCGCCGTGCCGCCGGCGAGCCTCGTCAAGCTGATGACCATCGCGGTCATCTTCCATGAACTGGAAGAAGGCCGGCTGTCGCCGACGGACACCTTCGCGGTCTCCGAATACGCCTGGCGCACGGGCGGCGCAGCCTCCGGCGGGTCGACGATGTTCCTGCCGCTGAACTCGACCGTCAGCGTCGAAGACCTCATCAAGGGCATCGCCATCCAGTCGGGCAACGACGCGACCATCGTCGCGGCCGAGGGCATCGCCGGATCGGTGGAGGCCTTCGCGCAGCTGATGAACCAGCGCGCCGCCGAGATCGGCCTGACGGGCTCGAACTTCACCAATCCGCACGGCCTGCCCGACCCCGGACAGCACGTGACCATGCGGGACCTCGTCGTCCTCGCCGAGCACCTGATTCGCGACTATCCCGATCGCTATCCGCTCTTCAGCGAGACCGAGTTCACCTTCAACGGCATCACCCAGCGCTCGCGCAACCCGCTCTTGGCGCTCGGCGCGGACGGGCTGAAGACCGGCCACACCTCGGAGGCCGGCTACGGCCTCGTCGCCTCGGCGCAGGAGAACGGCCGCCGCATCGTCATGGCGATGAACGGTATGCAGTCCGTGAACGAGCGCGCGGAGGAAGCGCGCAAGATGATGACCTGGGGCCTGCGCAGCTTCCAGGACCACGTCGTCCTCGCGGCAGGCGCGGCGGCGGCGCAGGCGAACGTGCGCGGCGGGCTGGCGCCCACGGTCGCCCTGGCGCCGGCAGAGGACCTCACCGTCCTCGCCGCGCGCGGAACGGAAGGCGAGTTCGAGATCCTCGTCGACGAGACGCCCTCGGTCGACGCACCCGTGACCGCCGGCCAGGAAATCGGTCGCGTCCGGGTCGTGCGGGCGGGCCAGACCGTGCGCGAGGCCCCGCTTCTGGCGCAGGCCGCCGTCGAGCAGGCGCCCTTCATGCAGCGCGCCTGGGACATGGCTCTCGGCTACGCATCGGATGCCGGACGGGCCGTCGTCTCCTACGGGCAGGAGGCCGGGCGCCTCGCCTACGGCTACGTCGCCGGCCTGATCCAGTAGCGCTTCGGGCGACAGCGCCCATCCGCCTCAGCCCTTCGGGAGACGAGCCGTCCGGCAGGTTCGACGGCCGACCGCGCCGGTTACGGCATCGGCCCGCAGATCGGAATCGATCTCCGGGCGATGCGCCGCTCAGAAGGCTTGAGCGACCTTCGTGCGTCCGAACGGACGGGTCGGCGCTCTCAATGTCGCGGGACGACATGTAAGGGCGGGTCCGGCGAAGCGGACCCGCCCCTTTTTTCGTGTTTCCAGAACGGACCGGCCGTCCGGACAGCCCGGCCGCGCCCGGGAAGAGCGCGGCCGTGTTCTCACCGTCCGTAGAGCACGGTCGGCAGCCAGGAGCCCATGCCCGGGAAGACGTAGTAGAGCACCATGGTGAAGAGCACGATGATCAGGAACGGCACCATGCCCCAGAAGATGTCGACCAGCTCCACGCCCTTCGGCGCGACCCCCTTCAGGTAGAAGGCGGACATGGCCATGGGCGGCGACATGAAAGCCGTCTGCACGTTCAGCGCCACGAGGATGCCGAAGAACAGCGGGTCGATGTCGTAGATGGCCAGAAGCGGCAGGAAGATCGGCACGAAGATGACGATGATCTCCGTCCATTCCAGCGGCCAGCCGAGCAGGAAGATGATCAGCTGCGTCAGAAGCAGGAACTGCAGCGGCGTCAGGTCCATCGCCTCGAACCAGCCCGCGATCACCGCCTGCCCGCCCAGAAGCGCGAAGACCGACGCGAAGATCCAGGAGCCGACGAAGAGCCAGCAGACCATGGCGGAGGAGCGGGCCGTCAGGAACACCGATTCCTTGAACTTCTCGAAGGTCAGCGCCCGGTAGCAGAGCGCCAGCAGCACCGCGCCCAGCGCGCCGATGCCCGCCGCCTCGTGGGGCGTGGCCAGCCCGAAGAGGATCGCGCCGAGCACCGAGAAGATAAGGGCCGCGAGCGGCACGAAGGAGACGAGGACGTTCTTGGCGATCTCGCGCTTGGGAACGTTGTAGGCCTCGTCCGGAAGCTTGGGCGCCAGACTGGGGTTCAGATAGGCCCGTACGATGACGAAGACGATGTAGAAGCCCGAGAGCACGAGGCCCGGGATCAGCGCCGCCGCGTAGAGGCGCACGACCGAGACCCCGGCCGTCGCCCCGTAGAGGATCAGCATGATCGAGGGCGGGATCAGGATGCCGAGCGTGCCGCCGGCGCAGATCGCGCCGGTGGCGAGGCGCTTGTCGTAGCCCGCGTTCAGCATGGCCGGCAGCGCCAGGAGCCCCATCAGCGTGATGACGGCGCCGACGATGCCGGTGGCCGTCGCAAAGAGGGTGCAGGTGAGGAGGCTCGCCACGGCGAGCGAGCCGGGCATGCCGCGCGCGGCGAGCTGCAGCGAGTGGAAGAGGCGCCCGAGGATGTTCGACCGCTCGATCATGTAGCCCATGAAGAGGAAGAGCGGGATCGAGATCAGCACGTCGTTCGACATCACGCCGTAGGTGCGCTGCACCAGGAGCGGGAAGATCGTGTCGCCGATGGCGAGGTAGCCGAAGAACACCGAGAGCGCGACGAGGGTGAAGGCGATGGGGAAGCCGAGCAGGATGGCGAAGATGAACACCACCAGCATCAGGATGCCGATTTCGGGATTGGTCACAGCTTGTTCCTCAGATCGGCACCTTGCGTGAGCGTGCCGTCCTCCACCTGCGCGGCGAGCTTGGCGTCGAGTTCCTCCACGTCGTGCCGTCGCGGCGGCCAGACGCCGGTGCGAAGGGCCGTGAAGGCGCGGATGGTCTCCGCGATGCCCTGCAGGAGCAGGAAGAAGCCGGCGATCGGGATGAGCGACTTGAAGTGGTAGAGCGGCGGCCCGTTGGGGCTGGCCACCGAGCGCTCGCCGATCATCCAGGAGAAGGCGGCGAAGCCGTATCCTGAGTAGACGAAGGCGATGACGCCGGGAAAGAAGAAGAGGATGTAGAGGACGAGATCGAGCCCGCCCTGCCAGCGAACCGGCAGGAGGCGGTAGACGATGTCGGCCCGCACCTGGCTGTTGCGCGAGAGCGCGTAGGCCCCCGCCATCATGAATAGCGTGCCGTAGAAGATGTAGCTCATGTCGTAGGCCCAGGTCGTGGGCCTGCCGAGCGCGTAGCGCACGAACACCTCGTAGCAGACGGTGCCCGTGAGGAGGACGACCGACCAGGCGAAGAGCTTGCCCACGAGCTCGCTCAGCCGGTCGATGGCGAACAGGAATTTCTGCATCTGGGGTTATGGATCCCGCGGCACGCCGGATGGACGCGCGGCTCCTCATGAAGGCGCGCCCCGTCCGGTCTCAGACGGAGCGCGCCCGGCTCATCGAACGGGGCCGGCCGCCGCGACTGGCACTTGCGGCTGCCGGCCGGGCACAGACGACCGTCAGGCGGAGAAGAAGTGCTCGTAGGCGGCCCGGCGGGGGACCTCCCACTGCATCTCGAAGCCGACGACCCGCTGGACCCAGGCCTTCTGGCTCTCGATGACCTTGGCGAAGAAGGGGTCGGCCGAGAGGCTCTCGACGACCTGCGTCCAGGAATCGAGCTGCGCCTGCAGGACGGCGTCCGGCGTCTCGACGACGGTGACGCCGGCGTCGCGGATCTTCTGGAGGTCCGCCGAGTACCGGTCCATCGCCTTCCAGGCCATGTCCGCGGAGGCCGCGTCCGAGGCGTAGCGCAGGATCTGGATCACCTCCTCGCCGAGCGCGTCGTGCTTGGCCTTGTTGAAGATGATCTCGAAGCACTCGCAGGGCTGATGGTGCGAGCGCACCATGTAGGTGTTGGCGACGTCGGGGAAGCCGAGCGTCAGGTCCGAAGAGGGGTTGTTGAACTCCGCGCCGTCGAGGAGCCCGCGGTCCATGGCCGGCACGATGTCGGGCGATCCCATGATCGTCACCGCGACCCCCATGTTCTGAAACATGTCGGCCGCCAGGCCGTTCGTGCGGTACTTCAGGCCCTGGAGCTGGTCGGGCGAGGTGATCTCGTTCGCGAACCAGCCGAGCGGCTGGCTGGGCATCGGGCCGGACAGATAGCCGACGAGGTTGAGGCCCAGCACTTGCTGCACCAGCTCGTCATAGAGTTCCTGCCCGCCGCCATAGCGGATCCAGCCGAGCATCTGGTTGGCGTTCCAGCCCATGGAAGGGGGCGTCGCGAACAGCGAGAAGGCCTTGTTCTTGCCGTACCAGTAGCCGGCGACGCCGTGGCCGCCGTCGAGCGCGCCGGCCGTGATCGCGTCCTGCAGCTGGAGGGAGTTCACGACGGAGCCGGCCGGAAGCAGCTGGAGCTCCACCCGGCCGCTGGCCAGCGTGTTCACGCGGTTGACGAAGTCGCGCGCGAACTCGTGGAAGATGTCCTGCTCGGGCCACGTGCTCTGGAAGCGCAGCGTCTGCGTCTGCGCGCGCGACACGTTCGGCATGGCGACCGTCGCGGCGGCGGCGACGCCCGCGCCGGCGGCCCCCGTCAGGAATTTTCGGCGTGAGTGCTTGCCCTCCGGATGCGATCCGGAGCCGTCGATCGTGTCGGCCATGTTTCCTCCCCCGCGCCTTTGCGGCGACTTGCGGATCGAAGGCTTGCACGCGGCCGGCGCCAAGGTCAAGCGTCCGTGACCTTGGCCGGATCGGCTTTGATCTGCCTCTTTCGCAACTGCGAAAGAAAATAGGTCCAACTCCACTTCGCCCGACCGGACGGAAGCTTCGCGGCGTCTGACAGGACCAGGCAGAATGGCTTGCCGGTGGGGCGGCGACTGCCGCGACGGGGCGCCTGCCCCGCTGGCGCGACGCTGCCCATTCCATGTGCAGCGCGAAAAACATCGCCCAAGACGGCCTCGCGACGGCTCTCGTCCTCTTGGCAAGCGTCGCGGATGACGCATTCTACTCACCGGCGGATTCCGACGAAGGAGCGTTTGCGCATATGCCATTCGACGAGATGCTTTCGGCGCCGGACGGGGTCCGGGATCCCTATCGGCGCTTCCAGTCCTGGTTCGACCGGCAGGAGCCCTCCTCGCTCGTCGCCAAGGCCAGCGAGGCCGAGAGCTTCTTCCGCCGCACCGGCATCACCTTCAACGTCTACGGGGACAAGGAGGCGGCCGAGCGGCTCATCCCCTTCGACCTCGTTCCGCGCATCATCTCGGGCCGCGAATGGGCCACGCTCGCGGAGGGCATCGAACAGCGCGTGCGGGGCCTAAACGCCTTCCTGGAGGACGTCTATCAAGACCAGGAGATCGTGAAGGCCGGCATCGTTCCCGCCCGGCTGATCGAGGGGAACGAGGCGTTCCTGCCGCAGATGGTGGGCTTCCGGCCGCCGGGCGGGGTCTACACCCACATCATCGGCGTCGACATCGTGCGCACCGACGAGGACGAGTTCTACGTCCTTGAGGACAATGCGCGCACGCCCTCCGGTGTCTCGTACATGATCGAGAACCGCGAGACGATGATGCAGATGTTCCCCGAGCTGTTCGCGCAGAACCGCGTGCGGCCGGTCGAGACCTATCCCCGCCACCTGCGACGCTCGCTCGGTGCCGTCGCGCCCGCCGCCTGCGAGGGCACGCCGCGCATCGCGATCCTGACGCCCGGCATCCACAATTCGGCCTATTACGAGCACGCCTTCCTGGCCGACCAGATGGGCGTGGAGCTCGTCGAGGGCGACGATCTGAAGCTCGTCGACGGGCGCATCCAGATGCGCACCACCAAGGGGTTCCTGCCCATCGACGTCCTCTACCGCCGGGTCGACGACGCCTATCTCGACCCGCTCGCCTTCAAGCCGGATTCGCTCCTGGGCGTGCCCGGCATCATGGAGGTCTACCGCAACGGCGGGATCACGATCGCCAACGCGCCGGGCACCGGAATCTCCGACGACAAGGCGATCTACTCCTACATGCCCGAGATCGTGGAGTTCTACACCGGCAAGCCGGCGATCCTGAAGAACGTGCCGACCCATCGCTGCGCGGAGGCGGACGAGCTCGCCTACGTCCTCGACCATCTCCACGAGCTCGTCGTGAAGGAGGTCCACGGCTCGGGCGGCTACGGCATGCTCGTCGGCCCGGCCGCCTCCAAGGCCGAACGCGAGGCCTTCGCCGAGAAGCTCAGGAGCCGTCCGGGCAACTACATCGCCCAGCCGACGCTGGCGCTCTCGACGGTCCCGATCCTCGTCGAGAAGGGTCTGGCCCCGCGCCATGTCGACCTGCGGCCCTTCGTGCTCGTCTCGGACACGGTGAAGATCATTCCCGGCGGGTTGACGCGCGTGGCCCTGAAGGAGGGCTCGCTGGTCGTCAATTCCAGCCAGGGCGGCGGCACGAAGGATACCTGGGTGCTCGACGAGTAAGGCGCCGCCACGCCCCTCGCCGCCGCCCCGACGCAACCTCTCGAAAAGTGATCCGATGCCCCTCCTCGGACGAACCGCAAGCGGACTGTTCTGGATGCAGCGCTACATCGAGCGCGCCGAGAACATGGCGCGCCTGATCGATGCCGGCCTGCGCCTGTCGATGACGAACCTGTCCTCCGAGCCCGACGAATGGAGCTCGGTCCTGGTCTCGGCCGGCGTCGAGGCCGCCTACAGCGCCAAGCATCCGGCGCTCGATCCGGATGCGATCATCGACTTCCTCCTGCGCGACCTCGACAACCCGTCGAGCGTACTCTCCTCGATCTCCGTGGCGCGCACCAACGGGCGCATGGTGCGAACGGCGCTGACCCGCGAGACCTGGGAATCGCTCAACGAGAGCTGGATGCTGCTGCGCCGGCAGCTCGCCCGTCCCGTCGACGACCTGCCCGCGACGCTGGAGCTGGTGAAGCGCTGCTCGGCGCTCATCCGCGGCTCCTTCCACGGCACCATGCTGCGCAACGAGATCCTGCACTTCTGCAATCTCGGCACCTTCGTCGAGCGGGCCGATTCGACCGCCCGCATCCTGGACGTGAAGTACTGGGTGCTCCTGCCCGAGCACTCCTCCGTCGGTTCGCCCCTCGACAACTACCAGTGGGGCACGATCCTGCGCTCGGTCTCGGCGCAGCGCGCCTACGCCTGGGAGTACGAAGCCGAGCCGAAGGGCCACGACATCATGGACTTCCTGATCCTCAACCGGCGGATGCCGCGCTCGCTCGCCTACTCCTACCACTGCATCGAGGAGGCGCTGCGCTGGCTGGAGGAGCATTACGGCGAGCGCCACCCCGCCCACGACACCGCGCGCGAGATCACCGCGCGGCTGGAGAACACCGACATCCGCGCGATCATCGACTACGGCCTGCACGAGTTCCTCGAGCGGCTGATCCTCGACAACAACCGGCTCTCCAACGAGATCGCCAAGGTCTACCGCTTCCACGCCTGACGGTTCCGGCCAAGCCCCGCGCCAGCCTCGAGGTTCGGCACCCAAGCGGGGACGCCATCGAATGCGGCATTCGTGCCGCAGCATGACGAATTCTCGTTCACCATGCTTGCATGGCCGGCGTGCCTGTCGGAACCTGACCTGTCGGCTCGCGAAAGGCGGGCCGGGAGAATGGAAAGAGGCTGTTCGAGCCATGACGTATTGCGTTGGCCTGCTCGTCGACCAGGGGCTGGTGTTCATGTCGGACACGCGGACCAACGCGGGCGTCGACAACATCTCGACCGTGTCGAAGATGAAGACCTTCGAGGTGCCGGGCGAGCGGTTCCTGTGCCTCTTGTCGGCCGGCAACCTCGCGACCACGCAATCGGCGATCTCGCTTCTGGAGGAGCGCCTCGCCGCGCCCGGCGACCGCAATCCGGCAATCCTGCGACAGCCCTCGATGTTCCAGACCGCCAAGCTCGTGGGCGAGACGCTGCGCGAGGCCATCGGCTACGCCTCGATGAACGGCGGCAACGATCCCGTCTTCGCCGGCAGCTTCATCCTCGGCGGCCAGATCCGCGGCGGGCGTCCGCGCCTCTTCCTCATCTATCCGGAAGGCAATTTCATCGAGGCGGGCTCCGACACGCCCTTCTTCCAGATCGGCGAGCACAAATACGGCCGCCCGATCATCGTGCGCACCTACGATCCGGCGATGAGCCTGAACGAGGTCGCCAAGCTCCTGCTCGTCTCCTTCGATTCGACCCTGAAGTCGAATCTGTCCGTCGGCCTGCCGCTCGACATGCAGATCTACGGGACCGACAGTTTCGTCGCGGGCCACCGGCAGCGCTTCGACTTCGACGACCCCTACTACGCGCAGATCTCCGGCGGATGGTCGGCCGCGCTGCGATCGGCCTTCGACCGGCTGCCGCCCTTCGTGCCGCAGGGATCGATCAAGCTCGTGGAAGCGGCCGGATGAGCTCCGCCGGGGCGCGAGAGGTCGGGGAGGATCACCTCCTGCGGACGCTCGACGACCTCGACCGGCACTATGGCGAGGCCAGCCCACGCTCGCTCATCAAGGAGATCACGTTCGTCAACGACGCCTATCGCGCGCTGATCGCGGCTTCGCCCTTCGTCGTCCTCGCGACCGCCGGGCCGGAGGGGCTCGACGCTTCGCCGCGCGGCGACCCGCCGGGCTTCGTCGAGGTCGACGAGGACGGACGCACGCTCTTCCTGCCGGACCGGCCGGGCAACAATCGGGTCGATTCGCTGCGCAACATCGTGCGCGATCCGAGGATCGCGCTGATCTTCCTCGTCCCCGGCCTCGGCGAGACGCTGCGGGTCAACGGGCGGGCCGAGATCTCGGTCGACCCGACGCTCCTCTCGCGCTTCTCGATGAACGGCAAGCTGCCGCGCTCCGTCGTCCGGGTCGCGGTCGAGAGCGTCTACTTCCAGTGCCAGAAGGCGATCGTGCGCTCGCGGCTCTGGAGCGCCGAGGCGCAGGTGACGAAGGGCGCGCTGCCTTCGGCCGGACGGATGCTGGCGGCCACCGACGAGGCGTTCGACGCCGGCGCCTACGACCGCGAAGCGCCCGCGCGGCTGGCGCAGACGATCTACTGATCAAGGCCGCGCTCGACCCCGGCCGTGGGGGCAGGGCCCGCGGCCCTGGACTATGGTGCTGGGCGGGCGGGAGAAACCCGTCTGCATCTCTCGATGCCCCAGCTGATCGCCTCGCCGGGTCTGATCTCCCGGCCCGGCTGAGGCCGGGCGAACGAGAGGCCCCCGCCGTCCGTCTGCAACATGCCACCGCGGAGACGGCGCTCAGGCGTCGCGCGACAGCCCCTTCTCGTCCAGCTCGGTAAGATACTGCGCCCAGCGCGCCTCGCGCTCGGCTGCGAGTTCGTCGAGATAGGCCCAGGTGTAGAGGCCCGTGTCGTGGCCGTCGTCGAAGACGATGCGGATGGCGTAGTGCCCGACCGGCACGAGATTGGCGATCGAGACGTTTCGTTTGCCGCCGATGGTCTTTCTTTCGTCCGGTCCGTGCCCCTGCACCTCCGCGGACGGGGACAGGACGCGCAGGAACTCGGCCGAGAAGCTCTCCTCCGGGGCGCCCTCCCGCCGCAGTCGCAGGGTGCGGCGGTCGGTCGACACCCTCAGTTCGCTCGGCGCTTCGATCTGTGACATCGCGGATCATCCCGGTAAGTTGCGGCGGCGTTCGGCTTGACCGGAGGGCGCGGCGCTTCCACATTCGCTTTTCGTTCGCCCCGAACATCTCAGGACTACCGCTTGTGAGCAGCCAGGTCATCGATATCAAGCCGCGGCCGCAGGGCGCCGCCTCGATGATCGACCCGTTCGGCCGGCGGATCACCTATCTGCGCGTCTCCGTCACCGACCGCTGCGACTTCCGCTGCACCTACTGCATGGCCGAGAACATGCAGTTCCTGCCCAAGCGCGATCTCCTGACGCTGGAGGAGCTCGACCGGCTCTCCAGCGCCTTCATCGAGAAGGGCGTGAAGCGCCTGCGCCTCACGGGCGGCGAGCCGCTGGTGCGCAAGAACCTGATGAGCCTGGTGCGCTCGCTCTCGCGGCATCTCGCCTCCGGCGCGCTCGACGAGCTGACGCTGACGACCAACGGCTCGCAGCTCGCGCAGTTCGCGGACGAACTCGCCGATTGCGGCGTCAAGCGGCTGAACGTCTCGCTCGACACGCTCGATCCCGACAAGTTCAGGCACATCACCCGCCGGGGCGACCTCGCCGCCGTCCTGAAAGGCATCGACGCCGCGCAGCGCGCCGGCCTGTCGCTGAAGATCAACGCGGTGGCGCTCAGGAACTTCAACGAGGGCGAACTCGCCTCGATGATGGAGTGGGCGCACGGCCGCGGCATGGACTTCACCGTCATCGAGACGATGCCGCTCGGCGAGATCGACGAGGACCGCACCGACCGCTATCTGCCGCTCTCGCTCGTGCGCGAGCGCCTGTCGGCGCGCTACACGATGGCCGAGAGCGCGCACCGCACCGGCGGCCCGGCGCGCTACGTCCAGGTCGCCGAGACCGGCGGCCGGCTCGGCTTCATCACGCCGATGACGCACAATTTCTGCGAGAGCTGCAACCGGGTTCGCGTCACCTGCACGGGCACGCTCTTCATGTGTCTCGGGCAGGAAGACGCGGTCGACCTTCGCGCGCCCATGCGCGCCTCGGAAGGGGACGATCTGTTGAAGGACGCGATCGATCGGGCGATCGCCAGGAAGCCGAAGGGACATGACTTCATCATAGACCGCGAGACCCGCCGTCCGGCCGTCTCCCGGCATATGAGCATGACCGGAGGATAGTCATGACACGCATCGTCGGCCTCGCACTCGCCGCCCTTCTCGGGCTGGCGGGATCGCTCGCGCCCGCCTTCGGGCAGGAGACGACCTACCGCAACGAGCGGTTCGGGACGACGGCGACCTTCCCGTCCGACGCCTTCCCCCAGCCGCTGGAAGCGCCCGTCGAAGGCGACGGGCTCGGCTGGGTCTCGCCCGAGGGCGCCAATCTCTTCGTCTATGCACGCCACAACGCGGGTGGCGAGACGCCGCGCTCGGTGGTCGCCGGACGGGCGCTGGACGACGACGTCACCTACAGCCGGGCGGGCCAGCGCTGGGCGGTGGTCTCGGGCTATCGCGACGGGCAGATCTTCTACGAGCGCTACATCTTCCGGGGCGACCTCATCCATTCGATGTCGATCCGCTATCCGGAGGAACTGCGCGCCCGTTACGATCCGCTGGTCGGCCCGGTGACGATGACCCTGCGCGGCCCGTCGAACGCCTCCTGACGAACGCCTCTCGATCTCTCATCTTTTTGACCGCATTCGCAGCCATAGCGGGAACGGGGCGCGCCGCTTCCCGTTGGGGCGCTGAGGGACACCCTTGATCGATCATCTGTCCGAGAGGAACTCCATGTCGAAGTCGCTGAAATCCATCCTGGGCATGTCCGCCGCCCTCCTGATCGCCACCGGCTGCACGCAGACCGAGCGCACGCTGGCCGGTGCGGGCATCGGCGGCGCCGGCGGCGCGGTCGTCGGCAATGCGATCGGCGGCAGCGGCGGCGCGGTCGGCGGTGCGCTTCTCGGCGGCACGGCCGGCGCGATCGTGGGTCGCGGCACCCGCTGATCGCAAGCCCGAGCGCTTTCGGAAAAAGGCCGTCGCGGTGCACCGCGACGGCCTTCTTCGTCCTTCGCCGTTCCATGCTCCGGCCCGCCCCCCGGATCAGCCTCGCGGAAGGCCGTCCCGGAGGTCGAGCCTCCGCCAGATTTTACCGCTCGCGCGGCACGTGGTGGTTCCGCTCCCGCGCGCAACGTTCTAAGGTAGACTGACGATCGCGAGGATCGTTCCGATCCGCTCTGAAGACTCCTGCGAACCCTTGTCCTTCCTGCCGCTCGCCCGTCCCGCCGCCCTGTCCGCGAATGCGAAGGGCAGCCTCCTGATGCTGGCCGCGATGGCCGCCTTCTCGGTGAACGACGCGCTGGTGAAGTTCGCGACGTCCGAGATCGCCCCGGCGCAGATCATGGCGGTGCGCGGGGCGATGGCCGGTGCGCTGCTGTACGCTCTCGCGACGTTCCGCGGACCGGGGCCACGCCCGAAGCTGATCGCCTCGCTGCGCGGACCCATCGGCATCCGGGCCCTCGCCGACGGGGCCGCGACGATCACCTTCATCACCGCGCTCGTCTACATGCCGCTCGCCAACGCGACCGCGATCCTGCAGGCGCTGCCGCTGGTCGTGACGCTGGGCGCGGTCTTCTTCTTCGGCGAGCGACCCGGCTGGCGGCGCTGGACGGCGATCGCGGTGGGGCTGGCCGGCGTCCTCGTCATCCTGCGCCCGGGCACGGACGGCTTCACCATCCACTCCGTCGCCGTGCTCGCCTGCGTCCTCGCCTGCGCCGTGCGCGACCTCGTGGTGCGCTCCATCCCCGTGACGACGCCCTCGATCTCGGTCGCCGCCGTCACCGCCTTCACGGTGATGGCGCTGGGTCTGGCGCTCCTGCCCTTCGCCGGCTGGCGGCCCATAAGCCTCGCCACCTTCGGCGCGCTGGCGCTCGCCGCCTGCTTCATCGCCTGCGCCTACGTGGCGCTCGCCACGGCGACGCGCACCGGCGAGATCGGCGTCGTCGCGCCGTTCCGCTACGCGGTTCTCGTCTTCGCCTTCATCCTCAGCACGGTCGCCTTCGGCGAGCCGCCGCTGCTTCTCGATCTCGTCGGCTCGGCCATCGTGGTCGCGAGCGGGATCTACGTCATCTACCGCGAGCGGACGGTCGCCAGAATTCCGCCCGCGGCGCCGGGAGCCCCCTGATGCTCGACCGCACGACGCTCGAACGCGAGGGCGCCCACGCGGCGCCCCAGCCCGCGGAAACCCTCGCGTCGCCGGTCGCCGCGCGGCGGCCGATGCTTCTGACGCTGATCGTCGCCTCCGCACTCTCGCCGCTGGCGATCAACATCTTCCTGCCCTCGATGACCTCGATCGCAGGCGATCTCGACGCCGGGACGGCGGCGGTCGGGCTCGGCCTGTCGCTCTACCTCGGTGCGATGGCGATCCTGCAGCTCGTCGCCGGTCCCCTGTCGGACCGCTACGGCCGGCGCCCGGTCATGCTCTGGGGCATCGCGCTATTTCTCGTCGGAACGCTGATCTGCCTCCTGGCCAGAAGCGTGGAGCTCTTCCTCGTCGGCCGTGTCGTCCAGTCGGCGAGCGCGGCCGGCATCGTCCTGTCGCGCGCCATCGTGCGCGACCTCTACGACCGCGACCGCTCCGCCGCCATGCTCGGCTACGTCACGATGGGCCTGGCCGTCGCGCCCATGATCGGCCCGGCCATCGGCGGCGTCATCGACACCGCCTTCGGCTGGCGCTGGGTGTTCATCCTGCTCGGCGGCGTGGGCGTCGTCACCTTCCTGCTTCTCCTCTTCGACCTGTCGGAGACGAACCGCACGCGGGGCGGCTCGATGGCCGCGCAGTTCGCCGCCTATCGCGCGCTGCTCGCCCGCGGGCCCTTCTGGGGCTATGCGGGGGCCTCGGCCTTCACCTCGGCGGTGTTCTTCGCCTTCCTCGGTTCGGCCCCCTTCATCGCGGTGCAGGTGCTGGACATGACGCCGGCGGCCTACGGCCTGTGGTTCATGCTCTGCTCGGTCGGCTACATCACCGGCAACTTCTCCACCGCGCGCCTCTCGGAGCGGCTGGGCCTGCGACGGCTCATCCTGGCGGGGACGCTCGTCAGCCTCGGCGCGAGCCTCGCCACGCTCGCCTTCTTCGCCCTCGGGCAGGTGAACGCCCTCACCCTGTTCGCCCCGATGATGATGGTCGGCTTCGGCAACGGCCTGACGATCCCGAGCGCCACCGCCGGCGCCGTCAGCGTGCGGCCGGACGCGGCGGGCGCGGCGGCGGGCCTGTCGGGTGCGCTCCAGATCGGCACCGGCGCGCTCGTCTCGGTGATCGCGGCGACCGTCGCCGGCCATCCCGTGCTCGTCGGGTTCGTGATGAGCGCGGTCGCGCTGATCGGCGTTCTCTTCGCCGCCTCGCTCGGTCGCCCGCGAGCGGTCGCTTGATCGTCGCCGGCCTCGTCCTCGCCGGCGGCGCAAGCTCGCGCATGGGCGGCGCGATGCCGAAGCCGTTGATCGAGATCGCCGGGCGCGCCTGCCTCGACAGGGCGCTGGACGTGCTGCGAAACGGCTGCCAGCCCTTGCTGATCTGCGCCGCCGACCCGGCCTTCGCGCGTCCGGGCGCGACGCTCGTGCCGGATCTACGCCCCGGTCGGCTGGGCCCCCACGCCGCCCGGGGGGCG